>JAHDEZ010000058.1 GCA_020628425.1 Hellea sp. | reverse complement strand
GTTCGACACGGACCAGATCCCGTTTCAACATCCCATCCGGATTGTTTGTTGGGACGGGCAATAAACTCACTATCAGCCCGTCATTAAGCCCTAAGACAAATAACACATCATGTTCGCCGGAAACAAAACCATCAGGGTTCTCCGTGGCTGCACGGTCACGTTTGACCGTTAAAAATGATAATCTCGGTTATTCAGGCGATCTGACGCGACTGGCTGCATCGGGGTATCCCTTTTCGAAAAATGCCGGGACGGGTAGTCATATTGTTTTTGCGACGAACACGAAATCAGACCTGGCCGCATCTCTTCGAGCTTTCGCTCAATTGGGGAAATCCTATGGATCGGGTTGGACGAATAGTAAGTTTTCATACGTATCAGACTTACCTTCAGGGTCTTACACAAATACCCTTTTCATTGGTCCGAGAATAGATAAAGACGCGCCAAAAGAATTGGCCTCGGTCATAGAGGGGCGTTCAAACAGTCCACGGGTTATTCAAACCGCTTCGGCGGCTCAAACTCCAATCTCCCTCTTATCTGTTCGAAACAGTGTGCGGGGAGGCGTGATAGCGGTTTACCCCGGTAAAGAAAATCAGATGAAAGGCTATATCACAGCCTCTCGAGGTCAGAATTTCGCCAGAGCGATCGACCAAATTGTGAAAACAGATCACTGGAATCAATTACAGGGCAGCGTAGCACGTTGGAATAAGAGTCAGGTGCAAATGGTCAAAACGGCATTTGATAAAACTGACCTAAAATCTGACAAAGCGCCACAAGAAACCAGCATTCAAGGGATTTCAACTGAGACTATTTCGGAAACAACATCGCCCAAGAATACACGCTTTGGATTTGCGCTGGAGGATATCTCTTTGCCTGATTTTAATCTTCCAAAAATTGATATGTCCATTGTGCAAGACAATATTGCGATCGCTGCTTATCAAGCGAAAGCACTTTACGATAATAGCCTGTATGGCGTTCAAACGGTGAGCGAGAAGCTGTTTGCTCCGAGACTCGATCAGGGTTCTGTGACGATCCCGGCGCCTTTGGTTATTGAAAGTCATGAGAAAAAGCTTGCTCCGCTACCAGTTCCCGAAAAAATAGCAGCTTCAAGCAGTTCGACAGCTCCAGTTTTATCACCACGTGTGGACATTTTCAATCAACCCGCAACTCGCGGGTCGAATACGTTGCCTTCGACACCCAGTCTCCCCAGGATTGTCGGTGAGCAGTATAAATTTGGCGGATCTCTGCGCGGATTGACAGACATCAGCAAATCAATCCCGGTCGCCGTAAAACCTGTTACGCCTCAATATCAATTCAAGAACCAGACGACTGAAACCAAGACCCCAGGCCCTTTCGCATCAGCGTCCAAGTGGATGAGCCAAAAGATGGATGGGTTGCTGGGAACGCCGGGTACAAATGACGACAAGCGTCAAGCCAACCTACTTGTCTTCGCTGTCGCCTTGATATTCCTGTTACTACTTCTGGGTCTCGCCCAGCCATCGCGCAGAAATGACTATTAGGTAATTAGGCTCGACGTCGCGGAATATAAACCTCAGCCGTCGTTCCAATACCTTTCTGGCTCGATAGCTCAAGTTTGCCATTGTGGAGTTCCGCGAGAGATTTGACTAACGACAGGCCAAGGCCGCTGCCTCTGGCTTCGCTAATCATTCCGGACTCTGATTGCACATAAGGCTGATCAATCGTTTGTATTTCTTCGGAGGTCATACCTGCTCCATTGTCGACAACACCCAGGCGCAAAAAACTGTCCTCGAAATCTCCGCGAACCAATACCCGACCGCCTTTCGGCGTAAATTTTATGGCATTTGACAAAAGATTTAATAAAACCTGACGCATGGCTTTGCGGTCTGCTTCGACCAATAATTCCCCATGACTTCCTTTGATCTCAACGTCCATTCTAATTTCCGCACTATCGGCGGCAGGACGGAGCATTTTAGCTGAGCTTCTGATGACATCAGCCGCATCAAAACTCTGATAGGCCAGTTCATACTTACCCGCTTCAACTTTCGACAAATCCAAGACATCGCCAATCAGGTCAAGCATATGTTGTCCGCTGTCATGTATCAAATCGGCATATTCCGCATATTTATTTGGGAGGGGGCCAAATAGACGAGAGCGCATCATGTCTGAAAACCCAATGATAGCATTGAGCGGCGTCCGGAGTTCATGACTTACCCCGGCAAAAAATAATGACTTGCTATCGGCGTCTTTTTGCGCCGCTGAGTAAGCTTGATGCAGTGAGTTCACCCGAGCCTCATGCCGTGTGCTGTCATAAATATGGAGCAAAATATCTCCGTCTTTCAGTGGTCCAGCCGTGATCTCAGCACTTGAATATCCTCCCTCTTTCATCAAGCGGAATTTGCGTGAAACCTTACGGTCGGTTGCGCGGGCTTTTTCGACAATATGTACGAGTTCATCACGCCGGTCCGGATCACCGAAAATATCCTCTGCGTTCGTTCCAATCGTAGCGCCATTTAGATTGAGCTGCGCGAGTGCCACTTCCGTCGCCATCTTGACCCGGTTATCAGGTCCGAGGCGTAGTAAACCTCCGGGAACTGCATCGAGCACTTCACTTGATGTATAGATCTCATTGTCTGTAGATCTGGAGGCTGACACAGCGTAAAGTGAACCGATCAACAAAGCGATCGTGGCGGCCACGCCGGTTTTCACGCCCCAACCAATCTGGAACGCATCCGAAAGATTCAATCCTTCAAATTCTCCACGTTGGGCCAGGAAATATAAAAGCCCGGCCGTTAAGCCAGACAAGATCATGGCTTCGACGACCTTTTCGCGCTCAAACAAAGCTGCCATTGCTGGAGCGCAGAGGAATAATAGCGCCATAGGAATAAATCCAAAAACAAGGCACGCCATCATTGCTAGAGACAGCCAAAGGAAAATCACAATGATCTGGGCCCATTCACGCCTTATGACGGAGGACAATATCAGGCTTACTGTCGCAGGAATGGCGGCAAGTCCGGCCAGCGGCAATAAAGATACAAATTCACCCGTGCGGAGCGCGGCTCCTATTAAGGCACCAGCCAAACAGATCAACCAAAACAGGCTGGCGATCCGAATTCCGTTGGTTTTTCGTTCAATGGCCATATGGACCTATCCTTATGTCAGACAGACTCACTCTGTAGATGCCCTGTTTCTAACACAAAATTCCAGTTCTTTCCCGCGTCAGGCGAAATAAAGTACAGCCTTGGTATACGGCTCTTGCACAGGCGCAGCATGATCTCTATCTGGGGGCGACACGAGGAATATTATGGATCTACCAGGAAACATACAAGAAATGCTTGAGGACTTCGAGTTTCTTACCGATTGGGAAGATCGCTACATGCATGTTATCGATATGGGTAAGCAGCTCCCGGGCCTACCGGATGCGCTCAAAGTTGACGCCAATAAAGTCAAAGGCTGTGTCAGCCAGGTCTGGTTGACGACCCGGTTTGATGAGGCCACTAAAATTCTGACCTTTGAAGGGGATAGTGACGCCCATATCGTCAAAGGATTAGTGGCGATTGTTCTACAGATATATTCCGGGCGAACGCCCGAACAAATTACGGCTCTTGAAGCCGAACCAATCTTAAAGAGCCTTGGCCTATCTGAGCATTTATCGCCTCAGCGTTCTAATGGTCTGCGTGCTATGGTAGGGCGGATACGTGCCGAAGCGGAAACGAGGATCTAAGCCGTAATCCGCATGGGCTCTGCGAGCGTTTCCTGGCGCACCGGAATATCCGACATTTTGACAAGATGATCATAACCAAGGATTAGATTTACATCCCGGCCATTGCTGGACAGTGGTAAGCGTATCCAGAACTGGGCCAGATGTGCGCCTAGAGGTGTGCCCGTCTTAGTCACGCCAGCCGTTGGTCGACGATTGGTTGTTACCTGTCCCAATATTCGGCCCCAATAGGATTTCTGTGTTGGTTGCATCGGGAGTTCGTCCAGATAACGCCCCTGAATTTCTTCTTCGTATAAATCCCAGAAGCCCGTGCCGGCCAAACGACACTGATATCTTGGACCGTTCAGACCATTACGAACTTCCGTCAAAGAGACCATAGGCAGGTAGGAAACGATATCCGCAGGATTTATATCGTCCCGGTTCGGAATGCGTCCATCTTGGCATTTGGACCTCCAATAATCGTAGAAACTCTGTTGCTCCGGTAAGACAATTTGATGCCTAAAGGCGTTCTCTCTTAGCACGACGCTCCCCTGTAATAATCCCTCGTAAATTTTGGATGGGATGATTTGAGGGCGAGCTTCAAGCGTTAATAAAGGTTAAAAACAAGGTTAACAGCTTATTAACCGTGTTTTTTATAACGGAACCGATTCAATTGCCGATTACCCCTTCCCGAGGCCGGATTTTTTGGCCAGGGACGACCTCTGACGGGCATAGGCCGGCGCGACCATCGGGTAATCTGACGGCAATCCCCATCGCGCCCGGTAATCTTCCGGTGACATGTTGTAACGGGTGCGCAAGTGACGTTTCAAAGATTTATAGGGCTGTCCATCTTCTAGCGAATAAATAAAATTATCGGTCACGGACTCTTCTATTGGGATCGCAGGCGCCGGACGGTCTTTTTCATGAATTTCCGGGTTGGCGAGGTTTTGAACAGAATGAAAGACCGTATTCAGTAATTCTGGAATATCCTGAGCCGGAATTTCATTGCGCCCCACATAAGACGTGACAATGTCCGCAGCGATATACAAAATATCAATGCGGTCCATGTCACCCATATCAAGACAAGTAAATTACAATGAATATCAGGACGAGCATCAATCCCGTCAGCACGGCGGCAATTCCGCTCGGCGTAGATTGGCTAAACGTACCGGCTGGGCTAAACATTTGATAGAGACGTCGTCCTGATCGCTCGATGACCTTTCCTCGTATGACGCCCACATTGGCAGACAGCCGTGTCCACATAGCATCAATCCAAACGACGATCCCTTTACCGAGGCGGCGGTAAGTCCAGTCGAAGTCGAGAATTTCAGCGCGACGTTCATCGGGATAGACGCCAAATTTCTTCAACAATGCAAAGGCCAACATGGCCGCAAATAGAAGCTGCATCTGGGTGACGATGTGGTTGCCTGTATAAGGATTGTAGTCCGTGTAATATTTCTCGGTAATTTCATGAGGGAGCAATTTATAAAGCAGCTCATAGCCACCGCCCGGCAGGGCAAAAAAGATACACAAGGCCGAGGCTAGGCCCATGGCTACCAGCATATTCCAAGGGGCCTCTTTTACCCGCTTGCCGCTATCATGGGCAAAGAAAGTAAAGAACGGAACTTTGATCCCTGAGTGCTCCATCACACCGGCGGACGCAAAGAGCAACATGCCATAAACAATCCAAAGAGCTATCGAGTCTTGTAATATGGCCGTATACATGGCCGCTGCCAGGATCATGGTTTTGGTCACAAAGGCGGATAAGAGCGGGAAAGCCGCGATTGAACCCGCCCCAATCAGACAGAAAATCGTCGTATAAGGCATGGAGCGGAACAAACCACCCAGGTCGCTGGCCTTCGCCGTACCCGTACGGTACATGACGGCGCCCATGGACATGAACAAAAGACCTTTAAAAATCACATCAGCAGCCAAGTGAGCCGCCACCCCGTTCATCGCGAGCATACCATATTTTCCCGACGCAAGACCGATCCCGCAGACCATAAACCCTAGCTGGTTATTCAAAGAATAAGACAAGACACGGCGTAAATCATTTTCGATAACGGCAAAGAAAACCGGGAAACAGGTCATCACTGCGCCAATATAAATCAGGAGGGATTCACCCGCATAGCACCTTGCAAGAGCATAGAGCGCCAGCTTGGTTGTGAAGGCCGACAATATTACCGTGCCCGTGATGGAGGCTTTGGGATAAGCGTCTTGAATCCAGTTATGCAGAAACGGAAAGCCGCATTTAATGCCCATAGCAATGAACAGTAAAATACCGCCGGGCTTATCCAGGCTCAAAAAGCCATATTCTCCGGGCGTTCCCATGGTAAAATCCATGCCATTCGAACGCGCATATAAAACTGCACCCGCCAGCAAGAGGACGCCAGACAAAACATGAATAGCCAGATAGCGCACACCCGCCGGGAATGAGTTTTCACCGCCTTTCCACACCAGCATGACTGATGATATCGCGGCCATTTCCCAGAATATAAAGAGTGTCAAGAAGTCACCGACAAAAACCCCGGCAATCGCGGCGCCCATATAAATCAAGGCCGAACTGTCGGTGATCCTGCATTTCTCATGAAGCGCATAAATCGCATTCAAAACCCCGGCCAGACAAAAGACATAGCCCCAGATCATCGATAACCGGTCTGCCCTATTCAAGATAAATTCCTGACCGCCAAACATTAGCGTATATGTCGGATCGGGCGCGTTCTCTCGGAACATGGCGAATATCAAATATCCAGCCGCGATTGGTGCCGCAGCAACCAGGAACTTCCGGACTTCACTAATTGGAACCAGCGCACATAATACGCCGGCCAGGATTACAATAAAGCCGGGATTGGACAGCACCAGATCAATCATGATGATGTGCCTCCACAACGGGCTCGACTATATCTTCGGGGACCACATCTTCCCCGTAATAGTTTTCCTCACGGGCCAGAAAAGCGAATAAAGGTCGCGCTGATAAAACGACAAAGGTATAGGCCAAGAAACCAATAATACCCCAAGATGCAAAAAAGTCCCAAGGCGCGAGCTTCCCCTCGGGAAAATCATAATAAAGCGCCAAAGGAATTGTGACGGCCAAACCTACAACGGGTAACAGGTAAAAGCCTTTGACGATCTTTTCATCGGCCAGCCATAAAAACCGCCGGGCAAAAGGATGGACATGTTCATCATGATGATCTGTATTATGTTCAGCCATTAGTTCAGATCTCCAAGAATTGGTCGGACAAAGTCAACCATATCACCGGCAAAGAAGAAGAGTAAAAATGCGCCCAGCGCTGTCAAAACCGGAGGAATGATAACCCACGGATGTTGTTTACGCTCTTCTGCAATGTGAGCATCCTTTTCTGGATTGTCCGGCGGACGCATAAAACCGCGAACGGCGATAGGCACGAGATAAACAACATTCAGCACAGAAGATACGATCAGAGCCCCCATCAATATAGCCAGCTCGCTTTCCAAAGCGCCAACCATCAAAAAGAATTTGGGCCAAGATCCACCCATGGGCGGGACACCGATAATCGATAGAGCTCCAATTAAAAACGCGCCAAACACAAATGGCATGGTCCGGCCAAGGCCATTAAACGAGGAAATATTTGTACGGTGTGCCACCGTATAAATGGCACCAGCACACATGAAGAGTGTGATCTTGCCCCATGCATGCATGACGATCTGCAGCGCGCCGCCAATGATCGCGGTTCCGCTGGCCAGCATGGCCGCGAAGGTGATATAGGATAGTTGCGAAACGGTCGAATAGGCCAGTCTGGCCTTTAGATTATCCTGTCGCATGGCAATGACGGAAGCCAATACAATAGATATCGCCGCCACCCAGGCCAATATCGTACTCATAGAGGAACTTGCGGTGAGCGCGGGACCGAAGGTATAGGTGACAACCTTTAAGATAGAAAACACGCCCGCTTTTACCACAGCAACCGCATGCAAAAGAGCCGACACCGGTGTGGGTGCGACCATGGCATTCGGGAGCCACGGGTGCACGGGCATGAGCGCCGCTTTGCCGATACCAAAAGCAAACAAAAACAGAAGGACCGAGACGGTCGTCTTGCTGACGTTTGAGGCAAATACGCCGCCCACCATGAAGTCCGTTGTCCCCGCGAAAACCTGCACGCCAATGACAGCTGGCAGGAGGAGTCCGAGGGATGTTCCCATAAGAATCAAGGCATAGATGGTGCCGCCGCGCTTGGCTTTTTCATCGCCCTTGTGCGTGACAAGGGGGAATGTCGACAATGTCAGAATTTCATAAAATACAAAGAGCGTGATAAGATTGCCTGAAGCAGCGATACCCATCGCGCCCGCAATGGCGACAGCCACAAAAGCAAAGAAACGCGTTTGATTTTTCTCCTTATTGCCGCGCATATAGCCGATGGCAAAAAGCGTATTCATAATCCAGAGTGAGCTTGCAATGGCCGCAAAGATTGCGCCCAGCGGTTCCAGCACAAACTCAATATCAAATGCGCCAGCAAATTCGGCAATTTTCAGCCGGGGCAGGTTTTCATAGTCTAACGATCCATCAGCCAGCCTGCTCCTGGAAACAACACCGACCAGATAAATGACATTTGCAAGAAGAGCCCCAGCAGCAACCAGCGAGACCCCTTCCCGGATATTTTTATTACGGCCAACCAGAGGGATAATAGCCGCCGCAATCAGCGGAATTATCAATAAAAGCGCCAATGCAATATCAGGCCCGAAAGTCATCGACATTCTCCCGGTATTAGGACGTCCGCCGCGTTGCAACCCAGCTGAACAACTTCATCCGAAAAATGAACGCCAATAGCGATTGATAGAAGCGCCAGGAACCACATTGGGATCAACATAGCGAGTGGAGCCTCATTTTTCTGAACGACCTCCCCATCAATTTCGGGGGGCGATTGGAAGTAAGCCGTCAACAATAGGCGACCTATGTAAAAAATCGCAAGAATAGAGCTGGCCATAATCACGAAAACAGCCCAGAACCAGCCCTTATCAATGGCGGCCTGTGCCAATTGCCATTTTGAAATAAACCCGGCCGTTGTCGGCACCCCGATCAAGGACAGACCACCTACCGTGAATGCGCCCATGGTCCAAGGCATCATTTTTCCTAGACCAGCAAAATCCTCGGTCCTTGTGATACCGTAGCGGTACCAGAATGCTCCTAGAGCAAAGAAAAGAGCCCCTTTAATGACGGCATGATTGATCAGGTGAACATATCCGGCTGTCAGGCCTGCGCCTGTCAACATTCCAACACCGAGCAGCATGTAGCCAACTTGTGCAATAGAAGAGTATGCTAGAGTCCGTCGCGCATCCGTTTGGAAAATCGCGGAAAGCGAACCCAACAACATGGCGGCAGCTCCTAAGCCCGTAATTACGAATGTCATAACCGTGAAGACGTAATCAAAACTAACGTCAAAGACCGTAAAGGTGAAACGCAGCATGAGATAAAGGGCCGCCTTCGTAGCTGTGGAAGCAAGAAATACGGTGACCATGCTCGGCGCATTGGCATAGGCATCAGGCAGCCATAAATGTAACGGGAACATGGCCAGCTTCAGACCGAGGCCGACAGTAATAAAGCCAAAGGCAACCATAGCCACACGGCTTCCACCATCCAGATCCCGCAATATGCCGCCAATGTCAGCCATATTCAGAGTCCCGGTTTCCATATACAAATAACCGAGACCGATAACGAAGAAGGTCGCACCGATAGAGCCAAGAATAAGGTAATTATATGCGGCTTTCAAAGCGCGTCGGTCCCGACTCGCGCCCATGGCCACCAAAACATAAGTGGAGATAGACGACACTTCGAGAAAGACGAACACATTAAACGCATCGCCCGTTACAACCATACCCAGCAGGCCTGCGATCCCGAGCATGAACGCGCCGTAAAAAGGTGCCCGTTTCTTGGGTTCAACTTCGGCAACGACGCTTTTTAGTCCATAGATCGTTGTGAGCAGCCCCATCGCGTTGATGAGGAAGATGACCGGGGCATTCAGCCCATCAATAACGTAGGAAATACCGTGTGGCGGATCCCAGCCTCCCATTTTATAAAGCTGAGTGCCGCCGGCAAAAATGACGAGCAGAATTATAAAACTCGTGAATGTCCCGATAGCCGTTACGATCAATGTGACGAGCCAGGCAAGCCTTTCATTTGGGAGGATTGCCGTTATCGCGCCCATCAGGAGCGGCAGAACCACGCATAGCGCGGCGCCGTGTGTGATCAACCACTCAGGCATGTAAGATACAAGTTCCATCAGTCCGCCGTCCCTTCCAGGTTATAGCGGTGATCCAGATCAGAGATCACGTCTTCTTCGATGGATCCGTAGACCTCTCTAATACGCACGACCAAGGCCAGACCGATCGCCAAGGTTGCCACACCCACGACAATGGCTGTTAGAATGAGAACGTGCGGTAAAGGGTTTGAATAAAGGACCTCCGTCCCGTGTTGTGCCATCCCAACTTTGCCGTCGCCGCCGGCGACAAGGTTGAGTGCCGTATCAGCATAGTGATCTTCACCCCCACCATAGCCTTCGCCCTTCTTGCTTTTGACAAGGATCGGTGGTTGCCCGCCCGCCACCTTACCAATGGTGATGTAGAGCAAGAAAACCGATGTTTGAAACACCGATAAGCCGACCAGTTTCTTGATCAGGTTACGAGATGAAAAGACCACGTAAAGGCCAACCATCATTAATATAATAACCACTGAATAGTGGTAATTCTCAAAAACGCTCGAAATCATTACCAGTCCTCATCCGAAAGATCAGGTTGACGCGAGCCGAAAGCATAAAAGATGGCCAGCATAACACTGGCGACAGCCAGTAAGACACCGAGTTCGATCGCGATAATGCCATAGTGCTGTCCTTTGGCGTCATCGGCCATGAGATAGCTATAGTTCAAAAACTCGCCGCCCATCAACCAAGTCACGACCCCGGTTCCGCCGTAAAGCAGAACGCCCGCGGTCATGCCAATCCGTACCCAGGACGGCGGAATAGCTTTTTTAGCCGCGTCCAGCCCAAATATCAGTGCATATAGAATGACGGACGCCGCCAGGATCACTCCGGCTTGAAACCCGCCGCCGGGTCCGAAGTCACCATGGAACTGAACGTAAAAGGCGAATAAAGCTATCAGTGGGATCAAAAACTTGGCAATAACCCGAAGGATAACGTGAGGGGTCATGAGCTCCCTCCTTTAGTTGTCTTGCCCGTCGATTTCTTAGACTTGGATTTAGGCTCTTCCGGTTCTGAGGGACTGGGCTGCGGTGCATCCGCTGGCAAAGGGCGCTTCCGTGCAGCAGGAGCCGCTTGTCCAGAGATCCGCACCCCTTCCGGATTTGCCCGCCACTTGCCCGCATTCCCGTTGAGGCCAAGCAAAAGCAGAACACCAAGGCCCGCCGCGAAAATCACAACAGCCTCGCCAAATGTGTCATAGCCACGATAACTCCCCAAAACAGCCGTTACGACATTGGGAATATGGATTTCTTCATAGGTACGATCGACATAATCATGGCCGACATAGGTGTTTGCAGGAGAGTAAGGATCACCGTAAGTCGCCATGTCTGGAAGTGCGTAAAACATAGCGAAAGCCGCAAAAACGCAAATCAATAGGGGACCGATTTGTCGGCCCATTGGAACAGGTCTGGACTCCCGGTCAGCCAAAAGCATGGCCGCTAACATTAGAACCGTCGAAACACCTGCCCCGACAGCGGCTTCGGTGAAGGCCACGTCGACGGCGTCCAGCGAAACAAACCAAGCCGCGCAAACGAGGCTATAAACACCTTGAAGCATGACGATAGCAAACAGGGATCTCAGTCTGACAATGGCGAATGCCACAACCACAAGCATTGCCATGAACCCGATATCTAGAATTATCGTTGAGGACATTAGTGATCATCCTCCTTAGCTGTTCCGTCAATTTCAGACGGGCTCGGCGCTTTATAGCGCCCTAATAAAGGTTTCAGTCCAGCCTGATAGGCTGCATTGGCAACCGCATGTGTCGCTGTTGGACTGGTCAGTAACAAGAATAAAGACACAAATAAAAACTTCAGGCTGAGTTGCGTAAACCCTTCTTGAACAATCAGCCCCAAAAGGATTAATTCGGCCCCCAAAGTATCCGTCATACCCGCTGCGTGAAGCCTCGTGAAAAAGTCAGGCAAGCGGAGAACCCCGAGTGTTCCGCCCAATATGAAAAACAAACCGGAAATCATACAGATGATCGCCACGACATTTCTAATTGTCGTCAAAATATCCGGCGCATGAACGGCAGCATTCGCGGTATCCGCAGCAGCCATGATAAGTAACGCACTCATTCCGCTGACCCCTCTTTATCGGTTATGTGGGACTCTAGCAAAGAAACATCGAGTGCTCGGTAGCGAAAGAACTTTAAAACAGCGATGGTCGCAATGAAATTCATCAGCGCGTAAAGGAGAGCAATATCCACGCCATCAGGGCGGTCAATGACCAAACAAAAGACACAAAGGAACAGAACTGTTTTCGTCCCAAATGAATTGACGGCTAAAAGTCGGTCATAAAGCGTTGGCCCCGCCAAGAGGCGCCCGAGCATCATGGCCATGCTGATCAGAATAAAAAACGCAACACCGAGGTTCGCATACCCCATGAAATGTTCCATCAACTTTGCCCTCCAGAGGAATTTCTCTCCCCGACGGCCCTCGCTGAGCGGGCGGCCATTTCCGCAAAGCTGTCCGGATCACTCATTTCTTCAAGTAAGGCATGGACTAGAATTTCGTCCTCCGACATCTCAATCGTAACCGTTCCCGGCGTGAGCGTGATTGAATTCCCAAACATCGTTTTCCCGATTTCTGTGTAGGGATGGGAAGGAACTTTCACCATGGTTGGAGAGACCTCCAAATCAGGGCTCAGTACGGCTTTCACGACCTGAACATTAGCTTTGACAATTTCTTTGCCCAGCCAACCGAAATAAATGAATGTTTTTGGCACGCTCAGATAAGGGACTGTTTCCTCATCCATGATCTTCATCCGGACACACAATCCGATCACCAGAAGAATTGAGATCACGCCAAATGCCAAGATGAGGGGTTCATGGAAGTAGCCTGATAATGCAAGCCAATATACGGCCAGCACAATTGCGAGCACGAGGCCGAAGCGCAACATTTTCCCTCCATTCCCATCAAAGGCATTTTTTATTAACGAGACGTTTAACGGGCAGGCCCCTTAAGGCCAAGCCAAATCGGGAGAAAATTGGGGAAAAATCGTCACATTTGGACGATTACCGGACCTTTGGCTCCGGTTTATAACCAAAGACCAGCGCCGCCGTAATTGCCGCCGCACCGTGATCTTCCTCTCTCGGAATCACGCCGTCTTTAATATGACGCAGAACTTCCGCGTTTAATGACGATGTGAGCGACCAGTTCCAATACCGAAGAACTGTCTGTGCTTTGTCCGTAGAAATTTCATCATATGTTGAAATAGCCCGTTGCAGATCAGGCGCGGTATTTCCCTCAGCATCATGTAAAGGACGTTTCAATGCTTTCCAGATTTTAAAGAGGTAATCCCTCTTCAGCCCCGGCGCTTTAACCAAAATAGCGATCGCTTCACCGGAAGGATCGGTTAGAATTTGAGCCCCCGTTGCCGGCTTAATCCCGGCCATGTAGGAAATTTCCTGCGTAATTTCGCGGGATAAACCGCCCGCTTCTGCCGCCTCCAGGGCTGCTTCCAACCCTTCAAACTGACTTCGGTCCATAGCAGCACGATTACGTTGCCGGCGTTCAATAAATTGCAAAGCCTTTCTCACAGCTGGATCAGACCATCCATTTTCAGCGGCCTTGGGATAGAGATCAGCACAACTATCCTGAAGTACGGCTCGTGCGATGGAAAAACGTTTCAAAATCTTACGGCGCATCTCAGGCTCCGCCCACCAGAACATGGTCAATCCGTGGGAAGGTCTGAGTTCATCTCGGGTAATTAACAGCTCTACATATCTGTGATGATTGCGGCTCATACGCAAAATACGTTGTAGCGCCGTTTCACTAAAGTTTGCGCCTTTGTTTTGTAGAATTTTTTCGACAACCTCTTCTTCAAGAAACTCAACAAGTACATCTACAACCGCGTCAGCGATTTTGCGTCTTTGAGCAATCACCATACGATGTTCCTTTGAGACTTTCCGGGCGATCTGAATAAGATCCGAGTCTGTCAGGCTTTTACTGTTTTCAAGGATATGTCTGGCAACATTAAGCTCGTCCTTGGCAAGGATAACCAAAATAGTCCGAGGCGCCTCGTTCAGCATGACTAGCCGCTTGGCCACCCCTTCGCGTAATTCTACGTCCGCTTCGCGGAGCAGCTCGACCAAAACATCACCGGCCATGTGTCTTTCCTGAGGTGCCAACTGGCTCTCAGGGATACAAATCACATCAGCCAGCCGCTTGGCAAGCTGACGCCGAATATCGGACGCTTCCAGCGGTTTTGCGGTCGTTGTTTCGGTCAATTCAAGGGCAGGCTGCGCTTGCATGGAAATTTCTCAGGTTAAAATCGCCCTCAGATTAGTTTGACTTGGTTAACTAAGGGTGACCAAAACGCCGGAGGTTGAGTTGCGCTTGCGCATCGTGATTTTGTCTTTATGGAGAGGATATGAATTTCGATACCTCGTCCCCACCCCCTCACACACCCAAGAAGCCGAATGTAATTGAGCAACTCGGTCGTAAAAGAACCGATGACTATGCCTGGCTCAAAGATGATAATTGGCAAGCTGTCATGCGTGATCCGTCACTTTTGAACGCAGAGATACGCGCTCATTTGGAGACAGAAAACAGCTATACTCAGACCGTGCTTGCGCCGCTTGACGCCCTCAAAAACGAAATATTCGAAGAAATGAAGGGGCGACTGAAAGCTGATGACAGCGATGTTCCAGCACCTGATGGCGCCTATGCCTATTATCATCGCTACCGTCCTGGTGATCAGCACGGTATTTATGCCAGAAAACGTATTGAGAACGAGGATATAACCAAGGCCGGGGCCGAGGAGGTATTGCTCGATGCTGATGCTTTAGCGAAAGAAAACCCAGGCTTTTTTGACTTAGGCAGTGTTGTTCATAGCCGCGATCACAAACGAATAGCCTTTGCCCTCGACAATAAAGGCTCAGAAAATTACGAGATTTTTCTGCTGGATTTGACAACAGGGACCCGCAGATCAACGGGCATTACGACCTGCACGGGTGGGATAGTCTGGGCCGCGGACAATGAGACCATTTTCTGGACAGAACGTGACGAAAATCAACGACCTTACGCTGTTTTTTGTCAAAACTTGGATGATGGTCGTGAAAAGACAAGAAAATTTGCCGAAAACGATCCCGGATTTTTCGTATCCGTTTCTGAGTCAGACTCCAGGAATTTTATTGAAATAAGCGCTCATAACCACACAACCTCCGAGCTGTGGTTGCTCCCGGCGGACCGACCGCGGGAAAACCCCGAGTGTTTTTCCCCCCGATTGACCGGGCGCGAATATAGTCTGCATGAGCAAGGCGGGTATTTTTATATTCTGACCAATGCCGAAGACGCTGTTGATTTTCAGATCATGAGACGGCGTGTCAATGCCGGGAAAGACGCCCTCTGGGAAAATTATATTCCTCATCGTGCCGGGACTCTGATCCTAGGCATGGAAGCCTATGAAAATCATTTGGTATATCTGGTTCGGGAAAACGCCCTGCCCCGGATTATCATCGTCGATATGAAGACAGGTCAGTCCCATGACATAGATTTTGATGAAGAGGCGTTCGGCCTTGGTCTAACCGGTTCGCACCCCTATGAAAGCAAGTGGATGCGGTTCGTATACTCATCTCCGACAACACCTGCTCAAATCTATGATTATCACTTAGATAGTCGTGAACGAATTTTGCGTAAAACTCAGGAAATCCCCAGCGGACATGACCCATCTGATTACAAGACGGAACGTCTGCAGATTAACGCCAGAGACGGCGAAACCGTGCCCGTTACGCTGGTCTATAAATCTGATCTGGATTTATCCACTCGGCCGCCCTGCCTGCTATATGGCTATGGATCATATGGGATCACCATTCCTGCCAATTTCAGAACCCATATCCTGTCACTGGTCGATCGCGGCTTTGTCTATGCCATCGCCCATATAAGAGGCGGTATGGCCAAGGGCTATCAATGGTATCTGGACGGGAAGCTGGAGAAGAAAACCAACACCTTTAATGACTTTGTTGATGCGGGGCGCGCCCTTTGTGCACTCGGCTATACGGATCGCGGTCGTATATTTGCCCATGGCGGATCGGCGGGCGGCTTGTTGGTCGGGGCCGCGCTTAATCAAGATCCGGGGCTCTGGGGCGGCGTCATTGCGGCGGTTCCTTTTGTCGATGTCTTGAATACGATGAGCGATGCGAGCCTGCCTTTAACACCGCCGGAATGGCCGGAATGGGGTAATCCGCTGGAGGATGAGGCGGCCTATGACCGGATCGAGGCCTACTCGCCCTATGATCAAGTCAAGCGCACAGACTATCCGCCCGTCCTCATTACGGGCGGGCTAACGGACCCACGGGTAACCTATTGGGAGCCCGCCAAATGGGCCGCAAAGCTGCGCGAAAACCAGACCGGAACAGCGCCAATCCTGCTGAAAATCAACATGGAAGCGGGCCATCAAGGTGAAACCGGGCGCTATGACAGCTTAAAAGAGACCGCTTTGGAGTATGCTTTTGCGGTCAAAATTGCCGAATCCACGTGAAACATCGCCATTTGCAGCGTGGAAAATTTCTCCACGATGCAAAAAACAGATCTTTTAGATATTTCCACGGTGCAAAAACCCACCAATGAGCTGATGTCTTTCGCGGATATTCAATCAGATATTACTGAGGCGCTGCCCCGGCCAGACGTCTTAATTGCTCCAGCTTGGCCTGGTTAGTCTCCCCGCCCTCCAGGCGGCCACTGCGCATTTCCGTTTCGAGAATGCGGGCCGCAATATCATAGCGTTTATAATATTCATGATATTGCACGAGCTTTGAGAGATCCTCCCGACTACTCAGCAGACCTCGGTCATATAATCCGGCATAGGCCTGATAGGCTTCAAACTTTTTATCCAGACTGGCCAGCGCACTGATCTGATGATCCCATAATTTCCGCTCCTGCGGCCATTGCCGGGTCATCTGTTGCAGGACGGCCAATTGCTTATCCGTCTGCCCGGCGGCATTATACAGAAAATTCATCAGATCATAATCTTTGCGCGACTTGGTCGCCGTTTTGGAGAACCAGCGCTCCGCCGGCGGCAACGCTTTTTTGTAGTCCTTCAGACGGGTATAAAGCTGAGCGATAATCATCTCGGATTTGGTCACATCCGCAGCCGTCAATCCCCCGGCCGCAATAGCGTTTTCAAAATGTTTGACCGAGTCTTTATAATCGTTTTCCTTATAGGTCG
>JAHDEZ010000057.1 GCA_020628425.1 Hellea sp. | reverse complement strand
ACTCCTTGCTTCCATTTTTACCAAACAAGGTGTCTACAAAGCTAGGGGCACATCAAGTGATGCAACAAACTCTTGAATTCTTCAGCGAAACGGCCCGGAAGTAAAGTGGGTGCTCGCAATAAAAAACATCCACCTGACTCAATGTCATTGAACAAATTGGTTGACGCGAACAATCAAAACCTTAGCGCTTTATACTATGAAGACCCGGACAAATTCGCATTGCGTTTGGCGCATATAGCGACGGCGCGGGGGCGCAAGCTCAAAGGTGTTCCGAACAATAAACAGGGTAAGAACGCGAAAAAGAACCGTCCAGGCGCTCGCGAACCTGGTCAGGGTAAGCAGAGACAAGGAAAGCAGGGGCAAGCTAAAGGCGGCCAAGGTAAGAGCGGTCAGGGTAAGCCAGGCCAGGGCAAGCAAAATGCAAAACGCCAACGGACTTCAAAAGATGAAAATTTATCATAATCCGCGCTGCTCCAAGTCAAGGCAGACGCTTCAGCTTATTGAGCAGGCAGATATCAAGCCAGAAATCATTCTTTATATGCAAGACCGTCTGACGATGGCAGATATTTCAGTTTTACTCGATAAACTGAATTTTGAATCGCCGCGACAGCTCTTGAGAAAAGGCGAGGCGGACTATAAGGCTCTGGGCCTAAAGAACGTCGACGACGAGGGATTACTCATCAAAGCCATGGTGGATTTTCCGAAACTTATGGAAAGGCCTATCGTTGTAAAAGGCGATAAAGCTGTGCTGGGTCGCCCGCCGGAGAATGTAAAAGCACTATTGTGATGGTGTATGGTCCCAATTAAATCTGTGTTTTCACGTGAATTGAGATTTTCCTGTAAAAAAGACTTTTTTTTCAAGCTATAAACGCCTTGTTAAGCAAAACAGTTCATCACTTCGTTAACCATAGTATTTTTATACGTGATTTACGGAGCATATATGAGGCTGGCAGCGATATCCATGACGGCAGTTCTATTGTCGGGATGTTCCTGGATGGGCAGCGGAAACGCACCCGGAAAGGCCTATCACTATAATTCAGGCGCCTATGCGGGAACGAACCCAGGCCATATCGGAGCTCGCGGGGGGCAAAATCCTTGTGTTATTTTCTCTCCAGTACAGCCGGTTCCAACCGGGTGCCATCCTTCGCAGGTTACGCTGGCAGGTTCTCAGGCAGGGAATCAGGCTTATAATATGGGGCAATCCTCATACGCGACAGGCGGTTTTGGAAGCCATGCAGATAGCGCCTATCAAGTCAGCAGTCAGTCAGCACCGGCACCCAGAATTCGTAAACCGAAACTAAGAGGCACACTCTCTTTCGGAACAGAACGTAGTGTAGCCGGAACTCTGGTCAATCCTGATGCTTCTACACTTTTCTATGATCCATCGCTCTACAATGAGGGATTTATTGATGCCACAGACCCCACACAATTGGTTACGACGACCTATACGAGCGCGGTCGAAGGCGTAAACGCGCCGGATCTGTCTTTTCAGGACATCCATCAGTCCCCACTGAGTCTCAAAGGTGGCGTCGAGTATATCGTCAATCCAAAGTTCACAGTCTTTGCGAATGCCGGGTTTACCCATGCAACAGGCGCGAATGATGCCAGTGCTACGGTCATCGGAACGCTTTTAAAAGAAACGTCAACTCAGATGCTTGACCCTACTGGTGCGCCAACAGGAACACCGGTCGTAAATACAGAATTTATTCCGAATCAACCAGTCGCCAATTTTGTGGCCGATTTTAGTGACCATCGGCAATATGACCTCGAGGTTGGAGCTAGAAAATATTTCAATCCAGTCTACAAAGGACAGGATGTCCGTACGCTGACACCATTTGTCGGCGCGTCCTTGGGCATTTCTCGGGTCAATGACATTACGTTTAAAACCGAACAAAACCAGCTTTTCTTGGAAAATGCCTTCGAAGACAACGTATACAACTATTACGACATTCCCACCACAGGCGGCGTAAATACACTCTACGAGGCCGATTGGCTGGTTAACGGTGCCCTGACAGCAGGTATGGAATATCAATTGACGCCGAGAACGGCTCTAGCCTTTGAAACAGGGCTGAAAGCTTATCAAAATAGAGATTTTGTATCCGGAACATCCGGAGACATGAACGTCGTCGTGCCGCTAACGCTGCGCGGAAGTTATAACTTTTAACTGAAGGTAACCTCCCCGTTAAGGTTTTGTTTTTATTTTAAAAACCTTTTCTTAAGCATCTTATGGTTAACGGGACAGGTAAATGATTAAAAAGAGGGAAGAGGAGTCCACAATGCGTTTATCGATTGTAGCACTTTCTACGGTACTATTATCAGGTTGTTCCTGGATGGGTTCAGGAGGCGGCTATGGATATGGCGACTCTTATTCCTATGGTCAGGGCGGCGCTTATGGATGTGCCCCAATGGCAGGTGGCGCAGCCTACGGTAATCAGGCTTACGGATTTCAAGGCGGACAGGGCGGAGCCGGTTGCGCGGGAGGAGCTGGATATAATGTAGCTTATGGCGGTGCCGGTGGTGCTGGCATGTACGGAGTTGGCGGTGCTGGTGCCTACGGCGCGGGCGGCGGACTTCGCGGCGCTCATGGCGTAAACGGCTACGGAACAGGCTTACAAAGCGCAGGTACAGCAATGTACGGAGCCGGCGGCGCAGGCATGTATGGCGCAGGCGCAGGCGCAGGCGGTGCCGGTATGTACGGCGCAGGAACTGGTATGTATGGAGCCGGAACTGGCATGTACGGCGCTGGTACAGGTGGTTACGGCGCAGCAACTGGCCTTTACGGTGCAGGAACGGGATTAGGTACTGGCATTGGCGCAGGATTGGGCGGCGTTGGTACTGGCATAACAACTCTTGGCAGTGGCGCAGGCGTATACGGTACAGGGTCAGGTATAACGACACTGGGCTCTGTTGCACCTTATGGCGCAGCTCTGGGTGGAATTCAGACACTTCCAGGTGGCGGAACGGTTCAAACCGTCCAAGGCGCTCCAATTTATGTCCCACAACCTTATCCAGCGTATTACTCTGCCGGCGGTGGCGGCGGGGGCTACTATTATAGCGGCGGCGGATATGGCGGCGCACTGCCTTTCGGGCTCGAGTTGGGCGCAGGACAGGACTTCATTCTCGATGGTGATATCTTCCCTGGCGATGTTGCGAAAACCGACCCGATTTCAGGTCTGACAGTATCAGATATTGACGCGATCGGATATGATGATGCTTGGGGTAACGCTAAAGGCGCGGACCTAACGGCGACTTATGATGTCAGCCCGAATACAACCCTATTGGGTCGTGTTGGCTACTCCAAAGCTGACGGTAATCTGCTAAATGTTGGCACGGTTAGCGATGGTATCGTGACAGAAGATTTCTATGTCGAATATTCCGACTTGGAGCAGTACACAGTCGAAGGCGGCTTCCGACACTATATGGGTCAGCCGACAGGCATGAGACCATACGTTGGCGCAACAGCCGGTTTCACAAAAACAGAGGACGTTACGCTGACACAGTCATCAGCAACTCTGGTAGACCCGGCCGTGTTCACTCAGACTTATGTTGACGGCGGATGGTCGCCAACAGCCTCTGGTGTTGTCGGTGCCGAATGGGCAGTCGGAGGAAGATCTGCAATCGGTGTTGAAACCGGTATCCGATGGACGGAAGCCTTGGATAGTAATTTCGTGTCTGATGACCGCATCTCGGTTCCCGTCAGATTACGCGGCAGACTGTCATTCTAAGAAATTTAATCAATATAGCTTAAACAACCCGGCTCTGGCCGGGTTTTTTTATGAATTATCGGCCCAAAAATATAATTGGCCTCGTCTTTGCAACAGATGACTACGAAATCTGATGTGTAAGGCAATTGTGCCAAAACAGAACAACAGGGTGGATGGTAACATGCGTAAACTGCTAATCGGTACAGCTGCGATCGCGCTTTCAGGATGTTCCTGGATGGGCGGATCTAAAGGTCATCATGACTATAGTCAGTATCAGCAACACAATAACTATTATCAAGGGGCACATCAGCAAAAGGATAAATGCTGTGTAAACGGTAAGCGATTGAGTCGCTGGAACCTCGAAGGGGCCGTTGGACCAGAATTTTTCCTTGGTGGAGATGCTATTACTGATGACATCAATGCTATCGACAATGTTTTTGCTAACGAAACCTCACTTAACGACGCATTCGATGAAGGCATGCGTTATGAGTTGGGCGGTTCTTATGCTTTGAATCCTAACCGCAAGGTAACAGTCATGGGTTCATATGCGGAAGCTGATGGCGACAATGTTTCATTGGGAACAATCAATGGCGATGCTCTGACAGGTCAATTCAGTGATTATCAGCGTTACGGCGTTGAAGTAGGACTGCGTCAGTATTTTACACCAACACCGGCTCCGGTATTCGGTTCCGTTCGACCTTATGTCGAAGGTAAGGTTGGTGCAGCACATGTTGACGATATTGTATTGACTAATGCTCAACTGGGCGGCGCGGCCTATAACGGCGGAACGGTCCGTATGTATGAAAGCGGATGGGTTCCGACCGCTGCTGGTATGGTCGGTGTTGAAGCGCCTGTCTTTAAGCGTGCGACTTTAGCTCTGGAAACCGGAATTCGTTATACAGGCGTTATGGAATCAGACACACGGGACTTGGGTCCAGGAGTGCCACTGGCTGGAACGAATAACGGTATGGAGAGCTGGACAGTTCCAGTTCAACTCCGCGGTCGTTATCGCTTTTAGGGTAAATCAGAATTCAGACAAAGCCGCCGAAAGGCGGCTTTTTTATTGCCGTGAAATTATGGAGCCGAGGCGTTGAGCTTTTCAGCGATCCAATTGTCTATTCTGGCTTCCAGCACGCTGAGCGGAAGCCCGCCTTGTAATAGCACAGCATCGTGAAATTCACGGATAGAGAATTTATTGCCTAATTGCGTTTCGGCCCGATCTCTTAGTTCGAGTATTTTGAGTTCTCCGATTTTATATGCCAACGCTTGTCCGGGCCAGCTGATATATCGCTCAACCTCGGTTTTGATATTATGTTTAGCAAGAGCTGAGTTTTCCAGGAAACAGGCTTCTGCCTGTTCGCGGGTCCAGCCTTTCCAGTGCATGCCCGTATCCACTACAAGTCTGCAGGCGCGCCACATTTCATAAGATAGACGACCAAAGTGGTCATATGGCGTCTGATATATACCCATTTCAATTCCGAGTTTCTCCGAATAAAGCCCCCAGCCTTCCCCAAATGCGGTCGGGTAAAGGTTTTTACGAAATTCCGGAACACCACTAAGCTCTTGCCCCAGGCTGATTTGGTGGTGATGGCCGGGAACACCTTCGTGAAGCGTCAGCGCTGGAAGATTGTATAGTGGGCGCTGAGTCAGGTCATAGGTGTTGACCACATAATTTCCGGCCCGGCCTTTAGCGGGATCACCACCCCAGTAGCGTCCTGTCGTATAATTCGGGGCAATCTCTTTGGGAACGGGAATAACGCCATATGACAATCTTGGAAGTGTGCCGAAATATTCAGGCATTTTACCATCGACCATTTTGGCTAACCAAGCGGCTTCTTTTAGAAGTTCGTCTTCGCTTTGCGCGTAGAATTGAGGGTCGGTTCGCAGAAATTCAAGAAACTCGGCAAAACTGCCCTCAAAACCAACCTCTTCAATTATGTCATCCATCTCATTGCGAATGCGGGAAACCTCTCTTAAGCCGATCTCGTGGATTTCATCCGGTGTGAGATCCAAAGTTGTATAATAACGAACTAGTGACGCATAATATGCGCGGCCATCAGGCGTGCTGCCGACACCGACTTCGGGCCGGGCATTCGGTAGATACTCATCCTCCAGGAAAGTGTGGAGATCGCGATAAGCGGGTAAAACCGCATTATTCAAAGCGGCTTCCCCCAAAGCTATCAAGCGGGCTCTTTCCTCTTGTTCAATACTATCGGGAATGGATTTAAAGGGTGAAAAATAGGGGTGGCTATCTGCATCATATTCAGACAGGTTTTTGACCATGCTGATGATACCGGGCAAAATCTCAGAAGAGGCTGTATAACCTGTCTCAATACCGCGGCGCATATTGGCTTTGTGCTGACCAAAATATTGCGGGATTGATGAGAGACGCGCCGCATAAGCTTCAAAATCAGACGGCGTTTTAAATGAGGTCTGACGGCTGACATAACTTAGCTCATTAAAAAATCCGGAGTCATTGGTGAACGGAATGCGGGCTTCGTCAAATGGGGCTCGTCTTGTGTGCTGATTAAGTGCAAATCCAAATAAGTCATAATTAAGCTGATCCGCCGGTGCCATAGAATTTTTGTCGATTTGCTGATGACGGGTTTTAAAGCCCTCAATGGCGGTTGTGAACTCTTTGTCGCGATTAGGCGACACATCGGGTAATTTGCGCAGGGCCTCTTCATCGCCGTCACTTCCGGCGGCAAAAGGATTACTGTTTCGCAGAAAATCCTGATAATCTGTTATGAGTTGTGCGAGACTATCTCTTTGCACGCAATGCTGTTGTCCGTCCAATATGATAAGTTCGCCATTTTCACAAAATCCGGCCGGGTCCGTTTGAGCCCAAGATGTTTGTGAAATAATGCCTTGCAGGGCAGCGAACGCGATTGTTGTTTTAAGTATTGTTTTCATTTTTATTGCCCGAAAATTCGAGGTCTTATACTGCGCGACAATCTGTACGCCAAGTGTAAAGGTGTAATCATTGACTCTGCTACATCGGACTGTAGGTTACGCGCGATCCAAGGAGGTCTATATGGCAAGTCAGTGGAAAGATGAGCGTCCCATGGCGCCCCATCTACAGATCTGGAAATGGCACCCAGCCATGCTTTCATCGATTTTACACCGTATTTGTGCGGTGATCAGCTACGCGTTTTTGATTAAAATCGCTGTGGCGTTGTTGTTCTTTCATTTTAAAGGAAAGATTCCGCTGGAAGGACTGGCGTTCTCTCCTTTAGGTTATATCGGTTTTTTCGTCGGGTTTTTCGGATTTATTTTCATGGCGCTGGCGCAACTCAGACATCTCATCTGGGATAGGGGGCATTATTTTGAGCCGGGTGCCAATAACATGATGTCTTGGTTAATGATCGTTGCAGCCGTTATTCTATCGGCGGTTTGCACCTGGTTTGTGATGGGAGGCTGACATGGCGGCGGGTAAAGGCACTTTTCATCATAGATTACGCAGCTGGACAGGCATGCTGACAATCCTGTCCCTGCCGGTCTTTTTATATTTCTTTGTTTGCGCACTCAAAAAACGGCCTGAGGGGATAACGGAATGGTTGTCTAATCCTGTCGGTGCCATCTCGACTTTGATATTTATGACGGCCGCGCTTTGGTACTCAAAACTAGAATTTGACGAAGTTATACTCGATTATACGGATGGTGGACTACGAAGTTTCGCACTGCTGGCCAACCGTTTGGTGGCTTTCCTGGCTTGGGTGGCTGCCGTTTATGTAATTCTCAATATGTGGTTGGCATAGGAGCTATCATGACTGGAACCTATGAATGGATTGATCACACTTATGATGTCGTTGTTATCGGCGCAGGTGGGTCAGGATTGCGCGCCACTCTTGGCGCAGCACAAGAAGGTCTGAAGACTGCCTGTATCACAAAAGTATTCCCGACTCGGTCTCATACGGTTGCCGCGCAAGGCGGTATCGCCGCCTCGCTCGGCAATATGGGGCCAGATGATTGGCGGTGGCACATGTATGACACGGTTAAAGGATCAGATTGGCTCGGCGATCAGGACTCTATCGAGTATCTTTGCAGACACGCGCCCGATGCCGTATATGAACTGGAAAACTGGGGTATGCCGTTCTCTCGCAATGAAGACGGAAAAATCTATCAGCGTCCTTTCGGTGGTCACACAACCGAATATGGTGAAGGCCCCCCTGTGCAACGGACCTGTGCGGCGGCTGATCGTACCGGTCATGCCATGTTGCACACACTATATGGTCAAAGTGTCCGCCAGAAGGCTGAATTCTTTGTCGAATATTTCGCGCTCGATCTTATCATGGACGACAAAGGTGTTTGCCGGGGTGTGACAGCTTGGAAGCTGGATGACGGAACACTTCACCGTTTCCGGGCTCAAACGGTTGTTTTGGCGACCGGTGGTTATGGTCGCGTGTTTTTCTCATGTACATCTGCTCATACCTGTACAGGCGATGGAAACGCTATGGTTCTGCGTGGTGGTCTACCGGTGCAAGATATGGAATTTATCCAGTTTCACCCAACCGGTATTTACGGCGCTGGTTGCCTAATCACAGAAGGCGCGCGCGGTGAGGGCGGGTATCTGACTAATTCCGAAGGCGAACGTTTTATGGAACGTTACGCGCCAAGTGTGAAAGACCTCGCCCCGAGAGACATGGTCAGCCGAGCTATGGTGATGGAAATCCGTGAAGGTCGCGGTGTTGGTAAAAATAGCGATCATATTTTCCTGCATTTGGATCATATCCCTGCCGAAGTTCTGGCAGATCGACTTCCGGGTATTTCAGAAACGGCCAAAATTTTCGCGGGTGTTGACCTGACGAAAGAACCGATTCCGGTGATTCCGACCTGCCATTACAATATGGGCGGTATTCAGACCAATTATCACGGTGAAGTCGTCACCAAGAAGGGTAAAAATCCCGACCAGGTGGTTCAGGGGCTCATGGCTGTGGGTGAGGCGGGATGTGTCTCGGTTCACGGTTCAAATCGTTTAGGCTCAAACTCTTTGATCGACTTGGTGGTGTTCGGACGCGCAGCTGGTATTCAGTTGGGCAAGACACTCAAGCCGAATGCAACACAGCCGGAGCTACCGAAAGATGCTGGTGACGCGCATTTGGCCCGCTTGGACAAAGCCCGCAATGCGAGTGGCGGGACGCCAACTGCGGTCATCCGCGACCGGCTTCAAAGGACAATGCAGGAGCACTGTGCCGTATTTCGGACTGAAGAGAGCCTGGCGGAGGGTGTCAAAAAAGTTCAGGATATTCATGCATCCCTGCAGGATCTGAAGGTCTCTGATCGGACCATGATTTGGAATACGGATTTGGTGGAAACACTGGAGCTGGAAAATCTGGTGGCGAATGCACTCGTCACGGTGACATCCGCGAATAACCGAAAAGAGAGTCGTGGTGCCCATGCCCATGAGGACTATCCTGAGCGGGACGATAAGAAATGGATGAAGCATACTTTGGCTTATTGTGACGTCGAAACGGGCAAGGTGAAGATCGATTACCGTCCGGTTCACGAATATACCATGACCGATGAGATTGATTATATTAAACCCAAAAAGCGGGTTTATTAATCCCAAAGACCATCATATCCGGTGGTACTGGCTTCGTCGGCCGGTTCATTGTTGAAGAGCTGCTTTCGGCAGGCCATGACATCGTCATCATTGGCCGCAAACCCCATGCTCCGGGATATTTTTCGGCGCCAGTGCGTTTCGTGCAGGCGGAGCTTGGACAGAATTTTGATTATCAGCCGGTTTTTGAAGGAGCGCAGAACTTTGTTCATGCGGCTCTTGATCATGTTCCGGGACACTACGTAAACGGTGCCGGCTCTGATCGCAAAGGATTTGCGTTGAAAAATTTGGCGGGGACGGCCGCCATGTTAAAGCAAGCAAAAAAATCCGGTGTGAGCCGCTCTATCTTTTTATCCGATATGGCTGTTTATGGCCCACCCGAAGGTGGCTCGCATTTTTACGAAACAGATGAAACTCAGTCCAAAGGTATATATGCGCTCGTCAAACGCGAGACGGAAAACATCCTGCAGGCCATGACCAGTAGCGGGTTTGGTGGTGCAAGCCTACGCTTGGCATCTGTTTACGGGCCCGCCGGAACAGGCCGACGGCATAAATGGGAAGGTATGTTTAAAGGTTATCTCCTTGGGAAAAATATTGAACCGCGAGCTCGTTGCGAAATTCATGGTGAGGACGCCGCGCGCGCGGTCAGCGCGCTGCTCACAGCGGATCACATACGTGTTGCCGGAGGGATTTTTAATGCCATGGATCTGGTCGTTGACCGGGTAGATATCTTGACACCTTTGCAAAAACTGACGGGATGTCGACATCCATTACCCGGACGGTTTGAGGGTGAAGTCAACACTATGAATTGCGATAAACTCAAACGTTTGGAATGGCGCACGGGTGGGGTCGTGAAATTGGGGATGACGCTAGAGCGAATGATCGCAAGTTACAATTCGGGGCAAAATAGGCGTTCCGGCTAATCCGAAATCCAGTCAAGACCTCTGCGTTCTTTGATTGCCTGATTTTGAAAACCCCGTCATAATCCAAAGCAAAGGAGAATTCGATCATGGAACTTGACCGCCGCTTTATTTTACTCGCTTTACCGTCAACCGCTGCTATTTCAGCTTGCGAAACTCTGGATCCATCTGTGTTGGGTGGTTTGGGCGGCCTTGGCCCGTTAACCCAGGCCGACGCAGCGCTCGGTATTAAGGCTGCTTTGAATAACGGTGTCGATCATGCTATCGGAAATATTGGTATTCTTGACGGTTTCTGGCGCAATGACCGGATTCAAGTGCCACTCCCTAACACGCTACAGGATATCCAGTCAGCGTTGCGAGTGGTTGGGGCTGACGGCATTCTTACGGAATTACACCAGCAACTGAACCGAGGCGCAGAAAAAGCCATTCCCGTAGCCAAAGACATTTTTGTCGATTCGATAACTTCGCTGAGCATACAAGACGCCATTAATATCGTTCGGGGTCCAGACGATGCTGCCACCACCTATTTGCGTCGTAGTACCAGTTCAAGCCTTGCGGGTTTGTTTTCGCCGATTATGGAAAATGCCCTGCAAGGGACTGGGGCCTTACGTCTGCTTGATGACGTGACTAATGAATTGCGCAGTATTCCTTTCGGACCAAGCCTGGGATTTGATGCCAAGCGGGATCTCATTGCCCATGGCGTGGATTGGGGACTCAAAGGCCTGTTCACTTATGTGGCTGATGAAGAGCGCGCTATTCGTCGAGATCCGGCCAAACGCACTAGTGAAATTCTGAGACGGGTTTTTGCTTAAGGCTTACTCTTCCTCGTCCCGAGGTATACCGCGGCGGGCCAGTTCATCGGCCCGTTCATTGCCTTCTTCACCGGCATGGCCTTTGACCCATTTCCAGTGAATATCACGCTTATTGTTTTCAATATCGAGTTCCTGCCATAGATCCTTGTTGAGGACAGGTTTTTTATCTGATTTTTTCCAACCACGGGCCTTCCAGCCATGGATCCATTCTGTGATTCCTTTGAGGACATAAGTGCTGTCTGTCCAAAGGGTGATCTTGCCTGAATAATCGGGTTTGATGGCGCGCAGCGCCTGTATAGCGGCCATCAATTCCATGCGGTTATTTGTGGTATCGTCTTCGCCGCCCCAAATTTCTTTTTCCTTATCGCCGAATTTCATCAATACGCCCCAGCCTCCAGGTCCGGGATTCCCGGAACAAGCACCGTCCGTATAAATAATGAGTTCCTTACTCATTAGGCTCTCAGGTCTCTTGGAAGATGAAACTTCACATTTTCATCGGTAACCCGGACTTCCTCTAAAATGACATCATAGCGAGAACGCAGAGCTGCTATCACGCCGTCCGTCAAATATTCAGGCGCACTGGCGCCCGCGGAAAGGCCTATGGTTTCACAGGTTTCAATCAGCGGCCAGTCAAGGCTTTCAGCGCCTGAAACCAGCATGGCTGCATTTGCGCCGGCCTTCAGCGCCACTTCGACGAGTCGCTTGGAATTGGAGGAGGTTTGCGATCCAATGACCATAAACAAGTCGCAGGTCTTCGCGATTTCTTTGACCGCCGCCTGTCGGTTTGTCGTTGCATAGCAAATATCTTCTTTATAGGGGAGCGCAATGGTTGGAAAACGGCCTTGCAGGATTTTGATAATGTCCTGAGTGTCATCAACGGATAAAGTTGTTTGGGTCACCAAAGCGAGATTTTCCGCGTCATCGGGCTTATAATTTATCGCATCATCCTCGTCTTCGATAAGTGTCATGGCGCCGTCTTCGAGCTGACCCATTGTGCCAATCACTTCGGGGTGACCGGCGTGGCCAATCAACAATATGTGGCGTCCGTTCTTACGGTGCTTTTCGGCTTCAACGTGAACTTTGGAAACCAGCGGGCAGGTTGCGTCCAGAAAATGCATGTCCCGCGCCTGCGCTGCTTTGGGCACGGATTTTGGCACGCCGTGGGCTGAAAACACAACGGGGCGGTCATCGGGACATTCATCCAATTCCTCAACAAAAATTGCTCCCATATTCTCCAGACGGCTGACCACATGTGTATTATGTACGATTTCGTGGCGGACATAGACAGGTGAGCCGTATTTCTCGAGAGTACGCTCGACGATTTGAATGGCCCGGTCCACGCCAGCACAAAACCCGCGCGGCGCTGCTAATAGTAGGGTTTTCTTCAGTCTGTCATTTGCAGGCAAATTGGGCTGCATTAAATTATCCTCATTTTCGGTCTCATTTGGGGTTTGGACATTGCTCTTGTTCGCAGTACCAGATAGTAGACAACCGAGTTTCAGTGCTGTAGCAGACTGCGCGAAGGCACGCTATAGCCGACTCAAAGTAAACCCTAAAAAAGGCAAAATGATGGGTAAAACGAAATTCTTGCTGGGCGGCGCAATTGTCGCGATCCTGACCTTAGGAGCTTGCCAGTCAACCAAAGAGGCTTTGGCCATTGGTGAGGCTGCTGAAAGTAATCCCGGACCCTGTCCGCGCGCATTTGCCTTGTATGATGCCGGTCGGATCGTGGAAATGAAGGGGCCGGAAAGTTTTGCCAATGTGGGGTTTACGGGCGAGATTGGTAAAATCAAAAGTCTCTGCCGTTATTATGGTGAGCGTCCGATCGAGGCCGATCTCGAAATTGAAATGGATTTCGGTCGTGGCCCCGCTGCGTCTGGCGATGATGCTGTCTATGAGTATTTTGTCGCCGTAACGCGTAAAAACCTGGCGGTCATTCACAAAGAAACATTTCCGATCTCAGTTCGTTTTCCGGCTGGGAAAGACCGGGTTTCAATCGTTGAGAAAATCGACAAGATCACGATTCCTCGTGCGTCGGAAAACACATCGGGTGTGAACTTTGAAATTATTGTTGGTTTCGAAGTGACTGATGAACAGCGTGCCTTCAACGCCGAAGGTAAGCGCTTCCGTGTTTCTGCGGGGCAGCCGCGTTAGATTTCCGGGCAATATTTCGGTTTTTCTTTATCTTCTCATGCTCTAAAGGGGCATCATGTCTATTTCAGTTTTGGATGTATTAAGCGCCGCGTTTGCATCGGCCTTTGAAGCTTTGGGGTTTGCGCCCGAACTAGGTGCCGTCCGCGAGTCGGATCGACCTGATCTCGCGCCTTTTCAATGTAATGGGGCCATGGCGGCAGCGGGCGTTCTCAAGAAAAAAGGCGAGAAGGCGAATCCCCGCGATATCGCCGCACAGATTGTCGAAAAACTATCCGGACATTCAGCCATTGGGGGGCTCGAAATAGCCGGGCCGGGCTTTATTAATATCCTGCCTGAAGACGCATTGGTGGCCGAACGCGCCAACAACCTTTTGGCCGATGAACGGGCGGGCGCTGGCATATTGGACGGTCAGAAGATCGTCATTGATTACGGCGGCGCAAATGTGGCCAAGCCCATGCATGTGGGCCATTTACGCTCGGCTGTCATTGGTGAATCGCTTAAGCGTTTGCTGCGCTTTCGGGGGCATGACGTTATCGGGGATGTTCACTTGGGTGATTGGGGCCTGCAGATGGGGCATCTAATTTCAGAGCTCGAAGACGAGCAGCCAGGCCTGATTTATTTTGATGCGACTGTAACCGAAGGTTTCCCGGCGGAAAGTCCAGTGACTATGGACGATATGGCTCGTCTTTATCCAGCTGCCAGTTCGAAATCCAAAGCGGACCCTGAGCGGTTGAAGACGTCACAGATTGCGACCGCCGACCTCCAATCGGGACGCCCCGGCTATCGAGCACTGTTGGAACACTTCATCCGTATATCTATTGAGTATCTCAAAATAGGGTATGGCGAGCTTGGGGTCACATTTGATCTCTGGAAAGGCGAGGCGGCTGTCGACCCTCTTATCCCTGACATGATTGAAGAAATGAAGTCAAAGGGCATTACCGAGGACAGTGACGGCGCGCTGATTGTACCTGTTGATGAAAATTGGGATCCGGAAAAACGCAAAGGTCTGCCGCCCGTTATGCTCAAAAGCAGTGCGGGGGCTGTTTTGTATCATACGACGGATCTGGCCACACTAGTCGATCGAAAAAACGAAATCGATCCCGACCTTATTCTTTATGTTGTAGATCAACGTCAGGCGACCCATTTTAAACAAGTGTTTAAAGCGGCTGAGCTGGCCGGATGGTTTGGAGCCGACCAGTTGGAACATCTTGGTTTTGGCACGGTAAACGGGCCGGACGGAAAGCCTTTTACGACTAGGGATGGTGGCGTGCTGCGGCTTGCCGATTTGACGCAAATGATGCGGGATGCGGCTTATAAACGCCTGGAAGAGAACGGTATTGGCAAAGACTTTGATGCTGACGAACTCGCAGATATTGCAGACAAAGTCGGTATGGCCGCCTTGAAGTTTGCGGACCTCCAAAATCAGCGTTTGACCAATTACATTTTTGACGTCGATCGTTTCACAGCCTTTGAAGGGAAGACCGGACCTTATCTTCTATATGCAGCTGTTCGGATTAAATCCTTGCTACGTAATGCGGCTGATAAAGGTGTAAGCGCGGGACCGATCCAAGTCTCACACAAATCTGAAGCAGCTCTGGTGTTATCCTTAGATGCTTTTGATCGGGCTTTGGCACAAACAGAGGCCAAACGGGCACCGCATATTCTATGCGAGCATATTTACCGATTGTCTCAAAGCTTTTCGCGGTTTTACACCGACTGCCCCATTTTGGCAGACTCTACGGAAGAGCATTTGAAAGCTTCGAGACTGTCGCTAGCGGAGCTGACTTTACGTCAGCTTAAGCTCGGTCTCGATATCATTGGAATAGAGGTTCCAGAACGCATGTAGCACGGATTATCCGTCAGTGCCGGTTCTGGTAGACGAAGAGTCTGTAGCCACATATCGTTGACACCACTTTGCCAAACAATCATCAATGGCGGCCTTGCTAATCGGTTTGGCGATGACATCATTCATGCCGGCTTCGATATAGCGGTCTCTTTGGCTAGGTGTGTAATGAGCGGTAACGGCCACTATCGGGACCGGATTTCTCCCCATTTGCTTTTCTAACTCCCGAATTTGGAGCGTTGCAACAACACCGTCCATGACTGGCATCATAATGTCCATCAAGATGAGGTCATAGGAAATGCTTTTGACCGCTTTCACGGCTTCGGCACCGTCGACCACAGTATCGGGCGAGTAGCCGGCGATGTTCAAAAAGCTTCTAAGGACAGTCAGATTGATAGCGTTATCGTCCGCACACAAAATTCTATAAGCGGCATTTTCTGCTTGGGTCTCCATCAAGTCCTGCGTTTGTACGGGCTTTGACAGCGGAATGTATTCTGCGATAGCGCCGGCTAGATCAGAGAACCGGCAGGGCCATTGCAGAACGTGGGAAATATTCCAGTTACGAAATTCATTTAAATGCCGAATAGGATTGTCCACCGTGAAAATGATAATGTTCGTATCTGCTATAAACGGTTCACCACGAAGGTCCGCCGCGAAGCTGTGTCCGTTTACTTCTGGCAGCTCATGGTCGTATAAAACCAAAGCGATAGGTGTTCCGCATTCCTTAGCGTGCCGAATAATGGATAGAGCTTTGACAGCACTTGATACAAAAACAGGTTTCAGTCCGGCTTGCGTTAATTGTGAATTGATTACTGAACTTTGGTGTTCGGCCCCAGTAACAATAAGCACGAGTTGTTCATTGAACATTTTTTGAAGTTCATTCATGTCTTTTACGCTTCGTTTCCTACGTATTTATTGTTGCCAATAAACAGGATCCGGTGGCGTCCCCAATCGATATAGGTCACGCTTTAGTTGCAATATGTTTATATTCACTTAAAATATTTCACGGATTGATAAAAAAGGCTGGTTTCACGAGAAAACTTGCTCAAAACGCCTTTAATTGAATGTTCCTGATGATTTGACGAGTTTTGGCGTCTTGAACTTCGAACAAATTTATGGAATCAATAGTGCTCCATCGGGAGAGAGTCGCTAATCAAAGACCGCCGAAGGCGCAACCGTCACCGGAAACGCTCAGGCAAACGGACCGATAGAAAGAGAAAAGCTGGAAAGAGGGCCGCATAGGTGAGAGGCCCCGCCGACGGAGTAAATCTCTCAGGCCTGCGAGGACAGCTGGTGGCACAACCGGGCGAAAGCCTAAACATGGATGTGCGCCTATGACAGACCTAAAGCAAACAAAACTTTACGCAAAACATGTCGCCGTCGGCGCAAAAATGGTGCCGTTCGCAGGCTATGATATGCCTGTTCAGTACCCGCTCGGCATTATGAAAGAGCATCTCCATACCCGCGAAGCGTGCGGCCTGTTTGATGTCTCCCATATGGGGCAGTGTTTTTTGATGGCAGATGACGGCACGTTTGAAACCGCTGCCAAAGCGCTGGAGAAACTGGTGCCGGCAGATATCCAAAGCTTGGAGCCTGGACAGCAACGTTATTCTCAATTCTTGAATGAGGATGGCGGTATTCTTGATGATCTGATGATCTCTCGCTTGGGCATGGAGGGCTATACCCACGCGCTTTATTTGGTGGTCAATGCGGGTTGCAAAGACGCGGACTATAAGCATATCGAAAAGCACCTGCCGGACGGTGTGAAGATGATGGTCAAGGATGACACGCTGTCTTTGATTGCGCTGCAAGGCCCGAAAGCTGCAGAAGTCCTTGGTGCTATGGCCCCAGCCGTCAAAGACCTAGTCTTTATGACGAGTACGGATCTACCCGTTGGCAAAGACGACATTTGGTGCCACGTTTCCAGGTCTGGATATACGGGCGAAGACGGCTATGAGATTTCCGTCAAACATGATGATGTCGAGGCGCTGGTCGATGAATTACTGGCACATGATGCTGTGGAATTAATCGGACTTGGCGCGCGCGACAGTCTACGCATGGAAGCCGGACTTTGTCTTTATGGTCATGATAT
>JAHDEZ010000056.1 GCA_020628425.1 Hellea sp. | reverse complement strand
TTGGTATGCAATGTTTAAGAGGAAGCGAAACCCCTAACGTCTCGGCCGCACCATTTCTCTCAATCATGACAATGAACAATTTGTCCGCAGGAGAAACGGAATTCCATCAGAGCTATGCTCGAGGGTCTTTCAATTATATCATATTACCTGATTTCGTGGATTGGCGGCGTCATTATCTGCCAACTGACAATCGGTTGATCGCCGAAGCAATGAAAAAACCTGTAACCCATATGGATGGCGGCGCGATCTTTCAACATTTCACCTAACTGACTGACCGGTGAAAACTCTAACGTACCCACAATATCGTCATTGTGACAATGTTCCAAATAAATAGTGGATCGATCTGTTTTGTGAACTGAGATTATTTGGGAAGGTTTGAAAAGAGGCAGTTCCCAAATTAGAAAGTCATTTCCAGCATGATGGCGATGTTTGAATGTCCCCAAAGAACTACGTTTTATTTCATACATTGATGTGAGTTCTTCGGAACCCATTTTCTGTTCAGCAACTATACTCTCAACGTAGCCATTTTCCTCAAGGATTTGTAAAATCTCATGATCCAGCGCCAAATGGTCCTCGAATTCTTTTATAACACTTAAATGTTTTGGAACCTCAACATTTTTCCAACTAAACATCCATTCCGTAAAATAAATGTCGTTCTGGTGACTGGGCCAGGAGTCATTTTCCGCATAAAATACTAACTTGGCAGTATATACTTCAGGTCCTTCATTCAAAGCTATAGCGACCTGTTTTTCCTCTTCAGTTTCATAATCATCAGGATTGAAAACAATACGTTCCACATCATCATAGACCGCATTTGAAATGGTATTGCCCGCTTTCAGGATACTGCGGTCGCGAATGCTTTGGATTTCAATATTATCTCGAAAATCGACCTGTAGCTTTTCGATCTTCTTATGGGTTGTCCAATTCGCGTAGGCCAGCGCAATACAGAAAAAAATTAACAATATAAGAGCAAGACGATTAATTTTCACAAACGGACTCCTCGGTAATCAAAAGGAGAGATTGATGCAGAATTCCTGATTTGACGTAATTTGTTGAAATGTCCCCACACGTTCGCATAGATTGAATGAAGCATAATTAAAAAAGCTTGTTAAGTCCAAATTTTTCAATTTGAACTATTTTTTGATGCTAAAATGCATAATTTTTTAATTTAGAAAGTTAAAAATTAATAAGGTATTCTTTGACATAGATCGTGTAGGTCTGTTGTACGAAAATTTATTTTCGTGTTAATTTTTATAATCACAATTCTCCTGTTTCTCCCCTTACGCGCGAAATATCTGCCGCATCTATGGCATAGGCAGGGCGATTGGATTTCATATGCTTTCGTAAGATTAAATCTGATTGAGAGACAATTATGAAAACGAAACTGATTTTTGCAGCGGCTTTCACGATACTGATGCCTTTGACAGCGCATGCCAAAAAGAACCCTGCCGATTTGACCGTTAACCTGATCGGTCCCGATAATGTGAATGTGAATGACGGGTTTTCCATGCAGGCAATAGCAGCAACGGAAAAGCGTGTGCGCGGCGTAAAGGTAAAACTGCTTTATCCTTCCAATATCACCACTACGCAATACAGTCCGATCTGCTATCCTATTTCGGGGGGATTAGAATGCAATATCGGCACGATGAGCCGTAACTCGCAATATACGATTTCCGCGGAGTTCACGGCACCTGCATCGGCCGGCAGCACATCAATCACGGCTATGGGGACTATCCGGGGACCCGAAGCCGATCAGGGCAATAATACGAGTGTGAAAACCATTACCGTACTGGACCCCACACCGCCGCCTGCCACGGCCATTACACTTAATCTACCGCAAAATCTAGAGTTCACAGCCTGTTGGACGGATCCTTATGATGGCGTGCCCGGCTCGTTGAATGACTGTCAAGTTCCGGCATCCACGCAACAGATGACACTAAATGCTGACGGTTCCGCAACCACGTCCGACCCCAATAATGATGTATATTGGAGTCAATCCACTGACGAAACTACCCTGACCCTGGAGGGATATGATCCGCAGGGTGTTCTGGTGGTACGATATACGGGCAACGGCGTTTCAACCACCTGTTTTGAAGGTACAGGCGAGTTTTATCAGGCTGTAGCAGAAGCTGCCTGGCAGGGATGCAAAAACTAAAAAAATTATTTGAGAATGTTAGCCAAGGCCGATCAACAGATCGGCCTTTTTCTATGAGTTCAAGGCTTCAGGGTCGAAATATGATGACGACTACGATTTACCCCTTCAGTCGAAGACCCTCCGGATCAAAGGGCGGTTTGTTCAGTAACCTCGCCTTGTGAGGCAAACCTAAGATAAAAATTTCGAAATCCTGACTGTCGCCTGCCAGATTCGGTTTGATGAAACCCATAGCCAAAGATTGATCCGTTGTGTGGCTATAAGCTCCGGTTGACACATATCCTACCGGCGTCCCGTCCGGTAGGAAGATAGCTTCGCCTCCGCTGGCATCAGCTTCATGAGGTGTTTCAACGGAAAACATAACAAGTTTGTAGCGCAGTGCGTTGTCTTGCACGTCCTGATAGGCTGCGCGTCCATGAAAGTCGGGTTTGGACATTTTGACCAGCGATGCCAGTCCTACTTCCTGAGGCCAGAATTCCGGTGAATATTCCCGCCCCCAGGACCCATAGCCTTTTTCGACACGCAAGGAGAGCAAAGACCGGCTGCCGACCATTGTGACTCGATGTTTTTCGCCCGCCGATAAAAGTGCTTCGAGCAGAGCCGGCTGATCGGCTTCTTTCACATAAAGCTCCCATCCCAGATCGCCCGTGAATGAAACTCGCAAGGCAAATATATCCAATCCGGCCAACTTTATATGTTGCGACCTAAAGAAGGGGAAATTCCCATTGGATAAATCCGTATCGGTTAGTTCCGACAAAAGCGCCCGAGACTTGGGGCCGGCCACATTAAATCCGCACCAGTCTTTGGTGCGGCTTATTAATTCGACGCTTTCCGGGCGGTTGTCTATGCCAAAATAGCGGCTGTGATAGCGTTCAGCCATGGCTGAACCGAACATGTAATAATGATCTTCCCCGACTTTGGTCACCGTGAAATCACCGGCAATCCCACCGCGCAGTCCAACCAGCGGTGAGAGACACGACCGCCCTGTTTTGGTCGGCATGCGGTTGGCCAGAATAGAATTCAACCAGTCTTGGGCACCGTCCCCCCGGATTTCATATTTGGCAAAATTAGATATATCCAAAATGCCCACATGTTCCCGCAGGGTTTTGCATTCCTGACGAACGGCCCACCACCAAGGCTGTCGTTCATATCCGTAACTATCTATGGGTTCAACATCATCCTTGGCGTACCAAAGGGGGTGCTCCCAAGAGGCATTCAGGCCGAATACGGCGCCTATCTCTTTTTCACGCTCATAGACCGGACGAGTGCGAACCGGCCGACCGGCATCTCTTTCTTCATATGGGAAATGGATTTTGAAGCGGTGGCTGTAGCAATCCAGCGCCCGTGCCTTCACAAAGGACTTCGGCGTCCAGTCCAGACCATAGCGCGCCATATCCCAGGGGAACATATCTAGTTCCGGTTCGCCATCGACGATCCATTGCGCCAGCATAAGACCCAAGCCGCCCGACTGGCTGAAGCCGGGAATAATACCGTTACAGACGAAATAATTTTTAAGCTCAGGGACAGGGCCATAAAGGGCCGCCGCGTCTGGTGTCCAAATCATAGGTCCGTTGATAACTTTTTTAATACCTGCCCGGGCCAGCGCCGGAACCCGCTCACAGGCTCGCAGGATATTTGGCTCTATGCGGTCCAGATCATCAGAAAAAAGCTCGTGACCGAAATCAAGAGGCGTGCCGTCTTCGGCCCAGAAACGTCCGTCTTTTTCATAAGCCCCCACCAACAGCCCATTGACCTCCTGACGCATATAATATTCGCCATCGCGATCAGATACAGAGGGCAAGCGCCGGTCAAGGCCAGCAATTTCGGGGATATCATCGGTGACGAGATATTGATGCTCCATAGTCATCAGAGGCAGCTGATATCCTGCCAGCCCAGCCACTTCCCGGCCCCACAGACCCGCCGCATTGACAATAATCTGCGTATGTATGGTGCCTTTCGGAGTCACCACATCCCAACTGCCGTCGGCGCGCATATGGGTCTCCAACGCGGGTGTGAACCGATATATCTTCGCCCCGTTTTGCCGAGCCCCTATGGCATAGGCATGGGTAACGCCTGACGGGTCAACATTGCCCCCATCGGGTTCAAACATGATACAGCGAATACCGTCAAAATTGACCAGCGGATTAAGCTCCGCCGCTTCAGTTTGTGTCAGTTCATGAAACTCCACGCCGAAATAACGGGCTTTGGCCGCCTGAATGCGCAGCTGATGTTCGCGGTCTTTGGTTTGAGCTAGATATAACGATCCCGGCTGAAAGATACCGCAGCTTTGCCCTGTTTCTTCTTCCAGTTGTTCGTACAGCTTCATCGTGTAATATTGCAGGCGAGAAATATTATTACTGTCATGGAGGCCGTGAATATTGGCCGCCGCATGCCAAGTGGAACCAGATGTCAGTTCATCTCTTTCCAACAAGATCACGTCTTTCCATCCAAGCTTGGTCAAATGGTACAATATGGAACAGCCAATAAGACCGCCTCCGATAACGACGACCTGCGCATGGGATTTAAATTTCTCATCTGACATAGCGTCAAATTGCTCTAAATCATCCGGAACTTCTACCACGAAAAGGCGAGTTCAAAAAATCTTATCCGGTGCGATTAGGGCAGATGAGCACGCCCATGGTTAATCAGATCCTTACGGGCTATTAGCGGAATAATCATCATTTTCATTTAGAAATTCGCCAAAATAAAGAGGGTTTTGGTGTGAACTTATTTAATAAAAAGGGCGAGCGCGAAAAGGATTACGATGCGCTTCTGGGACAATCCGAGGCGCAAATTCTTGAGCTCACGCCGCAAATGTCTATTGATTCTGAACCTCTAAATCTGGACTCGGGAAGTCGTCTACCAACCGAAGATGATATGGTTGAGATGGCACGTCGCGAAAAAGCTCTGGCTGGGGACAGGCAGGCACTTTTGCAGCGTGAAGACGTATTGAAGGCCGAACTTGCTGAGCTTAAACGACGAGAAAATCATTTAAATGCCGTTCGCGAAAATCTGGCCGATGACCGGGCTGCCATAGAATCCTCACGCGCGGAAATGAAGGCCGCAGATGACGAACTGACATCGGCTCTTGCGAATTTGGATGAAAACTCACGAAAGCTGGAAAAACGCGAAAGCACCTTACGCGATCTTCGGGTAGAGTTAAACGCCGCGCAGACTGCGATGAAAGATCAGCAGGCCGAAATTGAAATCCGTGCGCAAAAAGTCGAAGACTATTACGCCGAACTAGGTCAACAGGCGGACGACCTCATCAGGCAAAGACAGTCCCTGCACAAAGCTCGCGCAGAACTCAAATCACGACAAACCGCATTTAAAAATATCCGAAACCAACTGGAAGAAAACTGGGCGCTCCTCGAAGGCCTAGAAAATTTACGCGCCGTCCAAGATCGGAAACTGGCTCAAAAATCTAGGAAAATTGAAAAACTCACCACAGAGCTATCTGAAGCTCGAGACGCTTTGGGAAGTGCTGAGTATAAAGCGATATCTGCCGAGGACCAGCTTGCGCTGGTTAGGGCCCGGCTAGTAAAGCAAGAACAAAAATCCGAAAAACGCAAGGCGCTAAAATTCGAACTCTTGCAATTGCAAGAAGAGTTGGGAAACACAAGCTCCCGACTGAATAAATTATTCGATGCAAACAAGGCACTAGCAGAGCAAGTCGAAAACAAAGACAAAGAAATCGACCGATTAATAGCGCGACAGGATAGAATAACCGGGACCTTGAAACAAGCCCGAAACAAGCTCATGGCCATGCAGAGACGCGAAGACAGCACTCAATCAGAAAATGCTTTGCTTGTGGCTCAAAATCGAGCCATGCAATTACGTCAGGAAGAACTCAACGCTGAGGTGGAATTTCTAAAAAGCGCAGCCCCAGAAAAAGACCGCCTTATAGCGGCTCTGCGTCATGCAAAGATCCGTGAGACGGAGCTTTTGCGCCGACTTGAAACCAGCGAAAAAGATTTGGCTATGATGGAGAAAGTCACAGCTATCCTAAAAGAAAAGGCCTCGTCACGCCGCGACTTACCTGCTTTTTCACGCCTGAAATCCGCTGGAAGTAGCTGACCGCAGCACCAGATCTCACCCTCAACCCTACATGTCTTGCGCAGCCTGCTGCCTGTCTGGTATAAACACTGTGCAAGTTGGGGGCGGAGATCGACAAATCTTTCAAATATGCAGCTTTTATTTCCTATGCCCATGCGGATGAACGGGTAGCCAAACGCCTGCATGAGGCCTTGGAGACCTATCCCCTGCCCAAAGCTATGCGGGCCTGGAATGTCAAGGACGAAAGCCGCGCCAAACTCAGCCCGATTTTTCGCGACGTCGCCGAGCTGACGGCACATCATTCCCTGTCAGAGAAAATCAGAGAGGCGGTTAAATCCTCGCGTTTTCTTATTCTGCTATGCTCACCTGCGGCCAAAAAATCCCACTGGGTCAATGAAGAAATAAAGCTCTTTCGCAAGCTCCACGGCGAGGCCGCCATTCTGGCGGTGATTGTTAAAGGCAAGCCTGATACGGCTTTTCCCCCTGCCTTGACCGAAGGCGGGCGCGAACCATTGGCCGCCGACATGACCAGTAAAGAAGGGTTCAAATTTGGAGTCGCGCAGCTGGCCGCCAGCATGTTGGGCGTGGGTCTGGACACTCTGTTACAGCGCGACCAACGCCGACGCCGCCTGCGGACGCAACTCTTCAGTAGCGTCAGCACGGCCATCGCCGTGGCCATGGGCGCCCTGGCCTGGACTGCCATTGACGCCCGCGACGACGCCGAGGAGGCGCTGGAGGAAGCCCTCACCGCCCGCAATGCCTCAGAAGGCATGGTCGAATTTCTTATCAAGGATTTTAAGGAGCAACTCGTGCCGCTCCAAAAACTCGACCTGTTCGACAGTGTCGGCCAGCGGGTCAACGACTATTACGATGATATCCCGGTCGAGGATATGGATGACGATCGGTTGATGCGCCGAGCGCGCGCTTTGCATGTGCTGGGGGAAGTAGAAATCAGTCGAGGAAAATATGAAGACGCTAAGGAAATTTTGAACTCTGCCTATGTGATTTCAAAAAATGTCTATGCACGGAATCCAGACAATACGGACGCCATTTTCACTCATGCTCAGAGCGAATATTGGATGGGCGTGACGCCCTATTTGAACAAGGGATATAGTAAGGCTGAATTACATTGGAAGAAATACGAAACGTTGGCAAAACTACTAATTCAGAGCTCTCCCAAAAATCCAAGTTGGATTGCCGAAGTAGGATGGGGCAACGTCAATTTGGGCAATCTAAACCTGAAACTACAAAACTACAGTCAAGCGGAAACCTATTTTGAAGAAGCCTTAGTTCAATTTCATAATGCACTAAAAAATGATCCTGATTATCACAGTGCTCAAGATGGAGTTTTGAAATCACTTTCTGGCGCAGCAAATTCTACTGCTGCTTTAAAAGACGTTGAGAAATCTATTTTCTGGAGACGTCAAATTAGAGACTACTATGTTAATATAGTGGAGGCAGATACCTCAGACTACGAAGCTCGTTACCGTCTTATTCAAACCGAATATCGTCTGCTAGAATTGCAACGAAAACCAATTTGTTCAGAGGCTGCATACAAACGCTTATTTGAAGAAATCACAGCCTTGACAGAGTATGACAAAACCAATTTGTTTTGGCAGAGGGAAAAACTATCTCAATGGAAAACGAAGTTAGTTAAGTGCCATGAAGGCAATTCATTAAATGTTGAGATCGATTTGTTTCTTGAGGCCTTCGAACCCTATCAAACTGATTCTCGAATTAACAGGGAGACGGAAGAAATACGGTCTTTGAGGATTAAGGCCCTCCCCAAAAATTAGCGAGGGCCTAACGCCTATGGGTCACCAATATCGTCACTATTCATCCCAGGATCAATTATGATGTCTGTCGTCAATTGCCCACGATCCTCATCTTCTTGAGCTATGGTGACGAACAGATCATATTTCAGCCTATGTTCGACCTGACAGCTATTTTCAACAATAATTCCGCGCATGCCATCAAAACAAGAAACCTGCCGACAGGTCGGGTTATGAGGACTGTCATTGCCGACCTGAAACTGCTTGTGCCCTGTGAAAGACCAGTTTTCATGTTCCAGATAGAACATATACATAACAGGTCGTTTTGAGCCGAAATCTAAAATACTGCCGGTAATTGTTGTGTTAACCGAGTCCTGGCCTTCAAAAAACTTGAAGTAACTTTCGCGGATTGCATTGAACTCGTCACGGTAGAAAAGAGGAACCGATGCTTCTGCCTTATTGAACAGTGTTTTAGATTTTGCATTTGCCAGATAACGCGATTTCTTAAACTCAACAAACTTACCTCGGGATGGCGCTCGCATTCCAATTTTCACAGGGCAAAGAATTGGAATTGATGGATTTGCTGGCATCTGAATTTGGTTTTTGAATAACCTCTGTTCTTTCTCACTCAGCTGAATTCCGTTTTCGACTTTGCAGATAATATCATGATAGTCTTTCCAAATAAGTTTATTTGACATTTGTCTCTCCTTTTGATGTTTGAATTATAAATAACAGGTCTTTTGATATGTGTATGTGATGTTCATCACGCTCGATTAAACCGATTTATTCAATTCATTGTGTCGATTTACGATATCTTCAACCGGCATGCCCAAATTGGCGAGAGGTTCCCAGATATACTCACGATAATGCACCCCTAAAATCTCTCCTGTTTCCATATCGACTATGGGTGAGCCAGAGTTACCGGGCGTCGCTGAAGCATTATGTGGAACAGCATGAATGCGGGATGTAACCGCAAAGTCTTCTGAAATAGAAACTTCAAACCCATATGGATTTTCTGTGTCTTCCTCATGTTTGAAAAACTGCCCCTGACTTATGCGTTTGATGCCAAATTCAGCATCTTCTTCAACAAGATCGGTTAACTGATGATCAAATTCCTGAGGATCGGGGTAACCGATAAGCGCTATTTTGCGCTGGTCGAGCTTTTCCTTGGGAACCGGAGCAAAAGACATTGGTGTTCGTCCTTGTACTGGTTTTTCAAGACGAAATATTGCCATATCCATTTCAGGTATTTTAATGGGTGGCTGACCATCAAATTTATAAAAATCAGAGGCCGTTGTTCCACCTTCCGCAATAAATTCGATACCATACTTACAATCTGGCCCGTCCATATTCTCATTGTAGAAATAAACATGGAAATTCGTCATGACGAGATCCGGCGCAATCAAGACTCCGGTTCCGAAAGATGTGTTGGATGCGGAGCTTTCGCCGATACGGCCTGTTGCGTGGTAAACTGGCTCCAAGATTTTGTAAGGCCCTGACAAAGTCTGCAACTCGGGTGCCGCATTAGCATGGTTTGGCAGATCAGGCTTCACCGCGTCCGGCGCCGTCGATGTTGCCACCATTGGGCTATCCTTGAACAGAACACCAACTTTATTGGGTCGATCGAAGAGCTGCCGCTCCGGATCGAGTTCAGGACTTTTGCGCAAGAATTTCAAAAGCCCCCAAACGCCCAGAAGCAGAGCCGCCAATCCTGCCAGAACATAAGGCCAGATACCACCGCCCTGCCCGCTCAGTGATGTCAATTCGCCCTTTAATGCGGCCAAATTAGACTGCAAACCCGTTAAGTCACCGGGCAAAGCCAGTTTGAGCTTTGACAGGCCAGACAGAAACGAACCGTCCGTCGTTGCATCCCCTAGATTAAGTTTGAGCGCGGCCATTTGGGTCTGCAAGCTTGATAAACGGTTCTGCAAATCTGGAATAGCAGCCAGAACCTCAGCACCGGCAAGTTTGGATTCAATCACGTCTATTTCATCACTTATCGCCGCCATTTGCGCTTGAATGTCGGACCAGAGATCGTCCAGCGGCAACAACCCATTCTCGATAAGGCTGCTTTTGACGGCTATCTTACTAGCCACACTATTATCTGGCTCACCCCAAACGGGTTCCCCAAACAAGGCGTCTCGTCGCGCTATGATGGCATCGATTTCCGTCTGTTTTTCCTGCAAGGAAAACCCATCCATAAAAGCGGAGTCTTCTGAGATTTGTGTGATTTGAGTGTTTAATGAATCTAATTGGGACGTGAGTTGCGGTCGCTCCTGATCCCATTGATCCCCAAAATCGTTATAAACGGATGTCATCTCGGAGAGCTGTGATTGCAGGCCGGTCAAATCATTTTGCAATGCAAGGGGTGGCCAGGCCGGGGCCGTCACCCTGACCTCAATAGACCCGGTGTCTCTTGCATCTAATGAGTCGGACACCTGGAAATCGACCGTGTAACGACCGACCTCTCCAGATGCGACAATGGCAATCTGGCTCGGTATCGGTCGGCTCACCGTAAGGTCAGAACCGCCATTTCCGACACTTACAATTTCAAGACTATCACCACTATCCGGATCAGAAGCCAGATCCGACAGCACCCAACTCGCCGTGTCGCCTTGTTCCAGGCTAACTGACAGCCTGTTTGCGACAGGTGGACTATTGATTTTTTGCGTTGAGCATACAGCCAGACGCAAGCTGAAAACATCATATTTCTGCGGTGTAAAATAACTAAAATTTCCGGAAAAACCCTCCTTTGCCAGTTCCGAAATAAAACCCTCGGAGTTTGAAAAGTCCGGAGCGTTAAAGAGAGTGGAGTTTGTCAGATCCGAGACGTAAACCTGATGTGATCGCTGTGATGGCCGCTGTTCGTCCGTTTTGGTGCCGCTGGTCGCCGGCCAGCTGAGTGCATAATTTCCGAGGCTGAACGTTTCGCCCGAAGGGAGGCTGTCGACAACATATCGTTCCAGCGTTTTTGCTTCTGAAATGTCTGTGGGCAGCCCGTTGATCTGAAACCGAATATAACTTTGGCCATTCAAGGTCCAAATTTCTCTGGCTGGATTATGGTAATAGCTATCGGCGCTTGTCGTTTCATTATTTGGATATTGGGCCCCAACTTCATAGACCCATTTTGTCTGATCTTCAGGACAAACCAATCCCGTTTCATCGGCACTCACCGATATATGCATGCCTATCGCAATCAAAATAAATGCGGCTCTGTGAAAAGCTGTTTTGAACCCCGTCATCTGTCCAGTCTCTCCTTTCGGACAGGCCTATAGCCCCATAGTCACCCTAATGTCCGTGATGCCAATCACACAAGTTTAAAATTTGAAACATCAATGTTATATGTCTAAATATCTCAGTATTCGTATTCTCATAAACAATTTAACAGAACTCTTGCGTGGGCTTGCGACTTCAAATTATAACCACGTGAGTGAATTATCGGGAGTTGCCCCTTATCTCGAACGAAGCTGAATATGCGGCATTTATTTCCTACGCTCATGCAGATGAGCGTGCCGCAAGGCGCCTGCATGAGGCACTAGAAGCCTATGACCTGCCCGACGGAATTCTGGTCAATGGGCGGGAAAGTTTTTCCCCGATTTTTCGGGATGTTACCGAATTGACAGCTGCTCATTCCTTATCGGAAAAAATCAAACAGGCGCTGCAGCGCTCGAATTATCTGATTGTGTTGTGTTCACCCTCGTCCAAAGATTCCCATTGGGTCAATGAAGAGATCCGTCTCTTTCGGGAGCTTCACGGCGACAGAGCTATTCTATCCGCCATTATAGAGGGCACGCCGTCCACCAGTTTCCCGCCGGCCTTGCTCGAAGGCGGACATGAACCTCTTGCGGCTAACCTTAAGCAGGGGCGCGACAGTTTCCGCTTTGGTGTCCATCAGCTGGCCGCTTCTATTTTGGATGTGGGACTGGATACACTTGTCCAGAGGGCACAGCGGAAACGACGCTTCCGCGCGCGCTTGATGACTGCCGCCGCTTCCGGACTGGCTATTGTGATGGGTGGGCTCTGGTTCAATGCTCATACGGCCCAACAGGCAGCAGAGAAAAGCCGGGATGATGCGGAAAGACTGGTAGAATATATGGTCTCTGATCTTAAGTCAGAGCTCTACAGCCTGCAGCGCCTGGATATTCTGGATGGTTTGGGCGAAGAGATTGTCACCTATTATGAAGGCCTGGATCCATCTGGTCTGCCTGACGAACGACTGGTGCGTCTGATTACGGCCATACAGTCTTTGTCCGAGGTTGCCATTGAGGAAAAAAAATATGACCGGGCCGTACGATATTTGAGAGATTCATCTTCTCTAGTGGAAATTCTAGAAGACAGGAATCGTGATACTGATGACAGTCTTTTCTACCGCGCACAAAACGAATATTGGGAAGGTCTGGTTTTAAGGCGTCAGAACAAGTTCGCAGAGGCCATGCCTTACTGGGAAGCCTATAATGCCATAAGCCAGAGATTATACGCTCGAGAACCGGATAATACACAATGGGCTATGGAAGCCGGCTGGGGTTCGCATAATCTGTCTGTTCTGCATCGCATGACAGATGATATTGAGACGTCCATGCAATATACACTGCGAGCCAATGAAACTTTTGGTAAGGCCTTCGAAAAAGATCCCAATGATCTAACATTGGCTACAGAATTCGCTAACATTCTAGGGGTAACTGCAACAAATTTTGACGGCGACGGGCAACTCGAAAAAGCCATAGAATATCAGAAAATGGCTGTCGAGATTTTAGAAAAGGCGCGAGCTACTTCCGATATCGATTTTAAAGCTGAGCACTATTATAGCATCGCTAAACATAAATTATTCAATTACGAAAAACGTCCCAAATGCGATAACCCGGAGTTCGATGCGATCATTCAAATCTCCAGAAAAGTTTACGAAAACGAACCATCCAATCCCGATTTCCAGGAACAGCATTTAAGACAGGAGTTTGGGCAATTATTTGAATGTCTGAGAACAAGGCCTGAATCCGTAAGTGAAGAAGAACTCGATTGGCATTTAAGGTTAGCTGGACAATACAAACAAAGCTGGGAAGATTATTATCGAGAAAGATTGGAAAAGCTCCGGACACATGGTCCGGAGCTCGAGTAGTTAGCCTAAAGGCGATTTAATCGCCGCCGCCTGGTCCATCATCTGAGCCACCACCCTGTTCGTTGCCACGATCTCCTGGATATAGATAAGTCATAGTCTCTCTCCTTACTGACTTAGTTTATGTAACAGGGAGAGAAGAGCGGAAATCACACGCCGACAATTATCGGTCGTTACGAAAATCAATAATTTTCGGATGCCCCACTATCGGCTCCCAGTCTTACATATGGGAACGATTTTCATTTTTTCAAGGGCTCGCACGCTAAATTTTTAAAGATTGTTCTTGATTTGTTCTTTTTATTAGGATTTATTGCCTATTATGCAGGAAGCTCAAACCATCCCTTTTTATCATGTAAAACCGCGAACTCAGAAAGGGCCGGAGCGCGCAGCAATCAAACTGGTCGCTATGAAAGCTTTACGCGCGAACGACGGGATGATGGCTGGAGCTCGCTGGATGAGGAGTTTTTCAAGGGCACTCAAACGGTTATTCGCGAAGACAAGACCCGTAAAGTCATCAACTACATCAACAGCCCCTATGTGGAGATGGATGGATAGGTCTATCAATATGTATCGGGGCTGCGAACATGGCTGTATTTACTGTTTCGCCCGGCCCAGCCATGCCTATCTGGGCTATTCACCCGGACTGGATTTCGAGACTCAGCTCTTTGTCAAATCCGATGCTCCTGGGCTCCTGGCAAAAGAGCTGTCCTAGTCTCGATACCAGCGCCAGACTATGCATATTGGAACCAATACAGATGCCTATCAACCTATTGAACGACAATATCGGGTTTTGCAGGGTATTTTAGAGGTATTATCAGATTTTCGAATCCCGTTGCTATATTAACAAAATCTGATCTGATTGCAAAGGACGGAATAATGGATGCAAAAAACCCGAGAAGAAAAAGCGGGGCCGTGGACGCCCCGTTAAATACGTTATCGAACCCAACCCAGATACAGCGGAGAACATAGTCAAGGCAATATTTAGAGATGCGGATAAACGCATAATGAAAAAGCGTGGAAAGATGCGCCCTTTTTATTTAAACCTACGTCTAGTTTCGTTTATAATTCCCCAATGAATAGCTAAGCGCTTGCTTTAGCTTAGTCATAAACCCTCAATATTTTTCCTTCAACGATACGAACCTGCTTTTCATGCACGACGTACGTAATGTAATGACTGGTAAAAATTACGTTAAAAACAACAATCATGAATTTTAAGCCGGGCTTATTGGTAAGGATTTGTTAAAATCGTCCTCGATTTCGCTGGATTTGCTCGTAGCATTCGCGGTCGGTTTGGCGCTCTTTCTCCGGCTCTTTGCGGCGCGGAACCTCTAATATCTGCATCAGCTCGTTGTGTTTGACATATCCATCCTCATTGAGGTCATGACGTTCGAATAAACCCATGAGTGTGGCTTGGAACTCGCTTTTCGAGACCTGATTGTCATAATCCGTGTCAAAATTGAGATTTCCGGGCAAAGCATCCATAGATCCAAGGGCCATCGCTCGCCAGTCTTCAAGTTCAAACAGAGAGACTTTACCGTTCTCATCTCTGTCTGCCCGTCCAAAGGCCGTTTGCGCGCCGTTTTCGGCTTCCATGCGATCTATGCTGTAATCGCCGTTTTCATCGAAACTGGCGAAAACCAAGGCCGCCGGTCTGATAACGGTGATTGGGCCTTGCACACGCGGAATAGCCGGCAGTTCCTGTTCCTGACTATCGGTAGTAACCAGGCCCTCAATTCCGTCATCCTGGGCATGACCGACACCCGCCGAGGACAATATTACTCCCGCAAGAGCACAATAAGACAAAAATTTTCTCAAGAAAGCCTCCATAATTCCCGCGAAATTCACAGGCCTTTTGACGTAAAAGCACAATAATTGCACATGAAATTACGGATATATTACAGTTCGATCATTTGACCGCTCATGACTCTATGTATCACCTACGTGATTGCCTTAAGGGTTGTTTTTTAAGCATCAGACAGCTAGTTACGGCGTTTATTTGCAAATTGGCTTTTGAGGGAGAGAAGTTTGCAGGACATATTAGACCAGTTAGAGGCACGCCGCGCCGAAGCCCGCCAGGGCGGAGGTCAACGCCGAATCGACAGCCAGCACGCAAAGGGCAAACTCACCGCCCGCGAACGGTTGGAATTGTTACTAGACCCCGGTTCATTCGAAGAGTTTGACATGTTCGTCAAACACCGCAGCACCGACTTCGGGATGGATGAGCAACATTATCCGGGCGACGGCGTCATAACAGGATGGGGCACAATAAACGGCCGGAAGACATTTGTTTATGCTCAGGACTTTACTGTTTTTGGTGGCTCACTGTCCGAAACCCATGCCCAGAAAATTTGCAAAGTCCAACGCATGGCCATGAAGCAAGGTGCCCCCATCATAGGCTTAAACGATTCCGGCGGTGCCCGCATCCAGGAAGGTGTTGCCGCTCTGGCCGGATATACAGATGTGTTTCAGAACAATATTATCGCTTCGGGTGTAATTCCGCAGATTAGCGTCATTATGGGTCCGTCCGCAGGAGGTGCTGTCTATTCGCCAGCTTTGACAGACTTTATTTTCATGGTGCGTGATACGTCTTATATGTTCCTCACTGGGCCCGATGTCTTGAAAACGGTTACAAACGAAGTGGTGACGGCAGAGGAACTGGGCGGAGCTAAAACCCATACAACCAAATCATCTGTGGCTGATGGGGCTTTTGACAATGATATGGAGGCGCTGGCGGAAATCCGGCGCCTTTTTGATTTTCTGCCGCTTAATAACCGCGAAGGTGTGCCGGAGCGCACATTTTTCGACAAGCACGACCGGATCGATAATTCCCTTGATACGCTGGTACCGGAAAATCCCAATATTCCTTACGACATGAAGGAACTGGTTACCAAGATTGCTGATGAAGGCGACTTTTTTGAAATTCAGGCAGACTTTGCTAAAAATATGCTGACGGGCTTTATCCGCCTGGAGGGTCGAACCATTGGTGTTGTTGCCAATCAGCCTATGGTTCTAGCAGGCTGTATCGACAGCGATGCCTCTCGCAAGGCAGCCCGGTTTGTTCGTTTCTGTGACTGTTTCAGTATTCCCCTGTTAACACTGGTGGACGTCCCGGGCTTTTTGCCGGGCACATCACAGGAGTTTGGCGGGGTCATCAAACACGGGGCCAAGCTACTTTATGCATTCGGTGAAGCCACAGTGCCAAAAGTCACAGTGATCACCCGGAAGGCTTATGGCGGTGCCTATTGCGTCATGAGCCCGAAACATCTGGGCGGCGATATAAACTATGCTTGGCCAACGGCGCAGATCGCCGTCATGGGCGCCAAGGGGGCCGTAGAAATTCTCCACCGCAAGGAACTCGACAAACCGGACGTTATTGCCCAGAAAACAGCTGAATATGAAGACATGTTCCTCTCACCCTTTCGGGCCGCCGAACGCGGCTATATTGACGAGGTCATCCAGCCCCGTTCCACCCGCAAACGCCTTACCCGGGCCTTCGCTCTGTTAAAAGAGAAGAACCTGACTAATCCGTGGAAGAAACACGATAATCTTCCATTGTAACAGTGAGTGACATTATCCGCATAGATATCACAGAAAGCAATTTCATGCCGAAGGGTAGTTATGTGCTTTTTGACGGAAGCATGTTCAAATTTCGGAATCAAACTAAAATCATCAGTGAGAAAATGTCCGTTGAGCAGATGGAACATGTTAACCGACCAAAGGCAACCAGAATTGGTTCGTCTACTAATACCAATGTTTTCAGTCAGGAACATGAGTTTAGCCTTTATGGTATTATAAGACGTCTTTTCGGTGGCAAGGAAAAACGTAAGCCTGAATTATTTGTACGCTTTCAGGGCGGAAATTACTTTCGAGGAAAAGCGGATATCTCGCTTATCTTCAAACTCAACTATATCCTTTTGGAAAATAAGAATACTTAGCCGACAAAGAGATTATTCATGCCGACTAAACCGATCAAAAAAATACTCATAGCGAACCGGGGCGAAATCGCCGTGCGGGTGATCAAATCCGCTCGCAAAATGGGGATTAAAACCGTCGCCGTCTATTCCGATGCCGACCGCGAAGCGCTGCATGTGGAACTGGCTGATGAAGCCATTCACATCGGCCCGCCGCCCGCCAATCAATCCTATATTGTCATGGATAAAA
>JAHDEZ010000006.1 GCA_020628425.1 Hellea sp. | reverse complement strand
GATGACATTGTCGCCGAGAGCGAGGATTACGGCATTGATATGGAAGCCGAGCTGACGGTTATCACTGATGACGTGCCTATGGCTGTGTCTGCTAAAGACGCCGGCAAACACATTAAGCTGATTATGCTGGTCAATGATGTCTCTTTACGGGGGCTGATCCCCAATGAACTGCGTAAAGGTTTTGGCTTTCTGCACGGTAAAGCCTCCTCCGCCTTTTCACCCGTGGCGGTAACGCCGGATGAGCTGGGCGATAAATGGGCGGACAACACAATCGACCTGCCCTTGCTGGTGGAATATAACGGCAAGCCCTTCGGCAAGGCCAATGTCAAAACCGATATGACATTTAACATGGCTAAACTGGTTGCCCATGCCGCTAAGACACGCCATCTGTGTGCTGGTACAATTGTGGGCTCTGGCACGGTGTCCAATAAATTCGAAGGCGGAGAAGGCAAAAAAATCGAACATGGCGGTGTGGGCTATAGCTGTATCGCCGAAATCCGGATGATCGAAAAAATCCAGACCGGCGAATTCGTGACACCGTTTATGCGCTTTGGCGATGATGTGGTCATAGAAATGAACGATGCGGACGGTAATTCCATCTTCGGCCGCATCCACAATAAAGTGGTGCAATATAAAGGCTAAAATAAAAAGCTCGGAAATCCGCTGAAATAGGTTTAGGCGGATTTCATGTTATCGAACCGCGTATATCTGCTTGGTGCCATATTCGTTTTGGTTTCGATGACCGCTGGGCTTATCGGCATGGGCGTCAGACAATGGTTTGAATTTATGCCTGCACCAAGACTTGAAACCAACAGTCTTTGGTTTTCGCCTTGGTTGTTGGGTGCGCTGATCTATTTTCCATTGGGCGTCGAAATGCACAAAGGTGGAGCTTATGACGTCAAATATAAATTTCTCTCGAGAATTACGAATTTTTTCGGTCAGATTTTCGGAGCGATTTTATTTGGTTACAGCATTGTACATTTTCTGCAAATTTCCATACCTATGTTACATGCCGGATTTGTGCGCAAGCCCGTGGAATTTACATATATTTTCAAAGACAAAGCGTTTGGCTCGGATGACTACCTCAGGTTCAATCATCCTTGTGACGGATATAATATCATCGCGATAAATACCCCCTTGTCTTATGAAATATGCGCACCCGATGACATGGCTTGGGCAGGTCGGCCGGGCGACAAGGTCATCTTGAAAGGTGTCGGCAGTTCATACGGTGTCTATTACGACTCCGTCGAGCTCAAACCCCAAAACGGAACTTAACCCTCTTTATCAAACAGCGTCGGCGTGGCGGGCTGTACTGGGGCCGCCAGTCCGAGATGCGCATAGGCCCGAGCCGTCGCGACGCGACCACGGGGTGTGCGCTGAAGGAATCCCTGCTGTATAAGGTAAGGTTCAATGACGTCCTCAAGGGCGTCGCGGGCTTCTGACAGGGCCGCCGCCATAGTGTCCACACCAACGGGCCCGCCGCCAAACTTGTCAATCAACGCATCCAGATAGCGCATATCCTGCGCGTCCAGTCCGATATCGTCCACACCCAGCCGGATAAGCGCAGCGTCGGCGGCGGATTTATCAATTTGCGTGGCGCCCGCATGTTCCGTCAGATCCCGCACGCGGCGCAATAGACGCCCAGCCACGCGCGGTGTGCCTCTGGCGCGGCGGGCGATTTCGCGCGCACCGTCCGCCGTCATATTCAGACCCATTTTGCTGGCGTTCTTGAGGACGATTTGCGCCAGCTCCGCGGTCTCATAAAATTCGAGCCGGACGGGAATACCAAAGCGGTCCCGCAAAGGTGTTGCCAGTAGCCCTGCTCTTGTCGTGGCACCTATTAATGTAAAGGGCGCCAGATCAATTTTGATAGACCGGGCCGCTGGTCCCTCCCCGATAATCAGGTCGAGCTCAAAATCTTCCATGGCCGGATAGAGCACTTCCTCGACCGTTGGATTGAGCCGGTGAATTTCATCAATAAAGAGAACATCCCGCGGCTCCAGATTAGTCAGGAGTGCTGCCAGGTCGCCCGCCTTGGAAATGATAGGTCCCGATGTGGACCGGAAATTCACGCCCAGTTCCCGCGCCACAATCTGCGACAGTGTGGTTTTACCGAGGCCGGGCGGTCCGGACAATAAGAGATGATCCAGCGGCTCCGAGCGGCGCGCCGCCGCTTCCACATAGACTTTGAGGTTATCAATAGCGTCGCGCTGACCGATGAAATCGTCAAAAGACAAAGGCCGCATGGCCCGGTCCCGGCCATCGCCCACTTGCCCTTCAGCGGATATCAATCTGTCGTCAGTCAGCTGCTCATTTCCTTCAAGGCTACACGGATCAGGTCATCCAGATCCGGATCGTCCGGGAAAGTGTTATAGGCGGACGCCACGGCCCGCAAGGCATCGGATTGCCCGATCCCAAGATTGACCAGCGCAGACACCGCATCATTTCTCAGTTGCATATCTGACAGGCCCTCGGCCCGTTCGGCCTCAGATGCCGTTTTGGAAGACAGCGCGGTAAACGCTGCGCCGATACCGCGTCCGGCTGGTGGCGGTTTGCCCGCCAGCTCGGAGGCGATCCGTCCCGCCAATTTGGGACCGACACCATTCGCGCGGGCAAAGGCCGTTTTATCCTCAAGGCTCGCTGCGCTTAAAACTTCGCCCGGCGATAAAATATCCAGAATGGCCAAAGCGGCTTTGGGGCCCACACCCTGTACGCTTTGCAAGCGGACGAACCAGGCCCGCTCTTCTTCGGAGTGAAAGCCAAAGAGCGTGATAGCCTGTTCGCGCACATGGGTTTCAACATGGAGGCAAATCGTGTCGCCTGTCCCCATCGCGCCGAGGGTTCGCGACCCGCATTTAACCAGATAGCCAACGCCGTTCACATCAATAATAGCCTCACCGCTCCCCGCCATCAAACAGGTCCCTGTCAGCATGCCGATCATTCTGTGTCCTCGACATTATCCCGGCCATCCATATTGGCGGGCGGTGAGGCCTCGACTGTTCCCAAGTGTATGATGCCGTCAAATACATCCGGTGAATAACGTCCTCGAATATCCATAAGACGCTCATCCCCGTTTAGTAGAATTTCAAAATCCTCTGAGCTCAATAGAGTATTGCCATCTTTATAACGAGAGCCACTTTTATACTCTTTGCAATCCTTTACAGATGGACTTCGACAATGCCAGGACGAACCGCCATTATGCCCTGTATCAAAAGTCATCATATCAAACTCCGTCAGATGACTGGCCATATAATCATAAGTCATATTCGCCCGCAGGGACTTATCAGTTCTCGCATGAAGGTTACCAGTGAGGACGATTGTTTTTTCAGGTCGATTGTATTCTATGCCCTGCAGAATATTATCAGCCATTTGTTTTTCAATGGCCTGGCTTCTTGCGGACGGATCATCTTCAGGCAGCGACCCGTAATCTATTGTCCGAAACCAGGTGACACTAAAATCATATTGGCTGTGCCTGAGGGATCGCGCATATTCAATAAGCTCCAATTTGGCCTGGCTGGAGCGTCCATCCACAAAAGGGTTCGTCCAGGTTTCATCTTCAAAATAGGCTTTTAGGTCTTGATCTGACCCTGAGCTTTCAAAATAGGTTTGATGCGCCCCGTCGCCATCATCAATTTCTAGCGCCAAGTTTGTTTTATACCCGGCACTCAAGCTATGACAAACCATTGCCGTGACTAATTCAGGGGTTTCCTTCATTCCATGAATTTCCCCTACGATAATTATTTCAGGGCTTGCGGAGCCTAAAACGGCATCAAGGTTTTTAATGGATGGACAATCAAGCTCGACTTCATTGCCCGGACCTGCATCGCAGGAAGTAAGGGCAAGAATACACAACAAACTTATTATATTTTTCACGCGCTTCTCCGATATCCGACACCGGCGGCATTGACGCGATGTCCGTGACAAATGGCAATGGCCAGAGCATCAGCGGCGTCTCCGGCTTTTACACCACATCCGGGCATGAGCACATTCATCATATGCGCGACCTGTACTTTGTCCGCCCCGCCGGTTCCGACAACGGATTTCTTCACCGATTTCGGTGAATACTCACCAATGGTCAAACCAGCCAGGCTCGGCGCCAAAAGACAGGCCGCCCTAGCATGACCCAATTTCAAAGCGCTGGACGCATTGTTTTTCATGAAAGCTTCTTCGACGGCCGCCTCATTGGGATCGTGAATGCGGATCACATCGGTCAAGGCCTCAAAGAGTTCGCGCAGGCGCATATGTAAATCAGCCTTGGTATTGGGGCGTATCACGCCATGGGCAATATGGCGGAGTTTTGTCCCCTCCATCTCGATCATCCCCCAACCACAAGCCACCAGGCTCGGATCGATACCCAATATGCGAATCCCGTTCATAGCATTGGAACATAATGGGAACATACGATCATGTCCAACATTAAAGGGTTAACGCAGATTAACCTCGAGCCCTCAAACGTTATAAGGATTCTTTAAGACTTTGTGCAACTCTAAGGATGCGGTGGGCCGCGTTGCCCCACATTTGAATGTGGCCTGCCGCACCTTTTCAACCTTTCATTAACTATAACTGCCGCGAAATGGCCTTATTTCGGCCCGCATTTCGCCGAACCTCTTTTGCATCTCGTCTGTCTGTGGGGGTTTCGCGTCCCTTCCATAGCCTCATTTGGAGGGGGCGCGTCATTAAAAGGAGAGGAATATGAAACTCAGAACCTTAGTTCTGGCAGGGGCCACTTTGTTTATGGCAGCCTGTGAACACAACATCCAGACAACGTCCGGCGCTCAATATCTTAAGGGCTATAGCGATAGCCCGGCCTATAGTGCTCTGGATAAAACTAATACGGATATTTATCAGATAGCCGCTATCGAACCGGACCTGAAGTTTCCGGCCCGTATTGGTATTGCCCGTATCGGACAAGGCCCCGATCGGTATAGTGGCAAGCAATTAACGTCTGTGCCCGGCGACGAAGCCGATATCTGGGCGGAACTTGTAGAGCGCGAAGGCCATCGATACGGCGAGTTCATCCCTCTCTCCCCTTTTGTGACGGCCATGGTCAGCTCAAATACAGATAAAAACAATGTGGTCGGCAGTCTCATCAACAATATCCGTCGCGGTGCCGCGCGTCAGCATTTGGACTATGTCCTGGTTTACGAAGTGACCCATCGTGATGATCGGCGCAAAAACGGATTAGGCTTTGCTGACGCCACGGTGCTGGGCCTGTTTCTCATTCCCAATCGCAAGGTCGAAGTCGATACCATTGCCACAGCAATTTTGCTTGATGTGCGCAATGGGTATCCTTACATGACCGCGTCGTCTTTCGCGGAACACAAATCAACCACAACCCTGTCCGGCTCCAATTCCAAAAAAGAAAAACTCGCAGATAAAGGTCGGCTTGAATCCATCCGCAATTTGTCAGTTGATGTTGCAAATGGTTTTCAGGATTTAAAGGACGATGCTTATGCAAAACTGGTCGCGGAAGGCTATTAGGCAGATCTTTGGATCACTTTTTTCGTCTTAAATATATTTAATTCATAAGTTTCAATCCGCGGGTCTATGGCCCGCGTAACAGCAAGTGGAAGTGCACTCTCCAAATTGTCTTAAATACTTTGAGGAGAAACTCATGAAAACCACAATAAAAGCCGCTCTGTTGGCGGCCAGCCTGACTGTTATCACTGTTGCGCCTGCGTCAGCGGATGACTGCAAGTACAATAAGAATAAATCGACGGCGCAGATGTCTCACAGCCCGGACATTGTCAGCATTGCTGCGGGCAATGAAAACTTCGGCACTCTGGTCGCTGCTGTCACCGCCGCCGATCTGGTTGGGACATTACAAGGCGACGGCCCCTTCACAGTATTTGCCCCGACCAATGCGGCCTTTGACAAACTGCCATCGGGCACTGTGCCGACTTTACTAAAGCCCGAAAACAAAGCCCAGCTTCAAGGTGTTCTGACCTATCATGTCGTCGCAGGTGAAGTGAAAGCGGCTGACCTGGTGCATGCCATCAAAGATAATGGCGGCGTCTACACTATCCAAACCATCCATGGAGGAACCCTGTCCGCGCAATTGATTGACGGTGTCCCCTATTTGATTGACGCCAATCGCAATGCAGCGAAAATCACAGCGACTGATCTGGACGCCTCTAACGGTGTTGTCCATGTCATCGATAAGGTTGTTCTGCCTTAATGCACATCAGCGCCAGAGGCGCTGGCGAAGTCAAATCACGATTATCGATCTCACAGTCTATTGAAATTGTAGTGAGACTGACTGTCTAAAATTTCAACGGGCGTGTTTTTACACATGCCCGTTTTGCCTTCATCTCACGGTCCATCACAAGATGGAGGAACCCCCGTGAAAAATTATCTTTTAAGCTTGGCCGCCCTCGGCTCTTTTGCAATGGCACCGACCGCCAGCGCCGTCGACTTTGACGTTGAGATCGCCAATATAACCAATGGCATTTACTATACACCGTTTCTGGTGACAGCCCATCCAGAAGGCACAAATCTGTTCCGCTCCGGCGAGCCAGCCTCTGCCAGCCTGCAAGCTATGGCCGAGGGGGGAGACATTAGCGGTTTGGTCGCAGATGTGGACGCACTCGGCGCAACGACGGTTGCCAACCCGGCCGGAGGTTTACTGGCCCCCGCTGCCGCCACAAGCTTTAGTATGAATACGGACGGTACAAATAATACACAGCTGTCTATCGTGGCCATGCTGCTTCCGACCAATGACGGCTTTGCGGGTCTGAATGCCATAACCATACCGACCACACCCGGGACTTATGTCTACAATGTCAATGCCTATGACGCCGGTACTGAAGCCAATGACGAGATCGTCAATGGTGGCGGCGCGCCAGGCGTACCGGGCATTCCGGCCGCTCCGGGCGGTTTTGCCGGAACAGGCGGCACTGGTGTCGCTGGCGCTGATAATAATCCCTATGTCCATATTCACCGAGGCTCCATTGGCGATGCGGATGTCAATGGCGGCAAAAGTGACCTCGACAATACAGTTCACCGCTGGCTCAATCCTGTGGTTCGCGTCACGATCACCGTAAACTAGGAGGTATCTGTGAGAACTCCAAAATTACGAATAGCGGTTGGCGCAGGCCTTCTGACTCTGCTGGCCGCTTGTGGTGAGGCCAACTTCAATGGGCAGGGCGATAGTGCGCGCGAGATCATCATTTCTCCGCCGCCTCCGCCTGCGGTCGCGACGTTTCAGGTGACTGTCACGAATTTAACCAACGCGCAGCCTCTGTCTCCGGTGGCCATTATCGCACATCAACCAACCTTCCAGGTTTTTGAACTTGGTGCACCGGCAACGGTCGCCCTGGAAGTCATGGCGGAAGGCGGTGACAACACTGATTTAATTGCCCTGGCAGAAGATAACCGTTCGGTTTTAACCGCCGTAAGCGGCGCAGGCCCCATACCGCCAGGACAGAGTGAAAGCATCAGCTTCGAAATTCAGGAACGATTTATCGACGGCAATCAGTTCAGCGTCTCTACCATGCTGGTCAATACCAATGACGCCTTTACAGGGTTGAACGCCATCAGCCTGACCGGATTAAATGTCGGCGACAGCTTCACTCGACGCGGCGTCGCCTATGACGCCGGCACCGAAGCCGATGATGAAATGGCTATCTATATTCCCGGCCCGGCCGGTGGCGGCGAAGGCTTTAATGCCGAGCGCGATGACCAACTCAACGCTGTCACTATGCATGCGGGCGTTGTCACGGCTCATGACGGTCTGGTGACGTCAGCCCTGACCGGACAGCACAAGTTTGATAACCCGGTCATTCAGGTTCGCATTGAACGCACGCAGTAATCAAAGCGCGGCAATCGCTCGCGTTAGATTCTTTTTGGCCTGCTCTTCGAGCAGGTCAATTACCTATAGAAACTCTGGCCCCTGCTACATCCATGTCCTGCATAAGGTTCTGTATATCGCTTATGATATCTTTGGAATTGAAATCCTCAACAGGAAATGGCTCTGAGGTCTCTTTGATAGAATAAGTCAGGTCACTAAATCCAATAGTGTCTTTTGAACCGCGTATAATAGGCGTCCCCTCTGTTCTGGTTGTCGAATAAAAACCACACCAATTATGAGAAAACGTACCTGATTTTATAGTTTCATCATTTTCCCGAATTTCCAATTCGTAACTTTGATGAGTAGTGCAGCCCCCTTCCATGCCTTCTTTCTGCAACCAATATAGATGACGGTCTAATTGCTCGACTTGTAAATTAGTCATCTTATACTCCGGATAGCCTTGCCATCCCTGATTACCAACAGGCTCAAAGTATTTAACTCGACGCTGATTAATTTGAATTCTACTAGTTCCACCGCCAAAACAACCCTGATGCGATTGCCTAACATGAAGGGTTTGATTGTTTTGTAAATTGGATATGGAAAAGTCTGAAATCGGTACAGAACTGTCTTGCGCTAATGCGCTTCCCGCAACTGTCATACTCAACAAAGTCAGAAAAAGTCGTTTCATTACAGTCTCCACATTTCTCCACACTATACTATACTCATGTAGACAACGCAAATAAGGCCTCCTCGCCCCATTCACGCCCATTTTGACCGACATTGGCACATTCCGGTCAAATTCCATGAAAAAAGCCTCAATATTTCCTTAAACCCTGCCTAATGCCGCCTTTTTCACAGGCCAATTAGGTCTCATTGACAAACCAACATGTGAAAGAGGCTAACATGAAAAAACTGATTTTAGGCGCGGCTATAGCCGCCATGATGAGCGGCACAATCGGCAGCACGAGCGCCCATGCTTTGGAAGCAAATTTTTGGGTTTCCAAATATTTCTCTCAATTGGATATTGTGAAATCGCTGGAATTGACCGCGACCCCCGAAGCGGTCATGCCGACACTATCCAAGGACACAAAGATTGCCGTGGCCCGATTGGACGGGGGTCGTTTTATCCCGACGCCCCATGCTGAAACCGTCGATTGGAAATTCCTCGACAAGCGCCTTAGCGCGAACATTGTCGAAATGGACGCCAGTAAATACTACCAATATATTCCGGAAATCCCCTTTCAGGGTCAGGACACAATGAACAAGATTGACGAAATCCGATTGGCCGCAGCCAATGAAGGTTTCGACCATGTCCTGATATACGGCGTGGGGCCGGATGCCAGCTGGGCCAGCTTTGGTCGGCGAGCCTTGTCCGAGACAGGCTTGACCGTGCACGAGGATTGCAAATCCTGGGAAGATGCCAAAGCCAAGGCCCTGCTGGTAGACAGTTTCTCCGGCGAAGTTATCGGCGCCGTCACCGCTGATGATATTGAGTACAATATCGGTCAATTGGCTGACCGTGTCGGAGATATGATCCTGGATTTGTCAGCATAATCCCTCCCCGCTGACAAATCTGTTCACCGAGCCGACCTAACTCTCCCGGCTCATCCCTCACGCTGCGACGCTACCCCCGTCGCAGCGTTTTTTGTGTTTGCGGTAGTAATTAAGCAAAAAAAAACTGCCGGACGAAGCGGCAGTCTAACGCAATTGACGCCGGTTTAGGCTGTAAACCTCTTACGACCAAAAAGACCTGAGAAACCCGAGAACGCCTTCGCGGGAACGGGCGGATTTGATTTCGGCCTCCAATGCGGCGAATTCACTATCGGCTTCGGCGTTCATTCGCTCATAGAATTTTTCCAAAGCCTGCAATTCACCATGATCCAGCCACATGCCATGGCCTTCGGGACAGACATCGACCTGAATCTGGGAGGCATAACCATATTCCCGCTTGATCAGGACTGCATCGCATCTAACGCATTGATAGTCGCGCTCGCGTCCGCTTTTCGCCATTGAAAATGCGGCGGCGACCAAATTTTCAGGCTTAGACAGAGCTTCACTGAAATCCATGATCCGGGTCTCTTGGATCGTTTCCAGCTCCTTGGCATCCAGCCAAACTCCTCCGCAGGAACCGCAATGATCCACCGCGACGCCTTCATATTTGATTTCATCGAGGTTACGACTATCGACAGGACATTTGGCCATTTAATCCTCCAGTGTTTCCATGGCCGCATCGGACATTTCATAATTATGATAGACGTTTTGCACATCATCCAGATCTTCGAGGGCCTCGACCAGACGCACAATCGTGCCTGCTTTATCAGGAGCATCAATTTCGTTTTGAGCTTTCCAGATGAGGTTGACGGATTTGGCTTCTCCGAACTTCTTCTCGAGTTCCGCCGCAACAGCACCGAGGTCGTCGCGCACTGTAAAAATGGTGTGCACAGGCTCATATTCGTCCCATTGGTCATTGGCCGGCTCGTCATGTTCTACGTCATCAGCACCGGCTTCGATAGCGGCTTCCATGACACTGTCTTCGTCGCCAATTTCTAGCGGATATTCGATCTTGCCAACCTGGTCGAACATAAAGGCAACCGAACCGGTCTCGCCCAGATTGCCGCCGTTTTTGGAAAAGGCCGTACGAACTTCCATAGCCGAGCGGTTGGTATTGTCGGTGGAACATTCGACAATGAACCCGATACCAGCAGGGCCAAAGCCCTCATAGCGGATTTCCTCGTAATCGGCACCGTCACCACCAGCCCCTTTATCGATAGCCCGCTGAATATTATCCTTGGGCATGGATTGGCCTTTGGCATTGTTGATGGCCAGACGCAGACGTGGATTCATATCCGGATCGCCGCCGCCCATCTTTGCGGCAATAGCGATATCTTTGGAGAGTTTAGAGAATAGCTTCGAGCGGGCCTTATCCTGACGTCCCTTGCGGTGCTGGATATTGGCCCATTTGGAGTGACCTGCCATGAGGAATCCCTGTTTTGATTAGATTTGGCGGCTATTTAGGCAAAGATAGCGCGCGGGGCAAGGGCTTCAACGACTAGGGAGATAAAGGAAACAGGCTTATTTTGATTTGCGCTGAATATATTTCGCGTGATTGGCGATGTAGTCATCCATATTTTCTTCGAGCATCTTCCGGTAATGGGCGACAAAATAGTCAATTGTTTCGTCTCGGTTCGCCTGCATATCCTCGCCGCTCTCCCAGCCGGTCGCGCTGACCCAGGCATTATAGCGAGCTGAACCATACATCATGGCCGCACTGGCCCGTCCTCGGGCCGTCGTTTTAAGATGCTCATTGGCCAGTTCAATATGGGCGTCAGCGTTTTTTAAAAACGCATCATCTATGGGATTATTCAAATCCATCTCTAACTCTCCGTTAAAACACCACCCCGCCGGATCGGTTTCACATCCACCGCCAAACCATCTGTGCCGGTTTCCACATAAACACCGCTCAGCGTGCCCTCACCGCTGGCCGGCTCAAAACGACCCGAGCGCATACGTGTGGTAAAGCGGTGGAGCGGCTCAGCCACATCCATACCGATAATGGAATTGTAATCCCCGCACATGCCCGCATCTGTTTGAAAACCTGTTCCCTTAGGCAGTATGCGTGTATCCGATGTCGGCGTGTGGGTATGGGTGCCCGCGACAAGGGACGCGCGGCCATCGCAAAAATAGCCCATGCCCTGTTTCTCGGACGTGGCTTCGGCGTGTATGTCAACCATGATGAAATCAGCCACCTGCCCCAGTGGGGCCGTGTCGAGTTCTTTTCCAACCGCCACAAAAGGATCATCCAGCGCATCCATGAAAACACGCCCCATCACATTAATGACCATAATCCGATAATCGCCAACTTCATAAAGACCCACGCCCCGGCCCGGAACTGTGCCGGGTGGGTAATTGACAGGGCGCAAGATTTTCTCATCATTCTCGATAATAGATATACCCTGAGGATTATCGAAACTGTGATTGCCAAGCGTAATAATATCGACTCCGGAATCGTATAAATCCTGAACGGTCGCCGGCGTCACGCCAAAACCGCCCGCCATGTTCTCTGCATTACAAATCACACAATCCAGATCGAGTTCTTTGCGCAGGCCGGGTAGACGCTCGGCAATAGCTTTTCGCCCTGCGCGTCCGACCACATCACCTAAAAATAAGACCTTCACCCAGATACCCTAATTGAACGCTTTAAAATATTTTTCCGTTAGCATGCCATCAAGCGGCGCATCATGCGCCTCAGTTGGCAGCGAGGCCGCTTCTTGCGCACTATAGGCCACACCGCAAGCATAGACCTGTTTTTTCTGCCGTAATTTCTCGAGCGTCCGGTCGTAAAACCCGCCGCCATAGCCCAATCGCTCACCCGCTGAGGTGAATGCCAGCATGGGCACAAATACCAGATCCGGGAACACTTCGGTTTTTTCCGGATAAGGCTCGCGCGTATTATGAGGCCCGGCCTTGAGTTTTTCACCCACATGCCAATCCCTGAATGTTAGCGGCTTACCCTGACGGGGCGTACACGGCAGCGCCAGCTGATGACCCTGAAGTTCCAAAGCCGCCATAAGCGGACGCGGATCAATCTCGCTTTGGATGGGCCAAAAGCCGCCAATGACGGCACGACGAAACCGTTCAGCCGGAAACTGACCGATCAGCTCAACCGCCGCTCCCGGGTCATGGGCTTCCGCCCGAACCTTTTTAGCCTGTAGGCGGGCCCGGGATTTGTCGTAGGTTTTGTCGAGAGAGAGTTTCATTATTCTTGACCTTCAAAATCGTCCAAATGCATGATTGTGCGGATCCAATTCCTGTCTTCGGGGTTGTTCATCACGAGATTTGCGATACAATGTTCAAAAGGATTTTTGACACGCTTAATTGGATTGTCAAAAGTGAATAGGTTTTTCCGAAAAGGTATGTCTATTCCAATCAAATAATCATTCAACTTTTCAAAGTCCTCATCTTTCTGACGGGGAACCCATGTTTCCGCAATTACATGACCGTCCTTGTAGAATAACCACGAGCGCTTTTTAGCTTTATTTTCAGCATCATTGTAAAGGCAGGCTACGCCGACATAATCTATATCTGTGTAAGCGATATCGGTTTTAGACAAAGTCAACAGCGACCGCTGACTGAGGCCTTTTTCATAAAATCCCGTTCCATTTTGCAGTGATAAAAAGAATAGGGGAATACCCAGTAGACATAGGCCCAGACCCCATTTCAAAAGCGAAAAGCGCCGACGGCGGCCAATAAAATCCAACATGTCCCGACCACCCAGCTCGTCATTCATATCCAAGAACCGATATCGAAAATAGGTCTCGACGGTTTCGGGTAGCTCTTCGGCCTTGTCGGCCAGACTTTGTTCAGCCCAGCTCAATGATATGGTCGTGGCCTCGGCAAATGGACGGAACAGATAAGAAACTATGGCGGCGAAAACAACACAGAGGATGGTTGCGCCTGTAATCACGGTCAAAATCACGAGCAAAAAAGTCCAGAATTTCCCCTGAAAACTGATGAGCTGACCAAACACTTCATGATCGGGCATAGCGTAAAAATGATCCTCCAAAAAGAAGAACAGCTTGGTAATAATGAACACACCCAAAAGCAACAGTGCTAAAATTGCCCAGCCCGTCAACCAGTATTTCTTAGACGCAAAATTACGACTCTCCACATAAGATTTCAGCTCTGACTGACGGGTCTCGATATAGAGGATTTCGGACTGACCCAGTTCTCGATCAAAATCCGGATAACGCCAGTCATGCCAGATTTTATAAAGATAGAGCCCAGCGATAACCGGAATATAAAAAGCGACAAGAATGCCACCTATCAAAGCCAAATAACCCAACCCATAGATCAGGCCTTCATTGGTGAGATTTTCGTCCTGCAATCCCCAATATATCATGGCGCAAATGAAGCCCAAGCCTATGAAGCGCAGCAGGATCAGCCAGAATTTCGGAGATGTCATTGTGAGGGCCCGGCTACCAATCACCCTGCATGGCCTGCCAGAGAGTGAGGAGTGACAAGGCGGCCGTGTCGGCGCGCAGGATACGTGGGCCGAGCGACACAGACTTGACGAATTTTTGCTCACGCAAATGACTGCGTTCTCTGTCTGTAAAGCCGCCTTCGGGACCGATCAATAGCGCCGCCGGGCCTTTGAGTTTTTTGAGGACGTTCATGACGGGTTCGGCGTCCTCGCCTTCGTCGGCAAAAATCAGTGTGCGCTTATCTGGCCAGTTATGCAGCATCTGATCCAGATTGACAGTTTCTTTGAGCGTCGGCAGGTCAAGCCGTTCCGTCTGTTCGGCGGCCTCTATGATCTGGCTTTGCATTTTATCCAGACGCAGCTTGGCATGTTGGGTACGCTCAGTCACGACAGGTTGCATGAGCGATACACCCAGCTCTGTCGCCTTTTCCAGAATAAAGGCGTTGCGATGTTTTCTGACCGGCGCAAAGCACAGCCAGATATCCGGGCAGCTTTGAGGCGCCCGCAATTGATCGACAATGTATATGACGGTTTTTTTGCGGGACACATCGCTGACGCGCGCCCGCCATTCTCCGTCATTGCCGTTAAACACGCGAAGTTCATCCGTGACCTCAAGCCTCAGAACATTGGTCAGATAATGGGCCTGCGCCTTGGGCAGTTCAAACCGGGCACCAGCCTGTAACGCCGCATCCATATATATTCGGGTGAGTGTGTAATTTTCTCTCATGGTTTTACTTAACCCGTCTTGCTAAAAAAGCGAAGGAGAATAAGAAGATCTCATGACACAAACCATTCAAGATGCTGAGAGCGGCCATTGGGTCTACCGCATGCCGGCGGGCTGGATCCCGTATTTGCAGCTCTCCCGGCTGGACCGTCCCATCGGATATTGGTTGCTCACCCTGCCCGGCTGGATAGCGCTCGCCTTTGCCGGATTGTCTCACGGTCTGAATTGGAGCGATCTGAAATGGGCCTTACTTATTTTCATCGGGGCCATCGCCATGCGTGGGGCCGGTTGTACCTATAATGACATTGTTGACCGTGATCTGGACGCACAGGTTGAGCGGACGGCCCTACGTCCCATTCCGGCAGGGACCATAAGTGTCAAACAGGCCTGGATCTGGTTGCTGGCGCAATGTCTGGTGGGGCTGGGCATATTATTATGTCTGCCGCGACTGGCGCAGATAATTGCGCTGTGTTCGATCCCGCTCGTGGCCGGCTATCCTTTTATGAAGCGAATAACCTGGTGGCCGCAGCTCTGGCTAGGACTGACATTTAACTGGGCAGCACTTGTGGCTTATGCGGCTAAAACGGGCGAGCTCAGCCCGGCGTCTGTTTTGCTTTATATCGGACTCATATTCTGGACGGTTGGCTATGACACCATCTACGCCTGTCAGGATATCGAGGATGATGCCTTTGTAGGGATTAAGTCAACGGCGAGACGATTTGGGAAACATATTCGATTGGGAATTGGCATGAGCTATATGCTGATGATATTTTTGCTTTTTGCAGCATTCAGTCATGAATTGTATTTCGAAACAGGTACGGATGACTTCTTTGAACCGTGGATTGATGTATTTTTCTTTCTATTTTTGCCTGTTATGCTTCTTGCGGGCGGTCATCTCGCATGGCAGGTCTGGAAGCTGGACCCGAATGATAGTTCGGGAGCATTACGTTTGTTCAAGAGTAATTTTTGGACCGGATTGTTAATCGTTGTTTCTATTGGATGGATTCCGTTAAGTGACTTACTGAACATCATTGATTAAACCTCACACCTTCGTGAGACTTTGTCACTGGCACTGTTAATCCAGATCCCCCATATTCAGCGTATCCAGAATAAAGGAGAGCCTTATGATTGGACGACGTGAATTTACTTTGGCAATTGGTGCCGCTAGTCTATCCGCCTGTGCGCAGTCAAAAGCGCAGACGCCTGATGTTAATGCCAGCAAGGAGACTGCCATGTCTGATTCAGAATGGGCCAATATTTCAGAAAGCGAATGGAAAGAGCGCCTGACGGATATGGAATTTTATGTCTTGCGCAAGGAAGGCACCGAACGGGCCGGTACTTCGCCTCTGGATAAAGAATACCGTGCGGGCAGTTTTGTCTGCGCTGGTTGCGGGCTTGAGCTGTTTACCTCCGATATGAAATACGATTCTGGTACAGGCTGGCCGAGCTTCTTTACCGTCGTTCAGGGTGCCGTTGGCACAAAGGACGACAATAAGCTCTGGGCCAAACGCACAGAATATCACTGTATACGCTGCGGCGGGCATCAGGGACATGTTTTTAATGATGGGCCGCATCCGACGGGTCTGCGTTATTGTAATAACGGTGTCGCCCTGAATTTCATTCCGGCAGAAACATAAGCTTGACGGGGTATGGTAAATGCTCCGTTAACTGTCACTGAAATTTAATAAAACTTAGGCCTTGAAAGCGGCTTAATTCTTGCTAGATTCAAACTATCAACATAGCCGTTCCATTGTGGAGCCGCGTTTATCGAAAGGAGGTGTCGTTTGTCTATCTATTTTGAGGGGACCGCCCGAAGCTGTTAGATCAGCACTTTCGTAAAAATCGAATTGGGTATCTAAATTATCTTACAGAGAAGTCAGGCACTGCGCCTGATCGGACCCAAACTTCAAAACGAGGCCGCTTGATACTGTCGAGCGGCCTTTGTTTTATCCAAACTTTCGCCAAAGCAAAACTCATGCCAGAAATATCCGCTGCACCGGTTTTCGAAACCGGACGTTAAAGGTTTCCTGTTATGTCCCACCTCAAATAAAACAATAATTTGAATGGTGATTGGACGCAAAGCTATGGCGATTGCACCTAGATTACAGCAGAAACAGACGACTTCGCTCGTCATGACACCGCAATTGCAGCAGGCGATTAAATTGCTCCAATTATCCAATCTGGAATTGGCGGAATATGTCGAGGAGCAGTTGGAAAGTAATCCCCTGCTTGAGCGGGGCACGGGTGATGATAACCGGCGCGAAGAGGCACAAGCCGCACGTGAAGCTCTGGACGAATTTGCCGAAGTCCGCATGGACGCACCGACAGCGGCTGAAACCAGCCTCGATGCACCCGCCGAAATCATACATGAACAGTCCAGTGCCGCCGATGTGGGCGGATCTGTTGATTGGTCCAAAAGTGGCTCTGGAGGGACATTTTCTGGAGGCAGTGAATATAATCTGATTGAAAACACCGAAGCCGAGATCACTCTGAATGAGCATTTGACCGATCAACTGGGTGTCGAAATCAAGGACGACCGAGAACGTCTCATCGGAATGTACCTCATAGATCACGTTGATGATAACGGATATCTCCGCCTCAGCGTCGAAGAGGCAGCCGAGCGCTTGGGTGTATCTGAAAACAGAGTCCAAAGCGTATTGACCCAAATTCAAAGCTTCGAACCGACCGGCGTTTGTGCGCGCGATCTTAAGGAGTGCCTCGCTTTGCAACTTCGTGAAAAAGGGCTACTCACAACACCAATGCTGACCATGTTGGATAATTTGACAATGCTGGCCAAGCACGACTTGGCCAAACTGGCTAATGTTTGTGAAGTCTCCAAAGACGAATTAACGATAATGGTCACCACACTCAGAACATTGTCCCCCAAACCAGGCCTGGCATTCGGTGCCTCAATGGCGGCGGCTATCGAACCTGATGTGACCATCAGAGAGACGCCTCAAGGCGGATGGGCCGTCGAGCTAAATGCAGACACCCTGCCGCGTGTATTGGTCAATAATCGCTATTTCGCCGAAATATGCGGTCCAAATGCTGATGAAGACACCAAAACATTTATGACCGAATGCCATCAAAATGCGAGTTGGCTGGTGAAATCTCTGGATCAACGCGCCCGGACAATCCTCAAGGTCGCAACGGAAATCGTCAAACAGCAGGACGGCTTCTTTGCCTATGGGGTTGATAAAATGCGGCCACTCAATCTGAAGACCGTCGCCGATGCCATTGAAATGCACGAAAGCACGGTCAGTCGCGTCACTTCCAATAAATTCATGAACACACCGCGCGGAGTCTTTGAGTTCAAATATTTCTTTACCGCGGGTATTAATGCGTTGGACGGCGGCGAAGCTATCAGCGCCGAAGCCGTTCGCCACAAAATCAAAATCTTGATTTCCGAAGAAACCGAAAAGAGTGTCAAATCCGACGACAAGCTGGTTAAAATGCTGCGTGCTCAGGGCATTGATATTGCCCGACGCACGGTCGCAAAATATCGTGAGTCTTTGGGTATTCCTTCATCCGTTGAACGCCGGCGCATTCTTAAAAACGACGCCTGTTAAGCATTGACATCAACAGCAAAAAATTAACCGCCACCTGACCTTTTCTCTTTTGAGGGGTGGCCTCAAAACTATTTCTGGTATAGGCTGAACATTCACAACAAATAAAACGAGGATGTCCGTATGCAAGTTCAAATCGCTTCGAAAGGCATAGATGTTTCACCCGCCCTACAGGACCGAATAAAAGCCCGACTAGAAGAGATGATGGACAAATACATACACCGCGAAGGCGACGCACAGGTTTACGTCAGTCGCGAGGGCACCGGATTTAAAACACTCTGTTCCATTCATTTGCCATCAGGCGCTTCCATGGAAGCCCAGGGCCAGAATCATGACGGCTATGCGGCGGCGGATGAGGCTCTTGAGCATATGGAAAAACGTCTTCGCCGTTATTCACGACGCCTCAAGGACCATAATGCAGCCTCCAAAAAAGAGGCATTTTCCATGTTTATATTGGAAAACCCTATCGCCGATGAGGATAGCGAAGACGATCTTAATGAGACTGCTGAGACTGCAGAGCCTATTGTGATCGCCGAAAAACCCGGCAGTCTAAAAACTATGACCCCCGGCATGGCCGCTCTGGAGCTTGGACTGGCCGATACTGGCGTGGTTATCTTCAACAATGCCAAACATGGTCGCCTCAACGTTGTTTTTAAACGCTCGGACGGCAACATAGGATGGATTGACCCCAAGCCCGACAAAGTGTAAGGGCGCGTCCGAAAACTAGGTTTTCCCCCGGAATCACTTTTGATGAATCACTGTTAATGACGCTGACAGATTTGCTCATACGAGACTGCGTGGCCGTCGATTTGAAGGCCAGTAGCAAAAAACAACTCATTCAGGAAATGGCTGAGCTTGTTGTTGCGTGTGGCTCTCTGAACATCACCAATATGGACGTCAAAGACATCGTCAATGCGACTATGGAACGGGAACGTTTAGGCTCGACCGGTGTCGGCTCAGGTGTTGCCTTGCCACATGCCAGGCTAGACGGTCTTGACCGTGTGATTGCCGCCATTGTCCGATTAGACACACCCGTTGAATTTGAAGCCATTGATGAGCGCCCGGTCGACCTTGTGGTGCTTATTCTGGCGCCTTCAGAGGCCGGCGGAGACCATTTGCGGGCCCTTGCTATGATTTCACGGCGTCTGCGAAACGAAGACGTACGCGCCCGATTGCGTAAGGCGCCTGACGCTGAGAGTTTTTACACGACCTTTACGGATGAAGCCCGCGCCAACGCCGCTTAAATGTTGCCTAAAGCCGCCTGATCCCCTAAGCGGATGTCAAAATCTGCAAGGAAACACCCACGCATAATGAGCGAAGAAGAGACAATCGAAGCCGTTTCGGAATTGCCGCGCGAGGACCTTTATTTTAACCGCGAATTGTCCTGGTTGTTTTTCAACACACGCGTTTTGGACGAAGCGAAAAATCCAAATGTGCCGCTTTTAGAACGTTTGCGGTTTCTCTCTATATCTGCCAGCAATCTGGACGAGTTCTACATGGTTCGGGTCGCGGGTCTGCGCACACAGGAACTGGCGGGTATCACTGAACGGAGTTTCGACGGATTGCGACCTGAGCAACAGTTGGAAAAGATTCGCAAACGGGTCAAAAAAGTGGTCAAATCTCAGGTGTCTTGTTGGAACAAACTCCGCAAACAATTATCCGACGAAGGCATTCAGGTTAAAACGGCCGAAGAGCTGTCATCTTCCGAGAAGAAAAAACTCATGGCTCTATACGAGGGCAATGTGTTTCCCCTACTCTCCCCATTGGCGATAGATCCGGCACACCCCTTTCCATTTATTTCCAATCTGGGTTTTGGCATGGTTTTGCACCTGGATCGCGGCAAGGGTATGGAACCGCTTTACGCAATTATTCCCATCCCTCACCATGTGCCCCGCTTTCTGCATGTGGATTATGACAAAAAGAAAAAAGTTGATGTCTATGTGGCCGTCGAAGAAGCGTTGAAATTAGCGGCTCCCTCGATTTTCCCCGACTTTAAAATCAAAGGTACAGGTCTGTTTCGCATTACCCGAGACAGTGATATCGCCATCGATGAAGAAGCGGAAGACCTGGTTCAGCATTTCGAGTTCCTTCTTAAGAAACGCCGACGTGGACGCGTTATCCGGCTAGAGATGAACCCGGAAATCCCGGACGTCCTGCGGGATGTCTTGGTTGATGGCTTTGAGTGCTGGGATGAAGACATTCTCGACGGCAGCAGTTTCCTTGGCATGGCGACACTGTCAGGCCTGATAACGCGCTATCGACCACATTTATTGTTTGAACCCTTTCAGCCACGATTTCCGGAACGCATACGCGATTATGACGGGGATTGTTTCGCCGCGATTGCTGCCAAAGATATTCTGGTCCACCACCCTTATGAAGAGTTTGATGTCGTTATTCAGTTCCTCGAGCAGGCAGCGCTGGATCCGGATGTTGTCGCTATCAAACAAACCCTTTATCGAACCTCCGATGACAGTCCTATTGTCAAAGCACTGATCGAGGCTGCCGAACGCGGGAAAACCGTGACAGCTCTGGTCGAGCTGAAGGCACGGTTTGATGAAGAATCGAATATGCGCTGGGCCCGGGATCTGGAACGCTCAGGGGCGCATGTCGTCTATGGTTTTGTCGACTATAAAACTCACGCTAAAGTCTCTTTGGTGGTTCGCAAGGAAGGCACTGGCCTGAGAACCTATGCCCATTTGGGAACCGGAAACTACCACGCTCAAAACGCCAAGATTTACACGGATTTGGCCCTGTTTACCGCAGATCAGGCCATGGGGCGTGATGTGGGGAAATTATTCAATTTCGTGACGTCTTATTCTCAACCCAGAAGCTTGGAGAAACTTTCGGTCGCACCGGAGGGGCTGCGTCCAAAGCTCGAAGAACTCGTCGATGCGGAAATCAAAAATATAAAGGACGGAAAACCGGGAGCTATCTGGGCAAAAATGAATGCACTCGTGGACACTCAAATCATTGATAAGCTCTACGAGGCCTCTCAGGCCGGCGTTCAAATTGATTTGGTTGTGCGCGGGATCTGCTGCCTTAAACCCGGTATTGTCGGATTGTCTGAAAACATCCGGGTCAAAAGTATCGTCGGTCGTTTCCTCGAACACTCCCGAATTGCCTGTTTCGGCAATGGGGATGCCCTGCCCAATAAAAACGCCAAAGTTTATATGTCATCAGCGGACTGGATGCCGCGCAATCTGAACCGTCGCGTTGAAACGCTGGTGCCCATAGAGAGCCCCACCGTGCATCGTCAGGTCATGCGACAAATCATGATCGCTAATCTCAACGACGAAGCCAATAGCTGGGAACTGAGATCCGACGGAAAATATAACCGCGTGGAAATCGCAGATCCAAACGCACCCTTCTCTGCGCACCGTTACTTTATGGAAAACCCGTCTCTTTCCGGTCGCGGAAAAGCCCTGAGCTATAATGCCCCGAAGGAACTCAGCATTCCCAAACGCCCGACAAGTCAATCGTCGCCCGAAAAGTCCAAAGATGACTGAAACCGTTCGTTATAATAGAGTGGGCATTCTCGATATCGGCTCCAACTCCGTTCGGTTTGTTATTTATGAAATGTACGGCGCGGCCTTTTCACCGGTCTATAATGAAAAAGTTTTGGCGGGCCTGGGCCGAGATCTCAGTATTACGGGTGAACTTAGCCCTAAAGGCAAAGATGAGGCCCTTGCAGCCATTTCGCGATTTAAGTCTATAGCTGAGGCCCAGAAACTTGACCGTATCATTATAGGGGCCACTGCGGCTTTGCGGGATGCCAATGATGCAGGAGAATTTATCGCACAGGTCAAACGTGAAACCGACCTGGATATCAAGCCTGTCTCAGGACAAGAGGAAGCTTTTCTCACGGCTCAAGGCCTTTTGGCCGCAGAACCGCGAGCAAACGGCATTGCCGCCGATTTGGGTGGTGCCAGCCTCGAGCTCATTCAGGTTCAAAACGGAACCGTTGGTAAAGGCGTGTCTTATCCCATTGGGCCGTTTCGGGTCGTCGGCCACGATCTCAGCCTGACGGCCAAGTTTGACCCCGTGCAATTGCGCAAAACCATTCACGCCGAAATCACCAAAAAACCATTTCCAAAAAATGGCGGCAAACCGCTCTATTTGATCGGCGGCGCATGGCGTAACCTGGCCGGTGTGCACCAAAAACGGCATCTCTATCCAATGAAAACCCTGCAGTCTTATGAGCTCATGCCGGGGACTGCGCGTGATCTGGCCAAATGGGCCTACGGGGAAGGACGGCAGGATTTGCTCGACTGGCCGGGCATTAATCAACGCCGGGCGGAGACTTTGCCTTATGGTGGGTTAATGCTCGAAACATTGCTTGATTTTATGGAACCCAGTAAGGTCGTGATTTCGACAACGGGCCTGCGGGAAGGCCTCGTCAAAGCCAATATGCCAGAGGCTTTGTCCAAACGTGACGGACTGCTGGATGGTTGTCGTGATCTGGCGCGGGGAAATCTACAAGGTGTCAATTTTGCTGAGCCCTTAATAGGGTTTTTAAACCCGCTCGGACCTATTCTCCCAAGCGTATTTGACAAAGATAACGAAATTCGTTTGCGGCAAGCGGCCTGTCATCTGGTGGGCATTGGGAAAGGCCTGCATCCTGATTATCGCGCAGGACTGGTTTTTGAAGATGTCTTATATGCGCCATTATCGGGTTTGACCCATAAAGAACGTGCCTATCTGGCATTGATATTATTCCATTCCTATACAGGTAATTCTCAGACGCCCAATCAGGACGCTATCAACTTATTACTTACACAAAGAGAACGCCATGCAGCCATGATTTTCGGTTCAGCCATTCGCCTGGCCGTTGTAGCATCCGGCCGTTCGCCAGTCTTGTTGAGGCAGATTTCTGTTCGAGCTGAAAATGGAGTTCTAACCATTGCTGCCAAACCCGCCTGGAGCAATGTCCTGACCGAACGGGTCGCACACCGTTTAGAAAAGCTTGGTCAGTTGCTGGATCATAAAATCCGAATTGCCTAATCCGTGTCCGTCGCTTCTTTTTCCTCGCGGCGGAGTCGCTCCATCAGAGTTTCTTTGGGAATGAGTTTATTCTCTTCCCAATCCGTTGCTAGAGCCGAGCCGGTCACAATAGATGAGCCGTTTTCAATGGAACTGCCCCAACTGGCTTTGGGCTTTTTGACGTCTTCAGCTTCGTAAAACTTCACAGGCTCTGCACGATCTGAAAATGTGATTTTGGGTTCGAGTTGATGTATGCGCCAAATAATACCGTTTTGTTGATCCGCGAGGAACAAACCCCGTTCATCCCAAACCATGGCGCCCGGCTGACCCCAGGCTGAGCGGCCATGATTGCCTAAAAATCCCGCGATGACGGGTACAGCAGATCCGTCAGGTTGGCCAAATGTACTGGAAATAGCCACGACGTTTCGGCTGGTTTCGCCCGGTTTTCGGTTATAAAATTCCTGTTCTTGAGACACTAAAAACTGCCCTGCGAGATACCCCAGACCTTTGGCAGTTAATTGCTCGGCATCGGGCAGGTAAACCGCTTTTATGCCATCTGCAGCAGGTAATTGACGTGCCATTGCCTCGTCAAACTGACCATTGGAAACGGGGATCAGGCGGTTATCGATACTCAGCCATAAAAGCGAACCTTTGGCTTGAGCCATCGCAGAGATGGGACCTGTTCCGGTCGCTTGAATGGCCGCAAAACCGGTTTTCGCATTCAGCGCCAACACGCTGGACGTACCGTTTTTGAAGTTAATCCCAAGTAAGATCTGATTGCCGTCAGGCGATACAATAATGGGGAGATGATTTCTGTGAATGTCCACATTGGCTAATGATGCAAATAGTTTCTTTTCACCAGCTTCATAAATCCAGACCGCATCCTGATCGGCTACGTAAAGCCGACCTTCATGAGCGACCAGAGAACGGGGTTGATTAAACGTCACAGAAAGCTTCCGAGTGATATCCGGCATTCCGTCTCTATTGCGGTCTGTGATGACGGTTATCCGACCGTTGCGTCCATCCAGAATATATAGCTCGCCCTGCTCTCCGAGAGCGAGGTCCACGACCTCACCGAAACCTTTTGAGAATATGGAAGGCTGTAAACCGGCTTTCACGACAGGGAATTCAGATGGGCTGCGATTACGCGCATTTAACGGAATTGTGCGTTCTTCGGGCGCCCGTTCATATCCGACACTAATAAGCGACTGCGCCTCGACTGTTGCACCACAAAACGCCAACCCCATCAGGCACGTCAGGCTATATGCAAGAATTCGTTTCATAGCCTTGTTTCCCCCCAAAGCCTTAACCATGTATTAACCAAAGTGAAGAGAAAGTCTACTCCCTTGCCATGGTGCGGCTATTTTGGTTAGCTTGCAGCAGAATCGGAAGAAAAGGAGATAGGGTTCAGGCTATTTGGAATCGAAATCTATAAATCGGTACAGTCAATGCGCGAGGGAGATATGTCATGTCTATGATGGAACTCCCGGACATACCAAAAGAAAGCCTGCCCCTGGGATCTTGTCCCTGCCTCATTCTCAACGCAGATTATCAACCTCTATCATATTTTCCACTGTCACTCTGGTCTTGGCAGGATGCCGTGAAAGCTGTGTTCCTGGACCGGGTCAATGTAGTCGACCATTATGAGCGAACCGTTCGCTCCGCCAGTTTCGAAATGCAACTGCCAAGTGTGGTCGCCCTCAAGGATTATGTGGCCCAAAACCGCTCTCCAGCCTTCACGCGATTTAACTTATTTCTGCGAGACGGGTTTCAGTGCGTTTATTGCGGCAGTGCCGACGAGCTGACTTTTGATCATGTTATTCCCCGGCGCCTAGGCGGCAAAACCAGCTGGACCAATATTGCTGCGGCTTGTTCGAGATGTAATCTCAAAAAAGGCGGGCGAAAGCCCAAAGAAGCCGGCATGTCACTGGCCATAAAACCCTATAAACCGACCATGCATCAATTGCAGGCGCAAGGACGTAAATTCCCGCCTAACCATTTGCATGAAAGCTGGCTTGACTATCTGTACTGGGACGTAGAACTTAAGAGTTCTTGAGTCGCAAAAAGGTAAGCCATGTCCTTTAGTATAAATACGCTATCAGTCATTTTGGGCTGCGCAGCCGGCATTATCGCTTTTCTGTCTATTCGTAATCCAATGGCAAGCTTGATGGTCGGATTGGCCGCTTTTGCGATCACCGAAACTGTTACGCGTCTACAAGGTGGTAGCGAATGAAAAAAATACTCATGGGGATTGCCGCACTGACATTGGTCGGATGCGGAGGCGATGACACAGGCATTGTACCGTTATCCGGCAGTTATCCGGATGCCGGCCCAGCATTCAGCAACCCCGGCCAAGCCGTTGGCGTTGTCCTGGAGACAGATCTGGGTGAAATTCATGTGGACGTTTACACCGAGCGCGCACCCAAATCCGCGGCGGACTTCCTCTATTATGTCGACAAAGGTCTCTATGACGGTCAGGGATTTTACCGTGTCGTCACGTCAGAAAATGACAAACAAAACCATGATCTATCGATCATTCAGGGCGGTCGGTTAGATTTAAAGGACTTGACCCTTGTGGCTGAGCATGAGTCTACACAACAAACAGGTTTTCAAAATATCACTGGCGCTCTCGCACTGGCACGCGGTGAAATCGGCTCCGCCTCCGCCGCCTTCTTTTTTATAAATCTCGATGATAATAAAGTGCTGAATCATGGCGGTATCCGCAATCCAGATGGTCAGGGATTTGCTGTGTTCGGACGCGTAACCAAAGGACTGGCTGTTGCCTATCACATTCAGCAACAAAGAACCTCAAGCCCGGAAGAGGCCAAACAGCAACCCCCTGAATTTGCGTTGATGGGAGAACAGCTTCTTAGGCAGCCTGTTTTCATCAAACGGGCCTACAGGAAGTAAAACTAGCCGTTCAATTTATTGGCTAAATTGTCGATCCGTTTCGCGGCTTCCAGTAAACTTCTAGAAGCTTCGGCCTCTCGTTTTTTGGCCGCGCTGACGGCATCTTCGCTGGCGCGGCGTACATCGGCCGCCAGACGTTCAGCCTTTTGTTCAACCAGACTGTCTGTGTCTTCTAGCTCATCCATCATCGTGATACCGGCCATAACTAACAGGCGCAGATCACCGATTTGACCAAATTGATTGGCCAGCTCTTTGATACGATTGTCAAATTTCTGCCCCAGTACCAGTAAGCGTTCTTCTTCTCCGTCATCGCACCCCAAAGCGTAGCGGCGTCCATTTACGGTTATGTTCACCTTGGCCATTAATCACGCTCCAATACATTTTGAACCTTGGCGATAACCTGGTCTAGTTCAGCCGTCGTTTCATCGGCCAATCGTCGGAACTCGATTTCTCTGTCTTCAAATTGCGCCCCGCGTGCTTTCGCGTCGTCGAGCGCCTGAGCCAGTTTGGCCCGGTCTTCGACGAAATTCTCTGATTCGCTCTTAAACTGCTTGAGATCCTGCAGATCCGCCAACATCGGACCTACCGCGTCTTCCAGATTTTTTAACGCAGCGTTTAATTTTTCGGCGGCGACTCGGATGTCAGCGCTGTCATTCATATAAATCCCCGGTTCGATCAAATTTTTACTAGAATAGCCTGATTTTTACAGCAACAACAAGCCATAACTTATTGACTTGAGATAGGGGCTTCGCCATTTCCTGCGCGAAGTTAGGTCGCAGAAAACATTTCATCTGCAAAAGGAATTTTAAGCTTTAAACTGTATATGTTTGAAAAACGAACAGGTATTTTGTCATGACAATCAAAATTGGGATTAACGGTTTCGGCCGCATTGGTCGCCTCGTTACCCGCGCCGTAAGCGAATATAACATACAAGATATCGAGATTGTTGCTATTAACAGTCCCGGTGCGCTGGAGACCTCAGCTCATCTATTGCGCTATGACAGCGTCCATGGACGTTTTGGGACCGAAGTCAAAACCGGGGAAGGTTTTATGGACTTTGGACGTGGAAAAGTACGCGTTACGCAAGAGCGAAACCCCGCAGATGTAAATTGGGGCGCCTTGGACGTGGATGTCGTCATGGAATGCTCCGGCGTTTTCCGCACAAAAGAACGGGCGCAGCCTCATATTGATGCTGGTGCCAAAAGCGTTCTGATTTCAGCGCCTGCAGAGGGCGTGGATAAAACCATTGTTTATGGCGTAAACCATGAAGACCTGACCTCAACGGATCTTATAGTTTCCTGTGCGTCTTGTACAACGAATTGCCTGGCACCTTTAGCAGATGTGCTCATGGACGCCGTTGGCATTCGCCGTGGGTTCATGACAACGGTTCATGCTTATACGCAGGACCAGCGAATTCTGGATAATTCACATAAAGACCTCTACCGGGCGCGTGCCGCAGGCCAAAACATGATCCCGACGTCTACGGGGGCTGCCAAAGCTGTTGGATTGGTTATCCCGGAATTGACCGGTAAGTTGAGCGGTTCAGCCGTGCGTGTACCGACCGCAAATGTCTCTATGGTTGACTTGGCTTTTCAGCCCGAACGCGCCACCTCAACCGAAGAATTGAATGCTTTAGTCAAACAGGCTTCGGAACAACGGATGAAAGGCGTGCTTCGCTATACAGAAGAACCGCTTGTATCTTCTGATTTGAACCATGACCCGCATTCATCCATCTACGCTGCGCCGCTGACCAAAGTTATCGAAGGTGACCTAGTTAAGGTTATCGCCTGGTATGATAATGAATGGGGCTTTGCCAATCGTATGATCGATGTTGCCCGCGTCATGGCTGAAAATATCAAAGGCTAAACTATGCATTTTCGACGTCTGGAAGACGCAAACTTATCCGGTAAAACGGCCATTGTCAGAGTAGATTTTAATGTCCCTCGCGCAGAGGACGGTTCTATTTCGGACGACACACGTATTCAGGCCGCGCTACCAACGTTGCGCGCTATCCGTGACGCCGGCGCCAAGCTGGTAATTTTAAGCCATTTCGGACGTCCTAAAGGCGAGGTCAGACCAGATCTCTCTCTGGACTTTCTTTTGCCTGTTTTAAATGAGCATCTCGGCGAAACGATCGGCTTTATTGACGGTTCAAATGCTGCAGACATTTCCGAAAATATCACCCTCGTGGAAAACACCCGGTTCGAAGCAGGTGAAACCAAGGGCGATGAAGATCTCGCAAAACGCTGGGCATCTATGGGAGACGTGTTTATTCAGGACGCTTTTTCCGCATCACACCGCAACCATGTTTCAAGTGCCGGACTGGCAAAATTCCTCCCCGCTTATGCCGGATTGTCTATGGAACGCGAACTGGATCATCTCGCGCAGGCGTTGGAAAACCCAAGACAACCTGTGTTAGGTGTCGTGGGTGGTGCAAAAGTTTCTACTAAAATCGACCTGCTGAAAAACCTTGTCGACAAGCTGGATATGCTGGCCATCGGCGGCGGCATGGCCAATACATTTCTAGCGGCTCAAGGGTATGACGTCGGCAATTCTTTGTGTGAACATGATTTGGCCGACACGGCTCGAGACATCATGACCGCCGCGCAGAAAGCGAATTGTCAGATCCTCCTACCTATTGACGTTGTTGCCGCCACAGAATTTGCGGCGAATGCACCGCACCGCGTATGCGGTTTGAATGACGTCAAAGCCAACGAAATGATTCTGGATGCGGGCCCGGAAACAGTCGAAGGTCTGCTCGATGCGATCGACCGGGCCAAGACGCTTATCTGGAATGGGCCTTTAGGCGCTTTTGAAATCACCCCGTTTGACACATCCACGGTGGAAGCCGCAAATTATGCCGGAAAACGCGTCAAGGAAAATGGTCTGATTGCTGTGGCAGGAGGTGGCGACACGGTTGCCGCTTTGAAACATGCCGGCGCTGCGGACAATTTCACATTTATCTCAACTGCCGGAGGTGCCTTCCTGGAATGGATGGAAGGCAAGGCCTTACCTGGTGTGGAAATTCTCAAAGTCTAATCGGAGAGTAAAATGAATCTCGAACAATTAAATAATATTGCCGTAAAAATGGTAACGCCAGGTCAGGGGCTGTTGGCTGCTGACGAGTCGACAGGCACGATTAAAAAGCGCTTCGATTCTATTAATACAGTCTCGACTGAAGACAAACGCCGTGACTGGCGTGAGATGTTGTTCAGAACTGAAGACGCTATGAAGAACCACATTTCCGGTGTCATTCTGTATGATGAGACCCTGCGTCAGAGCGCGAAAGACGGTACGCCGCTTGTGGATTTAATCCGCAGTCATGATGCCATTCCGGGTATCAAAGTTGATATGGGCGCAAAGCCTATGGCCGGTCGTCCCGGTGAAACCATTACAGAAGGGCTGGATGGTCTGCGCGCGCGGCTAGCGGAATATTATGATTTGGGAGCGCGCTTTGCCAAATGGCGGGCCGTGATTGAGATTTCTAATCCCGATACAGCTGACAGAGTGACCCCAAGCTGGGGCGCAATTAAAGCCAATACACATGCCCTCGCCCGTTACGCGGCGTTATGTCAGGAAGCCAATATTGTCCCTATCGTAGAACCGGAAGTATTGATGGGTGGCTATCATGGTATTCAAACCTGTCACGATGTGACAGAGAATGTCTTGAAAACGCTGTACTCAGATCTCTATGAGCAAGGGGTCATTCTCGAAGGAACCATCTTGAAACCGAATATGGTCGTGGCGGGTAAGCGTTGCCCAACACAGCCATCTGTCGAAGAAGTGGCTGAGCGGACCGTTCAAGTTCTCAAAGACTGTGTACCGTCTGCGGTTCCAGGCATTGCGTTCCTGTCCGGTGGTCAGGATAATGTTGCAGCGACTGAAAATCTGAATGCCATGAATGAAATCGGTGGTTTCCCATGGAACCTCACCTATTCCTATGGCCGGGCTCTGCAACAATCTGCGCTCTTTACCTGGGCGGGCGACAGTGCCAATTATGACGCGGCACAGAAAGCCTTTCATCACCGCGCCCGCATGAATGGCCTAGCCTCTATGGGGCAATGGAGTGCCGAACAGGAAGCGGCCGGATAAGGCAACAATATACTTAAATTCCGAAAGCCCGGCATGTTTTACCGGGCTTTTTTACTGTCTGAGATTTTGAAATACGCTTTACACCGGCAATCTAACCGAATAGCTAGGCGCCAAATTCAGGAGTTAAATCATGAAAAGACTGTTCCTCTCTTCAATGCTTGTGCTGGGACTTACTGCTTGCGCCGACAATGATAATTCTGCGCAGACCGAAGCCCTTGAGGCTCGCATTGTCGAACTTGAAAGCCAAATCAATGGAAAGAGCTTCGGGGCTTGCGAAGACGCAAACTTTTATTCGAATACCGAGGCCTATGCGGCGTCAATGGGTGGCCTACCGTCTACCGAACTGGAATCCGCGGATTGGCATAAGGCACTTGGCGAATTCGACGATGTTTTAACCACACAATCAGGTTTGCAATATCGGGTCATACAAGCGGGTAAAGACGACGGCCCAAAACCTAAATCTACGGATTTTGTGACGGTTCACTACCATGGTACCTTCCTCGACGGACGTGTGTTCGACAGCTCATATGACCGGGAAAAAACCAATGAATTTGGAGCCGATAAGGTCATCACCGGATGGACAGAAGCTTTGACAGATATGACACTTTGTGAAGCCCGAACACTCTATATTCCCGGCAAGCTGGCTTATGGAGCCCGGGGGCGTCCAGGCTCGATTCCACCAAATGCAACACTGGTTTTTAACGTTCAGCTAAAAAGCTTCCGGGAGCCCGGAATGGTAGATGAGAATAAAGCCCTGAAAGATCGGGCAGATGGCCTCGAGCAATTTGCACTTCGCGTTCAGCAACAGCTCATTCAGTTGCAAAACAGAGCGACAGCAAAACCCGAATAAAGGCCCAATAAAAAACAGAGTCAAAGAAAAGCCCGGTTTCCCGGGCTTTTTTGTTTAGAAATTTGCAGACACTGACAATCGGAAGTTACGACCTGGCAGAGGCACAAGGTCTTTGAGGAAAGACGCGTGCTGCCGGGCTTCCTGATCAAATATATTGAGCGCTGAAAGCTTGAACTTCACATTTTGCTCGCCCGGGAATTTCCATGTTAAAAAGGCATTAGCAAGCGTATAGTCCTCGGTTGGCAGTTCATTAACCGAGATATTATCCTGCGCGTCCACATATTCCAATTCACCACGCAAATTGATATTGTTAAGCTCTATATCACCGCCGACTAGAACGGATAGCGGCGGAATTCGTGGAAGGTGATCCGTATCGGTTTTGGCTCGAACATATTCAACCAGGCCATCGACCGAAACAAAAGCCTTTCCAACATAACCCAGCTCATACCCGCCCTGAACTTCGAACCCATAGAATTCGGCATCATCGGCCACAAATTCAAAAACGTCCAACTCGTCTTCTTCCTCACCATTTGCCAGTTCGAAAATATAATCCGAGTAATCTGTGTAGAACAGATTGGTCGTCAGAAAGCTGTTCTTACCGCGATGACGGAAGGCAATTTCCGCACCTGTCGCCGTCTCTTTATCAAGATTAGGATTACCGACCTCAAAAGCTTCCGTCGCTAAATGAGGCCCATTAGAGAACAATTCCTCTGTTGTGGGCGCGCGCTCTGTTCGGAACACTGTTCCGCCTAAACGAATGGCTTCGCTAATGTGATAATCGGCACCGGCGGACACGCTGAACAACTCAAAATCTCTCGAAATGTTAGCTGTGTCATTCGTTTGTTCCGTCAGTTCGATACGTGCAGCGCCTTCGAGGTGCAGGTCTTCTAATTGATATTCCTGAAATGTGTAAAACCCGAATTGCTGTGTGGTCGTTGGAGGCACAAAAGCCTCGGCACCGATAGCCGAGAAATCACGATTGCGAATTTGGACCCCATAGGCAGCTTCCCAGCCATTGCTTTCTGCTTGGATGAGTTCTAGCCGAGTTTCCCAGCCTTCATTGGCAAAAACGGTTCCAATTTCATCACCCTCGAGTTCGGTATGCTCATAATCCGCATAGCCACCAACCCATTGCACTTTCTCGAAAAATCCGTCCAGATCATAAGAGGCATTGAGGTCAAATCGCGTTTGTTTGAGATCGATAGAAATTGACTCTTCGCCCTCTTCTTCCTCTTCATGCTCTTCTTCGTCCTCATGGTCCTCATCTTCATGTTCGTCTTCGTGACCATGTCCGTGTCCCCCCGGAACACCATACAGGCTATCAAAATGATGGACCGCGACACCAAAGAAAGCGCGCTCACCAACATAGGCCAGACCGCCCGTTATAGAACTGGATTCGACAAAGGAATTATCAAGGCGCCCAAACTGCTCTTCCTCTTCTTCGTCTTCATGTTCGTCGTCATGATCCTCATCTTCGTCCTCATGACCATGTTCTTCCTCTTCTTCAGCTTCCATGAAGATTTCACTCTCGGCAAAGCCAGGAATGCGGAAATCACTGGCCTCACGCCAAGTTCCGTCCACATGCAAGACAAGCTTTGAGCCCAATGCCTGATCTACCGAAGCAGCGAGTTCAGCACTTGTATCTACACTTGCAGCGGCGAAACGTACTGATACAGCTGTACCATCTGGAACTTCCGTCGGAATTCGGCCATCTATGACATTGACGACACCGCCAGCCCCAGATGACCCAAATCTCAACACAGCGGGACCCCGGAGAACTTCAATTTTTTCAGCCTGAGCTGGCTCTGCCGCAACAGCGTGGTCCGGAGACGCTGACGAAGCATCAATGGATCCGATGCCATTAGTTAGAACGCGGACGCGATCTCCGCCTTGGCCCCGAATGATCGGGCGCGATGCGCCGGCCCCAAAAAAGGTCGACGACACACCGGGTTCGCCTTTTAAGGTTTCCCCAATAGTCGATGCCAGACGATCTTCCAGTCTTTCGCCCTCGAGGACTGAAATGCCTGTAATGGCATCATCAACATCATTGTCGAGGATACGCGCACCGGTAATGATGATTTCCTCATCGAAATCAGGTGATTGCGCCAATGCGGGGGTAGCGCTCAGCAGAAGCGCTGCGGTCAAAGCGACCTTAGATACAGTATTTAATTTTGACATTATTATATTCTCGTTTCATCAACATGAATTGTCTGCTCATGGCAGCATGCGTTAATTTTAGTATTTTTTTTTGGAATTAAACGAGGGTAAAAGGCGGCGCTCTTGGCAGGGGCACTCTGAAAGAAGAAACCGATATATATAAATCGTCGACTTCATCAAATGTTTCAACAATATAGGCTATAGGTAATGCCGTGAACGGCATGGCAAGGCCTGGCCGAACATCATCATCGTCCAAATCTTCGGACAGGAAAACACATAGATTACATTCGCTATGGTGTCCTGTTTCACCTGTTTCGATATCGTGATCAGCAACCGCAAACTGCACGGTCACAACACACGCCATCAGAATGACGACGAGAAACTGATATATGTCCCTCAAATTCATAATGTTATGTTATTAAATTATCCTGTCCGATGTCCAGATAAATTTCAGTTTTCTTACATTTAAATAATCAGTAACCCAAAAAGCAGATTTCCTGTTTGTTTGTTCAATTGTTTACCTAATTTCCACGAGATTAAACTATCGGTTTTGTACTGAGTTTTCTAACACGGATAAAACAGTGCGGTGGGTTAAACAAATTTGGCAGGACAAACGGGGCAATTTTGCTCTGACGACGGCCTTAATGACGATTCCAGTTTTAATTGGGGTTGGTGTCGCGGTTGATCTTGCCAATCTGCAAAGTGCCAAATCTAATCTTCGTGATGCAGCGGAAACGGCAGCCGTCGCAAGCGCCAAATCTTTCAATACAAATGATGAAGACAGACGCGACCGCGCTCACCTGATGATGGAGGAAAACTTTGACATCGCTTATTACCAAGCGGACACAGTTAAAATGGACGTCGAACTAACCCCTCGACGCTCTACAGTCGCCGCAAGAACGGTTATGCCAACTAAGCTCATGAGCATCATCGGACAAAAAGAACTCAGCTTATCCGTGGAAGTTGCCGCGGAAACTGTCATAGAACCGGCTTGTGTTCTTATCAATTCTCCAAACCGCAGTTCGGCAATCAAATTACAGGGACACCCGTCTTTGAATACTGTTGATTGTTATGTTCACGCCAACTCCAATTCCCTCTCCAGTGCGAACGCACAGGGCAATCCACAGCTGAAAGAGTCAGAAGTTTGTCTGAATGGCGGCTTTAGTGGAAAGAAATGGATTCCGGGTCCGATGACCGATTGCGGAACCCGTCAGGACCCCTATTTTGACATCGAGCCACCAGACGTTCCACCCTGTGATTTCAATAAATTCAAAATCGGTAAAACTGCTGTAACCTTGTCACCGGGACATTATTGCGGCGGATTAAAACTACCGTCCAATTCTCAAGTTCACCTTAAGCCTGGCATTTACTTCATCTCCAAAGGCGGTTTGGATCTGGGCGCAAATGCCAATCTCGTGGGCGATGGCGTTATGTTTTACCTCGAAGGCGATGATGCCAATTTTGAATTTCATTCCGGTGGGAATATAGATCTCATGCCGCCAAACTCTGGAGAATATCGTGGCATTTTACTTTTCCAGGATCGTGATGCCATGCCGAAAAAGCCTAATGCGATTACCGGGGGCGGCACTCTTAGTTTAAAGGGCATTATTTACACTATCAAAAGCCACCTTGAATTCCACGGTAGCCCGGAAGTTTTCATAGAGGGCGCAGGGACTATGATCCTGACCAACACAATGACCATGCAAGGGAGTCCTGAATTGACCCTTGTGTCGGTCGACAACAAGGATTTACTGCCAAATGACCGGATTATCGGTCGAGATGCTTATATTCGGGTAATTCATTAAACCATAGACATAGGAGCGGAATATACGCATGATGTCCCTATGCGTATTTTCTCTATCTCTGCTCTAGTTCTCTTGACCGGCTGCGTACCACAACAGGCTGAACCTCCCGAAGATTTCTTTAACAAGCTCTCCGCTCATTGCGGCAAAGCCTATGCCGGCAAAGTCATTTCAAATGACGCCGTCGATGCGGACTGGGCCAAAGAAACGCTGGTGATGCATCTACGGGATTGCTCGGATACAGAAATTAAAATTCCATTGCATGTGGGGGAGAACCGCTCCCGCACCTGGATCATTTCCAAGTCTGATGGGTTTTTAACATTAAAACATGACCACCGCCATGAAGACGGTAAGCCCGACGCCGTGACTATGTATGGCGGAACAACAGATGAGCCGGGCACATATGCCCGACAGGCCTTTCCCGTCGATCAATATTCAATCGACATGTTTATCCGCGAGGGATTGGACGCCTCCGTTACAAACACATGGATGATTACGGTCGAGGATGACAGTTTCACCTATGCCCTTTCCCGGGAAAACCGAGATTTTCGGGCGAAGTTTGATTTGACAAAACCCGTGGAAACGCCGCCGGCCGCATGGGGTTGGGAGTAGCAAGTTCTACTGCGCACTCACCCGCATCATCAATGTTTCAAAAGCGGAAGCTTTCGGCAAATCTTTGGTCTGATTTAAGGTAATGACAATCCGGCCATCCAACTCCCTCTCAAACACGCTGAACATTTGTCCGCGCGCTGTCAGCTCACCAATGTTTGCGTAATCCGTATCAAATGGCAGTTGTTCCTTTTTATAGATGAGGTGGGCGGTCTTTATAGGCTTGACGAGGTCAAAAATATTCTGCCCCTCGATTTCCCAATAGACATTATCAGGCAGACCAAATTTCGGACTGGCTGTGCCGGTTCCAAATAGTCTCTCAAGTTCAGAGTCGTAAACGGCGGACATCTGGCCTTTGATATAAATATGCGGCGCGCCATATTTGCCGTAAACGGGCCTCAGCGCCGCGCCTGCTGTCCTGATATCTACGTCGAAAAAGTCAGCGTTGACTTTGGCGATTTCAGCGCGGGAAAAGACATTTTCGGGGTAGCTTACTTCTGCTGTCGCACATGATACTAACATTAGGCCAGCCAGAACAGAGCCTATCATAAATTTCCACATATCCCACACCTCCTTGCACCATTATATCGCATTCAATTCCACTTGCCAAATCGAGGGAATGCAATAGATAGCCCCCATGTCACTCGACCAGAGCAAAATTCGTAACTTTTCCATTGTGGCCCATATTGACCATGGCAAGTCCACTTTGGCCGATCGTCTGATCCACTTCACGGGTGGTCTGACCGATCGGGAGATGTCCGAACAAGTGCTCGATAATATGGATATCGAAAAAGAGCGCGGCATTACCATTAAGGCTCAGACCGTGCGCCTGGACTACACGGCCAAGGACGGTGAGAGCTATGTCCTCAACCTGATGGATACGCCGGGCCATGTTGACTTCGCCTATGAAGTCTCCCGCTCGCTCTCGGCCTGTGAAGGCTCGATCCTCGTCGTGGATGCCTCTCAAGGCGTCGAAGCCCAGACCCTGGCCAATGTCTATCAGGCCATTGAACATGATCATGAGCTAGTGCCGGTCTTAAACAAAATTGACCTGCCTGCCGCCGACCCGGACCGCGTGAAGTTACAAATCGAAGACGTTATAGGCATAGACGCCTCAGGCGCCATTGAATGTTCCGCCAAAACGGGCATTGGCATTGAAGACATCTTAGAGGCTATCGTCAAAGAGCTCCCTGCCCCGGAATTTGGCGACCCTAAAGCGCCGCTCAAGGCCATGCTGATTGATGCCTGGTACGATACTTATATGGGCGTGGTCGTACTTTTCCGTGTTATGGAAGGCACGCTCAAAAAAGGCACGCGTATCCGCACCATGAATACGGGCGCCAGCTACACGGTTGATAAGCTCGGCTGTTTCCGGCCCAAGCCCGAAGACCTGAAAGAAATCGGCCCCGGCGAAGTGGGCTTTCTGACCGCCTCTATCAAAGAAGTGGCCGACGCCGCCGTCGGCGATACGATAACCGAAGATAAGCGGCCTACAGAAACCCCGCTCGAAGGCTTTAAGCCCGCCCAACCCGTGGTCTTCTGTGGAATCTTCCCGGTCGACGCGGCGGACTTTGAGGACTTGCGCGCCGCTATGGGGCGTCTGCGCCTCAATGATGCGAGCTTTTCTTTTGAGATGGAAACCAGCGCGGCGCTGGGATTTGGATTTAGATGCGGCTTCTTAGGGCTTTTACACCTTGAAATTATTCAGGAACGTCTCGAGCGTGAATTTGATCTGGACCTCATCACGACGGCACCGAGCGTGGTCTATACGCTGGTCATGAAAAAGGAGGATCCGATCCTTTTGCATAACCCGGCCGATATGCCCGACGTCATGGCTATTGAACATATAGAAGAACCCTGGATCAAAGCCACCATCATGACGCCAGACGAATATCTCGGCGGCATCCTCAAGCTCTGTCAGGACCGTCGCGGCGTACAGACCAACCTGTCTTATGTGGGTTCCCGCGCCATGGTCGAATATGAGCTGCCGCTCAATGAAGTGGTGTTTGATTTTTATGACCGGCTGAAATCTGTCTCCAAAGGCTATGCCTCTTTTGACTATCAGGCTATCGGCAAGCGCGAGGGTAATCTGGTCAAGATGTCTATTCTGGTGAACGGCGAGCCTGTAGATGCGCTCTCCATGCTGGTGCACAGATCTCGCGCCGAAAGCCGTGGCCGCCAAATGTGCGAACGCCTCAAAGATTTGATCCCACGTCACCTGTTTAAGATCCCTATTCAGGCAGCACTCGGCGGCAAAGTCATCGCCCGCGAAACCATTGCGGCCATGCGCAAAGACGTGACCGCCAAATGTTACGGCGGCGACGCCTCCCGCAAACGCAAACTTCTAGATAAGCAGAAAAAGGGTAAGAAAAAAATGCGCCAGTTCGGCAAGGTCGAGATCCCTCAGGCGGCGTTTATCGCGGCCCTTAAAATGGATGATGATTGACAACTTTATCTTTTCCCTAAAGATAGGGCCAAGTTTCGGAATCTGATAGATGAGTGGTCCCTTATTTAAATTCTTAGGTCTTATAGCTTTGGCAGGGATCGTTTTGCTTGGCATATTCGCGTCGACGATTTTTGGCGCCAAATCCCTCAAAATTGGCGAGTTCACCTATAATTGTAAGAGAGGCGGCGGCGCGTTAGACGGCTATTTTTGCGAAACAGAAATCGGCCACCCCTATTACCTGATGTCATCGGAGTTTCAGAATGAGCGACCTTATTTGGCATTTAAGTCGGAACATGGGAGCGCCGGAATTTTAAATCTCGAAGACGGTATTTATATTATTGAGGTCGGTTTTGATGACTCCCAAATTGTGGCCCGTACAAGTGATAATAATATCCATATGTTTATGCGAACCGAATATTTTCCAGAAAGCATTGGCGTTTTAAATGAAGAGGCTATGAAAGCTTATCTACGGATAACACCTATTCCTGAGCTGAGGCCCGCAATCAATCCAACCAACTAAAGGGCAATTTCACATAAGGCCGAGAGTCAGCGACAGCCCGCCCCATGACATCAATCTCTTCATGGTATTTTTTCTGTCGCTCACGCACGCTTTTCATAATTCTGTCAAACAGATCATCGGTTCGCCAGCTGATCATACCTTCGTCAGCGCCGCGGAGATCCATCCACAGAGGCTCGGCTTCTGCGAATATTTGCGCGCCTATCAGAACATGCCCCAGCTCATGATGATAACTCTCACAGGTCATCTTATCCCATTTACGGCGGGAGGCATCATCCGCCGTCTTATAACCGTCCCATTCGATCACTTTAACTTTTGAATTCATGTTCACAGTGTACCCGCCCTTTTTGAGCTGAAACAGTGAGAGTTCCGGGTCGTGACTGTAATCCAGATCCAGCATATATCGGCTCTCAACCAGTGCAAACACAACTTCGCCGCCGGCTCTCCCCGAGACATCGTCTTGAAGCGGTTTTTGCGTCACCAGGTTTTTATAGGCTTCGGCATAATCCTTTCCTTGGACTGGAACGCTCTCTGCTTTCCAAAGCCGTAATCGCAATGTCCCGCCCAAAGGCAGGCGATAGTGAGCCTGACCGTTGGAGAGGATCGTCGTTAACGGAAAACCGCCCGGAATAGCCGCAACAGGTTCATCCAGAAGATCGCCACAACTATCCTCACCTTGCCAGAACACTTCCTGTGCGGAGGCCGCGGGAAAAAATACGCCCGTGATAGCAATAGAGGCCAGGATATTTAGCAACCAGCGTGTCATGCGAATATCAGCCATAAACAAGTGCGCGGATCACGCAAGCCACGATGTCTGCAAAAAACGACGTAAAAGTTCTATTCATTCGTTTGAATCTACAACGGGATAAAATTTGGAGGAAAAAATGCCCCGTCCACTTAAAGCAATAACGATAGGATTTACAACGGCCCTGTTTTTGACCGCTTGTGGCGGCAGTTCTTCGACAACGACTCCGCCAGTCGTAACACCGCCGCCAACCGGCGGTGGTGGCGGGACCGGAGGGGGCGGAACGGATGGTCCCGTCACACTTTCTGATCTGGTTTACGCCCAAGGCGCGACAGAAAATGGTGACATAGATCTTTTGCTCGATATTTATCACCCTTCGGAAAGCTGCGATGCCAACAGACCGACGATTTTATACGTTCATGGCGGTGGATTTACAGGCGGCAGTAAAACCGGCAATGGTGTCGCTGAACGTTCCGCTGCCTCCACCGATAGAGGCTTTAATTATGTCTCTATCAACTACCGCGTTGCACCGGACAACCCTGTCTTAGGCTCAATCATGCAACCGTTCTATGATGGATTTTTAGCTAATCCCGACCCCAATGTGGACACAGAGATCTTCAAAGCCGCCCTTGCCGCCTTTGAAGATACAGTCGTGGCTCTTAACTGGCTTGAAGACAATGCCAATGAATATTGTTTGGATATGAGCCGCCTGGCCTATTGGGGAGCTTCTGCTGGTGCCTATACCGTCCTCAATGTCGGATATTCGTCGGATGATTTTGGGTTAACGCGCCCTGACCCTGATGTGGTCATCAATTATTGGGGTGCGTTGGGCCGCACTGAGGATATGGCATTTATGGACGCCCCTTTCATGACCATTCACGGAGATCAGGATCCTACGGTGGTTTATCAAAATGCCCTGGACCTGGCAGTACAGGCCGACGCAGTTGATGTGCCTTATAGTTTTTATACAGATGTCGGCGGCGGCCATGGTATCAGCGGCTCAAAGACGGTCAATGGTGTTTCGCTCTTGGATTTGACCATGGACTTTATTGAGGCTCATATCGTAGGCGGCACGCCGCTTTATGAAACAGCGAATGTCGACTAGACGGGCTCTGCCAGGCTCCAGCCACCTTTGCCGGTGGCTTTTCTGAGAATGAGATAGAGAAACAGGCCGGTAGGTCCGAGGATGAATGTCAGCAAGAGACAAGGTATCAGCAATATATGGGAAAACCCGCGTCTTTGAGCATCGCGTGCTTCCCAGGCGCCGACAAACAGGTCGAAAACCAGATAATGTGCCCAACCTACCAGCAATCCAACGTCAGCCGAGAACAAAGTCCGGACACCTTCCAGAGAGGTGAAACTACCGCCTTCCGCGCCCTGCCCCGCAAAGGCCAGGATCATGCCGACAATATAGACCGCCCCCAAAAGCAGGGGATAAAGCATGGATTGCACTAAAGTTTGTGTGATTTGCGATCTCGGCGCAAGAATTAGAAGCGCCCAAGCGGGCATGACCGATAAATTGATGGCGGTAAACCAGATATCATAATTCATTTTTGTCTTTCCCTCTTCTCTGCTTTTGTTATCAACTCAGCATAACATGAAGGGCGGGACTATCCAATGAAACCGGTATTACAAACCGAAGGGGAATTTGAGGGCTGGTATTACTGGCCCACAGAGGATTTTGAGTTTGGGACGGCGGGTCCTTTTTATTATCGAAAACAAGGCGACGAATATGTCTCGCGTTTTCGGGCCGCCAAGAAACATTTAAACGGCGGACGGACTGTGCATGGTGGTTGCCTGATGACATTCGCTGATTTTGCACTCTTTGCCATCGCCCATGACGAAATCCCATACTATGCTGTGACAGTGGCCTTCACCAGCGAGTTTCTCTCTGCCGCCCAAGAAGGGCAGCTTATGGAGGCGCGCGGCGAAGTGCTGAAATCCGGTCGCTCCATGATATTTGTTCGAGGATTGATAACAGCGGACGGGGAGCCGTGCCTGAACTTTTCAGGGACAATCAAAAAACTCAAACCGCCAAAGGAAGGGTAAGCGGATGCAGTCTTATAGAAAAATTCTTATGGCCTTTATTGCGACAGGATTAATAGCTTGCGCCAATTCAGACCAAGAAACGACCGCTGAATCTGTCATCGAAACAGCTGCTACAGACGACACAGCGCAGGGTGCGAAAGCCCCGCTCCATGACGTGCGTGGCCCTGCCATCACACCCTTTATGGCCACGCCGACTATACTGGTTTTCTCTAAAACTAATGAATGGCGCCATAATGAAGGCATTGCCGGCGGCGATCACTTTTTTGTCAAACTGGCCCGCGAAAAAGGCTATGGCATTTACACAACGGACAATGGGTCTGTGTTTGACCACGATATTCTATCCCGATTTGAGGTTATCGTATTCAACAATATGACCGGAGACACTTTAACAACAGAACAGGAAACAGCCTTTCAAAACTGGCTTGAAAATGGGGGTGCCTGGATCGGGTTACACGGCGCGGGCGATAGCTCACATATGGATTGGGACTGGTATCAGAACGAACTCATCGGGCCGACATTTATCAGCCATCCCATGGCCCCTCAATTTCAGGACGCCCGTGTCGTTAATCTCGCGCCAAAACATCCCATCATGGCCGGTATTCCCGCAGATTTCACCCATAATGACGAGTGGTACACATTTGACAGCACCGCCCAAAGTCATGGTCATACACCGCTGGCCGGTTTGGATGAAAGCACCTACTCGCCGCGAAATACAGTATACGGGGTCGAGGATTTACGCATGGGCGAAGGCGCTATCAATCATCCCATTATCTGGAGCCACTGCCCCGGAAAAGGTCGCGCTTTTTATTCTGCCATTGGCCATCTCGAGACGAACTATGAAGATCCCCATTATGCGCGGATTTTAAATAACGCATTTGACTGGGTTCGTGGCACAACAGATCCGGAAGGCACAGCCTGTCCGAAATAATTATCAGCTTTTCTTGTAGTCTTCTTCGATGAAGCGGAACAGACCTTCTTGTGCTGTCGAGGCAATCAAGCGCCCCTGCTCCGAATAGAAACTACCTCGGTTAAAGGTGCGGGCACGCCCCGACCGCGGGCTGTCCAGATAATAATAATTCCAGTCATTGACGTTGATATTGCCATGGAACCACATAGCATGGTCGAGACTGGCGCCCATCATCTTGCCGGTAAAAAACCCTTCGCCGTGCGGGCGGATACCCGTACTCATTAAAGCCTTATCAGAAATATAAGCCAGCAATGTCAGGTGCATAACCGGATCATCACCCACATCTGGATGTACCTTGAACCAGAAGCCATGACGAGGTTCATATTTCCCTGGATTGAGCAAGTCGCCAAGGAAAGGCGAGCGCAGTTCAATAATGTCCTCGGGGAATATCAGATAATTAGATCTGATTTTGCGGGCCACATCTTCGGACACTGTTTCGGCCAACTCATCCACGCGGGCATTATCAGACTTTATACCATCTCTCGGCGGAACATCATCCGGCAGGTCAAATTGATGAGATGGTCCGTCTTCGATGCGGTGAAAAGAGATTGAGCTGTTAAATATAGCTTCGCCGTTTTGGCGGGCGACCACACGGCGTGTGGAAAAGCTGCGTCCGTTTCGGATCGGGTCGACCTCATAAATAATCGGTTTATCCTGATCGCCGGGGCGCAGGAAATAACCATGCAGGCTGTGCGGAACCTTATCTTCGTCAACAGACCGATAGCCGGCATTCAGACATTGCGCCAATACCTGTCCGCCAAAGACACGCTTCAGACCTAAATGGATCGAGGCGCCTTTGAACAGATATTTATCGATCTGCTCGACATGTAAGGAATTGCGGAGTTCGTCCCAGGTAAACATGAGCGGGGTTTGGCATTTTTGCCATAGGGCTTCAAGGGCTTAGACCTGCTCTCAGCGCATAGGAGCTATTCGTCCGGGCCGCCTGCGAGGCTTGCAAGATATTGCTGGGCCCGCTCAATGTTTGGCCCGCGGCTCTCATAAAATCGATACAGGGCGATATGTTTGTTCAGACCAAAAACGGAGCGCTGATTGTGTTCGAAGAAATAGTGCAGAACCTCTTCGATCTCTTTGGCCGAATTGACATGTTCATGGCGCATCAAAATCCCGTAATCCAGACCATGCTTTATCCGAAACTCCAGCCCGGTCGTCGCCTTCCATCCCAGCGTCCATAAAAATGTCCCTTCATTGGGAATGCTTGTACGTAGCGTGCCCTGCTCTTGCAGAAGCAGGCAGGATTTCGCGACGACTTTTGGAAGATCCAGAATATGTTCAAAAGTCGCGATTGAGGTAATGCGATCATATTTTTGATCGAAATTGACCTCATCAATATCATCATAGAAATTTGTAATTTTATCTCGAAAGGGTGAGTCCGCGTAAAGCTCACTAAAGGGTTCCACAATATCGTAATGCTCAGCCTCTTCATAGGCGAGTTGGTTCAGTGTCCCCGCCCCAATTTCCAGAGTTTTCCTAGTGTGAACTTTGGCCACATCAGCCGCCACTTTTTTATGCAGCCATGACTCCACTTTTTGGGCCAGACTGGCGCCCGCCGTGTCACCGCTCCGGTTGGATTTATACTGCTCTTTATAAATCTCTTGAAAGGCGGGCGGGAGTTCAGGCCTGATTTTAGGGAAGTTGCTGAACATGAAACCGGTCTATCGCTCTGACTATGATAACTGCGCTCCGGTAGCTTTTTGAGGTCTGCAAGTCAATCAAACGAAAAATGAAGGGAGGGTGCACCCTCCCCTCGCTCTCCTTGTGTCCCACATTTCAGGAGAGAATTACTCCATACTGTCCAGCAGGCGCACGAGCTGAATAAACTCGGCTCTGTAACCTTGCGGGTCATCGCCGCGCGCGCTGACGGCCAGTTCGATGGCATCCGTATAGCTGTAATCGGAGAGTTGCGTGTCGCCCCGTAATTTCTGCCCGACGGCCGCGACCGCTGCCGCAAAGCGGGTATCATCGCTGGCCCGGTTCAAGCGCACTTCCTGTTCCGTGCTGATAGGGAAAGTCTGCAAGGTACTCGTCGTGGCATTCGGTAATTTGTGCCGGATCTTGATAAAGGCAAATTCCTCCGATGCTGAGGCCAGAGTCGGTTGGGGCTCTTCGACCTGAGCGTAGCGCAGATCATCCACGCTCACTGCCGGAGACCCGACTGGGGTTAGCTCATATATGGCCGTTACACTGTGACCGGAATTAATCTCGCCAGCATCGACTTTGTCATTATTGAAATCCTCACGCCGCAGCGCCCGGGTTTCATATCCAATCAAACGATATTCCGCGATGGTCGCCGGGTTAAATTCCACCTGAATTTTCACGTCCTTGGCGATAGTTATCAATGCACTGCCGGACTCGTCCGCCAAAACCTTATTGGCTTCTGACAGACTGTCGATATAAGCAGCCACGCCATTCCCGTTCTGAGCCAGAGATTGCATGAGGGCGTCATTATAATTGCCCATACCGAAACCCAGGACAGAGAGGAAAATACCGGACTTTCGTTTCTCTTCAACAAAGCGCTTCATGTCCTCGGGGGATGAGAAGCCCACATTGAAGTCACCATCCGTGGCCAAAAAGATACGGTTGATACCCTCATCATCGAAGTTTTCTTCCGCCTTGATATAGGCCAGTTCCAGACCATCAGCGCCGGCCGTCGAGCCCCCTGCCCGTAAGCGGTTGAGGGCGGCGTGGATTTTATCCTTTTCCGTAGCCGGGGTTGGCTCCAGCACTGTGCCTGCACTGCCAGCATAGGTCACAATGGAAACCGTATCCTCTTCGTCGAGCGTGTTCAGCAGAAGCTTGAAGCTGTTGATCAAGAGCGGCAGTTTATTGGCCTGATCCATGGACCCGGACGTATCAATCAGCAGGACAATATTACTGCGCGGCTTATCGACGGCCGGCGGTACATAGCCTTTAATGCCGATATGCATAAGCTTGGTATCCGCATTCCAAGGTGACGGTGTCACGGTCACATTAGCCTTGAACGGCTTGGCGGCCGAGCGCGGCGCCGCGTAGTCATAAGGGAAGTAATTGACCATTTCCTCTATGCGGATGGATCCCGGCTGCGGGATCTGCCCTGCATTAATAGAGGCGCGCATGAAAGCATATGAGGCCGTATCCACATCAACGGAAAAAGTCGAAACCGGTGTCTCTTTGACCGAGGTAACGGGGTTTAGGTCATAGGCCTCAAAACGGTCGCGTGAGGGTGGAGACATCGCGTAACCATGTTCGACCACTGCTATGTCATCCAAACGGTCCTGATATTTGGCGTAGCGGTCATTTTCGGGAAGCGGTTGCTCATCAAGATATAGTTCCGCCTTCGCACTGTCGCTGGCGACACCTGCAATCTCATTCTGAATTTCAATGGACACAACACCGGCGATTCTATTTTGAACTTCAGTCGACCCAGCGTCTGGTAGGCTATTTAAATACTCGCCAAATTCTCCTTCTGCTTCCTCTTGAACTGGAGCAGGCTGGACTGCATGCGCAACATCGCTCCCGGGTGTCAGAACTTTATCTCCGACTTTCAATGAGCCATCTTCCAATCGCCCGATGTCATCCTTTGTTATTCGTCGACCTTGAACAACAACTTCATTGCTCGCGTCCCCAACCTCAGCTGCCACCTGCGAAAAGCTTTCATCGGTTTTCGTGCCCATTGGGTTTTCCGGGACGAAGACAACCACCGCAAACATCAGGGCCGCGGCGCAGCTCCCGAGCATCATGGCCGTTTTGGGTTCCATAGAAAAAATTGATTTGAGTTTCGACATCATACCGTTCCTTTGCTCTGTTTGAGCTATAGGACGGCGGCCGCTCTCCAATCCTTGGATCGGGGTCACATTATTTTCGTTTTGCACGGTTTTGTCAGCCGCAAATTCGGCGTCAAAAGCCGCCATAGCCGCATCCATGCCCTGTTTCCGGGCACCCGTACTTGGCTTGATGTTCTTCATCTCAGCCGCCAGTCTTTCCAGTTCTTCGTCACTCATGCCATAACTCCAAAACCATCTTCATTGCCCGCAATGGTTTTCAGCCGTTTTCTAATTTCACTCATCCGCCAGGCCACTGTGCCCTCAGCAATGCCGAGCACTTCGGCGGCCTGCGCAAAATTCATGTCTTCACCCAATGTCAACGCCGCAGTTTCCCTAAGGTCATCCGATAATGTCTCCAGCGCTGTCGTCAGCCAGGACATTCGGACCTGTGTATCTGCCGCCTCGCCCCGGGTGAGTTCCTGTATCTCCGCATATCCGGCAACTGTTCGGCTACGAGAGGCTGATTTCCGAAGCGCGTCTTTAGAGGCATTGAGCGCAATCCGGTAAAGCCAGCTGGTTAGCTTGGCATCGCCGCGCCAGGACTTCAGCTTCCTCGGCAGGGCCGCCCATATCTCTTGCGTTACGTCCTCGGCGTCGCTTTGATTACGCAATACGCCGTAGACAATTCGAAAGACCCGGTCGTAATGCCGCTCAAGCAGCATGCGAAAGGCGCTTCCATCCCCTTTGGCCGCCCTTTGGGCCAGCTCTTCATCATTAAGTTCAACAGACATCTTACCCCGTAAGACGTATCGTAACCCGCGATCCTTGGGAAGATTGTGATTTTTTTTTATTTTTTTTGTGGCGATGACCATTCCGTCTTCCCCTGTTTACGGGGGAAGTGGGCTTTTATCCTGCTACGGCAGGTTAAAAGGTCGATGGGGGGTTTTCCCCCTCCGGCCGCGCTTACGTTGTGTCCACCTCTCGCACGGAGACCGCCCACGCAAGCAGGCGGGGTCTGGGGCCTTGGAAGGCTTTAACCTTGGTTAACCAGACGTTACCAAACCCACTTAGTGCGCAACCTCCTGTTAACCTCGCCTAACAAATAGTTAAAAATACAATAAAATCAACACTTTAACACCTTGTTAAGCGAAGCACCTCACCCAAGCTGCATGATTCACACATTACGACACAATAATAAGAACAAAGGCGCCAAGGTTATGAAAGAATTGCCCGTCAATACCATTATTCAAGGCAATTGCGTGGACGGCATGAACAGCCTCCCCGCCGAGAGCGTCGACGTGGTCTTTGCCGACCCACCTTATAATCTTCAACTGGGCGGCGGCCTGACTCGTCCCGATGACAGTGTCGTTAACGGTGTGACCGAAGATTGGGATTATTTCGATACCCTTGATGCTTATGACCTGTTCACCCATGACTGGCTCAAGGCCGCGCGCCGTATCTTAAAGCCAAACGGATCGCTCTGGGTAATCGGCAGCTATCACAATATTTTTCGGGTTGGTTGTGTCCTGCAGGATCAGCTCTTCTGGATCCAAAACGATATTATCTGGCGCAAAACCAATCCGATGCCTAATTTCAAAGGTACGCGGTTTACTAATGCCCACGAAACATTGATCTGGGCCACGAAAACCGAAGATGCACGTCCAACATTCAACTACCAAGCCATGAAAATGCTGAACGAAGGCGTTCAGATGCGGTCTGACTGGACCCTGCCCATTTGTACAGGCCGTGAGCGCCTTAAAAAGAACGATGGTAAGAAAGCCCACCCAACCCAAAAGCCTGAAAGCCTGTTGCACCGTGTCATTCTGGCCACATCCAATCCTGGCGATGTTATTGTCGATCCGTTTTTCGGAACCGGCACAACCGGCGCCGTGGCCAAGAAACTTGGCCGCTCATTCATCGGCTTTGAACAGGAAGAGGAATATATCATCCACGCGCAGCGCCGTATCGATGCCATTAAAGAAGGCGAAGGTCCGGCTGTGCGTGTCACCCAATCCAAAAAGAAAGAGCCGCGTGTCCCCTTTGGAACGCTCATCGAGCGCGGCCTCATCAATCCCGGTACAGTGCTTTATTCTGCCAATGGCAAATATCAGGCACAGGTTCGCGCCGATGGTTCACTGATTGCCGACAAGGTGGAGGGCTCTATTCACAAGGTCGGTGCCGCTGTTCAAGATACGGCCACCTGTAATGGCTGGACCTTTTGGCACTTTGCGACTCCGCAAGGGATGACCCAAATCGATGCGCTGCGCAGTGTTATCCGCGCCGAGATGGGCGCGTTGGTATAACCCAATATCATTCAATTATTTTCGTAAAACTAGCCTGTTCATTACATGTTGTAACAATTGTAAGCTAATTCTATCATCCTTTGATGTCAGAAAAGAAAATCAAAAAAACCACGGAATTCGCAAGACGATTTCAAAACGGTCAAAAGATATTTGTCGTAAGGCCTATGAAAACGGCTGGCACGACATTGCGAGACCGGCTCATTAAAAGCCTCTCGCACGCAGAAGTCTATCCAGCAAAAGTCGACAAAAGCCCGGATACTTTTAGAGAGTTAATCTCCGTATCACATTTGCTTAAATGCTGGGAAAAACGACAAAAGACCATTAAAGTCGTCGACGGACACTTTCCATTGAGTACCACTAAACTATTCGAACAGGATTTCATTACTATTGGCCTTTTGCGCCCGCCTGTTCAACGAACCCTGTCATTTCTAAGACATCAAAAACTCTGGGTTAGCGCTGACAAAGACAAATCATTGGAGGAGATTTACGATGACCCTGTCAGATTTCACGGGACTGTTCGGAATCACATGACTCGAATGTTTGGCATGACCTGGCAACAAATGTACGGCAATGACGGGGTCTGGTCACATACCAAGGACAATCAACGCCTTCTGGAAAATGCCAAGGCCGGATTAAAATCTCTGGATTTCATTGGCCTGCAGCCCGAGTTTGAAATATTCTGGCGTGAATTCGCTTCCGCTATGGATTTTGATCCGTCGTTATCCAGGATTTTAAATAAGTCTCCGCATGAAGCCGCGCCGCCTCACCTAATAGAGCGCATTAAAGACGACAATAAGCTGGATTTTAAACTTTATCGCTACGCCCAAAACCTTGTCCGTGAAAGACGGATGGCTGGCAAAGAAGCATAAGACACGACGTTTAATATAGAATTTTACCCAGGCATTTTTTCAAAGGCCGGAATATTCACGTCCAATATTGTGCAGGGCACTTTACTGCTAACGAAAACATTAAATTGCGGCCGGATCTGATCCTTTTCATTGATGGACCCAGCGCGCAATCCGATCATATTGGCGCGTGCCTTATTAGTTGAGAATAACTGCGAGCCACAGCTCGGGCAAAAATCCTTGATCAGTACATTGCCACTATCAACTTTGTGCTCATATTGACGGGTTTCACCAGTGACTGCTACGTCATCCGTATGCATAAATACCAGTGTCGCATGGGTGGCTCCCGTTACTTGTTGGCAATCCGTACAATGACAGTTCCCTTGCATGGCAATTTCGCCCTCGGCTTCGAAGCTGACATTCCCGCAAAGACAGTTTCCGGTGAGTTTTGGCATAGTTCCCTCCCTTTAGGCTCAATTATTATAATATAACAGACTAATTCTTAAGAGCTTGTAAAATTGCCTTCTTTGTCAAACTCGGTATGGGATAGTCCGTCATATCATCGAAAGGCACCCATAGCCCGGCCCCACCGTCACCTTCGGCACGAAACACCTCAAGCCACAATTCGAAATGCGTAAAGACATGTTTGACAGGCGCGTCGCACTTTTCCCAATTACGTTTCATCGGCGCAAACATCAGAGGGGTTTCTGGGTAAGCATCCCCCCAGTCAGTTCCCGGCAGTTCCAACATTCCGCCCAATAATCCATCATCAGGGCGTTTCCTGAGCAGAACCCGTCCGTCATGCATCAGCGCAAAGACCGCACCATACCTAATGGGTCGGTTCTTCTTTATTTTTACGGGATAATCTTCCGGATTTCCGTCTTTGAAAGCCTGACAGGCAAAGCTCCATACACAATTTGGGCAGTCAGGGCCTCGCGGCGTGCAGATGGTTGCCCCCAGATCCATGAGCGCCTGTCCGTAGTCTCCCGGTCGGTCCGGGTCGGCTATGGGCGCAGCCAGACCCGCCAATAACTTCTTAGATTTGGGCAAAGGCGCATCTTCCGCATGGAGCCTGGCAATAACGCGCTCCACATTTCCATCGACAATATTAGTGGCCTCATTAAAGCAAATAGCCGCCATGGTTGCCGCCGTATAAGGTCCGATGCCCGGAAGCTTTAGCAATGCCTGCTCGGTTTGGGGAAACTCACCCGAATATTGATCTCGGATAAGCTGCGCGCATTTATGTAGATTTCGAGCCCTTGCATAGTACCCAAGACCCGCCCAGGCCGCGAGTACATCGTCCTGCGCGGCATCGGCCAGCTCGCGCACTGTTGGCCATTTCGTCAAAAACGCCTCCCAATAGGGAGTCGCATGAGGCACAGTGGTTTGCTGTAACATGATTTCTGATAACCATACTGCATAGGGATTGGCTTGTTCTCCAGCATCCCGGTCTTCAGGCCGAATACGCCAGGGCAATGTGCGTCCGCTAGAGTCATACCAAGCTAACAGCTTTGACCTCAAACGGGGGATATGTGGACGAAGATTCATATCTGAGCGCTTTACCTTGCCCTCCGCATAAGGCATTTTGCCCCCCATGCAACCGGACAATCAAAACAAATCCCGCCGGAATGCCGTCGCTGTTCATCAATGGCTGGCGCAAGAACGGGGCAAACAGGCCTACCGGTCTCCGCCCAAGGCCGGGGCCAGCCTGGCCAAAGTCATGGCACCATTGTCCCGAAAGTTCGGCGCTGGAAAATCCGGCCTGACGGAGCACTGGGAAGATATCGTCGGTCCGCGTTTTGCTCGGATTTCTCACCCTGTTCGATTTCTAGGTGGACGCGAGGGCCGTACATTATTGATTTCCGCCCCTGGCCCGGCCGCAGCGCTGATTATGGCGGCTGGCAGCACCATTATAGATAGAACAAATAGCTATCTTGGGCCCGGATATATAAGGCATATCAAAGTCATGCAGACCAAAATGCGGGACGGGCACCTTGCGGGCACCAAGCAAATCAAATCGACCGATTTGACTCCGGCTCAGTCCGAGAAACTGAAATTATCACTGGAAAACGTTCGTAACCCTGACCTAAAGGAAGCCTTGGAACAATTAGGACGGCAGGTATACGCCAAGAAAAGAGACTGACATGACATTTTTCAAATCCACCATTCTGACCTCTGCGTCGCTGTTGCTCGGCTTTGGACTCAGTGCCTGCGCGCAGGAAACAGTTGATGTCGATAGCGCTGCAAAAGACCTACAAACTAAGTCCACGACAGAAACGGCCGCTGAAATGACGGCGCCGACTTCACAGGCTGAAGCGACACCGACCAGCGCCCCTGCGGATACACCTCAGACCGCTGATGACCACAAAGACCACCATGCAGATCATAATCATTCTAAACCAGATGTGTCTGCGTCCGATGTCGATTATGTCTATGACATTGCACCGGAAGATTTTTTATGGGGCAATGCCGACGCTTCAGTCGATATGATCGTCTACGCCTCAGTTGTTTGCCGTCATTGCGGCAAATGGTTTACTAATGAATGGCCAACTCTGAAGGCCGACTATGTGGACACGGGCAAGGTTCGGGTCGCTTTCCGCGAAATAATCACCCAACCCCAACAAATCGCAGTGCCGGGCTACATGATCGCCGCCTGTGCGCCTGAGGGGCAACATGAAGACCTGATTGTTCACCAGATGCAGACCCAGGAAAAAACTTTTGCCAGCCTGCAGGACGGCACCATACAGGATGTCGTCATAGGTTGGGCAGATATGGCCGGGCTAGATGATATGGAAAAGCTGCAAGCCTGTTTTGAAAGAACAGATCATGCCCCGCGCATAAATCTATCGGGAGAACGCATGACGGCTGCCGGCATGCAAGGCGTACCTGGTATTATCATTGACGGAAAAATCTTTGAGCCGCAGGACAAGAATGCCAAAGCCTTATCCGCCGTTCTTGATGCAGCGCTGAAATAATTCACAGCAAATCCAGCTTTGTTCAAATGTTCGCCTTTAGGATTTTGTTAATAAGTTAACAAAACCTTTACACTATTCTTGCCTTTATGCGTGAAAATGGGAGACTTCACTATGACATCTTTTATGAAAATTGATTCGTTCACTCGACGAATGGTTGTGGCTTCAGGCGCAGCTCTTTTGTTGGCCGCCTGTGGCGGCAGCGAAACCAGCGGCGGGACTATGGCCCCCGGCGAGGCTGTGAATACTTATGAATTTGCCAACGACCACGCAATTGGCTCAAAGGAAGCGCCAATTGTTGTCGCAGAATACGCGTCTGTTGTTTGTCCGGCCTGTGCCAACTGGCACAATACAGTCTATCCGGACTTTAAGAAAAAATATATCGACACGGGGAAAGTCCGCTATGTATTCCGCGAATTTCCGACGCCGCCGCGCCGCTTGGCGGATACGGGCTTTGCCATTGCGAATTGCGTCGACGAGTCCAAGTTCTTTGCCAATATCGCCACGCAATATAAGCGGCAACAGGCGCTCATCAACGCACCAGACCGTGGCAAGGCCTATGAAGATTTCGCCAAGGCAAGTGGCCTGAGTGTCGATGAGTACCAAGCCTGCCTTCAAGACGAAGAGTGGCGCGCCGAATATGAGCAGAAAATCAAAGATGCCCGGAATGCTGGCGTCGGTGTCACCCCGACCTTTATGGTCAATGGCAAGATAGCACCAAAAGTATTCACCATTGAAGACTTTGACCGCACTTTCGCCCCCTTCCTTGAAACCACCAAAGAGTCTGCCGAGTAGTCATGGGAAGCCTGGTTTTCAATCAGATAAGGTTAGTTGGCTTTAAATCCTTCGTGGATCCGACTGATTTTTTGATCGAACCGGGTTTGACCGGCATTGTCGGCCCTAATGGCTGTGGTAAATCCAACCTGTTAGAAGCTATTCGCTGGGTCATGGGGGCAAATTCAGCCAAAGCCATGCGCGCAAAGGGTATGGAAGATGTCATCTTCAATGGCACAAAACAACGTCCCGGCCGCAACCAAGCCCATGTAACGCTGACCGTAGATAACAGCGCTCGGGTCGCACCACCTCAGTTCAACGAAGACGATATCCTTGAGGTCACACGGATTATTACGTCTGGCAAAGGCTCTTCCTATAAAATCAACAATAAAACCGTCCGACAGAAGGATATTCAGCTCTTATTTGCGGATGCCAGTACGGGCGCTAACTCCCCAGCACTGGTACGACAGGGTCAAATCAGCGAATTAATTGGTGCAAAACCGGCCAATCGCCGCCGTATCCTCGAAGAGGCGGCAGGGATTTCGGGCCTGCACAATAGACGTCACGAAGCCGAACTCCGTCTTCGCGCCGCTGAGTCCAATCTGGACCGTCTAGACGACATCATTCGTCAGATCGAAAGCCAACTTTTATCCTTGCGTCGACAGTCACGTCAGGCCGCCCGCTATAAGCGACTGGCCGGCGAAATTCATGAATATAAGTCTTTACTCTGGCTTAAACGCTGGGAATTGGCACTTGAAACACTGGCTTCGTCTCAAGAAGCATTGAAACATTGCGAAACTCAGGTTTCCGAAACGGCAACCAAGGCATCAGAATTAACCCGCCAGACGGCTGGTCTTGCCGAAGCATTGGAACCCCGTCGAGAAGAGCAAATTGTAGCCGCCGCCGTATTGGCTCGACTGAACGCCGCCCGGGAAAGCCTTGAGCAAGACGAAACGGCTGCAAAAACAGAAATTACCAAGTTAGAACAACAACTTGAACAACTCGCGACCGACATTGCTCGCGAGGAAGGTATCGTTTCTGACGCCGAAACGGCCATATCCCGCCTCACCTCAGAACAAGACCATCTGTCATCTATGGCGGATACGACCGAGGCCATCGAAGAGGCTGCGAAACTGGCCGAAGACGCTATAGCCCATCGCAGCACGCTTGAAACAGATTACAACGAATTGACACGCGCTATGGCTGATAAATCAGCTCGGCGTGAACTGGCCGAACGAGAAGTGACACAATCTTCCGCCCGTCTTGAGCGCTTGAACCGCGAAAAATCTGAAGCCTCAGCGAAGCTATCCGAACTGGGGAATCAATCAAACGATAGCTCCAACCTGTTTGCTGCAACGCTGCAGGAAGCTTTGGCCGCTGTCGAAACCGCCAAGGCCAAAGAACAAACCTTACTTGATGAACGCAATGAGTCCGAAACAGAGGCTCAAAAACTGCGGGAGTCTCTGGCTGAGCTGGAGCGTGAATTATCGGCCCTGAAAGCCGAAAGTGCCGCCATCGAAAAAATCATCCGTAACGATATGGATGAAAACACCCAAAGAGCTTTGGACAATATTGACGTCGAGCCCGGCTATGAAAAAGCTCTGGCAGCAGCCATGGGCGACGATTTGGAAGCCCCGATTGGTGGAAACAATACGTTGAAATGGTCTGGCGCTAAAGTCCCGGCCTTGTCCCTGCCAGCGACAGCGGAACCTTTGTCCAATTTTGTCAAAGCGCCTTCAGAACTCGAAGCCCGGCTGTCGCAAATTGGGGTTGTTGATGATCACGCCGTCGCAATATTAAAGTCGCAATTGCGTCCCGGTCAGAGACTGGTCACTAAGTCCGGTCATCTTATGCGTTGGGATGGATTTGAAATCCAAGCCGAAGCTGAAACACCGGCCGCCGTAAGACTCGCTCAACAAAACCGTTATGCGGATTTGGAAATACTGGTAAGTCGGAAATCAACGGCCGTTGATGAAGCCAGAACTGTTTGGCATTCTGCACGTGAGCAACGGGATAATGTATCTGCGAGCCTTAAGGAACTTCGTCGCAGCCTGCCAGAACTGGAACGTCAAGAACGGGCGGCGCAGGCCTCCCTCACACAATATGAAGCTGACATTGCCCGGGACACAGCCAGGAAGAGCGCTCTCGAAGACCGTATAGAGAGATTGGATCTGGAAATCAGAGATGTCAGCACGCAGCTGACGTCAGCCAAAGAACTGCTCGCAGGCTTCACAGACGACTCTCAGGACGAAGCCAGAAAATCAGATTTATTCACACAACTATCTGAGGCCCGCACAGCGGCAGATGAAAGCGGTGCTAATTACCGAACCCTAAAAAATGAAGCCGACGCCCGCAAATCACGCCTGGAGCGCGTCGCACAAGAGCGTCAAGCCTGGACGGAGCGCGGCGAAACCGCCTCTAATCGCGTGGTTACCCTGAAAGGGCGGCAGGAGGGCACAAGTACCGCCCTGAGTGCGGCTACGGACGGCCCGGATCAATTTGAAGCGCGCCGTCATAAATTATTCTCCGAACTCGAAGCCGCAGAACAACGCCGTAAAACGGCGGGTGACAGTCTGGCAGCAGCCGAGTCCGCCCTTCGCGAAGCTGAAGATGCAGCTCGCAAAGCTGAGGCTGCTCACGGTCAAGCCCGCGAACAACGGGCCGCCGCAGAAGCTCGTCAAACGGCCTCTGAAGAACGCATCGAAGAAACAAAAGCGCGTATTTCCGAAACGCTGAACTGCGAGCCATCCGGTCTGAAAAATCAATTGGGTGAGCTGTCTGCGGAAAGCAAACTGTCCGAACACGATATTGAGCGGAAATTAGAGCGCCTGCAAAAAGAGCGGGAAAAACTGGGCGGGGTTAACTTGCGGGCCGATGTGGAAGCTGATGAGCAGGAAAAACGACTTGTCGCTATGAATGATGAGCGTGCCGATCTGATGGCTGCGATTGCCCGCCTGCGCGAAGGTATTGATGAGCTCAACAATGAAGGACGTCAGCGGCTTTTGAATGCTTTTGACACGGTCAATGGCCACTTTCAGCGCCTGTTTGTGACTTTGTTTGGCGGCGGTGAAGCAGCATTGGCGCTGACTGAATCAGATGACCCGTTAGAAGCTGGTCTTGAAATCATGGTCAGCCCACCAGGTAAAAAACTGGGGAACATGTCTTTGATGTCCGGTGGTGAGCAGGCCCTGACCGCAACCGCCCTTATTTTTGCGGTATTTCTATCCAATCCGGCCCCAATATGCGTTTTGGACGAGGTTGACGCGCCATTAGATGATGCCAATGTGGCCCGTTATTGCAATCTTTTGGACGAAATGACCAAGCAAACACATACGAAATTCATCGCAATTACCCATAATCCGGTGACCATGAGCCGAATGAACCGTCTGTTCGGAGTCACAATGGCCGAACAGGGTGTTTCGCAACTGGTCTCCATGGAGTTGGAATCAGCGGCACGTCTGGTTGCGGCGGAATAAGCCCTTAAAACCTCCCTTGTGCAGGATTGTCGCACCCGAAAAAAAGGGCGTTTTCTTATTATTAATCAAGCACTTAACATCTAACTCGAGTCTGTTGACTTAACAGGGCCTCGCGAGTAAGTTTCGCGCGCTTTCAGAGGGGGTCTTCTGAGGGTGTATTTTGGTGCCTATGTCAGACGAGAAAAGGACATCTCAAGCAAACACATCTCCATCTGATCTGGAAGATCTAGAACGTCGGCTCGCAGAAGCGAAAAACCGTCGGGAAAAACCTCAGACAGACGATGATGGCGGCGGGACTTTGCTAGGTATGGCGTGGCGCCTGAGTACAGAATTAGTGGTGGCAGTCTTAGTGGGTGCCGGTCTGGGATACGGACTGGATCATCTGTTTGGAACGCGACCGTGGTTATTATTGATTGGACTTGGTTTCGGTATCGCTGCCGGATTTATGAGTGTGTTCAGAGTGGCTGGCAAAATGGAAGCCGAAAACGCGCACACCCCCATTGGCGATGACATGCCGTTGACCGACGACGAAGAGATGGATTGAGAACACAATGGCCAGCAACCCAATGGACCAGTTCAAAATTAAAGAGATCATCGAAGGCCCAAAGTTCGGCCCGATTGATCTGTCTTTCACAAACTCCTCTCTCTGGATGGTAATTACGGTTCTGGCCGTCATCCTGTTTATGGGCATAACCATGCGCGGCAAGCTTATCCCGGGCCGTATGCAAAGTATTGGCGAGCTCAGCCACGAATTTATTGCAGACATGCTCAAAGACACAACGGGCCCCGAAGCCATTAAATGGTTTCCGTTCATTTTTACGATTTTCTTTTTCATCCTGTTCGCCAACCTCATCGGGATGAACCCTTACGCCTTTACAACGACATCTCATATCGCAGTGACCGCAGCCCTGGCCGTCTTTACAATCCTAGCCGTGGTCGTCGCGGGTATTTGGAAAAACGGTTTGAAATGGTTCAAGATTTTTGCACCGGCCGGCCTGCCTGCCCTGATGTACCCCATAATTATTCCGATTGAGATTATCTCTTTTATCAGCCGCCCGATCACTCTGGCCGTTCGACTGTTTGCCAATATGACGGCCGGTCACGTTATGCTGAAACTTTTCGCCATCTTTATTGCCTACCTGGTTGGACAAGGCGGTGCGACCATGTTCGCCTCCATTGTTCCTATTCTGGGTACTGTGGGTATCGTGGCTCTCGAATTCCTCGTGGCAGCCTTGCAGGCCTTTGTGTTTGCAATCCTGACATGTGTTTATCTGAACGATGTTTACCACATCGATCATCACTAAAATTCCATTTTAATCAAGGAGACAAAAAAATGGGTCCAGAAGCAGCAAAATATATCGGCGCAGGTCTTGCCGGTACAGCTCTTATCGGTGCCGGTATCGGTATCGGTTCTATCTTCGCTAACTACCTGTCAGGTGCTTTGCGCAACCCGTCAGCCGCTGCCGGTCAGCGGACCAACCTTCTGCTGGGCTTCGCGCTCTGCGAAGCGACCGGTCTGTTCGGTTTCGTTCTGGCGATGATTATCCTGTTCGCAGCCTAAGCTGTAAACGCATAAGCACTCTAAGTTAAAGGACGCCATTATGGCTGAGAAAAAGGGATATGCAGACGGCGCCGAAGCGGCGGCTTCTGGCGGCATGCCGCAATTTGATTTCACAACGTTTGCAAGTCAGGTTACCTGGCTAGCCATCACGTTTGGGATCTTATACCTGGTTCTGGCCTATGTCATTCTGCCGAATATTGGCAACACCATTGCCAATCGTCGCAATCGCATTGCGGATGATCTGGATACAGCATCCCGCATGCAGCGTGAGGCCGAAGAAGCAGAAAAAGCGTATGAACGCGTTCTGGCTGACGCCAAAGCCAAGGCTCACAATGTAGCCGAAAGCACACGGGCGTCGATTAATGAAGAGATTGAGCGTGAGGTCGCCGCTGCTGATGCAGATGCGGCCGCGCATGCGCTGAAATCCGAAGCTAAAATCGCTGATATTCGCCGGGACGCCCTGTCGAATATTGATGGTATCGCCAAGGACGTGGCTTCTGATATTGTCAAGAAGTTCACAGGCAAGGCGCCAACGGCCGCTCAGCTCAAGAAAATCCTCGGGAGTTAATCGTGTTACTTTTTGCAGCCCCCGCCGGAACACCGTTTTATCAAGACGCCACTTTCTGGGTCGCGTTTTGTGTAACGATTTTCTTACTCATTCTTCTTTTCAAGGGCGCCTTCAAAGCCATGGGCAAAGCCCTGGATGACAGAGCCGCTCAGATTGAAGATGACCTGAACGAGGCTCGCCGACTGCGCGAAGAGGCTCAAAGTTTGAAGGCCTCTTATGAGCGCAAGCAAAAGGAAGCCGAGGAACAGGCCGAGGAAATCGTGGCTCAAGCCCGCAAAGACGCCGAATCCATGGCAAGCCGTGCTCGTGCTGATCTCAAAGAACGCCTGGATCGTCGCGCCGCTCAAGCTGAAGCCAAAATCGCCAACGCTGAAGCACAGGCCCTCGCCGAAGTTCGCGCCAAAGCCGCAGAGCTTGCCATTTCCGGAGCCGAAGGTCTCCTGAAGGGCAATATGACCGCAACCGACCACAAGAGCATGGTGGCGGAAGGTATTGCCGGCCTCGGAAAAGCTTTGAACTAAGGTTTTGACAATTCAGAATTCAAAGGGCCCTAATGGGCCCTTTTTTATTGCCCGATTATGATGTATGAATTATTCATACACTCAATTCGGAGGCTCAAATGATTAGGAAAACCATATCTATGCCCGATGCTATGGGCGACTGGATCACTGAGCGTGTAAAATCCGGTCAGTATAATAATGAAAGCGAGTATATCCGCGATCTCGTCCGGCAGGATCAGGCCGAGCGGGCGAAAATGGAGTTTCTCTCGGGGCACCTGGCGGAAAGTCAGGAAGATTATAAGGCCGGTCGAACAACACGCATTCAGTCACAAGAAGATTTGAAAACGTTTTTTAACACCATAAAGTCGTCTGAATAATTCCGGTTTCAATGTTGGATTTGGAAATAACACTGCGTGCCACATGCGACTTGAGCGATATTAAGCGCTATACAACCGAATTATTTGGTGTCGCCAAAGCAAATCATTACCTGGATCAAATTGAACAAGCGATTGCAACGATTAGAACACACCCAAAAATTGGAAAACCCGTTCGCTTGGACGTCACCTATTTTTGTTTCGACGTTGAAAAGCACCGACTTTTTTATCAACAGAAAGACTTAGTTATTGTGCTTCACGCTGTTTTACATCAACGCCAATTGCCGATTTTACAATTGACAGGACAACTGGAATAAGTGGGAATGCAGCCAACACATACCCCCAAAGCCTCCATCATTATCGTCAATTATAATGGCGGCGATTATCTACGCCGTTGTGTTGAGGCCTTGCTCGAGCAAACCGAAAACCGGTTTGAATGTTTCATCATGGATAATGGGTCGACAGATGGGTCGCTCGAAACGCTGCCAAAGTTGGATGCGCGTTTTACGATAGAGAAACTGGGCGATAATCTGGGGTTTGCCAAAGCCAATAATCTGGGCGCTGCGAAGGCGAAAGCGGACTGGATGGTCTGTCTGAACCCGGATGCCTTTGCCCACCCTAACTGGCTGGAAGAGCTTTTGAAAACACCTGCGCTGGCAGACAATGTGACCATGGCGGGCTCACGGCAGAACATGGCCCTTGAGCCCGGCGTGCTCGATGGTTTGGGGGATTGCTACCATCTCTTTGGCCTGGCTTACCGGGCCGGATGCGGACATGCGGATGACGCTTATGAATTCGCAGCAACACGGGAAGTTTTCGGCCCTTGCGCCGCCGCAGCGCTTTATCACCGCGAGACCTTCTTGCGGCTCGGCGGATTTGACGAGCGCTTTTTCACTTATCACGAAGATGTGGATCTGGCGTATAAAATGAGACGAGACGGCGGCATCTGTATTCAAAACAATATGGCAGTGGTTGACCATATCAGCTCCGGCATAGCGGGGCGGGCATCAGAGTTTGCGGTATATCACGGCACACGTAACCGGGTCTGGACATTCCTTAAGAACACGCCGCGTATTTTACTGCCAGTGCTACTCCCTGCGCATATTGCGACTAATCTGTTTACCCTGACTTGGTCTGCCTTTCGTAAAGGCCGGTTTAAGCCCACGTTTAAAGGCGTCCTGCATGGGTTCTTCAAATATCCATGGGGAGGTCGCGTGACGCGTCACGCATCAATATCCAGCCTGCTGAAAATCATGACCTGGTCACCGCGCAAGGTTTATCGCAGACGTGTTCCATGATAAAGCTCGCTCTATGAATGACCACATCAAAGCCGCACGGCGCGTTCTGCACATAGAAACGCAAGCCTTAATCACCCTGTCGGATAATCTGTCCGAAGGCTTTAGTGATGTGGTCGAAACCCTCAAAGCTCTAAAGGGACGGATTGTTTTAACCGGTGTGGGCAAGAGCGGACATGTGGCGCGCAAGATCGCCGCCACGCTCGCCAGTACGGGCAGCTCCTCGCTTTATATTCACCCGACCGAGGCCAGCCATGGTGATATGGGGATGATAGCAGAGGAAGACGCAGTCATCGCCCTCTCCCGCTCCGGCGAGACAACAGAGCTGGCAGACGTGATCGGCTATTGTCGGCGTTTTTCTATTCCTTTGATTGCTATGACAGCCCAGGCGGACAGCGCTTTAGGGCGCGCCGCCAATCATTTGTTATTACTGCCAGACGCGCCAGAGGCCTGCGCAGAAACCCGAGCCCCGACCACATCCACAACCTTGCAAATCGCGCTTGGGGATGCGCTCTCCGTGGCCCTGTTAGAGGCCAAAGGCTTTACGGCGAGCGATTTTAAAACCTATCATCCGGGCGGTGCGCTCGGTGCATCCCTCGCCACCGTGGGCGACCTCATGCATAAGGGCGAAGCGCTGCCCTTGATTGATCAGGACGCCAGCATGGATGACGTGCTCGCTATCATGAGCCATAAAGGCTTTGGCTGCGCCGGTATTACCCAAGGCGGAAACTTTGTGGGCATGATCACGGATGGGGATGTGCGCCGCAATATTGCCCTCATGCCTGATGTGTCTATCGCCGCCATTATGACGTCAAACCCACGCACAGCCCGCACCGATGAGCTGGCAGCCGATGTACTGCGCCGCATGACCGGCGGTGAGCAAAAAATTATGCAGATGTTTGTGGTGGAAAATGACCGAGCCATCGGACTTGTTCATCTCCATGATTTCCTGAGGGCGGGTCTCATTTAAGACAGGATTAAAGACCGTGAAATCCGAAACGCTTATATGGCTGAGTATTTTCATTCCGTTGATCCCAGGTTTAGGCCTGATAGTTTTAGCCATCTCATTTCTTTTTCTCTCGCCTTTTGACCGGGAAGTTTTCGTGCTTTTTCTTGCGTTCGGCTTGTCGGGATTAACATTGGCCATCGTGGCACTTCGTCAATTGTCAACGCCGCGACCGTTTCAAGTCTTATGTCTTTGGCTAACGGCCAGTATCATTTGCTATTTATATTATAATTGGGTTGTTGAAGACGGTTTTGAAGATTTTCCTGAGGACTATCAAACCTTTCGCGTTTCAATGATCATCTTTCTGATTGTGATTGCCCTGTTTACCATCCCTATCTATTCAAATTTCAAACGCCATTTTGACAAAAAGAGAATTGGGTAATCCATTCATCGCCCGTTACCCAAAACGCTCTAAATATGTCACAAATCTTTAAACCTTATGGTTTAAAAGCTTCGCGAATTTACGAGGGAATCATCCATGTCCAGGAAACCTGCCGCCGGCATCAAGCCGAATACACTTGAATTTGAAAACCGCGCCGTGGTCAAACCTACGGGCTTTCGCGAATATGACGCCCGCTGGTGGTTTGGTATTCCCGGCCATGAAAAAGACCCGGAGATTAATCTCTATGGTATACAGGCGCTCGGCGAAGGCCTGGGTACACTGATGTATGAGCGCGGCATTCAGCCCAAAATCGTCGTCGGTCATGACTTCCGCCATTATTCCCTGTCCATCAAACAGGCGCTGATTGTGGGCCTGATGAATGCGGGTGTCGAAGTTCTGGATATTGGTATGGCGCTCTCGCCTATGGCCTATTTCGCACAATTCGCTCTGGATTGCCCGGGCGTGGCCATGGTCACCGCCTCACACAATTCCAATGGCTGGACCGGCGTGAAAATGGGCATCGAAGCTCCGCTGACATTTGGGCCTGATGAAATGAGCCGCCTTAAGCAAATCGTCTTGGGCGGAGAGTCTATTGCCCGCGGTGGCGGCGGCTATCAATTCGTCGACGGTGTGCGTGAGCTTTACATGAATGACCTGGCCAAAGGTATTAAGCTTAAAAAGAAAATCAAAGTCATCGCCGCCTGCGGTAATGGGACAGCGGGCGCCTTTGCCCCGCATGTTTTGGATAAAATCGGCGCGGAAGTCATCCCGGTTCAGTGTAATCTCGATTACACTTTCCCGGTTTATAACCCGAACCCGGAAGACATGAAAATGCTGCACGCCATGCGCGATGCGGTGCTGGAACACGGCGCTGATCTGGCTGTCGGTTTTGACGGCGACGGCGATCGCTGCGGCGTGGTCGATAATGAAGGCGAAGAGATTTTCGCGGACAAGGTCGGCGTCATGCTGGCCCGAGACCTGTCCGAGCTTTACCCCAATGCGCAATTTGTGGCCGATGTGAAATCCACGGGGCTTTACCTGACTGACCCGGTTCTGGTGAAAAACGGTGCGCAGACCGATTATTATAAAACCGGACACAGCTATATTAAACGCCGCTCCAAGGAAATTGGCGCGCTCGTGGGCTTTGAGAAGTCCGGTCACTACTTCTTTAACTCACCTATCGGCCGCGGTTATGATGACGGCATTCTGTCCGCCATCGCCATCCTGCAAATGCTCGACCGTAGCCCGGACAAGACCATGGCCGACCTGCGTCGTGACCTGCCCAAGACTTGGGGCTCGCCCACTATGTCGCCTTACTGCGCCGACGAAGAGAAATACGGTGTCGTGGAACGCGTGGTCAAAGAATATGAAGACCTCAAGGCTTCTGGCGGCGAGATTATGGGCATGAAAATCCGCGACTGTAATACGGTCAACGGGGTTCGTGTCGTTCTGGAGGACGGCACCTGGGGTCTGGTCCGTGCCAGCTCTAATACGCCGAACCTGGTGGTCGTGGTCGAAAGCCCGACATCCGAGGAGAACAAGACCGGCATGTTCCGGGAGATTGAAGCCCGCCTCGCCAAATATAGCGAGATCGGCGAATACGACCAGAAGATCTAGGCCTCATAACATTGTGATGTCCTGATCAATTGATCCAAACAAACAGATAAACTAAGCTAACCCGGTCAAAGCCGGGTTTTCTTATGTCAAAACATCTCAAAACCACTTTTATAATGGCCGTTTTCGGGCTCGGGCTAACGCTCGTCCCAAATGCCTATAGTCAAGACGCACCGCCCGACGACGCAGAGCTTGTAGAACAAGTGACTGAGGTCAATTTCAAACGTCGCGAAAAGGCCCGTATCGGTCAGGCCCAATCCTATTTCGCCAAAGGCGATTATGACAAAGGGTTGAAAATACTGAATGACATTTTGGACGATAAATATCTCGACCCACCTGAGCGGGCGATCGTCTTTATCCTGAAGGGCAGCACTTACTTCGAAATGGCGGATGATGAAAACGCCGTTATCGCGTTTCAAGCCGCTTATGATACGGGCGGGCTTAGCCCTTATGACGGACGCAATACTTTACGCGATATCGCGCAGCTGTCCTTTACCATGGAAAACTATGAGCAATCAGCCATCGCCCTTGAGCAATGGCGGGCCGATGGCGGCGCGGTCAACGACGTCGAGACCACCGAACTGCTTATTGACAGCTGGAGCTATGCCGGGAATTTCGAAAACGCTCTGGCGGCCGCTGAACCCTATTTCAATGGCCTCACGGAAAAGGAACGCCGCCATTACGATCTGATGAACTTTCTCTATGGCAAAACCGGCAAGGTCTCGCGCCAGACCGATATTCTCAACGAAATGCTTACACTCTGGCCCGATGACGATATATTGCGCCAGACCCTGGCAGGCCTGACGTCTACCGGCCCCTAAGCCTAAAACGTATAGCCGCCGGTAAGTCTAAAGCCTTCGGCATCATAATTATCTGCAGCGATGCCGTCCTTGAAATAGGAACCCGATAGCCGCAGACCACCGCCGGTGAACACATCGAAACCACCTTCGAAACGGAAGCGCGTATCATCGCCAATGACCGTCGAGACTCCGTCACCAAAGCTGTAAATGCCTTCCACTTCGACGAAGGGCCGGAAGTTAAAGCCCGTATCGGACATATAATTATAGTGCAGGCGCGGCGCGAGATGGAGCTGGCCTTGTTCGCTGCTTTGTGACGGAATGGTTGAGCCTAGCGCATCCACATAGCTGTCTTGATCTTCGGACAGATAGGTAATCCCCGCCTCCGGACGCAAAGTGAACGTTTCGGAGAGATCAAACTCCCCGGTCAGGGTCCCGGCCATGAGATAGCGGGATGTCTCAAAACTATCCACATAAGTACCAAACGGCGCAATGGTATTGTCACTGGTGCCGTAGCTGATCCGGGCATCGCCATAGAGATTATCGGACAGGCGCGCCGTTACATAAGGCCCGACCATCCAGCCTTCACCGTCGAGCACACCGACCAGGAAGTTATCATCATAATCGATAGTATCGAGCTGCCCGAGCATGCCTATTAAGACGTCCTCGGAGAGCAGATAATCCGCGCCCAGATAGTACATGCCGAAATCGCCGCTGCGCTGATCAATCGTAAAGCTCGTGAAATAGGCTTCGCCCCACACATCAATCGTGCCCGGCTCACTGACTTTCCGGTTTCCGTCCGTATTTTTCAGACCGGACAATGAGCCGGAAAGCTGTGCATTGCCGCCCGTAACCTGCATCTGAACCGGCAGATTGGAGCTGCCAAGAACCGGAATGCCGTTGACTGAACTGGCCCCGCGTTTGCCGCCGCGACCTTGCAGACGGTCAATCCGTCTTTGCAGATCCGGCTGATGGGACAGGATGAGGCTGTTACGGGCCGTCAAGAAGTCGCCAATAGCCTTGGTGGTCACGGCCACATTATCCTGGACTGTGATGGTCACCATATCGGGCGCGCTATCCACAAAGCCGTCATTGACCACGAGTTGGAAAACAAGGGCGCCGCCCCCGCCGGGGGCCTCAAATGTGGGCGTGGCGGACGTAGCATCGTCCAGCGTGACCGGCGTGCCTGAGACCTGCGTCCACATATAGGTCAGCGGGTCGCCGTCGGCATCCGTCGAGCCCGTGCCGTCAAGACCAATCGAATTGCCGGGAATAACGTTGTTTTGATCTATACCGGCTTCGGCCACGGGGGCTTCGTTCTGAGCCATAATGGTGACCGTATCCGGCGCACTGTCGACAAAGCCGTCATTGACCACGAGCTGGAAAACGATGGGCGTTGTGACCGCCGCTACCGGTATTGTGAATGTCGGGTTGACGGCCGTCGGGTCATCCAATGTGACAGCCGGGCCGGATACCTGTGTCCACATATAGGTGAGTGTGTCCCCGTCCGGGTCAGAGGAGCCGGAACCGTCCAGTGTGACGACGCTATTGGGGCGCGGATCATCTTGATCGAGACCTGCATCGGCAATAGGCGACTCGTTCTGGGCCATAATCATGACCTGATCGGGTGCACTGTCGACAAAGCCGTCATTGACCACCAATTCAAAGACAATGGCTGTGGCGACGGCATCCAGAGGAATCGTGAATGTGGGCGTGGCCGAAGTGGCATCATCAAGCGTCACAGCCGGGCCGGACACCTGTGTCCACATATAGGTGAGACCATCCCCGTCCGGGTCTGACGACGAAGTCCCGTCCAATGTCACCACATCATTGGGGCGCGGATCGGTCTGGTCCGGGCCGGCATTGGCGACGGGCGCGTCGTTGACGGCCTGGAATGTCACTTGATCCGGGGCACTGTCCACCGTGCCGTCATTGACAATCAATTCAAAGACGATGGGCGTAGTCACCGCATCAAGGGGAATAGTGAAGGTCGGATTGACCGCCGTGACATCATCAAGCGTCACAGCAGGGCCGGACACCTGCGTCCACATATAGGTGAGCGTGTCGCCATCCGCATCGGTGGACCCGGATCCGTCCAGTGTGACCACATCATTGGGGCGTAAGGTTGTCTGGTCGGCGCCCGCATCGGCCACAGGGGCCGTATTGGCGGGCACGCCTTGAATACTGACCTGATCAGCGGCGCTGTCCTCTGTGCCGTCATTAACAATCAGTTGAAACACAATGGGCGTGCTGACTGCACCGGCCGGCAAGGTAAATGTCGGCATGGCCGCCGTCGCGTCAGAGAGTGTAACCACCGGCCCGGAGACTTGTGTCCAGGCATAGGTGAGTGTGTCTCCATCGGCGTCCGAGGAGCCCGTCCCGTCCAGCGTCACCGTGGAGCCAACGGCGGCCATGGTTTGATCGGGGCCAGCATTGGCGACGGGGGCGGTGTTGGTACTCCGGAGTTGATCCCAACAGGCCCGCCAGCCCGCGTCATCAGCGACGTTTATAGTTGGGTCAAACCGCGTGCCAGAATCCAATCGATTACCACCGGGACCATCTGTGTCATAATAAATAATGTAAGCGTCGGGAGAGCCATCATAGGCATAGAAAAACGGGAACGACTCAACTGCCAATTGGGACACTCTCGGCGTTCCGTCTGAATTTGCATAGAATTGCGCAATAGCGACATTGCGAGTTACAATATTCTCAGAAAGTAGGTTTCCAAAAGTATCATACCATTCAATATCAAAATAGTCTTTACCTCCGCCATCATCCTCTGATCCAACTACGTTAAAACTCCGAAACCCTGTTGTATTGTTAGCGGAGCACGCATACTGACTAGAGTTTATTGGTTGGTAGCCCGTTGATGGAATAGCTGGGTTGAGAGTCATATCGATAATCTGAAGCCCAGAAGCCACTGTCGTCACTTCCACCGTGTCGGCGACGCTGTCTTCTGTGCCGTCATTGACAATCAGCTGAAAGACCAGGGTCTCGGCCGTGCCCGGCGCGGTGAATGTGGGCGAAGCGGCCGTCGGGTCGCTCAATGTCACCGGCGTGCCCGACACCTGCGTCCAGCTATAGATCAGCGTATCCCCATCCGCATCGCTCGAGCCCGTCCCGTCCAGCGTTACCGTTGAACCTGACGCGACGGATGTCTGATCCGGCCCAGCATTGGCAACGGGGGCGGTGTTGGGATTAGAAAAAGAACAACCCCCAATCATCTCGGTCATTGCAACGCTCCGGCTGGCAACAGCTGGACCAACAACTGACCCTACTCTTTCATTCAAAGTAAAGGTAACTGGAAAAACTGCACTAGTTGAAATCCATAAACTAGGATTGTTCCTGGTGTCTCCAACTGGAACAGTATAGACATCATTACTTCCAACCAAATTGCCCTGACTATCCGTTACACGAACAGCAAATTCATCTATAGGAACATTGTTTCCATCTCTGAAATCTTCAATGGTCCCTGTATATGTCAACGGGAGATTAGGAATGAGGCAATTTCCGCCCAGTAATAAAGCGTTTACTGATTCGTTCGGAAAACTACCCGTCACCCCCCAAGCCTGGCCCGCACCGAGCGTCGCGCTCAACAGCGCGCCCATAGATACGGCCTTCAAGGCATTGGATTTGAAATTTGATTGTGTAGATTTTGACATGGTGGCCTCCCAATTAAAGGCCAGCGTAGATGATTGAAAAAGCAAGCTCTGTGAGATCCGTCACACCGAAAAGATTTTCCCTGTGATTTTTGTCACAGATTGACGAGAATTCAGCCTCTTTCCCCGCTCTGCTTTGCGTGTATAAGCGTGACATGGACATGAAACTGAATCGACGCACGGCTTTGGGATTATTGGCAGGGGGGAGCCTCGCGGCCTGTAAACGTGAACCGGTCACCCATAGGGCTGAGACAAACGGTATCGCAGGTCAGTTCACCCATGGCGTGGCCAGTGGCGACCCATTGGCCGACCGGGTGATCATCTGGACCCGTTTAAGCCCTGCTGACTCGCCGTCCGGCACCGCGCTGGGGGTTGAGTGGGAAGTGGCTACGGATGCCGAATTTAAATCTATCGCCAAATGGGGCATGGAGATGGCCCGTCCGGCCAATGATATGACGGTCAAAGTCGATGTGACCGGGCTCGAGCCGGGCCAATGGTATTTTTACCGGTTTAAATATGGCGGCACGGTTTCGCCTGTGGGTCGCACCCGCACCCTGCCCGAGGGTGACGTTCCGCAGGCCCGCTTTGCCATCGTCTCCTGTTGTAATTATCAGCACGGCTATTTTAATGTTTATGACCACATCACCCATGCCCAAACTGAAGGCCACGGCGAGTTTGACGCGCTCTTGCATTTGGGGGATTATTTTTACGAATATTCCCAAGACGACACCACAGACGCCATGAAAGAAGCCGGGCGGTTCCACGACCCGGCCCATGAGATAGTCTCCCTCGAGGATTACCGCCGCCGCCATGCCCTCTACCGCACGGATCCCAACCTGCAGGCTGTCACGGCGCAAATGCCGATGATTTCCATCTGGGATGACCATGAGAGCAGTAATGACGCCTATAAGGACGGCGCCCAGAACCATCAGCCGGACGAAGGCGATTGGGCGCGACGCAAAGAATACGCCATGCGCGCCTATTATGAGTGGATGCCCGTGCGCGACCCAGCCCAAAACCGCGGTCGGGAATTTCTCTTTCGTAAGTTTGAGTGGGGCAATCTGCTGACATTAGCGGCCATCGAGACACGTCTTTTGGCTCGCAGTGTGTCCTTTGAATTCGACACCTATTACGATGAGTTGTTCGAAGAGGAAAGCCTGCAGCGGGTCAAAGAGGAGAAATGGCTCGATCCCTCCCGGGAGCTTATGGGGTCTTTGCAGATCGACTGGCTGGCCAAGGCATTCGGACAGTCCAAAAAAGACGGTAAGACCTGGCGGCTTCTGGCCAATCAGGTTTTAATGGCCCGCATGGTGACCCCGGACATCACGCCTTATATTTCTGAGGACTCTGTACCTGAGGACAGTCCTTATCGGGATCTGATAATCCGTAATATGCGTATGTCGCCCCTAAGCCTGCCCATCTACCCTGATAGCTGGGATGGCTATCCGGCAGAGCGCGAACGCCTTTATAAGGCCCTGACCGATGCGGGTGTGGAGGACATGATTGTGGTCACCGGTGACGCCCATGAATATTTCGCCAATGACCTGACCGATGAGGCAGGTGTGGCCAAAGGCGTGGAGTTTTGCACGACGTCTGTAACCTCTGAAACCCGGGGCGACGTATTGGGTGAAAGCGCACGGGACCTGGCCATGTTGGTGACGCGGGACAATAAAGATGTGCGCTATTACAATCCCATGCACAAAGGTTATATCGACCTGACGCTCACGGCCTCTAAAGTGCGCGCAAAAATGGTCGCCGTCGACACGGTCAACAAGACCGATTATCAGGCCTTCCGGGCCGCCGAATTTACAGTCAAAAAATCCGGCGACAGTTTGAAGATTACCGATCCGCAGGGATTGTCAACAGTCCAGCGCGCCCTGTTTTCCGGACTCGTTTAACCAAACATGAAACCGGTCTATCTGTTTGTACATTGTCAAAAAACGGCGGGTACCAGTCTCATGGCGCAACTGGCCCATCAGTTTAAGTCAGGAGAGATCTGCCCCACCGAAGCCATAAAAAAACAGGACGGACCTATGGCTATCCTCAGCCTGAAAATGCTGGAAACCTATCTGGATAAGGACGGCAAAAACATCAGAGTGGTTTCGGGGCATTTTCCCTATTGCACGCGGGATTTGCTGGTCAACACACTCGGCCCCAAAATACGAACCTTTACCATCCTCAGAGACCCGATTGAACGGACGCTATCTTTTTTGCGACATACTAAAAAACTGACACCTGAGCTGAAAAACGCCAGTCTGATGGATATCTATGATGACAAAATCCGGTTTCACGGACTTATCCATAATCACATGGTCAAAATGTTTGCCCTGCCCTATGGGCCGGATCTGGATACGGTTATGACCCATATTAACTTTACGGACGCTCATCTGGAGACGGCGAAATCCAATTTAAAAAAAGTCAATATTGTGGGTCTCCAGGACGATTACGATCGGTTTTGTAAAGCCCTGGAAGCGAAATTTGATTGGGATCTGGGCGCCGCCAAATTCGTCAATGAGACAAAGAAAACGCATTCCGTTTCGCCACAGCTTATTGATCGCATAAAGGCCGATAACGCACTGGATATACGCTTTTACGATTTCGCCAAACGCCATGTCGCGCAGCGTCAAGCCAAAGGACGACAGGTCTGATGACGCCTACTGTTTATATTCACATGGGGCCCTATAAGACAGGGTCCACGACCATACAGCATAATCTCTGGAGAAATCGTGAGACATTGCTGAAGCGCGGTCTGGCCTATCCCGACGAAAATCTGGTCTTTTTCTCTCATAGTAATGTGGCGGCGGAATTAGCGGGACTGGACAGTTTTGGCGCGAAATTCAACCGCTTGTACGACCTTGAATCATTCGCCCGGGACTGGCAAAAAGATATCGTTCTAAGCTCCGAAGTTTTCAGTGAAATTACCGATAAAGAACAATTACAAAAATTGAAGGCGGCCTTTGACCCGTCCCATAGGGTGAAGGTTATCGTCTATTTGCGCCGCCAGGATGCCTTATTGGAGTCCATGTGGAAGTCCTTTTACCTGTCAAAGCTGGTTAAGATAGCGTTTCAGGATTGGCTTGATATGGCCCTGCAAAGATATGCTTTTTTAAAATATGATATCTGGCTTGATCAGTTGTCAGAAATATTTGGCCGGGACAATCTGGACATCTATTTTTATAAATCGCGTAACCAGAATTTGTTTTCAAATTTTGTCGCATTGTGCGGTGTCGAGAATACCCAGGGCTTGGACATCGTCAAGCGCGCGGGCAGTTCGCCCAACGCTTTGACAGTGACCCTTTTGCAAAGCCTATATCTGAACCCTTATGGGGACGGCGTAAATTCCGGCCTTATTCGCCCCGGCATTGCCGAAGAGGATAAGGACAGTATAACCAAAGAAATTCAGACATTTCTGAAGTCACAAGATATTCCGGCCCATTACTCGCTCTATGATCAGGCTAGCCTGAAACGGGTTCGAAATTTCTATAAGGGACACAACGCAAAAGCAGCACTGCGCTATTTCAACAAACAGTCACTTTTTCCGGAAAAATCGTCTGTGACCGTTGCGCCGGATTCGCTGCTTGACCTGCTGAGCAAAGAACAAATTGCCACCCTTGGCCGCCGAATTCTCATCCGCCAAACCCGGTTTGAAAAAGTCAAAGAGAGGTTCGCCTAGGCCGCCTTCTTCTCGACCAGGCCGCGATTAACCAGACATTCGGCAATCTGAACCGCATTAAGCGCCGCGCCTTTGCGCAGATTATCAGAAACAACCCACATATTGATGGCCTTGTGATGGGTGCTGTCATCGCGGATACGTGAGACAAAAGTGGCAAATTCACCCACACATTCGATAGGTGTTACATAACCGCCGTCCTCGCGTTTATCGACGACCATGATACCCGGTGATGTCCGTAGAATTTCGCGGGCTTCCTCGGCTGATAGCTCTTCTTCAAACTCAATATTTAGGGCTTCAGCGTGACCCACAAAGGTTGGCACTCGGACACATGTGGCCGTTACCTTGATTTTCGGATCAAGGATTTTCTTGGTCTCGACCTTCATTTTCCACTCTTCCTTGGTGTCGCCATCATCCATGAAAACATCGATATGCGGGATCACATTAAAGGCAATTTGTTTAGTGAAGTTATGAGGCTTGAGCTCATCATTGGAATATATGCCTTTGGTCTGCAACCACAGCTCATCCATATTCTTTTTGCCGCCACCAGACACCGACTGATAGGTAGAGATCACAACCCGTTTGATCTTCGCCCGCTCATGCAGTGGCTTAAGCGCAACAACCATTTGAATGGTTGAACAATTAGGATTGGCGATAATGCCTTTTTTCTTATAGTCAGCGACGGCGTCAGCGTTCACTTCCGGAACCACCAAAGGCACATCCGGGTCCATACGCCAGGCTGAGGAATTATCGATAACGATAGCCCCTTGCGCGGCAATTTTCGGCGACCATTCTTTGGAGACGGAACCACCCGCGCTCATGAGGCAGATATCCACTTTGGAGAAATCGAAGGTTTCAAGGTCGTGACATTTCAGTGTCTTGTCACCAAAGCTCAATTCCCGACCAATGGAACGACGACTGGCGACGGCATAGACCTCACCGCAGTCCAGATCGCTTTCGGACAAAATCGTGAGCATTTCCGTCCCGACATTGCCTGTGGCACCGACGATTGCGAAAGATATACTCATATTGACCTCCATTTGCGGAAAAAACTTGCGTCTTGAAACGAGCAGAGGCGTTTAGGCGAAAATGATTTGCCTGTCTATCCGCAAATTCGGTCCACGCGACAATTTATCGTGAATTCTATAAAACTTATTTTCGTTTCCGAATACGCCAGAAAAATACCAGGGCCATAACCCCAATGAAGCCCATGCCGTAGACTTCCATTCGTGACAATCCCATTATCCAGGGATCCGTTAGGTGCGCGGCTGACTCCTTGTCCAAATTGAGCCCGTTCATGGCGACAACACCCAAAGCGATGGCTATGGCTGCGGCAACGCCGGCAACGGAAAACACAGCACGATTGAAGCGTTCATTGGCAATGTCTGCTTTGCGACGTCGGGCCTGTGCTGCGTGATACCGTCGAAAGCGGCGTTCGGTTACTGGCTCTGACTCAGATGTATTTTCAAGTTCGTCTTGCATATATGTATCTTAGCATGGTTTTTTCCCCTGACTATGATAATGCTGCGACTGTGGGAGACCTTATGCGAATTTTATTCTTATTTCTGTGCGTCTACGTGAACAGTTTCGCATTGAATGCCTTTGCCCAAGACGCAACAACAAAGTCTATCAGACAAGGTGAGCGATTGACGGAAGACCGGATCCTCGAACTTTTCTCCGGCCAAAAACATCTGGGCATCTATAATGGTGGTAACTCATTTGTTGAAACCCATTATCCTGATACCCGCGTTTATTACGAGGAAGAAGGAGACGAGCCCGACTATGGGGTATGGACGATGCGTGACCAAATGCTTTGTTTTGTATATCGCAGTGACCGTTATTCCGGCGGTTGTTTCCGCGTCTATAAAGTCAGCAATTGCTTTTATTTTTTCTATGAGAACATGCCTTATCGCAAAGATGAATTGCAGACAGAAAACTGGAATTCAAAAGGGTTCATGGAGGGCACGGATAATGACTGTGATCCGGGCATTAGCTAAATTATGAAGTCTTTTAAATCATGAAGTCTTGGTAAGCTGCAAAGTGGGAATATAATTGTTAAATGGCGTTGAAATGAGATCTTCAAGCAAACGACATATGGCTTATTGCGCAATGGCAATTTTATCATTGAGCCTGACCGGATCGGCCTGGGGTCAGGACGCCGTTGACGACAATCAACCCAACAATTCTGCGGCCCAGTCATTAGGCATGGTCCAGATTTCCGGCAACGACCTTCTGTCTATTTATCAAAATCAGACCGTCACCGGCGTGTTCAATAGCTACATAGCCGACATCAGAGCCGGTATACCACCGGAACGTTTTTCCGAAGCTCATTTTGAAAATGCGACCACGCTCTACAAACAATGGGGTCGGCACGACTACTCTATGAGGGGTGTTTACAGCTTTAAACGTGACGAAATTTGTTACACATACAAAACAGACAGGTGGGACGGCACTTATTGTTTTTATGTTTTCAAACAGGATGGATGTTACTATCATTTCTCCGTCAACAGAGGATTTCCTGTCACTCAAGATGATTTTAAAAACTGGACATCCATGGGATCTATAAAAGAGGAAAATAAATCATGCCTGCCAAATATTGCCTAACTCTCTTAATGACCTGCCTGTTGAGCGCACCCGCAGCCGCACAGGTCACAAACATGGCCGAAGTGCCAACCGAAGGCGAGTGGCTGACAGGCGACGAGATCCTTAAAGAATATACGGATACGGTTCAAACCGGTATGTATAGCTGGACCCGCAACAATAACGGCATTCCCGTAAGTTTCTCCGAAATTCATCACGGTAATACGATCACGGAATATAGCGAATTTGGTCGCGAAGATTTCACCATCCGCGGCGTTTGGATCGTCAAGAAAAATGTGATCTGTTATTACTATGATGATTACCGCATTAATCCAGTGAACTGTTTTACGGTCTTAAAGTCCGGCAATTGCTATTATCACTATGACGACGAGAAACCACAGAATTTCCAGAATATGGAAAACTGGAATTCTGTTGGCTTTAATGAGAACGAAACCCCGACCTGTGTTCCGCCTATTAGCTGATGGCGGCCGAAAGTTGAGTTCGGCGCGTATAAATGCTACGTAAAGCATGGCTTGTTTGTGGGAGATCGAAAGTCATTCGAGAAAAAAAAGCCGCTTTTAAAAGCGGCTTTTAAGAAACATTCTCGAACGTTCTAAATCGCGATGACATTGACGCGTTTAACCTGCTCCACATTTCGCAACGCCTTGGCTACATTGTCATTGACCGGCGTGTCGACCGAAACAAGGCAAACCGCTTCGGGTGTACCGTCATCCATACGGCCCAGTGACATGGTCGCGATATTGACTTTATTCTCGCCGAGAATTCGGCCCAGCTCTCCGATAAAACCCGGCTTATCCTGGTTTCGGATATAGACCATGTGATCAGCAAAACCCGCATCCATGGGAACCCCAAACAAGCGAACCAGACGCGGCTCGCCTCGGTAAATTGTACCGACGGTCGCGAACTTACGAGCTTTAGTTTCAACGGTAATCCGGATGAGACTTTCAGCACGTTCCGCCCGCTCCACATAACTCTCCGTAATGGCGATACCGCGTTCCTGAGCAAAAACTGGTGCATTGACCATATTAACCTCCGGCATGGCCTTTTTCAAAAGTCCCGCCAGAGCGGCGGCGGACATGGGATTAGTGTTCAGCTCCGTGATCTGACCTTTATAGGTAATCTCGACAGAGGTGATCGCCTCGTCCACCAGCTGCCCAACCATCGTCCCAATCTTGTCGGCCAGGTCGACCCAGGGCTTGAGACGCGGGGCTTCTTCGGCAGAAATGGAGGGCGTGTTTAAGGCGTTAGTTACCGCGCCTGTTAGCAGGTAGTCGGACATTTGCTCCGCCACCTGAACGGCCACATTTTCTTGGGCTTCCAATGTGGACGCGCCCAAATGCGGCGTCGCGATAAAGTTAGGTGTACCAAAGAGAATATTATTTTCAGCGGGCTCGACCGCAAAAACATCCAAGGCCGCTGCGCGGACATGCCCCGCCTCTAGGGCCTCTTTCAAAGCTTCCTCATCAACCAGACCGCCCCGGGCGCAGTTGACGATGATGACACCTTTTTTCATCTTGGCGATGCGCTCTTTGGAGATAATGTTTTTCGTGCTCTCAACCAATGGCGTATGAAGCGTGATGGCATCGGCGCGTTCGGCCAGCTCATCCAGTTCGACCTTTTCTATGCCCAGCTTGAGGGCCCGTTCCTCAGTTAAATAAGGGTCATAACCGATAACTTTCATCTTAAGCCCGAGAGCCCGTTCAATAACGAGTGCGCCGATATTCCCGCACCCAATGACACCGAGTGTTTTGTTAAACAGCTCAACACCTTTGAAGTCCTTTTTGGGCCATTCGCCGTTTTGCGTTCTCGTAGATGCAGCCGGAACTTGACGGGCCGCGGCAAACAACATGGCAATAGCATGCTCAGCGGTCGTAATCGCATTCCCGAACGGCGTATTCATAACGACCACACCGTTATCAGTGGCGGCTT
>JAHDEZ010000055.1 GCA_020628425.1 Hellea sp. | reverse complement strand
ATTTGCAGTTGGTCCCTAATTAGCCCCATTTCATTGTCCAATCGTCCCGGTTTTGCCACATCGCCTTTCATCAACTGAAAGGAAAAATACCATGCGTAAACTAATCGCTTTAACCACCGCTACAATCATTATGGCGGGAACATTTAATCCGGCTTTTGCGGCTGACGAATATAATACGGCTCCCGGACTGACAGCCGCCGGGGCGCCTTTGGCACTCCAAGGCGTTGACCCGGTCGCGCTTCTGGATCTGGATAACCGCATCCAAGGATCAGCCGAGTTCACGGCCACTCACGACGGGGTCGCCTATTATTTCGACTCCAAAGACAATATGAAGTCATTCAAGAAAAATCCGTCTCGCTATGTGGCCCAACATGGCGGCTTTTGCACATTTGGCGTCTCTGTCGGTAAGAAGTTTGATGGCGATCCAAAATTCGCCGCTGTCGTGGATGACAAGCTCTATCTGTTTTTGAACGAAGCCATCTTCCGCATGTATCAAAAAGACGAAGCTGGCACTATCGCCAACGCCCATAAAAACTGGGCCGACATCAAGCATACCGCCGCCACAGATCTCTAATATTTCACCTCTCTTTGGGTCGGGCACGGCATGGCCCGACTCACCTCAACTTAAGGACTACACACATGGAAACTGCTTATACATATCTCGCCCTCAGCGGCCTTTTGACAATTTTGCTCTGGACGCCCTATATTCTGGCACGGCTCTTTACCTGGGGCCTGCCGACTTTCCTTCATAACTATCCGGACAATTTCCCGGCCGAGCAGCCGGAACCACCCCTATGGGCGCAACGGGCGCAACGCGCTCATCTCAATATGGTGGAAACCATGCCGGCTTTTATTGCCGTCGTCATAGCCGCTGGATATTTCGCGGCCCAAAAGCCTGAGATCGCCGCAAGTGCCGGTCATTGGGCTATGATTTTCTTCTTTGCCCGCATTGCCCACGCCGTCGTTTATACCCTTGGTATCCCGTTTTTACGAACCCCCGTTTACCTCGTGTCCTGGTTGGCTGTTCTCGTTATCGGAGCGCAGGTCTTTTTATAAGACTTGGATGTCTGGATATTTTGACACACTGGTCGCCTTGTGGGCGACCTTGTTGCTTTTGGTCGCAAGTTTCCGCATCAAATCCCCATAGACAAAAATCCTCAAAACCATTAGAGCCGAGGCGAAAGAAAAGAGGCTCTTTATGTCCAAAGGATTGGTCACAGTTTTTGGTGGTTCCGGTTTCGTCGGCAAACATGTCGTTCGCGCTCTGGTAAAAGACGGTTGGCGTGTTCGTGTTCCCTGTCGTCGCCCTCATACGGCGCAGGATTTGCGAGTCATTGGGAATGTCGGGCAAATTCAGCTCATGCAGGCCAATATTCGCTTTAAAGATAGCGTTATGCGGGCTGTTGATGGGTCTGACGCTGTTATAAATCTTGTTTCAATTCTGTTTGAGGCCGGTAAGCAAAAATTCAATTCGGTTCATCTTGAAGGCGCTAAAAATCTGGCGGAAGCCTGTATGGCCGCTGGTGTGACGAACCTAGTACAGGTTTCGGCGATTGGAGCGGATACTGATGCTGATAGTGAATATGCTCAAACCAAAGGTCAGGCAGAGGCTATAATCCGCGAAGCTGTTCCGAGTGCTGATATCGTTCGACCATCCATAATTTTTGGTTCTGAAGACCAGTTCTTTAACCGTTTTGCCAAAATGGCCACCATGGCCCCGGCATTGCCTCTGATTGGTGGCGATACGAAGTTCCAGCCCGTTTATGCGGGTGATGTCGCTGAGGCTATAACAAAGCTTGTTGGCCGTGGCACAAAAGGTGAGACCTATGAGCTGGGCGGTCCACGGGTGTATTCCTTCAAAGAGCTCATGCAGTTTACATTGGACGCGACAGATCGGCGACGTCTCCTGTTACCCGTACCATGGGTCGGTGCGACGGGACTGGGTATGATGGGCGAAATTCTGGGCTTCCTTCCATTTGTGAAGCCGTTTCTGACACGGGATCAGGTCAAGAACCTGAAAGTGGATAATGTTGTCAGCGATGATGCCAAAGGTTTCGCTGAACTGGGTGTTGACCTGGAGACCATTGAATCCATCGTGCCGGCCTATCTGGAGCGCTATCGCAAACATGGTCAGTTCCACGAAAAGACCAGCTAATTGAACGCTTTAAATGACAATGCGACGCGTCCGAGCGCGCCGGATTTTCACAAACAGGTTTTATGGCTGATAGGCGGACTACTGATATTCCGTATCGCCGTCCTATTACTATCACCCTATAATCTTGATGGTGATGAGGCTCAATATTGGGCGTGGTCCAAAGATCTGGATTGGGGGTATTACACCAAGCCGCCCGGAATTGCTGCCGTCATCGCCTTTTTCACAAGTATTTTCGGTGACGCAGAGTGGGCGGTGCGGATTGGCTCTCCTATCTTGCATTCTGTCACGGCTTATCTTATTTACCGGACGGCACGACATTTGTTTTCCGGGGCGACCGGTTTTGCGGCAGCGGCCTTCTATTTGTTGATGCCGGGCGTATTTTACTCCTCCAACCTCATGACCACGGACGTGCCGCTTCTCCTATGCTGGGCTTTAGGCCTGAATGCCTGGGTACATTTGCGAGACAAGGCAAGCTGGTCCAGAGCTGTACAACTTGGCCTGGCGCTTGGCCTGGGATTTCTCAGCAAATATGCCATGCTGTTTTTTGTCGGCGCAATCTTCCTGGCCTTATTGACTGATCCACAAACGCGGCGCGGTTTGGTGAATCTGAAAGGCGTCCTCGTCATTGCCATTTTTGCTGCATTTGTGACCCCAAATATGCTTTGGAATCTCAATCATGATTTTGCAACATTGGCTCATACGGCAGACAATGCGGATTTCACCGAAGGTGGAATACCATTTAAACCCCTCAAGTTTCTTGAATTTATCAGCTATCAATTTGCTGTTTTTGGTCCGGTCAGCCTGGTCTTGCTGATGGTTGCTATCCGTGCGGCCTTCCAGAATAAACTATTAAAGCCGTCCAAGTCTTTGGCCTTGTTTTCAATCATTCCGCTTTTGGTTATTTCAATGCAGGCTTTACTGTCAAAAGCGGACGCTAATTGGGCCGTGACCGCTTATGTGGGCGGCTGTATTCTGGTGGGTCATTATTGCATTAAAAACTGGCCGCGCCTTAAAAAACTGACGGTCGGTTGGCTTTTGGCTCAAACAGCAATTTGCCTGAGTGTTATGGCTTTTTATGCGATGCCGTCCGTCGTGAATCAGGCCGGCCGGGCCAATGACTTGAAACGCGGGCGCGGCTGGCTTGAGACCGTAAAAGTCCTGGAAGATAGGTTTAGACAAGGACATGACGGTCTGGCGTTTGAGGCTATCGCTGTTGATAAGCGCAAACATTTTTATGCGCTGAACTATTACGGGCTTCCTGAAACGGCGCCTTTATTTATGTGGATGTATAAATCCCGACCGAATAATAATCATGCTGAAATAACTCATCCTTTGACGGCCAATAATGGTCCTGTGTTGGTTGTTAAATATCATACAAATTCAGAACATATGGAGGCGTTTAAAGACGACTTTGAACGCCTTGAGGCCTTGCCGCCCTTGGATGTTGACCTGGGTGGCGGTATCCGGCGCCAGTTAAATCTGTGGGCCGGATACGGATATCGGCCGACACAAACGCGTTAGAATTTACTGGTCGGTTTCATGGCTGGGCAGGTGGCCAGGGCTTAGGGGATGTGTTTGAACCTGCGGTTCCGCATAAGGATTATAGGCTGTTTCATAAGCTAATGCGCCGCCCGTTGCATAAGGGGCTGCTTGGGCCGGATAGGCTTGTTGCGCATAAGGTTGAGCCGATGCTTGATGGGGTTGCGGCGCATATGGTGTTGGTTGAGGCGCCTGTTGTCCATAGGGATCATTATATTGCGCGGCCGCTGGCTGCATGGGAACGGGCTCTGGAATATAAGGCTGTGTTGGATTGCGATAGGGAACATCGCGTCCCCATTCGTCAGAGGCATATTCATTGACGCTCGGCGTGGGTGGGCGCATGCGGCGGGTCGGATCCGTATAGAGACGCGGGTCAAGGAAGACACGCAACAGAGCCAGCATGAAAAGGGTAAAGCCCCAGCCGATCATAATGAGGGCGAGCATAATCTTAGACATGTTTCGGCCCTTACGGGGTAGAGAGGCTTTAGCGATAATCTTAACGTTTTCGGTATTGGTGGCCGCTGCCTGTTCCTGAGCAACGATTGCGTCTTGTAATTTAGCATTGACCCGACGCAGGCTCTCATCCAGCGTCGCCCGTTGACGAAGAAGGTCATTATATTCCGGTCCCAGACGTCGCATTTGACGAACTTTCGCGTCAGCATTTTCCAACAGGCGCTGTATGGTAAACTCTTTTTCCCGCAAAGAATCGGCGGTTGCCTGTAGCTCGTTACGGCGATTGGACAGATTTTGATGTTCCGGGTTGGGCCCAACGCGAATGCCGCCTTGAGCTTTTCCGCCATAGCTGTTTCTTAGACTGCGGAGTTCCTCAAGTTCAGCCTGCTTAATCCGAACGGGCTGGCTCGTTGGCAAATACTTCGCCAAAAGTTGCTGTAGCTCTAATTCGGCTTGGGCGATCCGTTGAGATGAAACATCATTGACCTGAAGGTTTATCTGTAGTGGCGTACCTCTTAGCTGGTTTTCGACCACAGAGAGCGCGGCCTCTGTTTCCGTCAGTTGACTGCGGGTCTGGTTCATCTCTGCGCGCAAGGCTTCCATGCGTTCAGCTGCGCCGTTTTGTTCAATGTCGAATAGGGATATATCGTTCTTCTTTAGAAATGCCTGAATTTCCATTTCGACCTTATCGAGCTGTTCTTTGGTCGATGTGACTTCTTTGCGGAAAACATCAGCAGACCCATCAACAAATAATTTGCGTCGTTGGGCCATATAAGTGTCAATAAAGGCGTTGAGGGTTTCAACGGCAACTTCCCCGTCTTCATGTTTAAAGCCGACGTCAATCACGCCCGCTTTAGCGCGCGGCGAAACCCAAAGTGCGCTCTCGATAGATTTATGGAGCTCAAGCCGGGCATCTTTAAAGGCGATAGTATCGTGGCTCTTCTCAGCCGCTTCAATTTTATCAAAGGCGGGTTTGTTAAATCTGTCTTCGCCGAACTTGGTAACCATTTCACCGACAACCAGATCGATGATCTCACTGTTTTTCATAATGGCTGATTCCAGCTCGGTGATGGCTTCCGGTCCCTGCAAAATAGAGGATCCTGCGTCATTGAAAGTATGTTCGGGGCCCTGCTTGACCGTGATGGTTCCAACGCCCTCATAGGTGCGCTTTAAATCCTTGGTCAGGTAATAAGCTGGAATAAATCCTAGAATGAATAAAGGAATGACCCAACGGAGCTGTCGTCCAAACGAACGGAACATTTCACCCAGACGGATGTTAGGCATGCCATTGGCATAGTCGCCTACCGTCATATCACCGATACTCGGTTCGTAATTATTACGACCATTACGGGCCATATCGAATCCTTAACAAAAATCGTTAATGACGGTTGGACGATCTAAATTTTAATTTTTCGTTATCCATTCTTGTTAACACTTCAAAAAACGAATTTTTCTCAGTTTCAGAGGCTGAATTTATGCAAAATAAGCAAAAAACACGCCATTTTATGGGGTTAGTGGCCGTCACGGCGCTGATTCTGGGGGGGTGTCAGGGGCAAAACAGGGCGAATCACCCGGGTAAAACGAATCACTTTGGGGCCCATCCACAGGGTCCAAATGGTTACTACCGGCCTCCGACGTTAAGACAACGTCAACAATTTCGACCGCCAAACGTTAATAATCACTCGTCGCGAAACCGGATGAAACCCCCCAAAAGACGGGGTGAAAAAGTGTCCTGGTTGGACCGGATTGCTGGCAATCAACCTGCGCATCACGGCCATGTTATGATGCCTCAATTTCAGCAATGGATAGAGTATGAACCTGTATACACATTGTATCCGGGGGATCAGATTGATATCGTTGTGGCGAGCGCCCCGGAATTATCACGAACGCTGACCATAGGACCGGATGGACGTATTTTAATGCCGATGCTGAACCCCATCATGGCGGCCGGCAAGAATATGATTCAGGTTCAAAATGAACTTAAAGCCCAGTTGGCGACTCAATTGCGCGACCCCTCAGTTTCTGTCACACCACGGGCTTATGGACCGCAACAGATTTATGTGGGCGGCGAAGTTGGACAACCGGGAACATATACTCTGCCGGGCCCCATCGGCGCGATCGAGGCCCTGTTTATGGCCGGCGGTATGAGAGATACGGCCAAAACGAACCAGATTGCTGTTCTGCGCCGAGCGCCCAATGGTGGCATGATGATGCGTACCGTCAATATTGGACATGGTCTCAATCGACTGCCCCATTATAATGATGTCATTCAGCTGCGACGCGGGGATATCATTTTTGTACCCAAGACACGTCTGGCGGAAATTGGTCTGTTTGTGCAGAGCGTCCGGGGCATGTTACCGGTTGATTTCAATCTGTCCTATCAATTCGGCGCCAATAATGGCGGGACGACCGTGGTTCAGCCCTAAGCAAATAATAGGGGCGGATTAACGGCGCATCATCCCGCCAAGGATTCCGCGCAAAATCCGTCCGCCAGTGGTGCCGAAAATGGACTTGCCAACCTCATAAGCAACCTGCCGGGCACCTTCTTCCATGCCTTTTCGTACCGTGCTTTTACGTCTAGAACGGGTGGAGGTTTTGCGGGTGGTTTTTTTCTTGGCCGCCTGGAATTCCTTTTCTGTAGCCTTTTGCTGTGCTTCTTTCACATCAGTGCGTTTTTTCATCAGAATTTCATAGGCGCTCTTGCGATCGACCACTTCGTCATAGTCCCCTTTGACAGGGCTTTCGTCCATGACGGCTGTCCGTTCTTTCTCTGTAGCGGGGCCCAGCCGAGAGGCAGGTGGCCGAATAAGTGTTTGGCCAACAATGCTCGGGCGCCCTTTTTCATCCAAAACGGATACCAGAGCCTCACCGACGCCCAGCTCAGTGATGACATCCACTGTTTTAAATGCGGGATTGGGCCGAAATGCGGATGCGCTGGCTTTGATGGCTTTTTGCTCTTTGGGTGTATAGCCGCGCAAGGCATGCTGAATACGATTGCCAATCTGTCCCAATACATCATCGGGGATATCGGCCGGGTTCTGAGTGACAAACCAGACCGAAACGCCTTTAGACCGGATAAGCCGCGCAACCTGTGTGATTTTCTCAACCAGGGCTTTTGGGGCCTCGTCAAAGACCAGATGCGCTTCGTCAAAGAAGAAGGCCATGATGGGTTTATCCGGGTCGCCCAATTCCGGGAGTTCTTCAAACAATTCACTCATCAGCCAAAGCAGGAAAGTCGCATAAAGACGCGGCGCATTGATAAGCTTGTCCGCCGCTAGGATGTTGACAAACCCGCGGCCTGTTTCCTTATCAGTGCGCATCAAATCTGAGAGCTTTAAAGCGGGCTCGCCGAAAAATTCGTCGGCCCCTTCGCGTTCCAGAACCAGCAGTGCTCGTACGATCGCCCCGACGGATTGTGTGGTGATATTGCCGTACTCCATAATCAGCAGATCCCGGTTTTCCGAGACAAAATGCAAAGCCGCTTTCAGGTCTTTGAGGTCAATGAGAGGCCAGTCATTATCTTCGGCCACATCAAAGGCGATATTCATAATGCCTTCTTGTGTATCCGTCAGATCCATGAGGCGCGACAGCAGCATGGGACCCATTTCGGAAATTGTCGTCCGGATGGGATGGCCTTTGTCGCCGTAAAGATCCCAGAAAATGGTGGGCATGTCTGAATACTCATACGGGGCCAGACCGATTTTTTCGGCCCGCGCGATGAGTTTTTCATGGAGCTTATGTTCGGCCGTACCGCTTTGCGAGATGCCGGATAAATCGCCTTTCACGTCGGCTGCAAAAACCGGCACGCCTGCTTTGGCAAATCCTTCGGACAAAATTTGGAGTGTGACGGTTTTACCCGTACCGGTGGCGCCAGCCACCATGCCGTGCCGGTTGGCCTTATTCAGCAGTAATTCCTGCGTCTTTCCATCCGTATCTTTGCCAATAAAGATTGTGCTCATCAAAATCCCCCTATAGGTTGGCATTGTGATAAGTTCTGCCATCTGATTTGGCAATATGGGGGACGCAGAGGATATGTCCAAACAAACTGAAAATACGGGCTATGGCGGCGATACCACGATAAAGGCCTGTCTCTTATTTATCTGCTTTGTATTGGGCGTTTACAGTCTGACGGCCGCCCAGGCATTACTGGCACCCATAGCGCTGTCTGTTTTTATCTGGCTGGTTATTGATACTTTTGCGCGGTGGATTGACAATCTGTCTCCGCGTATTCCTTATTTTGCGGCTCTAACGATTGCGTTGTTGGTCGTGGTCATGTGTATTGTGGGCGTCGTCATGATTATCGTCAATACCAGTATCTCTATTGGTGACAAAAGCGATCAATATGCCAATCGCCTCTCTGAGATTTTTGGGGGTTTGACCAATCTGTTGAACAAGTCCGAATGGGTTAGAAATAATATCGACTTAACCGGAGAGGGTCTAAATGAGCGCTTTAATCTGGTGGGTTTCGTTCAAACGGCCATTGGCTGGATTGTCGGGGCCGTGCAGGAACTGTTCTCGCAGTTTTTCCTGATCGCCATGTATGTGGCGTTTTTGTTTGCGGCCCAGTCCAGCTTTCCTAATCGTGTGGACGATCTCTGGCCCGAACGTAATGAACGGGCGCGCGCGACAAAAGTGCTGGAGCGTATCCGGGTCGCCGTTGAAAAATATGTCGGTGTTCAAACGGTCATTAGTCTGATGCTGACGGTCTTGTCCTATATTATTATGGCGGCCTTTGGTCTGGATAATGCGCTGTTCTGGTCCATGGTGATTTTCATCTTGAATTATATTCCCATTGTCGGCGGAATACTGGCTGTGGCCTTTCCGGTTCTCTTCGGTGTCGTGGATTTGAGCCTGCCTATGCTGGGCGGCATGACGCTCTGTCTCGTGCTCATTCAGTTTATCATCAATAATACATTGCAGCCCAAAATGATGGGCGACAGTATGAATATGTCGTCGCTGGTTGTGGTTCTGGCACTCACCGTCTGGACGGCTATGTGGGGCGGCGTCGGAGCCTTCCTCTCTGCGCCTCTGACGGTGATAGCCATGATTATTATGGCACAGTTCAAATCCACACGCTGGATATCTATTCTACTGTCGGCCGACGGCAAGCCGGATATGGATGCCAATGAGAAGCTGGCGTCTGACGCCAAGCCGGGGATGTAAAAACTTCCTTCATTCTGAGGTGCGAAGCGTAGCATAGCCTCGAAGGATCTTCGCTGGATCACCCTTCGAGACGGTCCTTGCGGACCTCCTCAGGATGAGGTCGTTTATACCCCCATCACCCCGAGCACTAGGTACATCGCCACCGTTATCGTCCCGCCAATCAAGGCATAGGGCAATTGGGTTCGGATATGGTCGATATGATCGCTGGCGCTGGCCATGGAGGAGATGACCGAGGTGTCCGATGTGGGCGAGCAATGGTCGCCGAAAATACCGCCGCCCAGAACGGCCGCAATGGCCAGGCTTAGATTTGTGTCCATACCGAGCGCCACAGGTACAGCGATGGGGATCATGATGGAAAATGTGCCCCAGCTTGTGCCGGTGCTGAAGGCTATAAAACATGAAACAAGGAATATCATGGCCGGCACCAGAGCGGGCGACAGATAGCTCTTGGAAACTTCTGCCACATAGTCACCTGTGCCCAGCTGTTTGCTGACAGCGCCAATGGCAAAGGCGAGCACCATTAATATGGCGAGCGGTAACATGGCGGCCATGCCTTTCATGAAAGTCTCCAGGCTTTCGCGGATTTTCATGGTGCCCGAAAACTTATACATGATCATGGCCAGAAGGCTGGCAAAGACACTTGCATACAGTATGGATGAACCCCCATCGCCTTTTCGTATGGCGTGGAAAGGGCTAACGAATTCCCCTTCCGGTAAAATATCATCGGGGTCGAGTTTGAGTTCTTTCAACATCTCAAGCCTGGCAGGCTCCCAGCCGGTCATGATTAAAAATGTCGGAACCAGAATGACCATGGTAAAAATTGGCAGGAGCATATTGCGCGCTTTGGGCGTGACGCCCTCTTTGATGGGCATTTGCAGCGCTTCGTCGCCGACCATGGGCTTGGACCCGTCACGGATAAGCTTGCCTGTTGTGGCGGCTCTGACTTCTGCCGTTTTCATTTCGCCCACATCGCGACCTGACAAGATGATGAAGAGTAATATGATCAGCACCAGCATGGGATAAAAATTAAAGGCCGTGGCACTTAGAAGTAGTCCAAAGCCGCCTGATAATTCCAAGGCAACGAAAATGCCGATGATATGGGCACCCCAGGCATTAAAGGGTAAAAGGATACAGGACGGGGACGAAGTGGCGTCAGCAATATAGGCGAGTTTTTCCCTTGGGATTTTCAATTTGTCGAAAACGGGTCGATATAAAGTACCGACTGTCAGGATGGAAATGTTACTTTCAATGAACAGGAATATACCTGTGAAAAAAGCGAGGATCTCGACCTTTATGCGTTGCCCTCTGGAACTGGCCTTGGCCGTTTCTTTTTCCAGATAAGACAGGATTCGCTCTACAAAACCCTGCACACCACCCGAGCGCTGGGTGAGGGCGATGAGCCCGCCAATGACCAGGGTAAAGATAATGATTTTGGTTTGATATCCGCTATTCGAAAACACTTGGACAATGCGTTCAATACTGTCCAGCGTCCCGCGCCAAAGGGATTGCAGCGCATAAGACAGACTAAAAGGTGCTTCCGCGCCAATGGACTCAAACGACGCCTTTGGGTCGGTTTTCTGCGCCGCCTCCAATATGGGCTCAAGTTTTTCAAACCAGATTTGCCGGTACGCCAACATGACATAACCCAGCCAGATGCCGCTGGCGAGCGCCAGGAAAACCTGCCGCGTCCATATGGCCAATATGATGGCGAGAACCGGTGGCAGGAGAGAGAAAAATCCGAGGGAGAAAAGATCAGCTGCAGTCATGATTTGTGCTTAGCCGAGAAAACCGCCCGTGCCTAGCGCGGTCTCACTTTGGGGTAATAATATAAAAGCGTCAGGGCCCGGGCCACATAATAAGTCCAAAAGGCCAGCCAGATCTTTTGGGGTCCTAAACTGTCGGGCATAGCGAAATCTATAGCTAGATAAATTAAGAGCGCCGCAAGGCCGGCATTGCGCATTTCTTTGGTGCGTGTGGTACCGATAAATACGCCGTCCATTTGATAGGCGCCTGCGCCCAGTAATGGGACCATGGCGCAATAAATCAAATAGGATTTTGCCATGGTTCGAATGTCTGCGTCCTTGGCCATAATCTCAATAATCCAGTCGCCGAACACGTAAATAATTAAAGAACAAAGAAAGCCAAAGAGAAAGGCAAATTCCGTCGTTAGCCGTACGGCCCGGTCAAACCGCTGACGGTTTGCTGCCCCATAAGCCGCGCCAACCCGCGCCTCCGCCGTATTGGCAAAGCCGTCCAGAACAAAGGCGGACAGTGTGATGAGTTGCAGGTGGATATGATGGGCCGCCAGGAAGGTCTCGCTCTGCATGGCAGCCGCATTAGAGAAATAAGCAAAGGCAAAAGTCAGCGCCGCCGTCCGTATAAAAATATTTGTGTTAGCTTCGCCAAGGGTTGTCAGAGCTCTGACATCCAGAAGATTGGCTCGGTTCATGAGGCCTCTATCTAGTCCACCTCGCGATGCAATGACCTTGAGCGCTAGAAATATCCCAGTGCCCAGCCCGACCCATTCGGCAATGGCCGTCGCGATGCCGACACCAAATAGCTCCCACCCGAAATAGCCGACCAACAGGAATGACAGAATGACGTTCAGCCCGTTAAAAACCAATTGCATGATGAGCGCATAACCGGCCCGTCCCAACCCGATGAGCCAGCCCATAATGGCAATCAGACCCAGATAGGCGGGCAAGCCCCAAAGTCTTGCGCGTATGTAAACCTGACCGTCGGCCTCAACGGACGGGTCCGCTTGATAGAAATGAAACGCAGTGGCCAGAATGATGAATTGCAAAGCCAGAACCAAAAGCCCGATTAGGATTCCGAGAGGCACGGCCCGAAATAGATGAGACTGTATGGCGGCCTCATTTTCTGCACCTGCGGCTTGGGCGGACAGGCCTGCCGTGGTCATGCGCAGAAAGCCAAATCCCCAATAGATAAAGCCGTAAATGGCGGCACCGGCGCCCATGCCCGCCATGGCGGAGGCATTGGCATATCGCCCTATAACAATTGTATCGACAATGCCTGCCAGACCAATAGCAGCATTGGCCAGAATGACCGGCCAGCTTTGAGCGAAAACCTGCCGGCGGGTCAAAACCCGGGACGTCATATTTTCTTGGAATCAGCTGTCAGGTAATTGCCCATAAGGGTGGCAATCGGACGGTCCATATCGTCCTGCCAGGCTTCAACCCGAACATTGGCCACACGGGATCCCTGACGGACAATCGACGCGCGGGCGAATGTGTCCTGTGGTTTGCCGCTGCGCAGATAGCCAACGTTCAGACCAATGGGTTTTGGGACTTTGGTGTAGTCGCCCGAGAACATGAGGCCTGCGATTGCAGAGACTTCCATAAAGCCACCAATGACACCGCCATGCAGGGCTGGTAAGAAGGGGTTGCCAATATTGCTTTCCTGATAGCGCATGGCCATGGTCAGCTCATCGCCCATAATGATCGGCTCAACGCCGATAAAGCTGGTATAGGGAATTCTGGCCAATACGCGTTCTAGTTCCTGCTGGGTCATGAGCCCCCTCCTTTGGACGAGGGCTTGGAACGGGAAATCATGAAAGTGGCCTGGCACATAGCGACCGGGTCATTGATATCACCGTCATGAGCGATGGCTCTGACAAAGGCGATATGATGTGTGGTCTTGTAACAGGTTGCTGAACCTATCACCGTCTCTCCGGGTTTCGCGGGGCGCATGTAATCCAAAGACAGGTCAAGCGTGGCCACATTGGCAATAGCGATATCATTGGCTTCAGCGACAATGGCCGCCGTTGCAGCAAGACCACTCACCTGATCCAGTAAAGTTGTAATAGCGCCGCCGTGAATAACGCGGGTCTCAGGATCCCCTATTATTTTCGTAGAATAGGGCAGGGCAAAAGTGGCTTTGCCAACGTCAACAGAGACAAATTTGATTCCAAGCGCTTTGCCTTGCGGGATACCTTCCACAAAAGCCGGGGCCATGGCCCACATTTTCTCCATAACGTCACCGCTCATAGCTGTGTCGTGGCATGGTTTTTCAAAACTGGCAACCGTGACTAAAGTGAAATCTTCATGTAACGGGAGCAACCCATGGGATTCTCATAATATCGGGGGATATCTGTGAAGCCAAGTTTCTCATAAATGGCAACGGCATGGGTAAGACCCGGATCTGTATCCAGATACATCTCTTTAAAACCACGGCTTCGGGATTCCTCCAAACTGGCAATGGTCAGCTTTTCGCCAAGTCCGTGACCCCGACCCCCGGGTAATGCAAAGAGACGTTTCAACTCCGCAATTTCCGGCTTGAAGGCTTTGACACCGCAAGCCGCGACAGGCTCGCTGTCCAGCTTGGCCAAAAGTAGAAAGTCATAAACGGCGGGGAAGGTAGAGAATTCTTTTTCCGTACCCTGAAAGTCCAGGGGCTGACACAGGAAGTCCTCAATGAAGTCGAGATATTGCAAAAATATGGATTTCACGGCGTCGATGTCCTCGGCCGTTTCAGCTAGCCCTATGGAGAGATTTACGTTTGCCATATGGCGCATTTAAATCAAAGTATTGTGATCCGGCAAGTCCATTAGAACGAAAAACAAAACATGGAACATGCAAAAAACAAAAACCTGAAACGGTATACAACGACAGAAGGCAATCAGCTGGATGTGGATTTGGGCACTGTGGCCGCCATTGAGGCCTTCGGAAAATATACGCGGCTTTATCTACCCGGCTGCAAGGTGCTGATCAAAGATGTGGAACACGCGCAGGTCTTGAGAGACTTCGCGGCTGTTTAAACGCCGGCTGCGGCTTCGAGGCGGTCAATAAGAGACCCAGAGACAACGCCGGTCTCAGGCAATCCGTTTGCTTTTTCGAAAGCCTTCACAGCGGCGCGGGTTTTGGGGCCCATATCTCCATCCGGAGTGCCAACTTCATAGCCTAGTTGACCAAGCAGGGATTGTGCGTCTCTGACCAGGTCAGCCGTGGGGGCGAAATTCGCGGCGTCCGGCATGGACCAGGGAACTTCGCGGAAGATTCCGTTTGCGGCTTCGTCGATTGCAACCGGCTTAAATCCGGCGATCCGCGCATTGGCCTGCTTTAACTGGTCGTCTGACATGGCAGATTTGACGCGCGCCAATTCGTTGGCAGCAAATTGATCGCCTTGTTTGGCTGCGACCGAGAACCAGACATAAGCTGAGGTGATATCCTTGGCGATTTCTGGTGTCGCGCTAAATAAGACACCCAGATTGTACTGACTGTCTACCACTCCGCGCTCGGCGGCTTTTTCAAACCAACCCAGCGCTGTTTGCATATTTTTCTCTACGCCGCCCCGACCTTCGGCATAGTAAAGACCAAGGTCATGCATTGCGATCCGGTTACCTGAACGCGCTGCGCGTTCCGTCAGGTCGCGCGCCATATCCGGGTCGGCTGATACGCCAACGCCGGCCTCATATAATTTTGCAAGACGATATTGCGCGGCAGGCTGATTTTGGTTGGCGGCAGCTCTGATATATTTCAAGCCCTGTTCCGTTTGGCCTGTATCAAGATAGGTAATGCCAAGCTGGAACTGAGCGATAGAATTGCCACTCTCTGCCGCAGCCTCCAGGGTTTGGTCACCCGTGAATACAGGCGCCGTCTGAACCGGCGCGCTCATTTGTGGTGTGCCAATGGGGTCCGTCGTTGAGATTTCACTGACAACAGGCTGGGTCGGCATGGCAATGCCGCTCTCAACCGGTAATGAATTATTGGCTTCCAGCGTCGGTGGTATTGGAGCCTCAGCATTAGAGCCGCTAAAGCTCTTATAGCCGAGATATCCGGTAACGGCGAGTGCCAGAGCGAGACCGGCGACCCGTAAATTTTTGGGTGTTGCGAGATTTGAAAGCGCGCTGGAGTTAGCGAGCAAAGACTTACCCGATTTCCGCCGCTTGCGCTTCACAGTCTGTTCGGCCACATGACCGGGACGTGACAGGCCGTCTGATTGCAGAGCATCTTCAGCGTATCCTGGATTTTCACTATACCCCGGATTGTCATATGGGAGATCTGCGTCCGCTACGGGGGGTGTGAATTCAGTCGGCCCGGTCGAACCCGCCTGCTGGCTGTAATCATAGGTTTCATAGGGTGATGGCTGGACGGCCGGGTTTGTTACCTGTGCCTGATACGGGTCATAGCTATAGGCGGTTTGCGCGTGAGCCCCATGGGTCATGGCCGGGGCGGCCGTTTGGGTATAAGCCGCTTGTTCCGGGTCAACATAGTGATGTTGCGGCGCGACCGTGCCCGGCTGAAGAGTCGGGTTATATTCAGGTGGCGCATATTGAGCGAAGCCATCATGCGCGATTTCGTCAGTTGATGCCGGAGCTAATGGAGATAGTTGCGCCGCAGGTTGGGTATATTGCGGCGCTTCGGGCGCAAAAGGGTCTACAATATTTTCAGCGCTTTGATTATACGGTACCACGGCTTCCGGTTGAAGTAGCAGGCTATTGTCGCTTGAACCTGATAAAGCAGCATCCGCCGCGGCAAAGGCGTCAAAGTCTTCTTCTGGTTCTTCCACAGCCGTCAAGTCCAAGGCGGGCGGCGCTAGCTCCATCACAGGCGTTACGGGCTCAGGATGGGCTATAGGGGCAGGAGGGGGTGCCGGGACCAGCATAGGTGAGGTCTCAGCTGGGGTTTCTAGCAGAGACTCTAATGGCGGCAATGGAGCCGCTTCTGGTGTGGCAGGCAGAACCATTGATGGCGTTGCCGGGATTTCTGGCTCTGGTGGCGGGAGTTGTGACAAACCAAACTCAAGACTGTCGATGCGCGCAGCCAGCTTTGAAATAGAGCGATCAATGTAATTACTCTGATTTTTCTGGCTGTCCTCAATGCTTTCCATGCGGCGGGACAGGTCCGTGCTTTGCTTGTCAAAGTCCTCCTGGGTTCGTTTGGCAATAGTTTCGATACGTTCACGAAGGTTTGCGCTCTGATTGGCCAGTTGAGATTGGAAACTTTCTGCTGTCCCGACGACCTCATCGCCCAATTTGCGCATGGCGTCAGCCGTCGTGTTTTCAACCAGCCGGATACGTTCATAGCTCTGGGACTGCACGGAGGTGACATGTTCTTCGAGGCCAGCAATTTTTTCAGCCTGGGCGCGGGTCTCGCCTTCATGTGACTTTAAGCGAGCATCAATGACACGGGCCAGGTCTGCAATATGTTGATTGACCTTGGACATAGAGCGGGCCTGAGCCAGCTCCGCTTCGGCCAGACGGTCTTCACTGCGGGTTATAGCAGCTTCAACGCCGTCTACCGTCGGATTCTCCAATGCGTTTTTGAGATCGGCTGTGATATCTCTTTTAGTCTTATCCAGACTTTGAGTGAGATAGCTCGAAAGCTCATCTACCTTTTTTGATAGCTTTGCATGGTCGATAGATTGATGACTTTTGACCTGATCTTCTAATGTCGAAAAGGCGGTCTCTAGAGCTTTGACGCTTTTTCGGTTGTTGGTATCGGCGGCTTTGAGGCGCGACACAATCCCGTCGAAATGTTCTTTCAGGTTTGCAACGGTTTTAGGCGGTTGAGGTGCGGTCGTTTTGGCAGGTTTTGCCTTTACAGGCGTATTAACCGCGGCCTTACTTGCAGTTTTGGACGGAGCTTTACTTTTTGTCGTTTTAGCCAGCGTTGTGGGTTTTGCCTTAGTGGTATTTTTGGCAGCAAGCTTGGCGGTCGTTTTGGCCGCCGTTTTTTGTACCGTTTTGGATGTCGCCTTGGTTTTTGACGACGTCGATTTTGTCTGACGTTTGCTCATAGTGCTAAGTCTGCCAATTTCCTGTTTTCCATCCACGTAGCCAGACATAGCTACGCGTCTTATTAGATAGACCGTGATTGTGGTTAATGCCGGGTTAAAAAGGTTAACAAAAACGATGAAAAACCTGCAGACGTTCACTTGACGTTAACGTCAACGTCATATAGACGGCGCATCATGACACTCAATGGGGAAAATCTGTCGTCGAAATCGACCTGGTCTATCCGGGAATTCTCCGATATTTTTGAAATTACCCCTAGAGCTGTAAGATTTTACGAAGATAAAGGGTTAATCAGCCCTGGCCGCGAATCCGGCACACGTGTCTTCGGGCAAGCTGATCATATTCGAATGACCTCTATTTTGAGGGCTAAGCGTCTCGGATTTACGCTGGATGACATTAAAGTCGTGCTCGATGTGACCGATGGCCGGATTAAGGAGCGTGGTGAATTGGCTCAGAGAAGTGCCAATTTTAAAAAAGTGATTAAATCCCTTAATCGTCGCAAGACGGATATTGACATTCTCACCCGTGATATGAGCGAGCTTT
>JAHDEZ010000005.1 GCA_020628425.1 Hellea sp. | reverse complement strand
GTCTGAGGTTTTGATGAAATTGCTCCGTAAATCGGAACAATAATTAATCTATGGAGTCCATTATCAGTAAATCGAAACAGAAGTTAGTTGCCCGCAGCCCAAACATCACGCTGGAAGGCGTATGGATGTATCCCAAATATCGAAAAAACGATTAGGTTCATTTTTTCTCTTTAACAAGGGATGGCATTCAATGGTTTGATCTGTTTCTGTCATCGCTAAATCGAGGGTCTCTAGCAAATCCGATATGGTTCGTATGGGCAATAATATCATTGCTACTACCGTTGATGAAACAGATAACTGCTTGGTGTAAATATTAAGAATTGGGTTAGCTAGACATTCTAATGGTCTTTGTGTATCGGTATGACTTACTTAAACACTAGGGAGGAAGTTATTTCAGTTAGAATTTATGTTTATATTCTTGCAGTATTTCTGTTGCTACCGACTTTTAGTATGCCGTACGCTGATCACGCTGCACGAAGTAAATGGGAAAATAGGACTCTAGCGAAAATGCCGGAAATTAACAAGTTGTTCGGTAAACCGACGGAATTTTTTTCTGAGTTTGATGAGTTCTTAAATGATCATATTGGAGGGAGCTTTGAGGCTATTAAGTTTCGCCGAAAAACTGCTTTCCGAGTTTTCAATTCAACTGGCGACCTATATATCGTGGGAGATAACACGGGAGCTATGTTTTTAACGGCGCCATTTCGTCAAAAGACAAGAAGCAACCCTTTTCAATGGTGGGAAAACATTTGTGTGAAACTTCAAAAAGAAGGTTATCAGAAAAACTATCTGAATCGCGTCCTGGAATCAAAAAAAGTTGTCTCTAGTCGTGGCGCAAAAGTCATATATACCTCTATCCCCAGCACGCCAGTTTTGATCCCTGATCAATTCCCCGCATCTACCCCCTCCAGATATAGGGAAGCTTGTCAACGAGTTACACCTGAAAACAATCATATTCGCGCTATGCAAACCATGAACCCGGATATAGAATTTTTCTATCCGCTTCAGGTTTTTAAAGAAAAGGCGAAGGATCCTTACTTCTATCCTAACAATGCTTATCATTGGAAAGGGGAGAGTGCTTGGGTATTTATTGAAGAGTTCGCGAAGAAATATGACCTCGAGTTACCTGACACTTGGCCAGGTGGACCTTGTGAGTATAAAATGGTCGAGTGGGATATTGGGCAATTAATAGGAGTTGGAGATGAGACACGAGGTTGCGATAGGAATCGAGAACAGTTGGGTGTTGAGATAGATCCTCATTATATGTACCCATTGAATAAGACGTCGGAAATTAAATATCCAAATCACCCAGGCGTGAAAGTGGTTAAAATGACTAACCCAAACTCGGAAAATGACAAGGTTGCAATAATTTTTTCAAATAGTTTTGGCCCAGAGGTACGGGAACAATACGCCGCTTTGTTCCATACAACATATCACCTTCGCTTGGGCGTGATAAATACTCCTAATATGAAATTGTTATTGCGAGAAACTGATATTCTGGATGTAGACATAGCAATCTTCGCAATTGCTGATTTTCATTATCCTAATTTTTTAATTGCATTCGAGTCTGACGAGGACGTGTTATAATTGTCGTTCGTTTCGCGAATCATCGAGAGTTCCTCTATGTTTTGGCTTGAAAATGCTTATCAATAGGCGAGTCCGAAAAATGATTTGTGTAGTTGGATATTATTTTTTGAGCGACGACATCAATAACGCTTAAGATATTTTTTTTTGGGGGGGGCTAACCCGCTTCTAGAAATGAATTCGTATCCGCATCAAATAGCTGACCGCGCTGCGAGATAACTTTGGATGTAAATACTCGTAGCCCCTAAAATTTAGGGTCAGCGATGGGAACGAATGGCATTGATGAAGTCCTTTGGTACTTTGGCCATATTGGCGATGGCTGTATGGGCAGGTTTGCAATAATGACAGTAATGTTTTTAATTGGAGGTCATCCAGATCAAATTGCGTTCGAACAGACTTAGGCTTGTTTTTCCAAACAGGTCGCCCAGGGGCTTATAGGCATCAAGCGCTGCTTGACTGGCGGCGAGCACACCGTGGAGATTGAGTAAAAGCCGAACGCTTTCTCGGAGACATGTAATTTTTCGTCCTTTAGGACTGTTTCGATTGTGTGGATGCTGGTGCCATTTAAACTGACCCGTAATTCCAATAAGCAGTGACTCCGTATTCTGAAACGCACTGACAACTTGTCTGACAAAATAATCCCGAAATCGGTCTTAATGAATGTATCCTCTCGGTGTCTGATTGAAAAGTGTAAGAATGAAGGTCTAACAATTGTGGAGGCAGAGCGCAGCCCCAATGCCTCTGAAAGCCGATGTCATTAGTCATCCCAGAGGGGGCACTCCGACTTTAAATCAAAGATACCTATATTTTGCCGATCATTACAAAATTAGGATCAATCCGGCTCGTGTCCGCAAAGCCAAAGACAAAGCATCAGTAGAAAATTCCGTGGGAATTTTTCAGCGCGCGTTGAAAAGCCGGCTAAGGAAACGGCCATTTCTCAGCTTGTCAGAGCTCAACAAAGAAATATTGTATCTGGTCCTAGAGCTAAACGATCGCCCGATGAAACGAGGTGGAGAAACTAGGTATGAGAGATTTTTGAGGCTCGATAACCACTGCTGCAAGGTTTGCCGAAGCAACCCTACGCAATCATGGATCGGTTGATTCAAAGACCTCACGTATTCAATTTGAAAGGCGATTCAATGCGTCCGAAACGTTGACAATTTGCGCGAATTGTCACTCTGTGGAGTCAATTGTCAGCGAATGGAATATATGGTCATCCCATCAAATGTTGATTGAAGATATGATCATCGCTTGGCAGAGTCAATCTTCAACGAATACGCAGTGTGGACGTCAAACTCCAAGTTTAATGCTTTCTTTGTTGCAGCAGCCTAAATAGGAAGAGTAGAGCCATTGCCATAGTTTTTGGCCATCAAATTAATTTGAATATATGAGAGTACATGAAGCCCATTTTTTCATATCCGCTAATCGGCCTGTTGAAGCTCTATAAGGTCACGCTCAGCCCGGCTCTGCATGTACTTGGGGTACGATGTCGCTACGATCCGGGCTGTTCGAGCTATTCCATGGAGGCCATACAGAAACACGGGGCCTGGGCCGGGGGGTGGATGACCTTGGCGCGCCTCTCAAGATGTCACCCCATAGAGTGGCTAAACGGGAGTTCCGGGGTTGATAATGTGCCGGAAAGTATTACTAAGCCTCCTTTCTGGGCTCCGTGGCGTTACGGGGTCTGGCGTCATAAACACAAAGAGTAAGTCATGGTAGCCATTACATTTCCCGACGGAGCCGTTCGAGATTATGATGACGGCATAACGCCGCTGGAAATCGCGAAGTCTATTAGTAAAGGCCTGGCCAAAAAGGTTTTGGCGGCGAAAATTGACGGAGAGCTGCGTGACGCATTCCGGCCTATTGAAGGCGATGCGGTTATTGAGCTCGTGACAGCTAACGACCCAGAGGGGTTGGAGCTTATTCGTCACGACGCTGCCCATGTTTTGGCCGAGGCCGTTCAGGAATTATTCCCGGGTACTCAGGTCACTATTGGTCCCGTTATCGAGAACGGATTTTATTATGACTTCCACCGCGAAGAACCGTTTTCGGATGAGGACTTCGCGGCGATCGAAAAAAAGATGCGGTTCATCGTTGAGCGCAACAATAAATTCACCCGTGAGGTTTGGGACCGCAATGAGGCCATCAAACTGTTCAAGGATATGGGCGAAACCTATAAAGCCGAGTTGATTGCCGACCTGCCCGAAGACGAAACCATCACCATTTACCGTCAGGGTGACTGGTTTGATCTTTGCCGTGGTCCGCATCTACCGAGTACCGGCAAAGTGGGAAAGGCGTTCAAGCTCATGAAGGTTGCCGGAGCCTATTGGCGGGGCGACGCCAATAATGTGCAGTTACAGCGAATTTACGGCACAGCCTGGGCCACTCAGGAAGACTTGGATAATCACTTGCACGTGCTCGAAGAAGCGGAGAAGCGTGACCATAGACGTTTGGGTCGCGAGCTGGATTTATTCCACATGCAGCCCGAAGCCCAAGGCATGGTGTTCTGGCATGATAATGGTGCGACTGTCTGGCGGCAGGTTGAAAACTACATTCGCAGACGTTTGGAAGGCGCTGATTATCAGGAAGTAAAAACACCCATTCTCATTAACAACAAACTTTGGCAGGAAAGCGGACACTGGGACAAGTTTAGAGAAAACATGTTCGTTTCTGAAGTTTCACACGGCGCTCATGATGAGGTTCATGCCATGAAACCTATGAACTGCCCGGCTCATGTGCAGATATTTAATCAAGGTTTAAAGTCCTATCGAGATCTGCCGATCCGCATGGCGGAATTCGGTTGTTGTCACCGAAATGAGCCGTCCGGGGCTTTGCACGGCATCATGCGTGTGCGCGGCTTCACACAGGATGATGCTCATATCTTCTGCCGTGAAGATCAAATCACCGAAGAGTCCATCTCATTCATTCAGTTGTTGAAGTCCATTTATGAAGATTTTGGATTCGAAGATCTGGTCGTAAAATTCTCTGACCGGCCGGAAACGCGCGCTGGGACAGATGAGGTCTGGGATAGGGCTGAAAAAGCTCTCATGGATGCGGTGACGGCTGCAGGTGTAGACGTCGTTCTTAATCCGGGTGAGGGCGCCTTTTACGGGCCGAAACTGGAGTTTGTCCTGCGTGATGCCATTGGCAGAGATTGGCAATGCGGGACGCTGCAAATGGATTTCGTGCTGCCAGAGCGCCTCAATGCGACCTATATCGGCGAAGACGATCAGCGTCACAGACCTGTCATGCTGCACAGGGCAATTCTGGGATCCATGGAACGGTTCATCGGAATTCTGATTGAAAATCACGCAGGTAAGTTCCCGCTCTGGCTGTCTCCGACACAGATTGTGGTCGCGACGATCACCTCTGAGGCTGACGGTTATGCGGACGGGGTCGCCGAAAAACTCCGTCGTGCAGGTCTGCGTGTGAAAACCGATTTGCGGAATGAGAAGATCAATTATAAAGTCCGCGAACATTCAGTTGGTAAGATACCTGTCATCGCTGTTGTTGGTCGCCGCGAGGCTGAGGAAGGCAAGGTTGCCTTGCGCTGGCTTGGTGAGGGCAATAAACAGCAGGACATCATGACACTGGACGAAGCGGTCCAGACATTGGGGCAAAAGTCATTACCGCCTGATTTGGCTCGGAGCTCATAATTGACGGCAGCAGGTCAAAGCCTTGTTCAGAAAATTCGCCTCGGTCTCGTTACCGCGGCGTTTCTTTTTGTCATGTTGTTATTTGCACCTATATCTCATGCAGGTGGTTTAGGTTTTGCACCTCTGGCTTTAATTACCGGTCTGGCCGGATATTTCGCGTTTTTCACATCTCGTTTTGGCTTGGAGCACTATCCAACGGGCTTGCCGTTTATTAGGGGGCCCGGAGTGATATGGGCATTACTCCTGTTTCTGCTCTGGGCGGTATTAACCTCTTTATGGAGCCCTTATGAGGATCCACAGTCATTAACAAACCCTGTGAAAATTCTAGTCGCGGTCGTTCTGTTTTTGGGAAGTTTTTTATTATTGCCAGTGACATCATTGGGTCGCTTCAGTGGATGGATGACGCTTTTCATCGCCTTTGTGATGTTAGGCTTGCTGATTGCTGACCTGTATTCAGAATACGCTTTGTCCAAATATTTCTTCCCGCTCTCGCAAGATCTCCCAGAGGCCAATGCCCGGGTGCAGCGCATTGCTAGGGCGAATTCTATCTATCAAAACCTCAGTCATGCCGTGATTGTTCTGACTCTGCTTTTGCCACTGGTTGCTGTTTTACTGGCTAAAAAAGTAAAGGGTGGCATCATCATAGCCGGACTCATGGCGTTGGTTTTAGCGTTTCTGGCTTATAAGGCGAATGTAAGTGCGGCCCTTATCGCTTTGATAATGTCGGCATTTTTTATGGGAGCTTTATTTGTCGTTGGTCCAAAGATTATAGACCTGTTTATCGGCCTGGCTGTCCTTTCCATTTTATTCGCGCCCATGGCCGGATATTGCATGAATTTCGTATCCGTGGCATCGAAAGATAACATGCCGGATTCGTGGGAACATCGCGTGGAAATGTGGGGCTATGTAGCAGAAAAAATTGCCGAAAAACCTATATTTGGACACGGTTTTGATGCGAGTCGGACTTTTGATAAAACATATTCCGGAATGAGTATTAATGGTCAGGCTTATGAACAGACAATCGTGTCTTTGCACCCGCATAATTGGGGGCTGCATATATGGGTGGAAACCGGCGCTATAGGGGCGGCTTTGGCTTGTATGACTTTGTTCATGTTGAGACAGGCCATTTTTCCTGCTATAAAAGAGAACAGAGGCATGACTATTGCATTGGTCGGTTTTCTGGCTGCGACTTTGATCATCTGCACATTTACTTATGGTATTTGGCAGGAATGGTTTTGGGGCGCATTAATTTTAATCGGAGCGCTTATTCCAATGTCTATTCTGAATGAAAAATAAACGACGGTTTTCCGTCAACTTACATTCGGACTTTACATTTCAAATAGTGCTGTGACATAGGACTCACGAATAACCAGCAGGGACAATGGTGGAAGCGCAAATATTACATATGAGACAAGAACATTTGCGTCCTCGCATCAGTGTATTGATGGTCAGCTTCATGACCGGACCGGCTTTGCATGAATCTGTGGCCGCTGTTATGGCCGACCCTGATATATTTGAATTGGTATTGGTCGATAATGGTTCAACAGAAGCCGGACGTCAGGCCATTAATCGACTGATTGTTACCGATGACCGCGTGCGACTTCTCCAAGGTCAGGGCAATATTGGATTTGCCAAAGGCTGTAATTACGGCGCGACTTTCGCCAAAGGGGAGCTTTTATTGTTCCTCAACCCAGATGCCGTGATTGCCCCCGGTAGTGCGAGACGCCTCGCGGAGTGCGGTATACAACAAACCGCCCCATGGATCGTGGGTGGATTTCTCCGCGATATTGAAGGGCGCGAACAGCGCGGGTCTCGTCGACGTGAGCTAACGCCTTGGTCAGCTTTTGTTTCTTTTACCGGTCTGCACAAACTGCCAGGTTTGCGCTCTATCCATATGGATGGAGAAGTGGTACCTGATAATCCCGAAGATGTGGCTGTCGTCAGTGGCGCCTTTATGATGATGAGCCGAGAGTCCTTTGAAATGGTCGGTGGTTTTGATGAGGAATACTTCCTGCATGTGGAGGATATCGATGTTTGTCGCCGGACGCGCGAACTGGGTGGGCGGGTTATTTTCCATCCTCGTGCAACAGTCATGCATTACGGCTCTACCAGTAATGTTCGTCGGCAAACGGTTGAATATGAAAAGCTCAAAGGCTTTATCTATTATTTCCACAAATATGCGAAAGGCTGGACAGGTAAGTTGATGGCGTTTCTTTCAACGCCGTTTATGGCCATGGCAATTATGGGGCGGGCCTGGTATCTGGCCCTGCGTCAAGCTTTCAAAGGCGCTTAAAAACTACGAGCAGTCCTCGACCTGATAGATAATCAGGTCTACATCCTCATACTTCGAATAGTTATTCCCGTCCACGCGGTCTTTCTCCCGTAGGCAATGACCAACGTCTTTGATTTTACCGTTTAAACTTAAAAGTTCATGACGTGGGACGCGCGCCCTTTGGTCAAGGATAAGGATATCACCTGCGATAAGACCGGCCTGGATAGTTGCTTCGGCTTGTTCGCCTAATAGGGATTTGGTGCCCAGTCTGAATACGACACTTGGCTCCGTGTGGGTTGGCGATATAATACGGGCGGGCGTGGTCGTGTTCGTCGAAATAGCTGTATAAAGTCGGTCAGACAGGCGGATATCGTGCAATCTTGGAAAAATATACTGGTAGGTGAGGGGGGTGAGAATAGCCGTCGTCATGAGAGCCGTTATGGCGGCTTTGGTGCCCTGACCACTCCACATAAAGACAGCAGCCAGAAAAACCAGTGCTATAAAGATCGGAAAGGTCCAGAATAATAAGCTGGGCGTTTCCGCGAACATGCTGTCAATCCCAACGACGAAGCCGACCAGAAGACAACCGGCTATTGTATAAAGTCCAGCACTAATCCTGCGGCTTTTTTTAAAGAGATTCGGATCATCAAGCGCAAAAAAGGCGCCGGCACATAACATGGCCATAGCGGGGTAAAGCGGTAGGGGATAGTTGAGAAGTTTGGTCGGCATAAGTTCAAGAAGAATCCAAAACGGGACGATCCAGCAAATGAGTAGTCTGATCGAGCGGCGAAGGCCTTCATCGCCTGATGTCTTGGCAGTGGCCATCTTTGCAAAAACAAATCCTGGAATCAAAAACAGGATTCCGGGCCAGAAAACGGCAGATATTCGCTGTAAATAATAACTGGGCGGGCCGCCATGATTTTCTTGTTCTTCGATCATTTTACCCGCCATATCACCGCCAAGACTGTCAAAGAAAAAGGCACCATCCGTCGCCACCCAAATGGCAATTGCCCAAGGCACGGTCATGAGTAACGCCATAATTATACCTGGAATACTGATGAGGGATGAAAGCCAGGCCCGGTCTTTGGACCAGACGACGTAGCTAATAAGGGTCAAAATTATAATTGCCGGCGTGATCGGCCCCTTAATCATGATGGCCGCTGCAATCGCGACCCAGAATATGAAAGCTGTCCAAGGTCCGGGTTGTTTTTGCAGCCTAAGAAGACAGGCCAAACAGAGCGCCGAAAGACCGCAGAGCATAGCGTCCGTTTTGGCGATATGTGCCTCAAATACGAGTCCCATAGACGTGGCTAGAACCGCCGAGGCTACAAAAGCGCCACGCCGTCCTAAAACGGCCATTGCGCCCCAAAAAGTTGCCAGTACAGCCAGCAGCGCACCTAATACCGAGACAATACGGTGGGTCCATATTTTGCGTTCGCCCGGATCCGTCAGAGCTTTAACGAAAATGGCCTGCATCCAGTAAATGCCCGCCGGTTTCTTGTTTCGAGCGCGTTCCTGAAACTCAATATTAATGTAGTCGCCAGATTCAACCATTTGAACGGTGGCCTGGGCAAACCTGCCTTCATCACGATCTATCACCTGCATAGAAGAAATGCCGGGCAGGCTCATCCAAAGGGTCAGAATGACCAGAATACCGGCGTAAAAACTTAAAGGTCGTTGCTGTCGTGCTGTGTCGCTCATATTCACCTTATAGGGGAAAATTTATCAAAATGTAGAGAATATGTTTTGAAACATTATGTGGTGAAACTCTTTATTGTGAAAGCCTTATGAGCATGTCATTAGAGGCCAAATTTTGAAGAGCGTAAAATGCCCAAATCCGAAATCCCGGTTATCAGTGTTGTCGTCCCTGTGTATAATGAGGCGGAAAATGTGGAGAAACTGGCGCGCGAAATTCATGCAGCGCTATCCGATCGGAATTACGAAATGAATTTCGTCAATGATTGCAGCTCTGATGATACGGCTAAAGTTTTACAGGGATTGAAATCCGAGTTTCCAGGTCTTCGAGTGCTATCCCACCGGGAAAACGCAGGTCAAAGTCGAGCCATCCGGACAGGGATTTTGGCGGCGCATGCGCCTGTGATTGCAACATTAGACGGCGACGGACAAAACGACCCTGCGGATATTCCGACGCTATTTGAACAGTTTACTCGGGACGGGGCTCCTGAAAATCTAGGTATGGTCGGTGGTCGTCGCGCTACGCGCCGGGATAGTTGGGCGAAACGTTTTGGCTCTCGTTTCGGCAACGGAATCCGCAAGAAACTGCTCAAGGATAATGCGGATGATACGGGGTGTGGTCTAAAAGTATTTTCTCGTGAAGCATTTCTAAGACTACCCTATTTTGATCATATTCACCGCTATATACCTGCGCTGATGTTGCGCGAAGGTTACACGACAGAATTTGCTGATGTTAATCACAGACACCGTGAATTTGGTGTTTCCAAATATACAAATTTCGGACGATTAATGGTTTCTATCGCAGATTTGCGCGGTGTAATGTGGCTCAATCGCCGGGCGCGCAATCCGCAGGGATGGGACGAAATATAGTCAGTAAATGGGCGGTTTTTGTTAACCCTTTGCAAGCCTTCTTTATTTATCCTCGCTTAAGATCAGAAGATCTGTGAGAGTTTGCTATGCGTATTTTTACGGTATTTCCGCTACTGCTGATACCGGTGGCCATTTATAATATTATCGCGCTGTCAGGTCGGGAATTTGCCACGACAGATTATGTTCGCACGCGTCTGGATGAGGATTTTCAAGCTGTACCTATGGCTTCAGACACGCTTTGGCATATCACACCGGGCCATGCGCTCATCGCTTTGACTGTTTTATTGTTGTTTTTTGAGCTGTTGAAATCTACTGGTTTTGGCCGCGCCGCTATCATGAACCACGCATTTTCCATGGTTTTGTTTATTGTTTGCCTGGTTGAGTTTTTAATGCTGCCGGCTTTTGCAACCTCTGTCTTTTTCCTGATTATGATGATGTGTCTTCTGGATGTGATGGCTGGTTTTATTGTGACTATCGCCAGTGCTCGCCGCGACTTTGCAGTCTCTGACGGATTTGCGGACTGATTGTGGCTATGGGGCCCCGAAAATCCCGCTCTTTTCCGATTGCGCTTAAACCGGCAAGAGACTCAGGTGAAAATGTGCAGGTTTTGTCTCTGTTACGGGCAGCCAGTTTTCATTTGCGCGGACCTGAGGGCGGGCGGATTGTAAACTGGGATCAGCCGCATTTGGCGTGTCGATTATTAGATGTATCTGACACGAACCTGCCTCGAACCCAAAAAGCGCTTACAGAATTGTTAACTCCGGCAGAACAGCGACAAAGGTCAAGTTTGATTAGTGGGCTGACCGAAGACGGAACCCGTTATCAGTTGGAGTATAGTCTGACGGACTCAGAAGGTCAGCAAATCTGGCTGTCTGAAACTGGGGAGCGTTTATCCGGAAATGGACAGTGCGCCACTCACATTATCGCAGTAATCCGAGATATAAGCGATCAGAAAACCCAAAACGAATATATTAAATCGGCTCCAAACCTGGAACCAATTTCCGGTCTAATGAGTGAACAGGCCTTCAACAATATCATCACACATATTTCCAACAGCCTACCAAAATCTAAAGTCATACGGACAACTTTTTCTAATCGTCAGGATATGACCGCGGTTTACGGACATACGGCGATTGAACACCTGATTAGGGCTATGGCCAAACGATTGCGCGGGGAAATCTCACCCAAAGATCTGGCTTGTCACGATGGAGGTGACAGCTTTTTGATCTTTTTGCCGGGACAATCAGCCGAAGCTTTGCTGGAGCGCTCCAAAAAGTTGGCTTATATATTTGACGAGCTTCCCTTTGAAACACCATTTGGGACACTTTACCCGGATTGTAAAATTTCCATTGAATCCGCCCCTGCGGTCTCAGTCTCCTCTCGAAGAGATAGCGAACATTTACCAAGTCTGTCACCAGCCAATCGAACACAAGCAGAAATAACAGAGCTTGATATCTTGCTAGCGCTGGATCAAAATAAGTTTGACTTGGCGCTCCAACCTATTTGCAGAGCCGGCAGCCGACATCCAGAATATTTCGAAGCGCTTTTACGGATCAGAGACGAAGCCGGTCACTTGAGTACAGCCTTCCCGTTTATCAGAGCTGCAGAACATTTTGGTATGATCTCAGGATTGGATCTCAGAGCTATCGCGCTCGCCAAAGCCATTTTACGCAAAGATCCCAATATACGACTTTCGGTTAACATATCAGTTGGAACCCTAAATGCTCCAAAGAGTTTTGAGGCCTATCTGGCGGAAATTGAATCGCTCGGCAGCGATGCATCTCGGCTGGTGGTCGAACTGACAGAAACAATGGCGCTTGATAATCTGGAGATCGCAAATTTGTTTGCGGCAAAGCTACAGTCATATGGTGTCAAAATGGCCATAGATGATTTCGGTGCCGGGCATACGAGCTTTAACAATTTGCTGGGTTTGGAAGCGCAAGTCATCAAGATAGACGGCCGTTACATTCGTGATATTGCGGCCAGTCTGGAAAAGCAGAATTTTGTTAGATTGTTAGCGGAAATGGCTGAGGTTTTCGGTCTGATCTCCGTTGCAGAAATGATTGATAATGAAGCGGATGCCCGCACGGTTGAACGGCTTGGCGTACATTATCTGCAAGGATATTATCTGGGACGGCCTGCGCCAGTATAAAAATGGCTACTCTTTTACATTGATTGAATTCAATGTCGCTCCGTGGTAGAATGAAAAAAAACGGGGCTTTGGAGAGACCAGTCTGAATTTTTTTCGTGAATTACGGAAGCGCAATGTGTACCGCGCAGCGGCAGCCTATGTCGTGGTCGGGTGGTTTATCATTGAAACTGCTTACAAACTGGAAGTCGTTATGGGGCTGCCAGACTGGTTCGATGCCGGGATCATGGCAATGGTCTTGATTGGCTTTCCGATCGCTATTTTGTTGTCTTGGGCGTTTGAGCTGACACCAGATGGGTTTAAAAGGACGGAGGATGTCAAAGAGGGCGAAAGCGTTTCCGACAAAACTGGTAAAAAACTCGACATAGCGATAATTATCGGTCTGGTTTTTGTCGTGGCCCTCATTATTGGGGACCGCATTTTTTCAAGTAACGATGTTAAAGTAGCCAGTCTTTCCAATGTTAATTCCGTTGCCGTTTTGCCATTTTCTAATCGCAGTGAAGAAGAGTCTGATGCTTATTTTGCGGACGCTATCCACGATGAGTTATTATCGCAGCTCTCTAAAATTTCCTCTTTGGAAGTCATTTCCCGTACATCAGTCATGGGGTATCGGGAAACCGAAAAACGCATTCCTGAAATTGCCGAGGAACTTGGCGTCGCTGTTTTACTAGAAGGGTCCGTGCAACGCTCCGGAGAACGCGTGCGTATCAAAGCGACTTTAATAGATGGGAAAGCTGATACACAGCTATGGTCAGACACTTATGACCGAGAAATGACACCAGATAATATTTTCGAAATTCAGGCAGAAATCACGCGGGTCATTGCTGGTTCTCTGGAAGCTTTAATAGGCAATGAAGAAAATGAGGTCCTCACAGCTAAGCCCACTCAGAATTTGGCGGCTTATGAAGCCTACCTTCAAGGCAAACTTCTCACAGCGCCCAATGGTAGTAACGAAGAGGAATTGAGACGGGCAATTGCTCTTTATGTCGAAGCCATTGAACTCGACCCCAATTTCTCGAAGCCTTATGCGGGCAAGGCTTATGCTCAGATGTCAGTTTATTGGTTTCATACGCGCGATAAATCTTTGTGCGACGCGTCACTCAATAATCTTGACGAAGCGCGAGAGCGGGCGCCAGACGACCTCGATACTTTAATTGCTGAAGCTTTTTATTACTATTGGTGTGTCAGTGATTTCGAGACGGCCAATCTAGTTTTTGACCGTGCGCTCGACGTGGCTCCAAACAGTGTAGACGCACTGGCTGGAAAAGCTTTCATTGAGCGCCGTTTAGGAAAGTTTCAGGCGGCCGCAAGAGATCTGGAAAAGGCACATCGTTTGGACCCTAAAACATTTTACTTAATCCCCGAGTTGGCATTTTCCTATGTTTTGGCGGGCGATTTTGACAAGTCGACCGAAATGCTCGAACGTTCAAGACTGGAACAGCCAAACTCTATCCCTGGGGCCATTTTTGAGGCTGCTGTCCTGCAGTTTCAGGGGGATGCGGATGGTGCCTACAAAGCTATATTCCGAACCGGAAACATCCTGCCAAAGGACGTTGCTAATTACGCCATTTCTACAGGTAACCGTGCGTTTATCGAAAAGGCACTCACAGATTGGCCAATGCCAGCCCGCTGGCCGGAAGACAGTCCAGAGCTGTATAATCTAGCAAACCTCTCTGCCTATGAAACACTTGGGGAAGCTGATAAGTACGAAGAGGAATTGGCTGCGCTAAAAGAGCGAATTAGCACCCGGCCGGTACCTATCAGTTGGGATGTCAGGTCAAGCTACTCGCCAGTTGTCATTCCAGGGCATCTCAGAGATTTGCCGACGATTGAAGCTTTGGCAAATGCCTATGAGAACAGTTTTTCAATCGATGCAATGGCGGCCATTTCGGATTACAGCGATATGGCGGAGGCCTTTGCCCGAGCCGGGGCTCCGGATCGTGCAATGGACCAGTTTGATATTATTCGTGCCAATACGGGTCCTTATATATTTGCCGTATATGAAGGTTCAACCAGCCTGCGGAGTTTAGAAAATCATCCCAGATTTGTTGCCTTCCGAAAAGCTTATGAGGCCTGGAAGTCCAATCAGCCCGCCAATTAAATAGAGGGCTCAAAAATTATCTTTAGCTTTGCGAATTTTGCCAAGTTGCTTCGCCGTCGCTGCTCTGAAAAACGGGTTGGCTTTCTTCTCTGCAGCAACTGATGTAGGCACAGTTGGTAGGTTTTGATCGCGGCGCGCCTTTGCTTCTTCCATATAATTGATTAAATCTTGATTATCCGGTTCAACGGTCAAAGCAAACTTTCCATTTGAAAGCGTATATTCATGCGCACAGTATAATTTCGTATCATCGGGCAGGGCAGCAATCTTGCCAATGCTCTCATACATCTGTTCTGGCGTGCCTTCGAATAATCGCCCGCAACCCAATGCAAATACTGTATCGCCCACAAAGGCGGTTTTCATGGTAGGAATATAATAGATGATATGGCCAATGGTATGGCCGGGCGTTTCCATGATGTGAACCTTATGACCGGCAAACATAAAGCTGTCGCCATCGGCCAGTTCAATGTCCAGTCCCGGAATGCGCGATTTATCTGCGCCGCATCCGCGAACTTTAGCACCGTACAGATTTTTCAATTCCATATTTCCGCCGGCGTGATCCGGATGGTGGTGGGTGTTCCAGATTTCAGAAAGCTGCCAATCTTTTCCTTCAAGCGCCAAAATAATCTTATCCGGTTCCGGCGTATCTATACAGGCAGTTTCGCCGGTTACAGGACTATGGATCAAAAAGCCGTAATTATCCCAGAAACAGGGAAACATATGAATATCCAAAGGTGCACTCACGAACAATTTCCTCTTATCATTTATATTTTCGAGGGCTATGCTAACCCAAGATGCGCCAAAACGTAAGAGATCTGGAAAGTTTCTATGCCTCCCGGCTGGGGCAGGCGGCTAATAATATGGTGTTGCGGCGATTATCTACCATCTGGCCTGAGCTCAGCGGGCGAGATGTTCTGGGATATGGCTATTGTTACCCGTTCCTGACGCCCTATCTGACGGATGCCAAGCGGGTCATTCTCGCGATGCCTGGTGCAATGGGAGCTCTGACACAGCGGTCACCGCGGGGTGTGATGACTTGTTTAACGGAAACGTCCGCCTTGCCATTTGAAGACGCACAATTTGATAATGTACTGGTGGCGCATGGTGTCGAAGAAGTGGTAATGGTACCGGAGCTTTTACAGGAGTTATGGCGTATTACGCGGCCAGAGGGAAAAATTATTGTAATTGCATCCAATCGGACCGGACTCTGGGCAAGGTCCGACCGTAGCCCTTTTGGAGCGGGGCGACCCTATAGTCGGTCGCAGTTAAAATCTGTACTCAAAAATGCCGGATTTATTCCAACTGTTTGGTCTGGCGCGCTGTATATTCCGCCGTGGCGTTTTATGACCGGGAAAACAGTTTTGAATGTTACAGAAAGCTGTGGTGAAACCATATGGCCTGGATTTTCAGGATTAGTACTTGTCGAGGCGCTGAAGCGTCTTTATGCCGAGCCGTCTGGGAAGTTAAAAGAAGGGATAAAAAGGCCTGTCCTTACGCCTAAGCCTATCGGGTCAGCCAATCGACAATAGAACCATGTCCAACGACACAGATGATATCCCAAATATCGCGGAGTTACGCCGGGAAATTGATGAGCTGGATAACAACCTGCTCAAGCTTATCGCGCGCCGCTTGCAGTTAGCTGGACAGGTTCGAAAGGCAAAAAGCGGTGTCAGGGTCTGGCGACCGTCACGCGAACATTCCCTTGTCAAAGATTTGGCTGAGGCCACGGATGAAACGCCGCCGGAATTAGTGGCGCGTATCTGGGCGGAATTGATGAGTGCATCTTTGGCTCTCCAAGGCCCCATGCAGCTTCATATTTCACTTGAGGGTGATGCGCTTCAAAACTGGTCAACAGTCAGAGACAGGTTTGGCGCTGCTCTGCCAACCATATCCTATCCAACCACGAGTGCGGCCCTCGCAGCGGCCTATGCTGAAGAAGAAGGCGTAGCCGTTGTGCCGGCCCCAGGCGGAATGCAACGCTGGTGGACGTCACTTTGTGCGGGCGGTGCCATGGAAGATATGCATATATTAGCAGGATTACCGCGGGTTGGCCCGGATGATTGGCCGCAGGCGGTTGCTGTGGCGACGGCTGATATTCTGCCCTCCGGCGATGACATGACGCTGATTGGTCTGACGAATCCAGCCGCGGTTCTTGATGCGGAATTATCTGTACACCGCCGCGCCGAGGCCGGTGATTTCATTCTACTCAGCGTTGATGGGTTCATATCCCCGGACGGTCCGGAAATCACTACCATTCAGGCGTCTGATAAGACGGCCAAAATCATCGGTACTTTCGCTAACGCCCTGAATAGAGAAGCTCAGTGACTCTTTACTATAGTGTTTTAATTATCGGAGGCGGCCTTATTGGCTCGTCTGTGGCCCGTGCCATAAAGCAGAATAATCTGGCCGAACGCATTTATATGGCGGACTCTTCAGAGGAGGCCTGCCGCGTCTTGAGAACGCTGGATATTGCTGATGGCGTCGACACGGATTTTAATCCCTTTATTGGGACAGCGGATTTGGTTGTTTTGGCTACGCCTCCAGGCATAATGAAGCAAATTGGACCAACTGTGGTACAAGCTATGAAAACAGGTGCGGTACTGACGGATGTCGGTTCGATTAAGTATGACCTGGTCAAGCAGTTTGAAACTTTTATGCGAAGCGATTTGCATTTTATTCCTGGTCATCCAATTGCCGGTACCGAGAATAGCGGCCCGGCCGCTGGGTTCGGTGAACTTTTCGAAGAGCGTTGGTGTATTTTGACGCCGCCAGAAAATACCGACGAAACGGAAATTGCCCGCCTTACCGAGCTTTGGGAAAAGATGGGATCTCAGGTCGCGCTTATGGATGCACGCCGTCATGATATTGTCTTGGCTACTACCTCCCATGTTCCGCATTTGATTGCCTATACGCTTGTGGGCACAGCCATAGATATGGAAACTGTGACGGCCAATGATGTCGTTAAATATTCAGCCGGTGGTTTCAGGGATTTCACACGGATTGCGGCCTCGGATCCGGAAATGTGGCGCGATGTATTTCTTCAGAACAAAGAGGGCGTTCTTGAGGTCGTTGACCGCTTCATTGAGGATTTATCGGCCTTAAAACGCGCGATTCGCTGGGATAACGGCGAAACCCTAATGGAACATTTTTCCAAAACCCGTGACATTCGTCGTCGAATTATTGATGCAGGCCAGGACACGGATAAACCGGATTTTGGTCGGGAATAACTATGCCCGATACCATCTCTATCGCTGGCGGGACGATCACATGGTTGATGGAGGACTCCATAGAACAAGGCGCTGGGCTGTCTCTAGCTGAAATGACCGTCAATCCCGGGCAGGTTTCGGAGCTGCATCGTCATGCAAACTGTACGGAGGTTATCCACTTGCTTGAAGGTGAAACGCGTCAACGCGTTGGAGACCATTGGCAAACAATGCAGGCTGGAGACGTCTGCTTAATTCCGGTCGGGACCATCCATCAAACTCAAAATTTGGGACCCGATACGGCCAGAATGATTATTGCTTATTCTGAGGGACAGCGTGACTATGAAACCGTTTGCGAATAAAACGCTCTTTATAAGTCTCTTATGCCTAGGCGGCTGTATGGACGCGCATCAGGGCAAGCTAGGAACTGAGTGGCCTGACGGACTTAATGTGGTTGGCTATGGTTTTCCAGACAGTGGAGATGCCTGTCGGCAGCTCAATGAAAGCGCAGCGATTAGCGGATTTGTTGAAACAGCTCATATGTTTATCGGATGTCCTGAAGATGTTTCTGACGCCCTGATGGCCAAAATTGAAGAGCAGTATTTTGTCAAACACCTGACGGTCTATGAGGGTATAAGAATTCTTGCTATTCCCTTGGAATAAGGCATGAAAATTGCAGTTTTCACCGAAATATCGAATTTTCAGGTGAAGCATGGCTGTTTTTATTAATGAATTTGGAAACCAGACCTATCGCGGGACAGGTGTTGAGTACGATCAAGTCGATTATGCTGGCTCACTGACCGATTACACATTCACACAAAATGCTGACGGTAGTGTTACCGTTTTTCATCCGCAATTTGGCACGGATACACTCATATCCATAGAAGGTTTCTGGTTTCAAGGCGAAGCGCGCTGGTATTCCATGGATGATGCGCTGACGCTATCTCCCGGTAATGGTGGGGGTGACAATGGCGGGGGTGGCGACAATCCCCAGGCACTTTTGCCCGAAGATTTGGACAATGTTGCCATGGCCGGTCAGTCTAATGCGGGCAATATGTTCTGGTATCAGGATGGCCGGACAGATTTGCCTCAAGGCAGCCAAGTTTTTGAAGCCGATATCTCTCAACTGACCGGGTTTCAAACCGAGTTCATCAACGGCGCTATTCCGGCGACCGCGTCCAATCAATATGCATCAGATCGGAATTTGTTTTTCTGGGATATTGATAGTGGTCGACCGGGTCAGGCGCTTTTGGATTCGGTTCGTGATATTCAGCGCGGATTGGATAGAGGGGAAGATCTAGATGCACTGGTCTGGATCCAGGGCGAAAGTGATGCTTACTCAATGATATTTGGCGCTGATGTCGAATTGGCTTTGTCACGATATATAGAATCTACATTGAATATTTTTGAATATTACCGCTCTATTTTTGGACAGGATTTGCCAATTTATATTATTGAGCAAGGTGATTTCGAAAATCCATTGCGAAACTCTCCTGATGGTTTCGAACTCATTCGTCAGGCTCAGATCGAAATTGCCAATAACGATCCTAACACGACTATAGCTGTCGACACTACCGGCTTACCTATTTTTACCGACGGTATTCATTTCACGACTGAAGGCTATGGCGAAATTGGCGCTCGACTTGCCGAAGCGATTTTCGCTGACTTTACGAATGGTGACGGTGGCAGCAATCCACCACCACCTCCTCCCCCGCCGCCGCCAACAGGTGAGATTACGGGAACAAATGGAGATGACCTCTTATTTGGAACAGGCAGTGATGATGTTTTCAATAGCCTTGTGGGTCAGGATATTGTTATCGGCTCGGATGGAAATGACACAATTTCCCTGGGTGATGGCTATGATCAGGTGAATTATGATGGCGCTGCGGCGGATTATACCTATTCCCGTAATGCTGATGGGTCAGTCACTGTAACAAAGCCGGGTGGGGCGACTGACATTCTCAGTGGCGTTGATGGGTTCTGGTTCCAAGGTGAGGGCGCGTGGTACAGTATGGATGCCGTGCTCGCTACTTTCCCGGGCGGCAATGATGGCGGCGGCAATAATGGTGGAGGGGGTAACATCATCGATGGGACAAGTGGAAATGACCAGCTATTCGGAACGGCCGGAAATGACATTTTCGAAAGCCTCATAGGTCAGGATGTGGTCATCGGATCGGCCGGCAATGATCTCATTAATCTGGGGGACGGTTATGATCAGATAGATTATGCTGGTGCATCCGATGATTATATCATCGTCAATAACGGGGATGGTTCCTACACAGTGACTAAGCCCGGTGGAGACGTCGACATGTTGACGGGTGTCGATGGATTTTGGTTCCAGGGCGAGGGCGCTTGGTACGCCATTGACACGCTGGCTATTGATTTGGTCGGTTAGGGCTCATCTGCATCGGCACGGTTACATTGCATAGTTCAAGACGACCGGCCGGATCGATAAACCAATCCTCAGTTCGGTAACGCCGGGCTTTCAGATAATTTTCAAAAACGACCGTATCGGTTCTTAACTGCTGCAAATGAACCTGTTTGTGTGCTGGCATATCTGTGCCAAGGCGAACTGAGCGTATATTTGTATATTCGCTGGCATCGGCATAAAATCCCAGTGCCTCCGTTCCGCGTGGCAGGGTCGAGAGATATTCTGCGCCTTGATAAACACGACCAACCAGTGTGACATTGCGGTCTAAATGTCTAGGGGCGTGTCCTGTGACCATATAAAGGCTCGAGCCATTGCCACTATTGATTTCACCGCCACGTCCGACACCGACCATGCCGTAACAATGGGCCAGCCCAATTCGGCCTTTGGCTTTGTCACCTGCAACCGGCAGGCCATAGGCATACCCGGCATCTGGTTGATATATGTCACCGTCAAGCAGCGGGGTCACTGGTAGGCTTACAGGCCATTCCCGCTCCCATTCCGGCTCCAGTTCAGCCTTGGCGGTACCCTGAGATTTTGCGTTATCCTCGCGAGGGTCGCCCCATTGCGCCACATAATTGTCCTGAGAGCGTATAACCCAAAGCCCGTCAAAATATTGTTCGTTCACCAAGGTCTTGATATTGGCCACGTGATTGGGCGCAAATTCCGGCGCCAATTCCATGATCACCGTGCCATTATCCAGTTCCATATAAACCAGATTTTCCTGTTTCAAGTCCCGCCAGTCATCAGCTGTGGCTGTTTCCAAAACCTGCGATGAGTTCATTTCGGGTATTTCGGCTTTAGCTGGCACGGATGAAGTCTGACAGGCTGATAAGGTCAATAAGGCAGAGCTTATTAATAGATATGTGGATTTAATTGTCATTCCCGTAATGTGCAGTGAGGAGATGTACTTGTAAACCTTTTGTACGAATTGGCGGGAAGTTTGTTGCATCCCCGTTCTTTTTCGCGCAAGATCCCCGAATGCTTGCGAGAACCAAAGCTTTGTCAGTACATTTATTTACGGCCACCGGTGCCGTAATAGCGATGCTGGCTATGTTGGCGGCAGCGGATGAGAAATGGGACGTTATGTTTCTGTGGCTGGTCGTTGCTCTAATAGTCGATGGGGTCGATGGACCTCTGGCCCGGCGCTACGATGTGAAATCCAATGCGCCCCAATATGATGGGGCGTTGATGGACCTCATTATCGACTATCTAACTTATGTATTCGTGCCTGCTTATGCGCTATTCGTTTCTGGGATACTCGAAGGCTGGACGGGCTGGGCGGCCATTATCATTATCACCTTTGCCTCTGTTATTTATTTTTCGGACACCAGGATGAAGACCAAGGACAATTCGTTTTGTGGCTTTCCTGCCTGTTGGAATATGGTGATTTTGATTATATTCGCGCTCAATCCCAATCATTGGTTGACCTTGGGTGCTGTCACCGTTTTGACGGTTACTATGCTTGTTCCACTTAAATTTATTCATCCGGTTCGCACGGAGCGTTGGCGGTGGATTTCGTTGCCCATTGCAATCCTGTGGATTGGTTTTGCGGCTTTCGCTGCATGGAAAGATTTTGCGCAGCCTGAATGGGTGACCATGGGATTGGTGATCACCTCCGCCTATCTATTGGGCGCTGGAATAGTTCAGCAATTACTTCCCGGTGAAAAAGCGTCGCAGTCTGCTTAGACTTTCGGTTTTCTTAGTCTTTATAAACCACTCCGCCTTTCATCACAAAATCTACATCCAGAAGTTCTGTGATATCGTCTAGCGGGCTACCATCAACAGCAATAATATCAGCATCTTTGCCACGCTCAAGCGTGCCAATACGTTCGCCCATGCCAATATGTTCCGAGGCAATAACCGTGGCGGATTTGATAGCGTCCATTTCGCTCATGCCCGCTTTGATCATATATTCAAATTCGCGGGCATTTTCTCCGTGCGGGGAAACGCCGGTGTCGGTCCCAAAGGCAATTGTCACGCCGTTCTCCCACGCTATGCGCAGCATATCCTGCATTTGAGGTCCGACCTCGAGGGCCTTTTTGGCAGAATTAGGCGGCAGGAAATTATAATTTTCCGCCCAATCGACAACGGTCATTCCGGCCAATACGGTCGGAACTAATACGGCGTCGTTCTGTTTAAAGAGCTGTGCTGTCCGAACGTCCAGATAGGTTCCGTGCTCAATCGAAGAGACACCGGCACGCAGAGCGGCCTCGATGCCATCCTTACCATGAGCGTGCGCTGTCACTTTGCGGCCCATCTTCTCCGCTGTTTCAACAATGGCCTTAAGCTCATCATCAAAGAATTGCTGGCCTGTTCCGGCATTCGTATTGGATAGTACGCCACCTGTGGCTGTTATCTTGATGACATCGGCGCCGCTTTTTACGGCCTGTCGGACAGCACGGCGGCAGTCGGCAACCCCGTCGCAAATTGTCGGTGGCTGGAACATATGAAGGATATCTTCTCTATATCCATGTACGTCGCCGTGCCCGCCTGTGACAGAGACTGCACTACCCGAAGCCTTGATATGGGGGCCCGGCATTTTGCCAGCATCAATGGCACGGCGCAGCGCAAAAATTTCCGGCGGCCCGCCAACATCCTGTACGGCCGTAAATCCAGCCATGAGTGTTTTGCGGGCATTGACCGCAGCATCATAGGCAATATCGCCAGACTCCTTCGTGACGCCCTGCAGGCGACCTTGCGGATTCCATTCGGCGCGTAGATGCACATGGCTGTCAATCATGCCGGGCATGACGAAATGTTCGGATAAGTCGATGACCGTATCCTGTTCGCCGGGCTCTAAATATCCGTCGACAATGTCTTCGATTTTGCCATCAACAATGACAATGGTTTTGTCGGACTTGGCCGGTTTGCCGGGTATATCGAGAACTTGGCCTGCATAGATGAGGGTGTGAGGTCCGTCATGGGCCTGCGCGGTTAAAGTTAAAGCCGGTAGGGCGACAGCTAATGCCAATAATCCTGCACCAATAAATTTCTTCACAAGTCTCTCCCGAATTTATATTCAGATGACATTGCCCGCTCGTTTAACAAAGTCCAGAATTTTCGCGTCATAGGAGAATCAAGTCTTGGTGAGCGTGGCCGAAAAAGCTTTCGCCACATTTTCGCCGTGACAAATCACAAAGACGCCCTATCACCGTCGCGCTTGCGTCAAACTAGCATGGTTTTCTTCCATCATAGGAGGAAACCATGAACAGCCTTAACAGACTAATCCCCGCTCTTATGGGCACCACGCTTTTGACACTCGCCAGCGCCGTATCCGGAATCGCACAAACCGATATTGAACAGCGATACCGAATGTCGGATATTGAAAGCGGAAGTCTTTTATTGCGAACGGATAGTCCAGGTGAGTATCTCAAGGCGCCTATGGTTAAGACGGATGTGGATTTCGAGATTTCTGGTCCCATTGTCAGAGCTACCGTTTCGCAGGTCTTCAAGAACGATACGGATGAATGGGTCGAAGGTGTTTATGTTTTTCCGCTGCCGGATATGGCAGCGGTCGATCACCTAAAAATGGTTGTCGGTGGACGCCTCATCGAGGGGCAGATTGAGGAAAAACAAAAGGCTAAGGCCATTTATGAAAAGGCTAAATCCGAAGGCAAAAAAGCCAGTCTGCTGACCCAAGAGCGGCCCAACATCTTTACCAATAGTGTCGCTAATATCGGACCCGGTGAATCCGTTGCTATTCAAATTGAATATCAGGACATGGCAAAAATGGAGGACGGTGTTTTCTCCATGCGTTTTCCTTTGACCGTTGGACCTCGCTACTCACCGCCGCGTGAAACCGTTCAGATAGCCAGTCGGGACGGTGATATCAGTATGGCAATTCTCGACCCCGTGCTGGATCGGGACCGTATCAGCCCGCCGCTTATGCCGACATCACTGGAACCGGTCGAATACACTCGACTGCCAGTTACCATAGATGTTGAACTCGACCCCGGCTTCCCATTAGATTCCATCGACAGCCCCTATCACCATATATCGACGGTCAATAAGGATGACGGCAGCCAGTATATTACGCTGAAAGACGGAGAAATTCCGGCCAATCGTGACTTCTTGTTGGAGTGGACGGCGAGGCCCTCAGAAACACCTTATATCGCCCTATTCCATCAAAACATTCACGGTGAAGATTTCGTCATGACTATGGTCACGCCAAGCGTTCCGGAAACAATGAAAGAAACCGTCTCTCATCCCCGCGAAATCGTCTTTGTTATTGATACCTCCGGCAGTATGGGTGGTACGTCCATAGAGCAGGCCCGCAAAGCGCTATTGCTCGGGATCGACCGCCTTGGCCCAGACGATTATTTCAATATCATTGAGTTCAATAACAGCTATTCGGCTATGTTTCCGGCGCCCCGCAAGGCAAGTAATATCAGCCTGAATAAGGCGCGCCGTTGGGTCCGTAATCTGAATGCGGGGGGCGGTACAAATATGGCGCCAGCCATGACTGAGGCCTTAGGCAAAATGCACCGCAAGCCCGGCTATCTGGGGCAGGTCGTGTTTATCACTGATGGGAATATAGGCAACGAAACCCAGCTCTTTGCTATCGTCAAAGATCAGCTTCAGGACACACGGCTTTTTCCGGTTGCCATTGGCAGTGCGCCCAATAATTTCTTCATGTCCCGAGCGGCGAAGTTCGGACGCGGAAAATTCGTCAATATTGGGGATGTCTCCGAGGTAGAAACCCGTATGGACGGCCTGTTCAATGACATCGACTCTGCCATTTTGACCGATCTTGCCATATCCGGGATGGAAGGCGGCGAGCGCTATCCCTCTAGGCTTCCCGACCTCTATGACGGAGAACCGGTCGTGACGGTGTCCAAAGTCTCAAGCCTCCCATCTGAAATGTCTTTGTCTGGCCGTCTGGCGGAGCGGGACTGGAATATGCAAATTGAAAGTGGGACCATGTCTGAGGGTTCCGGTCTGGACGTATTGTGGGCGCGGCGCAAAATCGCGGATCTGGAAGAAAATAGGTTTGAACGCGCGAAAGCTGCTGAAATCGATAAGACCATTCTGGAAACGGCGCTCAAATATCATTTAGTCTCGCGTCTGACGTCGTTGGTGGCAGTAGATGTCACTCCGAGCCGTCCAACTGACGAAGGGCTGTCCACGCAAACAGTGCCGACTATGCTGCCCGATGGTTGGGATTTCGCCACGCTGAACGGCGTGCCGTCAATATTGTCCCCGTCCGTTATGCCGTCGGCAACGCCCACACAATCTGTGCCGAAACAAAATCTGCGCATTCCTCGTACGGCCAGTCCTCATAATTTTCTGATGTTGATTGGCGGATTGATGATGGCCTTGTCCTTTGGCCTCCGCCGCCGCTTCGGTCGCAATCATGTGGCCTAAAAAGTCCGCCTTCACAGTTGTGGGGATTGTGGGGGCGGCGCTCCTTATATGGGGAAATTGGATTTATTTTAAAGCTGTCATCGCCGAAGGTCTGCTTGAACAGGCTTGGGTAAAAACCATGGAAACCGGTATCCCAGCCACGCCTTGGAGTTCCATGGATGCCGAGCTTGCGGCGCGTTTGACGGTGCCCGCACTGGGTGTCGACCAAATCGTGCTCAGCGATGCCACGGGGCAGGCATTGGCCTTTGCCCCGGCCATCGTAGAAGGTAGCCGTACACCAGATGAGCCGGGTTTAACCGCTATTGCTGCTCATAAGAACACCCATTTCGCTTTTTTGGAACATATGTCCGCAGGAGAGACACTGTCCCTGCAAACCATTGATGATGTAAAATACGACTATGTCGTGGAGACCGGTTTCGTGATGGACGTCCGCACGGATACCCTGCCGCAAAATGAGAACGCGGACGGACTGTTACTCATTACATGCTATCCCTTCGATGCGCTCAGTTTTAACGGCCCGCTTCGTTATGTGGTGAGCGCAAGGAAAGTGAAGACCAGCCCGGCCCAAACCCTCATTCCAGGGCTTGGCCCTGTTCGGAGTAATGACCTACGTCTTTAATGCATGGTGGGCGATGTCGCGTCGACAAAACCCTTCGGGCCAGTCTATGGCCTCGTCTATAGCCGCATAGGCGCGTTCAACGGCTTGCTCGACCGTCTCGCCGGACGCGGTCACATTAAGAACACGCCCGCCATTTGAAAGCACTTCACCATTGTTGCCGGCTTTCGTGCCCGCGTGAAAGATTTGTACGCCGTCCATCATATTGGCGGTGGCTATGCCTTTAATTTCCGTTCCTTTTTTATATTTGCCCGGATAGCCTTTGGCCGCGAGGACCACATTGACCACCGGGTCATCGAGCCAGGCTGGAGCGTCAACTTTGTCGAGCGTGCCGCCTTTGGCCGCCAAAAACAAATCCATCAGATCTGTCCCCAGACGACGCATAAGCACCTGGCATTCCGGGTCGCCAAATCGAACATTATATTCAATCAGTTTTGGACCGTCTTTAGTCATCATCAGGCCAGCGAAAAGCACGCCGACAAAAGGCATGCCGTCTTTGGCCATTCCGGCCACGGTCGGATGGATAATCGTCTCCATAACTTTTTCCATCTCTTTGGTGCCAAACACAGGTGCCGGGGAATAGGCACCCATGCCGCCTGTATTCGGACCTTTGTCTCCGTCATGAGCACGCTTGTGATCCTGCGCTGCTATAAGCGGAATAGCCGTCTTGCCATCACTAATGGCAAAAAAGCTGGCTTCCTGTCCGGTCATGAATTCTTCGATGACAACCTTTTCGCTGGCCTCGCCAAACTTGCCCGAGAAAAACTCCTTGAGTTCGTCTTCGGCAGCAAATTTTGTATTGGGAATAACAACGCCTTTGCCCGCGGCCAGACCGTCAGCCTTGAGTACATAGGGCGGTTCATTTTTGTGGACATATTCCAAGGCCGATTCCAGATCCGTAAAGACCTCATAATCCGCCGTCGGGATATTATAGCGCTTGCAAAAATCCTTAGTGAAAGCCTTGGAAGCTTCCAACTGCGCCGCATCAGCTGATGGTCCAAAGGCTGCGATCCCATTGGCTTGTAGGAGATCTACAAGACCCAATGCCAAAGGCACTTCTGGGCCAACAATAACAAAGCCGATATCGAGGCTTTTGGCGATCGCGGTCAAACCGACTACATCGTCAGCAGCAATATCTATGATGCCGGCATGTTCGGCTATGCCCGCATTTCCGGGCGCGCAATAGAGCTCTTCAACGTCTTTGCTTTGCGCCAATTTCCACGCCAGCGCATGTTCGCGGCCACCACTGCCGACCAAAAGAACTTTCATGACTTATCCCTCTAGTGAGGTCCGCCTTTTAGGCTATAACAGCATCTGATTCCAACAGGAAAAGATGTAAAAACTGTGAGTGACAATACAGCCTCCGATGCCGCCAGTAACGCTTATGAGTTTTCGGTCTCCGAACTGGCCCAAAGCCTGAAGCGGACCATCGAAGACACCTATGGTCACGTGCGTGTGCGCGGCGAATTGGGACGGGTAACCATTGCCAAATCTGGACACTGTTATTTGGACATCAAAGATGAAAAGGCGGTCATCAATTCCATTATCTGGAAGGGCACGATGAACCGGCTGGCCATGCGCCCCGAAGAGGGCATGGAAGTCATCGTCGAAGGTCGGCTCTCCACCTATCCAGGGCGTTCCAATTATCAGCTCATTATCGAGAAACTGGAGCTGGCCGGAGAAGGCGCGCTCATGGCGCTGTTTGAAAAGCGCAAGAAAATGTTCGCCGCCGAGGGCTTGTTCGCGGCGGAGCGCAAACGTGACCTCCCTTTTATGCCCCAGGTTATTGGCGTAGTGACCTCGCCGACGGGTGCCGTTATTCGCGACATATTACACCGTATCGAAGACCGTTTTCCCGCTCATGTCATACTATGGCCTGTGTTGGTTCAGGGCGACAAGGCGGCGGAGCAAATCGCGGGTGCCATCACCGGGTTTAATCACGCAGATGGCTTTCCGCGACCTGACGTTTTGATCGTCGGACGGGGCGGAGGTTCGCTGGAAGACCTTTGGTGTTTTAACGAAGAAGTCGTTGTGCGTGCCGCCGCAAATTCCGCTATTCCTATCATCTCGGCCGTGGGCCACGAAACCGATTGGACATTGGTTGACTATGTGGTGGATTACCGAGCGCCGACCCCCACCGGTGCAGCGGAAGTGGCCGTGCCTGTCCTCCATGAATGGTTGACCACCATAGAGGATTACGGCGTTCGTTTGCGCCGTGGCCTGGGTCGCTCGGTGACTGAAAAAAAAACCAAGCTCTCCGCCTCCCGTCTGCCGCGGCTGGAAAACTTGTTGGCCGTTCCCCGCCAGAGGCTGGATGTGGCCGGAGCAAAGCTGGGCACGCCGGGACGGTTACTGGAAAGTGCCAGGCAAAAACTGGCGAGTCTGAAACTACCGCGTCCAAGCCGGATTTTTGACCCGGCGGCCCGACGTCTGGAACTGGCAAAAACGCGGCTTCGTCCCGCCGATATTCAAAAACAAATTTCTGTTACGCAAGACCGACTCAAACTCTTTGGCGGCCGGGCTGATCGTGTCATGAGCGCCCGGCTGGAGCGTTTGGACGACCGTTTGAAACGGGCCTCCGGCCTGCTTGAAGCCTATTCCTATCAGGGTGTGCTTAAACGGGGCTACGCGCTTGTGACCGATGAGGCGGGCAAAGTCATTCGTTCCAAAGATACGCCGGATTCTGGCGATGCGGTGACACTGACCTTTGCCGATGGCGACCGGGCGGCTGTGATTGGCGGGGGTTCGGTGAAATCTAAACCAAAGACCCCAAAACCTGCCAAAAAACTTGCAACCGGTCAGGGTGATTTGTTTTAATATATTCGGGCTTATGTAGCAGACGCAGGAAGCGCTCAAAACAAGACAAGCGGGGTCATTGAATAATGACTCCACATTGCATCAAATATAGTGCATTGCTTCATTTATGCGTAGTATCCTGCTCTCGATATCCAAGTTCATTCTCTTTAGCGTCTTTTTCGCCCTTATCATTGGAATTATTGGGGCCGTATTCGGTGAATTGTTTATCGAATACGCAAAGGAAAAGGGCGCTTACGAAAAACCGTCTGAAAAGATCGGTAATGCAATGACTTGGGTGTTTAATTTTGTTACATCCACAGGCTTTCTAATCTCTCTCGCGGCAATTATTGGGCTATGCATAGGTGTTTTAATTGACCAGTGGGCTTTCAGAACAGAGTTGAATGCCGATATTAAACGGCTTGAGGGTGAACTTGGGGATGCGCAAAGAGCAAACCCTAGGTTAGAGCAACATCTTGCCAATTCCAGCGACGAAATAAAAGAATACATCAATTTGATTACGATGATTGGTAGCATAAACCTTCCGTTTTTGAAAGCAGACACAATCCTAATGGCGCTGATTGGGCTGCCAATGAAGGCTCAACACCTAGCGATTGACGGACTGACTTCACAAACCAGGGAGTTTTGCAAATGTTTCTATGCTTGCTGGTGTATGATGTATGCCAAAAAAAACAGTGAAGAACTGCCGTTTTCCAATGCCGAAATGGATGCAATTGTTAGGCATTATTGGGATGCTGTAGTTCACCATCAAAGCCTGTGTAAGGCCGTTTTATTTAATGAGACTACTAAAATGGAAGAGTTGAGAGCATTAAATCCGCTACAGGGTTTTGATTATCCTCATGAGTTTCAAATGAAGAAAAACCAAGATGATGTTGAGGTTATTGTTAGAAGGCCTACAGTCGAAGCTCCTTAACACCAATTGCATCCAGACATTCTGCCATAAATGCAGCGCTAAATTTGCCGCGTCCGATCTTGTTTCTGACATTGGCTTCTTTTTCATCAATGCCCATTTCATTGAGTTTATCGGTCAATGTTGCGTAGGTCAGTCCGGCACGCTTGATCTCTGACTTGAGAATGAGCGACATTTTAGTTTCATAATCTTTTAAATCTGCCATTTTTGCACCTTTTGTAGTGGTTTTTGCACTATAAACGATGTTTTTCTATTTACAACATAATATTTTTGCACTAATAACAATGCATAACGCAACGTAAGTAGTGCAAAATGCAACATTTTCTTTTATCCGCTAAATCACGAGATTTAAGCCTCAAGAAAATCTACAAGATGGGTGAGGCCAAAGCCTATGACCTGTTTCGTGCTATCCGGTGGCCCGAAACAAATGGTGAGGCCGTCTGTCCTAAGTGTGGATGCGTAGAAAGTTATGACATCAAATCGCGCCGTAAGTTTGAGTGCAAAGGCTGTAAGCATCAATACTCTGTCACGTCCGGCACGATGTTCCATTCCCGCAAATTAGACTTTGTTGACCTTCTGGCCGGTATCTGTCTTTTCGTGACAGGTTCAAAGGGAATGAGTGCTGTTCAATTCTCACGCACACTGGATGTCCAGTATAAGACCGCTTGGGTATGGTGCCATAAGATGCGTGAGGCTCTTGCAGACGAAACAGACTGCATTACTCTGACGGGTGACGTTGAAATTGACGGTGCATTTTTTGGCGGTCATATCCGTCCTGAAAACATGAAAGAGGAGCGCATTGATCGCCGCTTGAAAAAGCACCAGACAGGCCAGAGACGCGTTGTAGTGGCCTTACGTGAGCGTGGCGGTCGCACCCTTCCTTTTGTCCGTGAGCGTGAGGCAGAAGGCGTTGAAATCGCCCGTGGTGTTGTCGCCAAGGATGCGACTATCTACGCGGATGAAGGAACACATTGGGACGTTCTGGAATGGGAATATTCTGCACAGCGTATCAATCACTCTGTCGCTTATTCCTACGGCAACGGCAAGCATACCAATATGGTTGAAAGCTATTTCTCACGTCTGCGCCGGATGGTTGAAGGTCAGCACCACGGTGTTAGCCCGAAGTATCTTTACCAGTACGCGGAACACGCCGCATGGTTAGAAGATTATCGCCGGACAACAATCAAAGGCTTGGCCCACAAAATCGTTGAGGCCACCCTTAAGGCCACAAAGTCAAATCGCTTCAAAGGATATTGGCAACGGGCGGCATAACCTTCCGACAATGCCTCACCTTGTCCTGAATGGTTCGGATTAGGTGAGTATCGGACAAGTCCCATTCTTTTCTGGATATGATTTCTAAGGCAATAGACCTGTTATCTGCTAGGTCTGGCCGCTCACTCATTATCTGCAAAACTGTCCGCTTCAATTCATTGCGCTTGAAAACGACTGTGCGGGCCTCAATAATAGGGATTGCATCGGCCCTGCCCTCATAGCCAAACACCCTTAAACAGTGATCTATGGCCGCTATATCGGCCTTTAGGTCTGATAACTCCTTTTCAGCACGGACTATCTCACCAGATAGCTTTCCTCGCTTTTTCCGTAGTGCTGATATTACATGAGTTTCTGCCATAGTTGACAGATAGCACAAAAGGACTCACTAATGTTCCTGCGTTTGCTACATAAGCCCGAATATATTCTGTCATCCCGCACTTGATGCGGGACCTCTCACCCATTGGTTTTTGAACTTGTTAGCGGATTTAATTTGTCACTGGCGAGGTCCCCGCCTGCGCGGGGATGACAGATTTTTTTAACTCCGATATTTCAAAACCTGCGCTTTGACCGGGTGCACAAAGTCGCGGCCCTCTTTGCGGGAGGCTGCCCACTCCTTTTTAAAGGCGAAATACCAGCGGGCCTGGGCGTCGGCGTCGCCCACATACATGCGCTTGGGATTATGGGATTTGTTTTGCTCTTGCAGGTTCATAATGGCCTGATCTTGTTTCAGGAATTTCAGCGCGCCTGCTCGGGCAATCGGCAGTATGGCTTTAAACTTGAGCATATCCGTAAAGAACAATTGCCGGATGGTGGATTTCTCTTCGGACACGGGCGAGACGACCGTCAGCGAAAGTATCGTCCGCTTGCCGACTTTAATCTCCTCGGTGCGGGCACCGGGCAGGTAAAAGGTAATTTCCGTTTCCGGCTTCCCGCCCAGAATTTTATAGGCGAAACTATTGGACGACGGCGTGTGGCGGGCCATGGCAAAGCCGAGAGGCCGCGGTTCAAATAACTTCTCTTTATCATGCATGCTCTTTTGCGTGCGCCACCAACGGTTCTGATGCACATAAGGGCCATGGGCCGGATCCATAAGGCCGATGACCGCCTGATCCATGGAACAATTGAGGTCCAGAATATCATCGATAACGGGTTTGGAGGTGGCAAACGGAATGGAGGGCGGGTCCACATCCGGTTGGCCCACGCCTTTTCTATCGGACGCCATCCAGACCCAGATGAGCTGCCCGTCCTCGCGGGTCGGGAAGTGCCGGACCTTAATCTTGCCGGGCTCTACATCGCTATCGGAGGCCAAAGCCGGAATAGAGCGGCATTGCCCGTTTTCCGTCCCGAACCGCCAGCCGTGATAAGGGCATTCGACGGTATCCTCGACAATGCGTCCCGCCGATAAGGGTGCCGCCCAGTGGGGGCAGATATCCCGCAAGGCAAAAACAGACCCGTCCTTTTTGCGGCCCAGCGTGATAGGTTCATCAGCGATTTCCACACGGGTCAACTGGCCCGGTTTCACGTCTCCGGACACGCCCGCAAAATACCAGATATCTTTGACGAAGTCGTTCATGAGGCTTTTTCAATACTATGATCTGGGATTAAGTGACAGTAATGAAAAGTGTGATTAGGTCTTTCATCAGCTATTTTTTCAGACACAATGTAGTCGTCCAGATTCATTATTTCGGATACCCGATCGCTTAGTGAATCGAAATCTGTCCCGTCTTTAAGATAGATCATCGTCGGTTCAAAGTTGGCGCTTCCTTTAAGATGGAAAGGGACATCCTTCCACAAATTCGAGTCCGATTTATCAAAAAATAAATGACCTTCACCTTCCCATTCAAACTCAATCTTACCATCCTCAATCTGACCGAAAGTTATTTTGGAGCGCGGAATTTCTGCATGTTCGAATACATATAAAGTTCCTTCAAAACCTTGATTGAGGGAGTCCCATGTCACGGATTTGCCTTCAAAGTCTCGCCATGATTTTATCTCGAGTAAGTGAAAATAAGCTGAGGCCTTGAAGTCATATCCATGCAGGAAGTCATCGTCTTGTGTGAGCCCTCGAACGCTTAAGTCCCAGTTGAGTTTCCAGTTTCCCATTGAGTCAGGTAACTGGCTCGTGATAACCATCTCTCCGGGCGTAAATTGCCTGCCGGCTAGTTTTGTGCTTGCTTTACTCATAGCCTAATTCTTAGGGTCTTTTCTTCACGGCCTTGCCATATCCAAAACTTCCTCGGCTGTATAGCCTTCCTCGCGCAGGCTGCGGATGGATGTATCGTGATTGCGCTTGGAGAGCTTGTCCCCGTCATCATTCAGCCGCAGCGGATGATGGTGATATTCAGGTATCGGCCATCCCATGAGCCGTTGCAATAGATTTTGAAAAGCCGTGAGCGGTTGGATGTCCATTCCGCGCACCACATGGGTCACGCCCTGAAGCGCATCATCATGGCAACAGGCCACATGATAAGAGGTGCCGATATCCTTGCGGGCCAGAACCTCGTCAGAAAAGGGCAGTTCGCTCTCGCCGAGATGGGCTTCGACTTTGGCCATGGATAGGCGCCAGGTGAATTTTTCCTGTGCCCCCATTCTCGCAGCTTCGTTTGGGTCGGGCCCGCCGCGATAGGGTCCGTCGGGGAGTTCTTTGCGGGTTTTAAAACAACGATAGAGCAGGCCTTTGTCGTTCAGCGTAACGATCACTTTGGCATAGTCACCCCGGTGTTGGCTCTGCACACGGGCCGGGATCGGCCAGTCAAACCCCAGCCAGTCCAGGTCCTCATATATGGCGCGGGTATATTCGGGCTTGCAGCGCGTGTGGTCGATATCTTCGATACGGAGCAGACAGCTCCCACCATGTTTGCGGGCAAAGCCGAAAGCCTGCTCCGCTGCATAGGCATGACCGAGGTGCAAATAGCCGGTCGGCGACGGCGCGAAGCGGGTGATGATGTCAGCCATAATAGGACTTATACCAATCCACAAAACGGCCGAGCCCGTCCTCGATTGAAGTGTCGGGCGCGAAGCCTGTGACGCGGGCGAGCTTGTCCGTATTGGCATGGGTCAGGCGCACATCGCCCTGTTGCATACCCATTAAATTCTTGATGGCGGGTTTGCCGATTTTGTCTTCGAGGATAGCGATAAAATCCGTCAGTTTTACGACCTGCTCATTGCCGATATTATAAATTTCGAAAGGGGCGACCGGACTGGCACCCAGCACAAGGTCATGGGACTCCAGAGCCGCATAAGGCGATGGCAGCACGGGGCACAATTTGATGATGCCGTCAACCACATCATCAATATATGTAAAGTCCCGGAACATTTCGCCTTTACCGTAAACATCGATGGGCGTGCCTTCTGTGATGGCTTTGGTGAATTTGAAATAGGCCATGTCCGGTCGTCCCCAAGGGCCGTAAACCGTAAAAAATCTCAGGCCCGATGTGGGGATATGATAAAGATGGCTATAGCTGTGAGCCATAAGTTCATTGGCCCGTTTCGTGGCGGCGTAAAAACTCACCGGGTGATCGGCGGAATGGGTTTCCTTGAAGGGCTGTTTCGTATTGGCGCCATAGGCGGAACTGGTACTGGCATAGAGCAAATGCTTGACCCCACCATGGCGACAGCCCTCTAAAATATTTAAAAATCCAGCCAAATTGGAATGAAGATAATCCTGGGGATGGTTGATGGAGTGGCGCACCCCTGCCTGCGCTGCCAGATGGATGACATAGTCGGGTTTGTGGGTTGCGAACACGGTTTCCAGCACGGTCCTGTCGGCAATATCGATGCGGGCCTCGGTGAAGTTTTTATGTTCCTTAATCCGGGCGAGCCGTGCCTCTTTGAGGGACAGGTCGTAATAATCCGTCAGATTGTCCACGCCCACGACCTGCTCACCCCGCTCCAACAGGGCGAGTGCCACGTGATTGCCGATAAATCCGGCCGTGCCTGTCACCAGATAGGTCATGCCTTTTTTGCTCATGTGGGGGGTTTAGCAGGTTTGCGAGTTAGGGCTAGGAGTAATTGCGCTTGAACGATACGCGGAATCTATTAAAGCCTCGGCCATGGAAAAAGATCGCTACTTAAAACTCGAAGCTATTGCCGCGAAGCTCCCGGCCATAACGGAACTCTTCAAACTGGAACCTAAGCGGATGGAACAATTCGTCTTGCGCGAAGGGCCGCTGCGGGCGGATTTTTCCAAACAGGCTATTTCCGAACAGGCCCGGGAACAGCTCCTGCATCTGGCGGCAGACTGTCAGCTGGAGCACTGGCGCGGGCGGTTTTTTGCGGGCGAGAAAATCAACACCACCGAAGACCGGGCCGTACTGCATCCAGCTCTGCGCGGCGTTGGCGGTGACCAAGACGTTCAGAAACAGGTCAAAGATATGCGGGCCAAATTGCGGACATTTGCCGAGAACGTGCGCAAAGAGGGTAAGTTTAAGTCCATCGTCCATATCGGGATTGGAGGCTCTGATTTGGGGCCGCGGCTCATTGCCGATGGATTAGCGGCCAGCACGGATAATACCTTTGAACTGCGCTTTGCCGAGAATGTGGACGGTGCATCCATAAATGATGCTTTGACGGGCCTGGACCCGAAAACCACGTTGGTCATCGTTGTCTCCAAATCCTTCACCACACAGGAAACCCGCATGAATGCGGAAAGCGCACGGGACTGGCTGGAAGCCAAGCTCGGCAAAAAGGCGGGCGCGAATTTTATCGCTGTGACCGCCAATCGCGAGGGCGCGGAAAAATTCGGCGTGGCCATCGATCAGATCTTTGATTTCTGGGACTGGGTTGGTGGTCGTTATTCGGTCTGGTCAGCTGTCGGACTGTCTTTGCAAATCGCTTTTGGACCTGATGCTTTTGATGATTTTCTGGCGGGCGCGGCAGCCATGGATACACATTTCCGCGATGCGCCTTTGGATAAAAACCTGCCGGTCATGATGGCGCTGACCGGTGTGTGGAACCGCAATGTTCTGGGCTATAGTTCTGTGGCGGTTATTCCTTATGCACGGCGCTTGCGCAAACTCTCCGCTTTCCTGCAGCAGCTCGAGATGGAGAGCAACGGCAAATCCAAAACCCGCGACGGTGAAAACACTGGCCTGACCTGTCCGATCATCTGGGGTGACGAAGGCACAAACGGCCAACACGCTTTTTTCCAATGGCTGCATCAGGGCACGCCGGGCGCGCCGGTGGATTTTGTGGCCGTGCTCAAGGATCACGAAAACCGGTCTGGCCATCACAAGGCGCTACTCGCCAATTGTTTCGCCCAAAGTGAAGCCCTGATGATCGGTAAATCGCAAATGATTGTCGAAGAAGAAATGATGGCCGCCGGTTTTAAGAAACAAGACCGCGAGGTTCTTGCCCCGCAAAAAACATTTCCGGGCAATCGCCCGTCAACAACCATCACCCTGGATGAATTATCACCTTTCGCTCTCGGTCATCTGATTGCGCTTTATGAGCACAAAGTCTTTGTCCAAGGCATTATCTGGGGCGTAAACAGCTTTGACCAATGGGGTGTGGAGCTGGGTAAGGTATTGGCCAAGTCAATCTTAAAAGAACTCGATGGAGCAAAAGGCGAGCATGACCCGTCGACTGAGGCGTTGATTGGGTTGATGAAATAATCAACACTTTCCACCTAAACAATAAAACCACATTATTCCGCGGGCCGAAAATATTGACAATGGAACGACCATAAAAAGAGCTAAAATACATTCAATCAAAATTAATTTTCGCTTATCTTCAAATTTTGATTTCTTTGAAAATAATTGATCGAAGAAAAGTAGAATTATTGCATAAAAGAGGAAGCCCCAGAGTCCGAGACCATAATATGCTGCCGCTACACCGTCCATGTTTCGCGTTGTCCAAAAGACCCACACAAAAAACACAATAATGTAAAAACTTGTACCGAGCAGCACTCTTCCAAATCTAGAATTTTTCATTTTGATACAAACCGCTCGCGTGTCTCTGGTGTCGGAACATAGCACATATCCAGCTTGCCAAAAACTTTATACCGATTGCGGGCGATACGGTAATAGAGCCAGTCCCGAATGGGGCGGGGTAGGATCCTGCCAATCCGCAAAAATGCCATCGGTCCGCCGGTTTTTCTGAGCACAGCAAATCCTGCATCCGATGAAAATGAGGCTTTTCCATTTTCCAAATAGATAAAGGTATGAGGGTCATCAGGATCAACATTATGTTGTTTCGAAATTTCCCGGCCCAGTTCAGATTTAATCGCAACGAATTTCATATCCGGCTGTTTTTCATGTTTGAGTACATATTGTACAGCCCGCGAACACAGCACGCATTCGCTGTCAAAGACATAGATGGAATCTTTCGTCGGATCCGCCATGCTCACTATATAAGTCTTTGAATGTTAAATATCCATAACATGGCCGTTGGTGATATTGACTCCCAACGCCCCATCTGTTTTCAAGATATATACAAAAAATTGCATATGGGGAGACGGGCATGAGTTATGCTGTCGAAGATTGGGTTAAACATTACACGGCAGGCACACCTGATAAGGTCGCCATGCGCGAAATCCCCAGTGGCCGCAGTTTTACATATGCGCAGATGCATGAGCGCGTTGGGCGATGTGCCGGTATGCTCAAGGCCATGGGCGTGGAGAAAGGCGACCGCGTTGGATATCTGACGCTCAACACAACGGATACTATGGAGCTGGTCTTTGCCTGCTGGCGCATTGGGGCTGTGGCGTTGGCGCTGAATTTCCGGTTGATGCCGCCAGAGCTGAAATTCATTCTGGAAAATGCCGAAGCAAAAATCTGTTTGGTCGACGCGCCCTTTGCGCCTCTCAAAGAGGCTTTGGAGGGGAATTGCTGCGTCGAAAGCTGGATCATGACCACAGGCGAAGGCGGCCCAAGCGAGTATGAAACCGGATTGACAAATGCTGAGCCCATTTATGATATGGTTGAGCAGAACCTCGAAGACCAATGCATGTTAATGTATTCTTCGGGGACAACGGGGACGCCAAAAGGCGTGATTATCACACACGGCATGATCTATTTCGGTATTGCTTCCGGCGTCGCCGCAACGGGCACGCTCGCCGATAATGTCAGCTTGTCCAATATGCCTATCTTCCATATTGGCGCGCTCAATGTGACTGCGGTCCCGGCCATTTGGTATGGCTCAACCACGATCATGCAACGCATGTTTGACCCGGTCACGACGCTGAACGCCATCAATGATCCCGAGTTGGGCGTGACCACACTGTTTATGGTGCCGGCTGCCTATAACGCCATCAAGGCTTTGCCAGGCGTCGATGACGTTGATTTCTCACGGCTGAAAATCGCTTTATGCGGGGCCGAAGCTGTGCCTGTGCCGCTCTGTGAGTGGTGGCTCGACAAAGGCGTCATGATCCAAGAAGGCTATGGGATGACCGAGACGGCGGCTGTCGGCGCACTGCTGACAAAAGAGCATATTCCGCGCAAGACCGGTTCTTGCGGCCGGGCCGGCATGCACTCCAAAATACGCATCGTCGATGAGGGCGGCAAGGACTGCGCGCCCAATGTACCCGGCGAAATCTGGTTCAAAGGCGCTTGTGTGACGCCCGGATATTGGCGTCGACCGGATGCCAATGCGGAAAGCTTTGTCGATGGCTGGTTTCGTTCGGGCGATATCGGCCGTATGGATGAGGAGGGCTTTCTCTATATCGAAGACCGTGTGAAAGACATGTATATTTCAGGCGGCGAGAATGTGTACCCTGCCGAGGTCGAAAACTGCCTTTATCTAATGGACGACATTGCCGAGGTGGCGGTGATCGGTGTGCCCCATGAAAAATTCGGTGAGACCGGGTGTGCCTATGTGGTGCTCAAACAGGGGTGCTCAATGGAACTGGGTGACCTTCAAGCCCATGTTTCTGACAAAATTGCCAAATATAAGCATCCGACCCATATTCGATTTTTGGATGAGCTTCCCAGGACGGCTTCCGGGAAAGTTCAGAAATTTGTTCTGCGGGAAAGTTTTAGCGCGGATTAAACTGATAAATTGTGACCGCGCCGTCTTCGAGCGTTTCAAGTTCGCTAAGGAAGGCGGGAGAGGTGCTATCAAAGAGAGCGCTAATGAGACCTTCAGGGTTATGATCCTTGAGGACAATGGTTTCCTGGGTGGTTCGACAGACATGGACATAATCGACGGCTCCGTCCGCGAGGTAGGACATAGCTTTGACTGGCTCGGTGGTATAGGCGTTGATGGCCAGCTGGACTCCGTCCACATTACGATGGTAATTTCCACCCAATGTGCCGTGGTCTGTTTGCGTTAGAAATATCGGCGTTCCGTTATCAGTTGCTAGAATTCGTCCCGTGGGTAATGTTTGCATATACGCGATGACGGTTTCAGAAAAACAAAGCTCTGCCCGTATTGCGGCCCGTGTTTCGGCCTCACCTTTATTGGCTTGCCCCAATACAACGCCTGGCACAGCCCAAAACATAGGAATGGATAGGGCCACCCCCCCCAGATAGGCCAAGGATCGTTCACCTTTATCATTGGTTTTTTGCAGGAGTTCATAAATCCAGATACCAGTGACCATAAAAGACAGGAATTGCCCAAACCCGACAAACCGCATTTGATAAAGGGAGAGCATCGTTCCCACCAAAAACATCGTGGTCAAAAGGCCGTATTGCGGTCTGTGTTCCCCTTTTGTGATTTTCATGACGGCTAAAATAAATGCGGTAAGAGTGACGCCAATGCCCAGAGGACCAATGAGTAAGGCATCCGTTGCACTAAAGAGGGGACGCGCCTCTACGATGTTGTCCAACCAGAGCGTTTTCATATCGGACGGTAGATCGTCGAGGGGGTTGGATAGGCATTGCGGTGCTTGCGTAAGCAATAATCCGAGACTGGTAACGCCCAGTACGCCAATCCCGGAGAGTCTAATGGGAAATGAGCGACCGGAAAGTGTCTGACTTACAATGGCAAGCCCAAGACCGCCTAGCGCACCTGCCGCGATCGTTATCCATGACAGGGAGTCACAGTATAGCGTGCCATAGGCGGCTGGATTAGTCACCAGAATGAAGGTGCAGATCAACGTTGCCGCCAAAGATAACCCAAAACTCGTCACACCATTTTGGGCGCTATTGCCCCTAAACAACCACAGCGCCGCAATGAAACCGCAAATCACAGCATCAAAAAGATAAACCTCAGTGCCGATGGCGACGCTCAGAGCCGTGCAGATCCCGCTAATAGCAAAGGACTTGGCCCGGTATTTGGGATCTAACGCAAAACCGACGGCCATGGATATGAGGCCGAATTGAATATTGTGATGATCAATCGCTCCGGCTGAAAAACGGTAATGGGTCAACAGATATAATGCGCTTAACAGGGTTGCGAGCCAGGCGGCTTCCTGATTTTTAAGAAAACGGGCACCCGTAAAAACACCGACGAGAACGACGATAGCACTAAGCGGTGGCCAAATGGAAATCGCCAGGTTTTCTGCTGTTGTATAAGGCAGAAAGATGTCGAATAGTCCGATTAGTATGATTAAAGGTATATCTGCCAGCCGGGACCAGTGCATGTCGGTTCCGTTAACGCCCATTCGGTATTGATTTGTGTCAAACCAGCTTTGCCCACCTGTCAGAAAATCGCGAATTTGCGCCAGACGCATGGCATCATCGCTATCTGGACCTATCCGGCCATACTCGCCCAAAAATATGGATTTCACTAGAATTAAACCAGCTATCAGCAGGCAAAACGCCGGAAAAGACCATTTTTTTTCAATTAGAGCGGCGTTCATCCGGAGCCCGTAAAAATTGTTTTTAGAAACTGAAACTTAACCTCAATTTGCTTTACTAAGGGCTAACAAATACAATTTTGGTGGCGTGTATATGGTGATGACGGATTATTCGATCGCAGTTTTACTTCCTTGTTATAACGAGGGGACTTCTATCGCGCGTGTTGTGTTGGACTTCCGTACAGTGCTGCCAGGCGCCCGAATTTATGTCTACGATAATAATTCCACCGATGACACGGCACAACAGGCCGCATTGGCTGGTGCCACCGTTGTTCCAAGCCCCAGACAAGGTAAAGGCAATGTCGTTCGTCAAATGTTTTCGGATATCGAGGCGGATATTTATCTTATGGCTGATGGGGATGGCACATATGATGCGTCCAAAGCACCGGACCTGATTGAGAAACTGGTCTCAGAAAATCTGGATATGGTTGTTGGCACCCGCAAAGATGTGAAACAGGATGCGGGCCGTAAAGGGCATGCATTTGGTAATAAGCTGTTTAACAGGATATACCGTTTTGCCTTTGGCGATGACTTTTCTGATATTTTTTCAGGTTATAGAGCGTTTAATCGACGGTTTGCTAAAAGCTTCCCGGCCGAAAGCCCGGGTTTCGAAATCGAAACCGAAATGTCCGTTCATGCTTCTATTCTAAGATTACCGATCGGAGAAATTGAATGCGATTATGGGCGCCGCGAAGAGGGCTCAGAAAGTAAGTTATCTACTTTTGGGGATGGATTTAAAATTCTGCGCATGATTTTTATGATGATGAAAGAAACGCGACCTTTCGCCTTTTTCGGCGTCATCAGCGTAGGATTATTAATGACTAGCCTGGTTTTTATTATTCCAGTACTGATCGAATATTTCCAAACCGGTCTGGTTGAGCGGGCACCCAGCTGGGTGGCAGGTATGACTTTGATCCTGGCTAGCATGATGGCGTTTACGGCCGGAATGATACTCGACTCTTTAGCTCGCTCCCGGGCAGAGCAAAAGCGGATTTTCTATCTATCTATTGATTCCTCACGCGGCGAAGGCGGCATACAGCATGGTTTGAGACTGCACGAACGTCGTGACCGTGCTCAGCCATTAAATCAGGGTCCAATGTCCCGCGCGCGTTCTAAGGATTAATTCCATGAATCGCGAAATGACCAATCGAGTAAGATTTGTTCTAGAGGATATCGTCCCAGCTTTCATTAGGGACTCCTTTTTGTTTCGAGGTTTCGCCGGACTTGTCTGGGGGCAACATATCAAAGACCTAGCCCGATTTCGGGAAAGGGCGCCGTTCCTGACAGATAAGGAATATGAGGATCTTTATAAACACCACCCGCGAGTTCATGAGGGTACTGATAATTCAGTGGCTTGTATCGACCGTATTGCCCAGGATATCGTCGGGGAGAGTATTTGTGATGTCGGGTGTGGGACCGGTTATTTACTCAAAATCTTAAAAGAAAAGCGACCGGAACTCAGGTCTTTAACAGGCGTGGATTTTGTCATTGATGACGCAAACTCTTTGCCGGGTATAGATTACGTGGCTGCAAAAATTGAGACTTTACCGTTCGAAGATAATGCCTTTGATACAGTAATCTGTACCCATGTGATTGAACATATTCTGGATTATAGAGCAGCTATAGCAGAGTTACGACGCGTCGCTCGTAAAAAGTTGATTATTATCGTTCCCAGGGAGCGTGAATACAAATACACCTTTAACCCTCATTTTAACTTTTTCCCTTACACGCATTCCTTCTTGCGCGCCATGCTGCCCGTTCCTGATCAATATGTGTGTGAAGACATAAAAAGAGATATTTATTATGCCGAGGTTATAAACCCGGCGGGTGAAGGTTAAAACAGTGATTGGGTCTATTAATATACCATTGGCCGGCATTTTGTTGATGACCCCACTGGGGATCGCCATCGGACAGATATTGTTCAAGATGTCCAGCGAAAAACTTGTCTCTGATCAGAGCCCCTTCCATACATTGGCGTTTAATCCGGTTTTTATCTCAGCATTGGCGATATACGGATTGGCGACACTGATGTGGATTTATGTCCTGAAATCAGTGCCGTTGACCTATGCGTATTCGTTCATGGCTCTGACATTTGTCTTCGTGCCAATCTTAGCCTTTTTCATGCTAGGCGAGCAGTTCACCGTTCGATATTTCGTCGGAGCGGTACTGATCATGATTGGCCTGAACGTTATTCAGGGCAGTGCTTAGCCGCCTGATGTGGTTTCAACCATGCCGTCCGTGGCTGTTCCGTCCACAGGCGTGGCGTCACAGATATCAATGACTTCCTGACCTTCTGAATCCACATAGATGGTGCGCGCTTCTTCAACGACAATTTCTCGCTCTTCGGCCTGTTCAATTGGATCAAAAGGCGGATTATCTATCAAAACAATCGTCATACGCTTCTCTTTAACTGCCGGGATGTCCACTTTGGTCAAAAGCTCTAAAGGTACACAGGTTTGTTTTTGTTCAATTTCCACCTCGACTTCCTCAATTACAGGTTCGTCCGGTGTGGTTTGACAGGCACTCAATACGAGGCCTGATGCAAGAATCAGTAAGAATTTCATTTTCATTGGCTTTTCCTTTTCAGACCGCCTTTGACATATAATATGGCCCGTTTTGTGTCGAAATTGACCATAATTCTGTCATAATTATGCGTTTTCCAGCGTATATAGTTAAGACTTTATTGCAGAAATTTTTCTTAAATAGTGTTAATTAGTCCTAACCACTATTCCGTGCCAGAATAAACGAAAAACAGGTATAAATTTATGTTCTTTTTTGCCGAGGCGGACCCATCCCTTTTCAGCCTCATTATGAGTGCCAGCCTTTTCGTGAAAATCGTTATGATCATTTTGGTGGTAGCCTCCGTTTGGTGTTGGGCGATTGCGATTAATAAGTTTATTGTCATGCGCATGTTGAAAACACGCGCCGACAAGTTTGAAGAGACTTTCTGGTCGGGTCGTACGCTCGAAGACCTTTCGTCTGGTCTTGCTGGTGACGTTCGGGATCCTATGGCCAAGATATTTGCTGCTGCCATGCGTGAATGGGAAGAAAGCAAAGGCGCTTCAAGTCGTGGGGATGGTGCGATGATGATGGCTATGCAGCGTATCGATAGTGTCATGAACATGGTTATCAATCGGGAAATAGCCAAAGCGGAAAAAGGTATGACTTTTTTGGCAACGGTTGGTGCGGTTTCGCTTTTTGTTGGTTTGTTGGGAACCGTTGTTGGGATTATCATTGTGTTTCTGGGAATAGCTAAATCTCAAAACGCAGATTTCACGGTGGTGGCACCCGGTGTGTCCGAAGCCTTGATCGCGACGGCATTAGCGTTGATTTGCGCGATTCCAGCGGTGTCGTTTTATAATATTTATGCCTCCGCTATTGATCGCTATTCGGGACGTCTGGAGGGATATGCCGATGAGCTGTCGGCTATTCTTTCTAGGAAAATGACCAAAGGACAGGCATAAATGCCGTCGACGCCACAATATCGCAGTAACCGGATCCGGGGCCGGAGGGTTCGTCGCTCACTGCATTCGGATATCAATGTGACACCAATGGTGGACCTGTTTCTGGTCCTCTTACTGGTGTTTATTATGACGGCCAGTAATCTTCTGCCGACCGTGCCACTAGACTTGCCAAAAACAGATGCTGAATCCGAAACCTTGCAGCAAGACCCCGTGACCGTCAGTATTCAACTGGACGGGTCGATTTTCCTTAATGGTGAGCCGATTGAATTGGAAAGACTTGCGGACGCCTTGGCCGCTAATTCACCCAAGGGGTTCGAAGAGCCTATTTATTTACAAGGGGACGGTCAGGCCGATTATCAAGATGTCGTGGAAGTGATGTCGCGTATTAATACGGCGGGATATCAAAACCTAAGACTTGTGACCGACTCTATCCGAAACGAGTAATGAAGTTTGGTTGGCCTATATCCCTCATGGCCCATGGTGTTATCGCCGTGGGCGCTTTCGTTGGATTTGCGAATGTGTCCAAATATGAGCCGGAAGATAACGCCGTAACAGTTTATCTGGCCAGTATTGATGAGTTCACTAATGTTCGCGCTAGTGTCAAAAGAGAAGCGCCGACGCCTACTCCGCCCGAAACACCTATGACACTTGAAACGCCCATGGATAATGCGCCGGAGGAAGGAAATCCATCTCAGCGTAGTGTTGAGGCAGACCCCAAACCGATAATCACTAAAAATGAAAACGAAGATGATAAGCTATCTGTCACAACGGAAAATAAAACGGCGTCTTTGGATTTGGACCGTATTTCCGATTTGGTCAATAAAACCCGCGATAGTCAACCGACGGCCAATCAACAACGGACTCTGACTTCGGAGCAAAATTTTCTTGTTTTTTCTTCTCAGGCTCAAGCCATGGCAGGTGAGGGTAAAGCCCTGACGATTTCCGAACAGGATGCTATTCGACAAAGAATGCGGGAAGAATGGACGCAAACGACTGCAAACTTGTCGCCCGATGAAAAAACCGTTGTTGTCGCGGTAAAGCTGCGAAGAGACGGCAGTGTTCTGGATGTGAGATTTGCGGAACCGGGTAAAATTGCTCGAGGTTCCGAGCTCTACAAAGTTGCAGCAAGAAACGCTATCAATGCCGTGAGAAACGGTGCACCTTATGATTTTTTATCTGCCGAAAGATACGGGCTTTGGCAGGATATGGAATGGACTTTTAATCCAGAGGCTATGTAATGAATTTAATTCGGATAATTGTAATTTCTTTGTCAATTCTGTTTTTTAATCTGCAGACCGGATCGGCCCAATTGCAGATTGATATAACCGAAGGCAATCTAAAACCTGTGCCGATTGCCATCACTAATCCTGATAGCAACTCCCCCGCCGGACGTGAATTAGGTGAGAAAATCGCTGAGGTTATCCGTGCAGATTTGGAACGATCTGGATTGTTTGACGCCATCGATCCCAAATATTTCCAAAACTCCCAAACAGACATCAACTACAAACCCGTCTTTCCCGATTGGCGGGTAATTAAGTCTGAAGCCCTTTTGGTTAGCCGTGTCGTCATGGAAGGACCGGCGCGTGTCCGCTTTGAAAGTCGCCTGTGGGATGTAACGGCGGGTGAACAGTTGACGGGTGTGGTGATCGGGGGGACCCCGGAACAATATCGTCGAATTGCTCATAAAATTTCAGACGCGATTTATGAAAAACTCACGGGCGAGGCCGGATATTTTGATAGTAAAATTGTCTTTGTCGATGAGACGGGGCCAAAAACAAAGCGCCGGAAGAAGCTAGTTGTTATGGATCAGGATGGGGCTAACCTTGAATATTTGCAGTCGCGCTCGGACCTCGTACTGACTCCGCGTTTTTCTCCTGTAATTGATGAAGGTGGCGTGCGCGGTGAGGATCCACGGATGGTTATAACCTATATGTCTTGGGAAGAGCGTACACCTCATGTATATCTCTACGATATTCATAGTGGTCAGAGAGAGTTGCTCGGCAATTTCCCGAATATGACATTTTCCCCGCGTTTTTCGCCTGATGGTCGCTCGATGATTATGAGCTTAATGGACAAGTCCAATAGTGATTTATACATTATGGATTTGAATTCACGGTCGACACAGCGTCTAACGACATCGCCGGCTATTGATGTATCTGGTAGTTTCTCACCTGATGGCGGCCGCATCGTTTTCAATTCCGACCGCAGTGGATCGCCTCAGCTTTATGTCATGAGTGCCCGTGGCGGGGATGCCAAACGTATCAGTTTTGGTGACGGTCGTTACTCTGCACCAGTATGGTCCCCGCGGGGTGATAAAATCGCCTTTGTTAAAAGTGGTGGCGGGCGCTTTGGCATCGGAATCATGAATATTGATGGTACTGGTGAACGCATGCTGACCGAAAGCTATCTCGATGAGGGCCCGACCTGGTCACCGAATGGGCGGGTTATTATCTTTAGCCGGGAAGGACGCGGAGAACGCGGAACCAGCTCACTATGGAGTGTTGATCTGACGGGGCGCAATCTGCGGAAAATTATGACGCCGAACGGTGCATCGGACCCGGCCTGGTCCCCGCGATTGCCTTAACCGAAGTTATTGCGGTCATATTTCGGTCAATTTTTGAGCTTAAGATGACAAAAATATAATTCAATCCATTTCGGTTTGCCTTGATAAGTCTGTCTGAGTTTGTTTGTATTAGGACGGGAACAAGGGGGAAAACCTAAACCCAGAACGGGGAGACGACTATGAAATTAAGACTTGTAACAATCGCAGGCGCAATGATGTTTCTGGCGGCCTGCCAATCTACGCCTGAGCCGGAGGCCGTGGCCGAACCTGTAGCAGAAACGGTTCCAGCACCTATTCCAGCTCCGACAACCTCAGTCCCTGCGCCCACTCCGGCGCCGACCGTTGTCGATAACTCCACTGTGCCGTCCACAGTTTATCAGGGGCCTACGCCTGGTACAGTTGCGGACTTCATGTTTCAATCAGGTGGCGAAGGTCGAGTGTTTTTTGGTTATGACCAATATGACCTATCATCTGATGCGCGCTCTTCCTTAGCGATGCAGGCTCAATGGCTACAAAACTATCCCAATGTCGTTGCCGTTATTGAAGGCAATGCCGATGAGCGTGGCACGAGAGAATATAATTTGGCTTTGGCGGCAAGGCGCGCGGAAAGCGTAAAATCTTTTTTAGTTAGCCAAGGCGTTTCACCTAGTCGTTTGACGACCGTGTCTTACGGCAAAGAACGCCCTATTGATGGTCGCTCCAGTGAAGCCGGATGGTCCCGGAACCGGAATGCCCATACGAATTTGATGTCAGGGACGATTGGTTAGCAATTTCTTCTTAAGCTTTTGCTGTCCAAGCTCTCCGATCATCTTTAGTGTCATTCACATGCGCGCATTAGGTGACCAGTAAGGATTTTAGAGCTAAGATTGATATTATGCGTAAATTTTTACTGACTCTGATTTTGTCAACTTCTGTTTCTGTCCCCGCTCTGGCACAAAGTAAGGCCGAGCTAGCCGCTCAGGATGCCATTCTGGCTGAACGTCTCGACCGGTTGGAAAGCCGGTTTTTAACTGGTGACCCGGCCGCTGTTGAACTGATGCAGCGCATGGATGCCCTAGAGGCCGAGCAGCGCAGCTTGACCGGTTCCATCGAACAACTCCGGCATGAGCGGGATAAGCTACGGGCTGAAATCGTAGCCCTGCACGAAGATCTGAAAGTTTTGGAGACTATGTCAGATCGTATGAAGCTTCACCTTGATGCGGTGGACCTTGTGGCCAAAGAACAGCAGCAGATCGCCGTTCAACCGTCAACGTCCGGTAATTGGGTTAGCTCGTCGCCTGTGTATGACGGCGCCCCGCTGGCAGGTGGACCATCACCCAGGATCCCTGACGATCAGGCCGCCGTGATTAATCAACCTGTCACACATTCAACACCGCAGCATGTGGACAATTTCCCTAATCTGGACAATTTACCAACCGAAGGTTTGCGCAAACTCAATGAGGGGAATTTCTCTGGGGCGCAGATGGATTTCAGAACCTATCTGGCTGTCGCATCTGATGCGCCAAATGCGGGTGAAGTCAGCTTTTGGCTTGGCGAAACCTTCTTTGTCAAAGGCGGTTATGCCGATGCTGCGGACGCTTATATCCAGTCACTGAAAACGGACCCGCAAGGTGTGAAAGCGCCGGATGCTCATATACGATTGGCCGCGTCATTACGGGAGCTGGGGAATAAGCAGGAGGCCTGTCTGACACTGGATAGTTTCCCTGCGCAATTCCCAAGTGCGAGTGCCGGTGCCCGTCAAAAAATGCGGGACGAACGAGCCCGCACGGGATGCTAGGCGAGCGCCAACTTTATCAAATTCTAGATAGATTGCCAAATGAGCGGCTGGCTATTGCCTTCTCGGGCGGTGGTGACAGCATGGCTCTGGTACACTTGTGCCGACAAATCCGGCCCAAACCTCTTATTCTCATTGTGGATCATGCTTTGAGAACTGGTTCTGACAATGAGGCAAGGCAGGCATTTAGGTTCGCTGCTAATCTGGGCCTGGACGCGCAAATACTGACTTGGAACCATGGAAATCCTAAAACAGGTATTCAGGAAAAGGCACGGCGGGGGCGTTATGGTTTGATGGGGGAAGTCTGCCGCATGAAGGGTATCCGCTATTTATTGACTGCCCATACGCGCGATGATCAGGCGGAAACCCTGTTTATGCGCTATGAGCGGAGAACCGGATGGCGGGGCGCAGCAGGCATGAGCGAAAAGGTCTATGCGCCGGTTTGGCCTGAACTGGCCAAAGTGACATTGGTAAGGCCGCTTTTGCATGTCACCCGGACAAAGTTGAGGGATTATAATGAATTACACAGCCTGAAGTGGGTTGAAGATCCCAGCAATGATAATGAAGTATTTGAACGGATTCGCACGCGACAACATCTGGCTCTCAGACCTGGACTTGTCCGGCATCTCCTCAGAGAGGCTGAAGCAATAAAGGTTGGCGTATCCCAAGAACTCGGCCGCATCGCAGAACAGGTGGAACGTTTTGTAACGATAGATGAAAATGGGATTGCATTAGTGACGGGGCCACTTTCTTTGAAAACGTGGGAGTATTTGCTTTTAGCGGTTGGTGGCGGTGATAAACCTATTTCCGAACATAAACTCAAGCGTGTTCAAGAAATTGCAGCGAATGCGACGCATAATGGCACGACTTTAGGAGGGGCACGTTTACGGCGTCACGGACGTGACCTTGTAGTCGGTGCTGACCCAGGTCCTTATGTGGGTCGAAATAATGTTGCTCCAATAGCGGACCAATTGTTACACCCCGGCGAGGGATTGATTTGGGGAGGGAGGTTTGAAATTTCTGCATTTAAGCAGCCTTTTTTTGTGACAACAACGCACAACTTGTTTGATAAAGCAGAGTCGGTTTTGAGGGTTCGTGAACTCAAAAATCTGATGGGTACGGCCCCGGCAGGTAAAGACCGGTTTAACTCGACAATGCCTTATATTTTGGACGAGAACGGCATTTTGCTATCTTCGATTTTTGAAAACAGGGATGCGGGCTATTTCCGTTCAATCGTAGAAAACCGATTGCATGGATTTTTACGTATAAAAAATCAGTGATAACCTGCGACAAGGTCTTAACTTTATTAAGACAATGCCTATATGGTAGAGGTTGATAAATTGGTGACTGGCCTCGAACGATTGAAAAGGCCCAAAAGGACGACGATATGAATTCCAATATGCGTAATCTGGCAATGTGGGCTCTGGTCATAGCCATGTTCATTATGATGATCTCTGTGTCGCAGAATTCATTCCAAGCTCAACCGGAAAACGAGATGATCTATTCTGAGCTTGTTGATAAAGTAGAAGCTGGTGAAGTTCGCAGAGCTGAGATTGATCCCCAGAACGCTATTATTTCCGGTGAGTTGAACAATGGTCAGAAGTTCATCGTGGATTCTCATCCATTCAATGTTGAGAACCCACAAGAGATTTTTCAAGAATACGACATTCCTTACGGTTTTGGTGAGGTCCAACAACCTAGCCGGATGATGGACCTGCTAATTGGTATTCTGCCACTTATTCTGATTATCGGCGTCACGCTGATGTTTATGCGGTCCATGCAAGGCGGAGGTCGCGGTGGTGCCATGAGTTTTGGAAAGTCCCGTGCAAAGTTACTAAACGAGCCTTCTGGCAAAGTGACCTTTGATGACGTGGCAGGCGTAAAAAGCGCGAAGGAAGACCTGAAGGAAGTCGTCGAGTTTCTGCGCGATCCAACTAAGTTTACACGTCTTGGGGCCAAGATCCCGACTGGTGCCTTGCTGGTGGGACCTCCGGGTACCGGTAAAACCCTTCTGGCCCGCGCTGTGGCTGGTGAAGCCGGTGTGCCATTCTTTACAATTTCTGGTTCCGACTTCGTGGAAATGTTCGTCGGTGTGGGTGCCTCGCGAGTTCGCGACATGTTTGCTGACGCCCGAAAAAACGCGCCCTGTATTATTTTTATTGACGAGATTGATGCTGTTGGTCGTCACCGTGGTGTCGGGACATCCGGTGGTCACGAAGAACGCGAACAGACTTTAAACCAGCTTTTGGTGGAAATGGACGGCTTTGACGGAAAAGAAGGTGTGATCATTATCGCAGCTACGAACCGCCCTGATGTTTTGGATAAAGCTTTGTTGCGTCCAGGCCGTTTCGATCGTCAGATCGAAGTGCCATATCCGGATATCCAGGGGCGTGAGAAAATCCTGCAGGTCCACATGCGTGGGAAGCCCATGGCGGCCGATGTTGATGCTAAATATATTGCCCGCGGTACACCGGGTTTCTCTGGTGCTGACCTAGCCAATCTGGTCAATGAAGCCGCATTATGGGCAGCCCGTCGTAACAAACGCAAGATTTCCATGCGCGAATTTGATGATGCCCGAGACAAAGTTATGATGGGAGCGGAGCGTTCTCTGGTTATGACGGATGAAGAAAAGGCCATGACTGCCTATCATGAGGCAGGCCACGCGATTGTGGGGCTGAATATGCCTGGCTCGCTTCCTATTCATAAAGCGACAATCATTCCACGTGGGCGGGCTTTGGGTATGGTACAATATTTGCCCGAACGGGATCAGATTTCCCAAAGCCGTCAGGAGATGATCGCCCGCATGGCTATGGCCATGGGCGGACGCGCAGCTGAAGAGCTCAAATTCGGTTATGATGAAGTGACGTCCGGTGCCTCATCTGATATCGAACAGGTGACACGTATTGCGACGGCAATGGTCACCGAATGGGGATTGTCCGATGCCGTCGGACCTATTGCCTATAAGAATACCGACAGTAATAGCTTTCACCCAGGCATTGGTCGTGGGTCTTCTATTTCGCCTGAAACGGCCAGTATAATTGAGGCGGAGATTAAGCGTTTTGTCACCGAGGCTCACGAGACAGCCCTGAAAATTTTGAAAAAGAAGAAAAAAGACTGGATCGCTCTGGCCGAGGCACTTTTGGAATACGAAACCCTGACCGGTGAAGAGATTAAAGATTTGTTGGATGACGGTACGCAGCCCCGCCGCCCGGACGGCACGTCTAAGCCGAAGCTGGCGGCCGTTCCAACAACAGCCGGTCCGGTGATTGGTCGTCCGCAAACCGAAGGCTAATCCCGTTAAAACTCACTGGCTTGCATTCTCAAGGTCCATTCTTTAGGAGCGGGCGAGGGGATTGATCCATGACATTTAAACGTCCGGACATAATGGGTATCTTAAACCTGACGCCTGACAGCTTTTCTGATGGAGGAAAGCTGAAGTCTGTGGCATCAGCTGTTAAGGTTGCTAATGCGATGGTCGCGTCAGGCGCCGACATCATCGACATAGGTGGGGAAAGTACACGGCCGGGTGCCAAAACCGTTCCAATAGACGAAGAGATCAAGCGTACTGTTCCTCTGATCGAGAAGCTATCGACGGAATGGTCTAAAAAAGACGGCGATGCCCGCATATCTATTGATACCCGCAAGCCGGAAGTCGCGCAGGCCGCTTTTGAGGCCGGAGCCCATATCTGGAATGATGTGTCGGCTTTGACTTATGACGATGCATCTGTGGAATTAGCGGCTGAATTGAATTGTCCTGTTATTCTTATGCACGCACAAGGAACACCAGAGACTATGCAGGATAATCCGTCCTATGAAGATACTCTTGGTGAGATTAATCTCTGGCTTTCGACCCGAGTCGCTGTGGCCATTGCCAGCGGTATAAAAAAAGAAAATATAATTGTCGATCCGGGTATCGGTTTTGGAAAACGGCTGAAGGATAATCTGGCGATATTGCGTCACCTGGAACGCTTTCAAGAGATGGGTTGCCCTATTTTACTGGGCGCTTCGCGTAAAAGTTATATTAACAAAATAGACGGTTCAATTGTAGAGGAGCGCCTGGGAGGCTCACTTGCGACGGCTATATGGGGTGCCACACATGGAGCCTCCATAATTCGTGTTCACGATGTTAAAGAAACTGCGCAAGCCTTAGCCGTCTGGGAAGCAATCGAAAATGAGTGATATTGAGCAACTGGTCGAAGACCCGCGCATTACAAAGCACAAAGTTCTGAAGGCCCTTGAGAGTCGTAAGAAAAACCAGCTGGTGACGTTTTTTTTATGCCTCTTTCTCGGGTTCTGGGGGGCACACAGATTTTATCTGGGGGACAAAAAGGGCGGCATGACCCTAGCAGCGATTTGGACAATTCTGGTTATAGGACTGATATGGATTGGTCAGCCGCACACCTCTGATTTTTCGTTTAGAGCCATGGTCGGAGAATCAGCCTCCGTTATCAATACGCTCAAACTGACATTGATTTGGGGATATGCCGAGGTACTCCTTATTCTTGATGAGCTCTATCTGCAATTTGACCGGCAGGTTGGCACGAGGAGCGAGGGATTTAATTTGCATTCCTTCCTTGATATTCTCTCATTGGCCTTTGGAGCCTGGATTCTTTGGGAGCTATTCACCTGCCTCAAGAGAACTGATACCAAGAACGACGCTATCCGTAAGGAATTAGAGCGTGAGATGGGGCTTTAAAAACTGGCCGTGAACAACGAATTTGCCGTCCAAAGAAGTCAATTATCGTCTCGTGTCTTCCATTATCAAATCCAGACAGATGGGTCCGCGCTCAGCTATAGAGATGTTTTGGAGCTTTGGGCGCAATCACCGGAGTTTGCACTTTGGTATTCACGCCTTTTGGCTCAATCCGAATTTGAGGCCTTTCGTTGGGAGACACCGGTATTAACGCGGCAACTTTTGGAACGTCCCTTTGAGTATGTGCTTGTAGGTGCTGAGTCCTTTATCCATCGGCGAACAGATGAAAAGGCATTTGCTCAGTACTTTGATGGCACGCCGGTCAAAGCTTTTCCCAATCTGGGCGGGGATGGCTTGATGATTATCCCGACCCCACAAACAAATAAGGATGTTTACGGACATCTGGCCAGTGTCCTGCGCGGCGCACCAAAGGATCAGATTGTGGCCTTGTGGTATAAAGTCGGACGTGAAGTTTTGGCACGTATCGATGATAGCCCACGCTGGCTCAGTTCGGCAGGTGGCGGCGTCGCGTGGCTTCATATAAGGCTCGACAGTCGACCCAAATATTACCATTATCAGCCCTATAGGGATGTGAATTATGACGGACAGTAAAGCAGGACGTATTTTAATTATTGCCGGGTCAGACTCGGGCGGCGGCGCAGGTATTCAAGCGGACATAAAAACATGTGCTGCTTTTGGTGCCTATGCCGCGACAGCCATTACGGCCGTCACCGCACAAAACACAATTGGTGTTCAAAAAGTTCATGTCTTATCCCCAGACATGGTCAAATCCCAAATCGACAGCGTTCTATCTGATATTGGCGCAGATGTTATTAAAATCGGCATGCTGGCCAATCAAGAGATCATAGAAACAGTTGCCGAAGCTATTAAAGACGAGAGCGCTTTTGTGGTTCTTGATCCGGTTATGGTCGCAACCAGTGGAGATAAACTGCTGGAAGACGGGGCCATAAAGGCTCTCAAAGAGATACTCATTCCGTTATGCGATGTCATTACACCCAATGTGCCTGAAGCTGAAATTCTAACAGACCTTGAGATTGTGGACGTGGATGATTTGGGCAAAGCCGGTGCGAAATTGCTGGAAATGGGTGCCTATGCCGCCCTTATGAAAGGCGGGCATCTGAAGGGCTCTGTCGTTGTCGATGTTCTCGTATCCGAGGATGAGAACGCCATGATGACGGCACCTCGTATCCATAGCAAGCATACGCATGGGACGGGTTGCACTTTGGCGTCTGCGATAGCAGCCAATATGGCATTGGGTGTGCCGTTGGATGAAGCCGTTAATATTGCTAGGGAATTCGTTTTCGAAGCTATACGCTCTGCCCCCAAACTTGGATCTGGCCATGGTCCTCTAAATCATGGGCTCATTTACCCGGATGAGCCGGAAGTTGATACGGGGGGTGATAATACTAATCCGTTTTCAGTTTTGAAGGAGATGACGGATTAGCCCTGCCTTTGGAGAACCAGACTCCAAACATGATAATGGCGAAGGCTATGGCGATCCGCGGCGTGAAAGGCTCACCCAGCCAGATAACCCCCAAGAGGACCGCTACGAAGGGCGGGAAGTAATTAATCTTGGCAAGTTCAGTTGGGCCATTCCGATCAATCACCGCCAGATAAACTATTGTGGCGAGGCCAGAGGAACCTATCGCCAGCCCTACAATGCTGAGCCAGCCATATAGATGGACATTTGTGGGAATAGGATCGTTGATTAATGCAATCAAGATCGCAATAGTCGAACCGCAAATGGTCATGAGGGCGGCGCCAATCATAGGGTCTGTATCCGGGGCCTTTTTGGCGAATACGGTTGTCACAGCATAACAAAATGCGGCGCCCAAGACCCGCGTTTGCGCCTGCCATTCATCGACAAATTTCAAGGCAAAGTCTTCGGGCAAAAACAATATAAACGTGCCAATAAGTCCGATAGCGAATCCCGCCAGTTTTCGACTTGTCAACTGTTCAGTCTTAACCAGATGGGCCAGAATAATTGTCATCAAAGGCATAACTCCGACAAGGATCGCCGAAACGCCGCTGTCGATCTCTTTCTGACCCTCGGCAGTGAGCAGAAAAGGCAGGGTCATGCCTGTGAAACTAAGGCCTAAATACCATACCCAACGACTGTTGGTGATTTTGGGGAGCTTTCGACCTGTCAGAAATACGATTGCGGTCAGGAGTATAGCGCCTATCAACAGCCGCCAGGCGACGACCCAGGTGACCTCTACATATGCGATGGCGATTTCAATCAGATTGAAAGCGGAGCCCCAGACGACGACTAAGAAAAGCGCAGCCGCCCAATAGGGGAGACCTGTTAGTGGTTGTTTTTCGGACATGCTCGCATTCCCCGCCATATTTGCGCCTTTGACAGGGCTGGTGAGTCGGGTCAATCGGAATGTAAGCTAAATAGAATCTTTGGCTGCCGCTTCAAGTCCGGTATCGCCTGTATTGGGTTCGCCTTTGGGTTCAATCAACAGGACTTTGGCTTCTTGTTCGGCGCGCGGACTATGCACAATGCCCTTCGGTACGATGTCAAGTTCGCCGGGACCAAAAGTGACATCCTCATATCCCTCATAGGCCATGGTCACTTGACCCTCCAGCACCAGAAAAAAGTCATCCGAATTATCATGCTTATGGAAAGGAAACTCACCTTGAAACTTCACAACCATGATATCATTATCATTATAGCTGGCCACGACCTTCGGATCCCAATGGGTGTCGAACAGGGCCAGTTTTTCGGCGAGATTTATTTTGCCGGTTGGCACTAGATCACCTTGATAAATTTCTCTTTGGCATCTGGATCGAAATGTCCTTTGACGGGGTCGAACTTCACATTGATCATTCGCATGACCGCATCATAGGCTTTCTTGCGCATGTCTTCATTGACGAGAACTTCATTGGTTTCGTTTTTCAGGCACTCATAAATGTTTTCAAGCGTGATACGTTTCATATGCGGGCAGAGATTACAAGGCCGCACGAAATCTGTGTCAGGATTAGCCATGGCTACATTGTCAGACATGGAGCATTCCGTGAGGAGGATAACCTTGCCAGGCTTATTGTCGCTTACATAGTCGCTCATGGCCTTGGTGGAGCCGGTGAAGTCACTGGCGGCGACCACTTCCGGCGGGCATTCCGGGTGAGCCAGAACAACCACATCAGGATTGGCGGCGCGCATGTCTGCGATGTCTTGCGCGTTAAACCGCGCGTGAACCTCACAGCGGCCGTGCCAGGCTATAACCTGAATGTCGGTCTGCTTGGCGACATTTTTAGCCAGGAACTCATCGGGGATCATGATGACTTTATTGACGCCGCGCTCTTTGGCGATGTGCTCAACAACTGCAACTGCGTTAGAGGAGGTGCAACAGATATCACTCTCAGCTTTCACATCGGCGGAGGTATTCACATAAGTTACAACGGGGATACCGGGATATCGTTCTTTTATGAGCTTCACGTCATCTCCCGTAATCGAAGATGCGAGAGAACAGCCCGCGCGCATGGACGGGATAAAGACCTTTTTGTCAGGGCAGAGGATTTTGGAAGTCTCCGCCATAAAGTGCACGCCCCCCTGAACGATCATATCTGCATCGGTTTTCGTGGCTTCAATGGCAAGACCCAGACTATCACCGCGGTAATCACCAACCAGAGCAAAGATATCGGGTGTCATATAATTATGAGCCAGAATTACGGCGTTTTTTTTCTTCTTTAGCGTATTAATCGCGTGAACCAACGGCGCATAGGCGGGCCATTCAAATTCTGGAATGAAATCGCTAACCTGTTCGTAAAGATGGTCGGTCGCTTCTTTGACCTCGTCAGTATACTCGAGGGTTCCGTCTTCGGGTTTGCCGGGAACCGCGCAAACACCATTTTCAACCTCGAGCGTCTGTCCGATCCAACGGCCATTTTGCCAGTTCATCAATTCCTTGCCCATATGGCGACCCTCCGGTTTGTGTCTGGCCTTTATATAGGGATTATGAGTAGAGGTTCAAACGGATAAAGCCGCAAACCGAGTTAAAAACATCTCTTCCGCCTCCACAACCGATTTCGGATTAATCTCTATTCGTATATCCAAAGGCGGGGTTTTGAAAAACTGTTTGGCTTCTTCTACGCTAAAGCCGGCAATTTGGGTCGCTTCTAACCAGGCACAATAGATGTCGCACAGCTTTATGGATTTCTTCAGTCTCGCTGGAATTTGAGCGGGCAGGCCAAAGCGAATATGAATGGCTTCTTCCAGGCGGTTTTCAAAAGCGCGGTAATCCAGACCCAGTGCGTTTTTAAACGGGCTAATCATATCGCCGACCACATATTCTGCGGCATCGTGGAGTAGTGCCGTCAGGCGCTCGGCTTTGGAGGCTTCGGGATTAAGTTTGAAAAACAACTCTTCAACGATAACGCTATGCTCAGCGACACTAAAGGCATGGTCACCGCTGGTCTGACCATTCCAGCGGGCCACCCGCGCCAGCCCACGGGCAATGTCTTCGATTTCAATATCAAAGGGTGAGGGGTCGAGCAGGTCAAGCCTGCGTCCCGATAACATGCGCTGCCAAGCCCGTTTAGGATTGCCGCGAGGAGTTTTGACCACTATGCGACCTTACGCACGAAGACGGCTCCGGCCGAATATCCAGCCCCAAAGGAACAGATAAGTCCAGTGTCACCGGCTTCGAAATCATCGGAATATTTTTCGAAAGCAATGATGGACCCCGCGCTGGAGGTATTGGCATATTCGTCGAGAATGACGGGCGCATATTTAATGTCCACATCCTTGCCCAAGACTTTTTTGGCGATGAGCACATTCATGTTCAGATTGGCCTGATGCAGCCACATGCGTTTCAGATCGCCTGTATCAATGCCGGCTTTTTCCATTTCGTCCGTAATCATCTGGGCGACCATGGGCACAACTTCTTTGAACACGCTGCGACCGTTCTGAACAAAGAGCTTATCGGTCAGGCCCTTCTTGCCGCGTTCGCCTATCATGCCGTCATCTCCTGGGGCACAGTGATTGAGGAAGCCAAAATTATTGCGTATGTTATTTGAGAACTTGGTAACGAGTTTGGAGTGGATGATTTCCCAGTGCTCCGCAGGGGCTACATCTTCGCGCTCTACCAAAATGGCCGTAGCGACATCCCCGAAAATAAAATGCGCGTCCCGGTCTTTAAAATTCAAATGCGCCGTACAAATTTCCGGATTACAGACCAGAACCGATTTGGCTTGTCCGCCATAAATCAGACCGCGAGCGGCCTCCAGTCCAAAAGTTGCGGAAGAGCATGCGACATTCATATCAAACCCGAAACCTGATGTGCCAAGATATTCCTGCACTTCCACGGCTACGGCGGGATAGCCGCGTTGAAGATTGGAGCAGGCAACAATCACAGCATCTACGTCTTCGGCTTTGCGGCCAACTTTCTCGAGAGCTGCTTTGGCGGCGTTGACCGCGATTTCGGCGAGAATAGAAATCTCTTCATTGGGGCGGGCCGGAATGACAGGTGCCATAACATCTGGGTCTAAAATAGGGTCTTTTGAAATGACAAAGCGGGATTTAATGCCAGACGCTTTTTCGATGAAAGGCGCGTTGGAGTATTCCAAAGCTTCTTTCGTACCTGCTTCAATCTCCCGCGCATTTTCAGCATTCCATTTGTCGACATAGCGGTTAAAGGCGTCGACAAGCTCTTCATTGGAAATGGAGTCTTCGGGTGTCCAGAGTCCGGTGGAACTAATAACAGCTTTCACGTATCTCTCTCGTGTGCAGTGGGCATAAGAGGGGCGTTTAGCAGATAAAAACGCTTATTAAAACCGTCTAAACCGGAAAGTTGACAGGCTTTGTCAGCCTCCTATTCGTTTTCTAAGGTTCCGTTACAATGCGGTAGATCCTTTGTGTCAATCTCGCCGCAAAGTTCTTGTTTACGTCTTTCCGTTGCACGTTCCTTGTCCAGTGAGAAACTCTCACAACCCATCAATACCAAGGTTGGCAACACAACGAAAAGCGCAGATCTAAGTTTTTTCATACATAAAGCTTAACTCAAAAAGACCTTTTCGCAAAATTAAGTTTTGCGAATGTGCATGTTCCACTTTCAATCCAGCGCGACCCATATTATCTGACGGACAAAGGATGAATTATGACTATGTTATTTGGCGGTGAAGCAGTTGTGCATTACGGGCTCTCGGATTTTACTATCATTGAGTCCGGTGGCTATGTGAAATGTGCTGTGACCGGTGACAAAATTCCGATCGACCAATTGCGGTATTGGAGTCATGAGAAACAAGAACCTTATAAAGATGCTTCAGCTTCGCTAGAGGCATTTAAAAAGGCGGGCGGTTAATGCGAGGGCTCTGGCTTTCCCTGCTATTGGCCTTGCCTATGAGTGCCTGTGGTCAGGCAACCGACAATCCGACACAATCTGTTCCTATTCCGTCAGCTCAAATTGGTCAGGACGAAACCGTTAAACAAAATACTGAATTAAAACTCGATGAGCTGAATACCATTCAAATACCGGCACAGCCTGTTTACGGCTGTATTGGAATCATTCAACAGGGCGGGGCTGTGCTGTGTCGGACACGACCTCTCCAAAAGGTTAAGATAGGCCGAGCGGCCAATGATTTTTACTATGAAAACGCTGATGTAAACGGTGAAATACTCATTGGGTTTGACCGGGACGAAAAGCGCGCTCTGATTGATTTGGGGCTGGGCGACGCATATAAATATGATTATCGTTTCGAGGCCCGCACTTATGATGTCTCGCACGTTGAAGGCCTGCCGCCTTCACAAGTTGGAAATTACACGGAGGCGCAGTTGGCTCATATTCGCGCCTCATCTGCCCGTAAAAAAGAAGGATTTGCCAGCCGCGCCGAAACGATGGGTTTTGAAAACGGATTTATTTACCCCGTCGAGAATTATCGGAAGACCACAAATTTCGGCGCCTACCGTACCTATAACGGCAATCCCGGCAGTCCCCATATGGGGGTCGACATGGCTGCGCCCACCGGCACGCCTATCTATGCGCCCGCCGACGCCCTTGTCAGTATGGCGGATGATGATCTTTATTTCGAGGGTGCCATGGTCCTCCTCGATCACGGTCAGGGGCTCATCTCCATGTATCTCCATGTCAGTGAAGTCCTGGTAGAGCCGGGACAAGAGGTCAAACAGGGCGACATGATTGCTAAAATCGGCTCACGCGGCCGCTCAACCGGGCCGCATCTGTGCTGGCGACTGAAATGGCGCAACCGGGCCCTCGACCCGGAATTACTGACGCGGTGGCCGTCTGATTAGAGCCCTTGCATTCCACCTGTTATTTATAATGATCTTTCGGCCAGCGGCGGTGAACCCAGAACCACTGGTCGGGATTTTCGCGGATTCGATCTTCGACAAAATCATTAATGCGGCGCACCCCTGTTTCAACATCCTTTTGCCGATCGCCAGTATTTTCAAGGGTCATGGGTGGATGGATCGTCATGGTGAAGCTGGCTTTGTCCCGCGTCAGAGATAGTGGCAGAATGGGTGTTTCGGTGGCCAGAGCCAGACGGGTCGGACCGGGCGCTGTCATAGCATCTTCGCCAAAGAAGGGCACCGCCAAACCCTGGTTGAATTTCTGATCGTTTAGAAGCGCAATGGACTCGCCGCGCTCAAGAGCGTCCAGTAACTGCCGCGCGCCTTTGGCTCCGGATTTAGGTACCATGAGTTTTGTTCCGTAGGCCTCTCTTTGTTGGCGTACGCGCTTGTCGATATGGGGATTGTTTATCTGCCGATAGGTGATTTGCACGTTCAGTCCCCATTGGGTCAACACCATGGCCATGACCTCCCAATTGGCGAAATGGCCAGTGATAATAACCACGGGTTTGTTGCTGTTGATGACGGCTTTGAGATGTTCGCCTCCAATAATTTTAACGCGCTTGCTGGTCTCGCTGGCATCGACCCGATGGAGAATAGGAAACTCGGCGAATGTACGGCCAGTATTATTCCACTGGGCTTTTAGGACGCGTTTGATTTCTTTTTCATCCGCATCTGGAAAGGCGATTTTGAGACCGGTCCGGGCGATATGATGTTTGCTGGTCAATGGACCGATGTGTCCGATGAGCCAACCACCCAAACCTGAAATCTGATTAAAGGTGAAGGGCGCTATGAGCAGACGGACAAAATCATAGGCCAGAACTTCCAGCCGCCAGCCAATACGTTTGCCCAGACTCGGCTTAGCCACGCTTGCCCTTTTTGCCGCTCTGCTTCTTAGTGGCTTCGATGACGGGGTGGAGGACGCGTCGCAAGGTCAGTTCATCTTCGAACTGGACTTTGACTGGCCAGACTTGTACGCCTTTGCGGTAACCGCGGGGCAGACGGACATAGTCTTTTTCCGTCGTGATCAGCCCGGCGTCCAACTCGCTGGCCAGCATGAAGAGCTGCTCGATATCGCCGTCTTTGTATTTGTAATGATCACGATAGGGAATCTCGCCGACCACATCACCGCCATTACGGCGGAGGCTATCGAAAAATTTATTAGGACGGCCTATCCCGGCAAAGGCGTAAAGCTTGCCCTTCGGAGGTTCACCGACCGGAGCCAGATAGGCGGGGACAACCACTTGACCTTTAAGCTGGTCTGCGAGGTCATCTTCAATCTCGTAATCCGGTGTTGGCTTCATCAGGATGATTGCGTCGGCGCGCTCAAGGGCCGCCGAAAGCTTTTCTCGTAAAGGTCCGGCCGGGAAGACGCAGCCATTGCCAAAACCTGTCTCCGCATCAACCACCAGCAATGAGAGCGTTTTCTGGAGTTGAGGGTTCTGATGCCCATCATCCATGATGATGACGTCTGCCCCGTAAGCCACGGCTGCGCGTGCGCCTTCATCGCGACCCGCGGAAACCCAGATAGGCGCGTGACGGGCCAGCAAGAGCGGTTCATCACCCACGTCCTCGGCTGTATGATGTTTCTGAACGGGAATGGGCCCTTTTTCACGACCGCCATAGCCGCGGGTCAAGCCAACAACATTCAGGCCCATACGGCTCAGACTGTTCAGCAGATACATAGTCACAGGTGTCTTCCCGGTTCCGCCCAATGTGGCGTTTCCAACGCATATAACGGGCACGCCCGCATCATAGCTTTCTGTTGTTCGAATACGCCGGGCAGCTGCCCACCCATAAACCCACGCAATAGGAGAGAGTAGAAAACGGATCATAGGAGCGGAGTCACGCCCATATTTATGTAACCAAAACTCCGGCGGTCTCATGTGGCGGTCTCCGGAATGAGTGGTGAAAGTTGCTCCCAGACATAGTCCAACACCGCATCTCGACCAGTTGCGTAGGTTTGAGCGGTTTTTTGTAATTCTGACAGACGGGCTTTATTAGCAATTAATTCCGTAATCGTCGCGCCAATAATTTCAGGGCTGAGCAAGCGTTGAGCTGCGTTAAACGCGATCATGCTCATATAGCTGTCAGCAAAACTTGAAATATGGGCCCCCGTCAAGACAGCATTCCCCAGCCGGGCCGGTTCCAGCGGATTATGACCGGACAGTCCGTCCAGTAAAGAACCGCAGACAAATGTCAGTTTCGAGAGCCGGTAGGCCAGGCCCATTTCGCCAATTGTATCGAACAGGTAAACCTGACTGTCGCGAGAAATATCTTTCCCGGACGAACGGGTGACAAAAGACAAATCTTCGGAACGTAGCAGTTTTTGAATTTCCTGACTTCTGTTGGGATGGCGCGGTGCCAAGATAAGAAGACTGGATTTGTAGCGGTCCAAAACCTGTTTATGGGCTTTTAAAATATGTATATCTTCTCCATCATGAGTGCTGGCGGCGCACCAGATGGCTCTGTTTTTGGTTTGAGACTTCAAAGCTTTCAAAGCACTGTTGTCCACTGGCAGTGGTGGTGCGGCATCTTTGAGATTGCCTGCTGCCTCGACCGGGCGATCAAGCAACCATGTCAAACCATCTGCCGTTTGAGTGTCTGCGGCCAATACTAAATCAAATGCTCCAATCAGAGCCTGAGCGCTTTTCTTGCGTTTACTCCAGCTCTCCAGAGATTTCTCAGAAAAACGAGCGTTTAATAAGGCCATGGGAATGTTTTTGGCTCTGGTTTTGCGAACCAGATTGGGCCAGATCTCGCTTTCGGCCCAAATTGCAAGGGCCGGTTTCCAATGATTTAGAAACCCGTCAACCGCTTTGGGGTAGTCCAGCGGCGCGAATTGATGAAAGGCGCGTTCTGGGAGTTGTTTATCGAGAATTTCGGCGGACGTAACAGTCCCGCTCGTTACCAAAACATGCGCGGCCGGATGGCTGTCAAGCAATCGCCGGACAACGGGCAAAAGCATCAGGCATTCACCGACACTGGCACCGTGCAACCAAAACATAAGTCCATCAGGGCGGGTGAGGACAGGCTTACCGTGTCGTTCATTTTGGCGGGCCGGATCTTCTTTTCCTTTTTTGGCACGGCGTTTCAGGATGAGCGGGGTTAGAGGGCCGAGCGCCCGGGTCGCTGCGCCGTAACCCTTTATCAGCGGTGTGTCGGTCATGAGGATTTAACCTCCGCCGGCTCAACGGGCTTCCGTCCCATGCGGATATCAGCGTCTCTCAGTAATGCGTTCATTTCGGTTTCGATTGTATTTTTATAGGTTTCAAGCTCTTCATCGCTTGCATCTGCAGGGATGGTCAAGGGTGTACCCCATATGATGATGCCGCGCCCAAAGGGCAAGGGGAGTACAAACCGGTCCCATGACTTAAATTGAATGCGGTTACGCACCGAAAAGGTGAGCGAAACGATAGGTGCACCTGACAGACGGGCCAGTCCCACAGGGCCGATGCCCATGCGTTGTCTTGGGCCTCTGGGCCCGTCAGGGGTTATAACGATGGCGCCGTCTTCTTCCAGTGCTGACATCATGCCCCTGATGGCGCTTGAGCCGCCTTTGGCTTTATTGCTACCGGCTTTTCGGGCGGATCCCCGAACAGTATTCAAGCCTAGAAACTTAGCGGTGTAAGCGACAAGGGCTCCGTCTCGGGAAAGGGAAATCAAAATATGTGGTTTTTGGTAGTGCTGCTTCCAGCCTGCATTCAGCATGAGAAAACGTGAATGCCAGGTCAGACCAATAGCCCCTTTGCCGCCATCAATGATATGCTGGACATTGTCCTGCCGCTCCACGGTCCAGCGCGTTGTGTATTTTACCAAAACCATATAGGCCGCAAGAATGAAACCGAGTATGGTCTGCACAGCTTTGGAACGCATGAAACGTTTGAACACGTCGTCCCTCCTTGTTACTGTGACCTTTGTGTTACGCGTCTCTTAAAGCCTATGCCTCTGAACCTCAACAATCCTGCTGACAGAAAACGCGCCCGTCGCGAGGCGATTTGGGGTGATCATGGGTTTTTGCGCTCTCATATTCGCAATAAACATGATCTGGGCGGGGGCATGTTCAGGGAAAATCAACCGAATCCGCCGCGTGTGGCGGTCTGGGCGGATGAAGGTATCAAGACGGTTATTAATTTACGCGGACAAAGTCCGAAGGGGTTCTATCTTCTGGAACGCGAAGCCTGCGAAAAACATGGTCTCAAGCTCTATAATTTTCGAATGTATAGCCGTGACGTCCATACGGTTTATAAGCTTCGGGCCGTCCGTGAGTTGTTTGAAACCATTACCTATCCGGCGGTTCTTCATTGTAAGTCAGGTGCTGACAGGGCCGGTATTATGAGCGTGCTTTATAAACATTTCAAAATGGGCGAGCCTATCGAAAAGGCCGTTGAGCAATTATCACTACGTTATGGCCACATCAAAAGCGGCAAGACCGGCATGCTGGATTTTTTCTTTTCGGATTATCTAGCCTTTAACGCGGTGCAACCGATAGGATTTATGGACTGGGTTGAAACGATATATGACCCTGTGGACGTAAAAGCTCGATTTAAAGCCGGCAGGGTGGGGAGTCTTGTCACGGAGAATATTTTAGGGAGAGAATAATGGGTTTTTATAATCGATTTATTATGCCGCGCATGATCAATTGCGCCTGTGGGACAAAACCTATCCGAAAACAACGTGAAAAGGTTGTGCCCAAGGCCGAGGGTGTGGTTTTGGAAATCGGTATCGGTTCCGGTCACAACCTGCCTTATTATAATCCTGACAAAGTCAGCAAAATCATCGGTGTGGATCCGGATGACCATATCTGGAAGCGCAGTAAGAAACGCAGAGAAGCCTGTCCAATCCCCATTGAACGCATGGGCCTGTCCGGTGAGGAAATTCCTATGGATTCTGATATGGTCGACTGCGTCGTTTGTACTTATACCCTGTGCACTATTCCGGACCCGGTGAAGGCTCTTCATGAGATGCGCCGGATTTTAAAACCCGGCGGCGAGATATTATTCACCGAACACGGCAAAGCTCCAGATGAGGCGGTCTACAAGAAACAAGTCAAAATGGATCGCTGGTGGGGCAAAATCTCTGGAGGGTGTCATACCAGCCGCGATATACCAGGCCTCTTCCACGAGGCCGGGCTTAAGATGAATACACTCGATGAAATGTATGTGCCGGGGCCGAAAACGCTGGGCTATAATTATTGGGGATCGGCGGCTTAGTTACGCCGGGTCAACTTCATTCGGGCCCCGCGTCCGAAATTGACTAAATAGATATCATCATCTTTCCACACGAACTCGCAGGGAATCCCGCAACCATCTGTCAGGGATTCCAGTAGAATACCGATGATCTGGGTTTTGTCATAGTTCCCGCAATTGTCGACGACGACATAATTAAAATCACGACTGATAGCCAAAGAATAGCCCAGTCGATTTTTGTCAATCGTATAATTATATCCGATGTCGTAACAGCTATTCACTTTGACCTTGTTGTCTGGGCCGAATGTAAAGCTGATTTCAAAATCTGTTACCGGGCTTTTCTCGATCTCAAATTGTGTCCGCCAGTCCCAATCATAAGTTCCAACAATACGGGTCAGATCATACGTCTCGTAGCGGACCCTGTTAGCGCAGCTTTCCACACTTTCGAGGTTGATATCCTCTATGCCCATGCACAGCTTTTCGAAATAATTAGGGCCATTTGCCGGTGATTCAATAACCTCAATTCGACGGGGCGCGTCTGGAACGTCAATGGGTTCGAGCCTTTCAACACGCGGCGTCGATGATTGCGCTGTCGCCATAGAAGCAATGACAATCGACAGTCCAACAATAGCTAAAATTGGTTTCCACATAATCTTATCCATCCATCTGTAAGCTTTTTAACCGCGCATAGACCCCGTTTTCCTTTTTGGACAAAGTCGCATGCGTACCGGTTTCCACAACACGACCCTTTTCCAGCACATAGATGCGATCCGCCTTTTGGACCGTTGAGAGGCGGTGGGCGATGACGATTTGCGTCCGGCCTTTGCCAAGGGCTTCAACGGCTTCTTGAACTTTGACCTCGGACTCGGCGTCCAGGGCTGATGTGGCCTCGTCGAGCAAGAGAATAGGTGCGTCCCGTAATATGGCGCGGGCAATGGCGATGCGCTGTTTCTGGCCGCCAGAGAGATTATCGCCGTCCTCGCCAATCACAGTCTCAAACCCGTTGGGTAGGTCCTTGATAAAGCCATAAGCAGCTGCCGCGTCGGCTGCTTTTTGAATGTCCTCAAGTGAAGCGTCCAAATTCCCAAACCGTATATTATTGGCGACCGTATCGTTAAACAGGGTGACGTCCTGTGAAACCATGGCCATTTGTCTGCGCAGGCTTTCCATAGTGATGTTGCGTATATCTACGCCGTCAATAGAAATCGAGCCTTCGCGCACATCGTAAAGCCGGGGAATGAGATTGACGATAGTGGACTTGCCGCCGCCGCTTTCGCCCACCAGCGCAATCATCTCTCCGGGTTTGGCTTCAATAGAAACCTCGGACAGCGCCTCGGTCCCATCTTCATAGGCAAACCAGACATCATTGAGAGTTACATGGCCTTTGGAATGCTCAAGAACCTTGGCGTTGGGCGCATCAACAATGTCGGGCGTTTCGTCGATAACGTCGAAAATCCGTGCCAGGCTGGAGTGGCCTTCTTGAAACACATTATTGAGCGCGCCGAGCGAGCGCAGGCGCGGACTAAGCGTTAAAACCCCGACAAGAACGGCTGCCACGGATCCGGCCGAACCGATTCCGGACTTGACGATATACACCCCGGCAATGGCGACAGCGGCAATAACCAGACCGCCCAAAACTTCTAGGATTGGATCCACCCGGGCTTTTTCCGTAATCATTTTCAGATAAAGCCGGATACGCTTATCAAAGCTTTTTCCAAGCCTTTCCTCTTCGTGATCCTCCAGTCCATAGGTCTTGACCATGCGTACGCCGGTGAAGCTTTCTTTGAGATCAGATGTCATGACGCCCAAATGTTCTTGAACGTCGTGGGCAGAGCCCCGGAGTTTCTTCGAAATGACAATAATCGGATAAAAAGCTAGACCGAATATAAGCATGGCCAGGCTCAAAGCCCAATTATGCCAGATCATACTGGCGATCACAAAAATCACGGTGAGCGTGTCGCGCACCAGATTAGATATCAACCCGTTTATGGCGCCAGAGATAACGCTGACATCGGATATAAATTTCGACATCAGTTTGCCCGTTGGCTCTCGAGAGAAACTGGCGAAATCGTTTCTATGGGCCGACGCAAACATCTGCTTTTGCATTTTTCCGACCGCATTGAGCGCTATAGTGTTGCACAAAATCTGTTGAGCGTAGTTACAAACGCCGGCAATTAACGGGATACCAATAAGCAGAGGCAATATAACTCGAGCGTAACTTTCCGCTTCCTCAAGCGCATCGTCATCTCCCAGATTACCCCACTGATCGACCAGCTCACTTACAACCCAGAGATAGGCAGCCGTCGCGGCTGCTAGTATCGTCATGAAAAACATGGCCGCGATGAATCTAGGCTTTTGCGTCCAGATATAATCGCGCCAGAGGCGGGTTGTCCTCTGGCGTTCTTTTGCTTGTATGGCTTGTGAGCTTTTAGCCAATGAAACCGTCTTTATCCGGGTCAATCAGCTCATGGGCATGAAGTACGAAATAGCGCATATGTGCATTGTCCACTGTACGCTGAGCGGCGCCAAGCCATGCCGCGCGAGCCTCTTTATAGCTGCCGTAAGCGCCGACAAAATCAACCTTACTCAAGTCGATAAATTCGGTTTTGTTCGGGTCAACAAGTTCGCCCCCGATCACTAAGTGTAAAAGTTGCATGTTATCATTTTCATTTCTGTCAGACATACGAGTTCCCATAAATCCAAAATCTTTTTTCCGGTCTGTACTGGTTTCGAATTTCTCTATGACCGGTTCCACCATTTCCATTAGCAAAGCCTGAAGATTCGGGCCAGCACAAATCACGCCAAATTCAGAGGTGGAATTGCGATCATAGCGAAAGCTCTCGCCCCGTAAGTTGCATATCTTGGCACCAGCTTCTGTGGCGATTAGTTCGGCAGCCGCCAGATCCCAATCGGATTTTGGGGTAAAGGATACAGTTGCGTCGGCTTGACCGCTTGCGACCAATGCAATGCGATATGCCATGGAATTTGAGATGACAACATCCATGTCGGGCCACCCCAATCGCCGGAACTTTCGGGGGTAACCTACCATGCGGGCCCCCGCGAGTGATTTACGTTCGGAAACCCGGATGACCTTACTGTTTAAAGTCGCACCGCCTCCGCGCGTGGCTTGATAGAGCTCGTCTTTGAGCGGATTATATAGCGCCCCCGCGATAGGGCGGCCGTCTTCAATTACAGCGACAGAAACAGCGAAGTTGGGTGAGCGGTCAATAAATGCCCGTGTGCCGTCAATGGGATCCACGACAAAAGTTCGAGGGCAAGCATGCCGCGAATGGTCATCCTTGGTTTCCTCGGACAGCCAGCCATAATCAGGGCGAGCTTTCGTCAGCATTTCCGCAAGATATTCATTTACAGCTATATCGGTCTCTGTAACCAGGTGGCCCTTTCCCTTGTCCCAAATTTCATCACTTTGATTGTTAAAAGCCTCTCGAGCGATTTCACCAGCACCCTTTACGGCCTCACATATGAGGACCAGATCCTCCTCAAAAGGTACACAGATGTTGCTATTGTCCGGCAATCGTCATGCTTTCAACTAACAGGCTGGGGGCTATGGTCGAACTTTCAAAGAGTAAATCATTGGCAGGTACAAGGGTTTTATACATATCGAGAATATTACCAGCGATGGTAATTTCAGAAACCGGGTAGGCGCGCTGTCCGTTTTCAATGGCAAAACCGGCTACCCCACAACTGTAATCTCCTGTGTTCGGATTAAGAGATGGACCGAACATTTCAGCAACCATCAATCCTTGACCCATATCATTCATCAAATCTTCCGGTGTTTTTGTGCCTGCCTCGATATATGTATTTGACGATGCAATGCCCGGCGGCGTGCTGATACCGCGTGCGCCGTGACCAGTTGTTTGAAGCCCTAATTGTTTTGCAGCCGAAGTGTTTAAAAGCCAGGTTTTCAGCATTCCATTTTCTATCAAATGACGTTTTTTTACCCGTACGCCTTCCCCGTCCCACGGTCGAGACCCATGTCCGCGAACAATCAGTGGGTCGTCTATAATATTAATCTGGTTGGAGAATATCTGCTCGCCCATTTTATCCTTAAGATAAGACGTACCACGTGCGATAGCATTTCCAGAAATGGCGCCGATAAAAGACGACAATAATGAAACAGCGACCCGTCGGTCAAAAAGTACCGGCATGGTGCCAGATTGCATTTGGCGGGCACCGAGGCGGGCAATAACGCGTCTGCCGGCTTTTAGACCGACTTCCTCGGGTGTTTTTAAATCGTCGAGCCATCGGACACTGTGATAGTCATAGTCACGTTCCATCGCATTCTCGAGAACGGCCAGCGCCATGCCTGACAATCCGTGATGCGATGACCGCCAGCCTTTATCAAAGCCATTGGTTCCCATAAACTGCACAGCCGAACTGGACAGGTCAGCGCTCATGCCCTCGGCTTGTGTCACGCCTTTTACCGAAAGGGCTGCTGCCTCAATGCGCTTTGCCCGTTCTAGTAGCTCGTCTGGTGGTAACTCGGTATCATCGAATAATTCCAAATCTAACATCTCTGTGGCCAAAAGGCTTGGTTTTGCGAGACCGCAATATGGATCTTCTGGTGCCAGTTTTGCCATAGCAACGGCCCGCTCCGCCAAGCGCTCTAAGGAAGCGGGTGAAATGTCGGAGCTTGAAACACAAGCCTGCCGCTGTCCGATCAGTACGCGAAGTCCAATGTCTCTGCCTTCGCTATTGTCCACTTCTTCCATCTCGCCGCCGCGGACTGTTACGTGCAGTGAACGGCCATGCGTTGCGACAGCGTCTGCTGCATCAGCTCCAAACGCCGTGGCCTTAGAAAGCAATGTTTGCAAGGCCGGACGCAAAGCATCTGGTGAAATAGGGTCAGAAATGGATGAGGGCATATTTATCCTGTGAAGGCTCTGTATAAAAGATAACCGCCCATAACTAAGAATGTCAGTAGAGACAAGGCCGCACCAATCGTTCGCCCTTTGCCTAATGCTTTATCTTGGGCCATGCCGTGAGCATGAGCCATACGGCCAAAAGTAAAGCCGCCCCCAAGGGCGTGTAACAGCCATGCCGGCGTCCCACTCATTTGGCTCATAAGGAGCAAGCCGATCAGAGCAAAAGGCGTGGTTTCCGTAAAGTTGGCATGGGCGCGTACCCGCGCTAATAAGCTGAAGTCCTCTCCATTTCCCAACGACGTTTTCGTGGCTATTCGTACCTGGCCAACCCGGAACATTAATATAGGCAATATAATCAGATTTATTCCTGAATAAAGCGCCACAATTTGCAATGATGTCATTTCCATAACTCTCTCCTTATTTTTATGGAACTAAGCATCGATAGGCAGGCGAGCCGCCTCTTCGATGGCTTTAAGGTGTGCTTCTGGAGGTTGCGCGCCTTGTACGGCGAATTGCCCTTGATAGATAAAGCAAGGTACGCCGGACACACCCAGATTTCTAAAAAACATAATTTCTTCACGGATAGCGTTTTTATCCTCCTCTTTCCCAAGAAGCTCTTTGACAAGTTCACCGTCCATACCAACATCATTGGCAATACGCGTCAGAATTTCGGCGTTGCCGACATCCTCCAAGTTGTCAAAAAAGGATTTAAACAGTGCTTCCGATGTTTCATTGCCAAGTCCTTGACCCGTGGCCCACTTCATCAATCGATGTGCATTCAGCGTATTGGGTCTAAATGGAATATCGCCAAACCGAAAAGTAATCCCGGCATCGGGAGCTGCCTTTTCCAGATGGGCCCGCATAGCTTGAAATTTGTCGGACGGGCCATCGCCAAATTTGCTTTTCATATAATCGCGATAGGCGACTCCACTTTCCGGAACCGTCGGATCAAGCATATAGGGACGCCATGTAACATTGATAGCGTGATTTGATTTTTTCGCGGCCGCAAAGAAATATCGAGATCCCAACCAACACCAAGGACAAACCACATCAGAGACAATGTCTACGTTGATGATCGACGTGATTTGCTTCTTCTTTTTAGCCATTATTTTATTTCCATATTTTCTGGCGCAAGAGCGAGAAATTTCAAAACAGCGTCCATTTCAGCCTGCGTAAGGCCTTTCGAGAGGCGCTCATTGAAAGTTCGAAAGTCCTCATGAACCTGTTCTCTCTTAGCCCATCCTGCATCGGTCAGCCGCACCCGTTTACGTCTACCATCCATACCCCCATGAATACGTTCCACCAGTCCGACCTTCTCCATCCGATCGACGAGTCCCGTTACGGCAGGATTATTCCGTCCAATACCGTCAGCGAGTTCAGAAAGATAGCACTGGTCATGAAACCCCAGGTAAATCAAGACGGATGCTTGTGATGTACCAAGCCCCGAATTCCTAGAGAGGAAGGTGTCGGCCTCTTTGGCTAATATTGTATGCGCCCGGTCGAACCAGAAGAACAAGCGACGGTCAATGGGTCTGGCTATGGCCATTAAAGAACTCCCAACATTTCAGGAGTCCTAGCAGATAATGTTCATATGTGAAGGAATTTACGAGTTACTGACAGGCACCTTCGTGGATAATTGAATATCCATTACCTTTGGCCATGCAGCTATTGCTGAAAGTTTTCCGATCAGCAGGACAGGGCGCTCGCACACAAACGACAGGCTTCTCTGCACATACCGGAGCATATTCCATCGTACACATGCGCGGCTCTGGTTCGATAGAATTCCATGGCGGACGTGGTGCCGGTGGGCGTGGGATTGGAGGTTTAGGCGTAGGTCTGGGCCTCGGCGTAGGGCGAGGGGGATAGTGGTATACTGGTGGCCGATCATAATGTCCCCAGCCATCTTGAAATGGTTGCCGCCAAGTGGGTGCGGGATTACAAATCAATTGACCATAGTGGTAATAACCGCCATAGGCGCAGCTTTGTTGCGGATATATCGGATTGGTAGGTTTATAGGGGACGCATTGGGGGCCCGTTGAGGTTTCCAGACATTGACTGCCTTGAGCACAGAGGACATTGGCGCAAGTCACAGATTGCTGCTGGCAAACAGGACCCCCCGGTGTCTCCATGCAGCTCATGCCATATCCACACCGTATGTTTGAGCATGAGAGTGAAGTCGTCGTGCCAGGAGGTGTTTGTTTTTTGGCTTCGGCGCTGACCGTCCAAACGATAACCATCAAAAAGGCAGATACGAAAATCAATAGGTAGCGCATGGCTAGCTCCCGAATTATTTCTTAATATAACATCATTGCAGCTCTGAACGTAGACGGAATGACAGATTTAGCCCGCGTTCAGAATATTTTAGCAGTCATCAAGTATAATGAGCGAATGTGGATCTGGGTGGTATTAACATTTGCCTGTTTAGGGATTGATATAGCAGTTGATAATCTCGGGCTAATAGCACGAGGGAGCTTCAGCATGCCGATTGATATGCGTCTGCCCGCTATTGTCTTTATGGTCTTACATTTATTCAGTGAAAAAGTCGCTGTTTGGGAGGATGAAAGTCTATGGATCGCGCTCGCGCTTGTAACAACGATAGCTGATTTTTTTGTCTCGTTTGATTTGACGACAAATATTGGATTCTGGTTTGTGGCGTTCCATATCCTGCAGCATGGGGGCTTTCGAGGAAGTGTCTGACTATTTAAAATCCGGTTTTTCGATGGATCCACCCCGTAACAGAGCCCAGATGATGGCCGGGTAACGGGTGATTTCATACCAGCCCCGCCGAGTTTCCCGCCATACCCAGGCCACCCCTTTCTCCCGTTCAAAAGTCGCATTTGCGTGGGTATTGCTGGCTGGTTTTGCTTTCGGTTTGGGAGTCGGTTCATTGCCTTGTCGAATAAGGCCCGGTTGCACTTGATAGACATTCATTTGTCTCGATAAAGACGAGACGCTGGGATTGAAAAATAAATGGTCTATGGGCACTGTGATGGGCCGTTCGTCCAATATGCGTTGGGCGGCGTCCCGGGTCAGCAGATAGCCCGCACATCCCGGATGGCGGGATACCAGACGTCTTAGTCGTCGTTCTTTATGGTTCAATGTCCCGCCCGATAAAACAATCCGCATACTGTCATTGCGCCAGCGCTCAAATTTAACCACATCGGCATCTTCCGGCCACCAAGACATATCAGAGAGCCATTCTACAGTGTCTTGGGAAATAAAAATATCATCTTCACAAAACAGACCATAAGGTGCATCCGTTTCCAGAAAGGCCAGCATGGCCCGGAGATGGCTCGATGTGCAGGCCATGTCATGGGGCCGCATTAGTCCCCAGGGACCTTTTGATTGTGAAAAAGATGTCAGCGCCTCGATAGGCGTTTCACGGGCGTCCGTGGCGTCCAAAAATTCAAAGGAAAGACCTCGTTCGGCAAAATGTTCACACATGAGTTCCCGACGGCGCGCATCGCGTTTCAGGCTGACGACAAATACGGGGACTTGTTCTAGTTTCATTTGAAGTCTTTATCGTTAGGAGCTTTGATCTTTATGAAGTTGAGTCAGTTCTAACACGATTATGCAAATCTTCTAATCACATTATGCCCGTTGACCAGTTTAAGGATCATGATGTCAAAACCGTTGGGGCGCAGTAAGGCCTATTGGCAAATTCACAAAAACTCTTTGCGGCTGTGGATTCTAATAATGATGCGTCTCGATTAGTTTTTGAAAACTCTTGCAAATCGCTGGTTGAAATTTTCTGGTGAGCAAATCGAGCGGCCTTTATGGGATGCATTGGGTCTATATATGGCATGATTTTTGTGGGCGTTTTAATGGAACCCAACTGTTTATTGGAAATGCCCATAACGTGATAATGAGCGCCTACAGCAAAAACGGCCCTCCAACTTTTCATTACTGAAATAAATTGCCCAGGGTCGACGGCCATGAGTATTTTCTCATTTTCTGGCCGTGCTTCAATCATTAAGGCGAAGTGTTCAAGTTTACACACGTCAGCCATTCCTCCGATTTGGCACGCTCGCAGGTTTTTACCAAAGTAATAATTGTCTAAGAAGCGATAAGCGGTTTCTCCAGCGCTAATGCCCCAAAGAAACAATCCGCGAACGGTTTCTGGGTAAGACAGGGTGAACTTTAACGCAATTCGAGCCCCCCCAGATCTACCGACTATAAATGCGCGCCGAGCACCCACATGTTTCAGTAGAGCCTCAAGGTCTTTGATATGACCTTCTTCCTCCGGTTCGCTCTTATCAAAATCGATTGAAGAACGACCCGAGTTTAACCGGTCGAATACGAGGACACGGAAACCTCTCTTTGATATTAGTTTTGCCGTTTCTTCGAGATCAGAAGCCATATGACGCCCCCCTTGAATGACGGCTACCCAAGGTCCGGATTGACCGTAAACGTGATACCATATTTCGGCGGACCTAATGCAGGCAATGGTCATGCAGATGTCATATAGGTGTTTTTCTAACTATCAACATCTGCGTCGAGCGCATTGGCGATGATAAAATCGCGGCGGGGTTCGACCACGTCGCCCATAAGCTTGGTGAAGAGCTCGTCTGAGGCATCGGCGGCTTCGACGCGCACTTTGAGCAGTGAGCGGGCATTAGCGTCGAGCGTGGTTTCCCAGAGCTGGTCCGGGTTCATTTCGCCGAGACCCTTATAGCGTTGGATTTTGAATCCTTTGCGGCCGCCTTCGAAGACAGTTTCAAGCAGTTGCGCCGGGCCGTAAATATCCAAAGGATCATTTTCGCCGCGGCGGAACGAAGCCACACCGTCATAGGTCTCCATCAGAGCAGGCGCCATTTTATGCAGGCGTCTGGCGTCGGCACTGTCGCGGAAATGGGGGCGCATAACGATGCGTTCGGTAACGCCCCGCACATCCCGCTGAAGAACCAAGGCTCCATCCGTCTCAAACTCTCCGGACCAGCCGTCTTCACCTTCGTCTGCGATCATGTCGAGGCGTTTCGCGGCGGCGTCCACTTCTTTTTGGGTGGCATCAGGTCCAAGAGCACCGGCAATGGCGACTTGTGCGATGACACTATCAGGGGCCTCTGATTTGAGGCGGTTTATGAGATTTTGTGCCGCCAAAGCCTCGCGGGACAACCGCATGAGATCAGCCCCAGTCACGACGTCTCCGTTTTGCAGAGTAAGCGACGCGTCGCCCGAACCGGCTTCAATAAGATACTCATCCAACTCAGCTTGATCCTTCAGATATCTCGCAGACTTGCCACGCTCGACCTTATAGAGCGGTGGCTGGGCGATATAGAGGTAGCCCCGGTCAATCAATTCCGGCATTTGACGGAAGAAGAAGGTCAGCAGGAGTGTCCGGATATGCGCACCGTCAACGTCCGCGTCGGTCATGATCACCACCTTGTGGTAACGCAGTTTTTCGATATCAAATTCTTCGCGCCCAATACCGGTACCGAGCGCAGTGATCATCGTACCGATTTCCTGAGATGAGAGCATGCGGTCAAAGCGGGCGCGCTCTACATTCAGGATTTTACCCTTGAGGGGCAGGATGGCCTGGTTGTGGCGGTCGCGGGCCTGTTTGGCTGAGCCGCCCGCAGAATCCCCCTCGACGATGAAAATTTCGGATAAGGACGGATCCTTTTCCTGACAGTCGGCTAGCTTGCCGGGCAGGGAAGCGACATCGAGCGCTGATTTACGACGGGTCAGGTCGCGGGCTTTACGGGCGGCTTCGCGGGCCGCCGCTGCCTCGATGATTTTCTGAACGATCTTCTTGGCATCATTGGGGTTTTCTTCGAACCATTCCCCAAGTGCCGAATTCATCGCACTTTCCACGACTGGCCGCACTTCCGAGGAAACCAGCTTATCTTTGGTTTGGGACGAGAATTTCGGGTCCGGCACTTTCACAGAAAGTACGCAGGTCAGGCCTTCACGGGCATCATCGCCGGAAATATTGACCTTTTCCTTTTTGGCTGCGCCGCTCTCGGCAGCATATTTATTTATGGTACGGGTCAGGGCCCCGCGGAAACCGGCCAGGTGCGTCCCGCCGTCCCGCTGTGGGATGTTATTGGTGAAACATTTGACGTTTTCGTGGTAGCTGTCATTCCACCACATGGCGCATTCCACTGTGATGCCGTCGAGCTCTTTGGTGACCGAAATCGGCTCTTCCAGATATGGTGTTTTATTGGCGTCCAGATGTTTGACGAATGCCTTGA
>JAHDEZ010000054.1 GCA_020628425.1 Hellea sp. | reverse complement strand
GCTTTAATGTCGTGCATGGTGATGCTCTTGATTGATTTGCGCCGCTATAGCGAAAGCGACTTGCGGCGTAAACCTAAACCGCGACTTTTCCAGCGATATGGGGATGGGCCTCATAGCCTTTGACCTTGATATCGTCATAGGTAAAGTCAAATACCGAGTTTACATCCGGATTAATCCAAAGGGTCGGCAATGGTTTCGGTGCGCGTGTCAGCTGTTCCCTCACCTGTTCGAAATGATTGGAATAGATATGGGCGTCGCCAAATGTGTGGACGAAATCACCGACCTCCAAACCGCAAACCTGCGCCATCATATGAGTCAGCAGCGCATAAGAGGCGATATTGAACGGCACACCAAGGAAGATATCCGCACTCCGTTGATAAAGCTGGCATGATAATCGCCCATCAGCCACATGGAACTGAAACAAGCAGTGACAAGGCGGCAAGGCCATGTCATCTACATCCGAGGGGTTCCAGGCGCTGACGATATGACGCCGGGAATAAGGATTGTTTTTTATGGCCTCGACCACTTTGGCGACCTGATCAATGACCCGGCCGTCCGGGCTTTCCCAGCGCCGCCATTGTTTGCCATAGACCGGTCCCAGGTCGCCGTTTTCATCGGCCCATTCATCCCAGATACGGACTTTGTTCTCTTTGAGATAGGCGATATTTGTATCGCCGGCCAAAAACCAGATAAGCTCGTGGACAATGGATTTCAGATGCAGTTTTTTGGTGGTGACCATGGGAAAGCCATCAGAAAGGTCAAAGCGCATCTGATAGCCGAAAACGCCGCGCGTCCCTGTCCCCGTTCGGTCCATCCGGTCGACGCCGCTTTCCATAACGTGCGAGAGTAAGTCTAAATATTGCTGCATGGTTCTAAAAATACCGATTCTCTAAAGAATTAATAGGGCCGTCCGTAACCCAGGTCACGCATTGAGATTATAGATTCTGTTAGCGAAACTGCGATTGAAATCTCCAATTGGGCAGGAGAATTCAATTTCAGGGGTCATTTTCTCACCAAAATGGCCCCTAACCTATACTTTCTTGGTTTTTCGTGACCCAGATCACGCTCTGTAATGTTTTAGCAATGTAAGAAAAAGTCGGGGGTTCTTTCAGGGGCAACGAAGAAATTCCTTCAAGGGTCGCTTTAACCACATCAAGCGACCCTTAAATTTTTGGCAAAAACACTTTTTTCGTGACCCAAGTCACGTTTGGTAATGTTTGGATTTGCTACACAACCATTATAGGATTTCTTCCAGGGGCAACGAAGGAATTCAAAAGGGCCACCTTCGCAAATCAGGTGGCCCTTTTTTTATTTATCCATTCAGAATTTAGCGCTATAAGAATTCTAGGAGAATTTATGCAAAATCCAATGACATTTGGGCTAATTGCGGGTTTGTTTGTCGGCCTTGCTGTTGGCGTATTAATTCGAATGACGCCTGTCGATGCAATAGTGCCGGATAGCCTTAATGGCATCATCACAGGTGGAGTCGCCGGTGCCGTTGCCGTCATCGTCTACCTGAAACGAAAGAACAAAAATTAAAGCTCGTCCACAACCGCCATCATAGCATCAAGGACAGCACCACCCAGCTTGGCGCATCGGTCCGGTGACCAGCCAAATTCTTCGTCCGGTAGATTGGCGTTATCTTTGAACGGCATCTCAAGTGTCATAGCCAGACAGTCATATTCATGGGCCGTCCAATTGGTGCACATAGAGAGATTGCCTTGACCGGGGGCCGAAACGGGATAGCCGACTTTGGTCTGAAAATCCGGTGATGAACGCTTATAAGCCTCAAGGAATGTTGCCTGATTTTTGGCCTGTTTGTCCGTATAACCAGGTATTCCTTCGGCACCCGCGATAAAGTTATAAGGCAGCGCCTCATCCCCGTGTACATCCAGACACAGGTCCGGACGTGCCGCATTCATAGCTAGGATAGTGTAATAAACCTCAGGGCTCGACTGAATGCTTGCCTTATCCCATTCCCGGTTCAGATTAGACCCGGCTGCATTAGTCCGCAGATTGCCTTGCCGAGAGCCATCCGGGTTCATATTGGGGATGATATGAAATGTCGCCTTCTCCCGCAGGACTCGCGCGAGCGGATCATCATCATCCAAAAGTCTTGCGAGAAAGCCTTCCATCCACCACTCGGCCATAGACTCGCCGGGGTGTTGGCGTGCGATGACCCACATGGTTTTCTCGCCAGTTCCCACAGTCACGCAATCCATGCTCTGCCCCTCTATGGTTTCGCCCAAAACGGACACAGATACATCAGGATGCGTCCCGACTTCGGCAATGAGGTCTGCGTGACGGTCCATGGAATAAGGCGCGAAATAGGCATAATAGACACTATCCAGTTCCGGCGTATGGGAAATGATCAACTCGCCATTTTCATAGCTGGTATCCACCCGGAACCAGGTCTCCCGGTCATAAGACGCACAAGCCCGGTAGTCCTCCCATCCGCCCGTATAGGCGGCGCCTTCGGCGTTTTCGATAACCATCAAACAGGTCTTGTCTTTGGCCCCGGTCAGTCGAAAATGAAACCACTGATAAAAATCAGAATTTGTATCTTTGCGAATGGCCAGACGGATATTGGCATGATCTGAAGCATCATTGACAATGATGTTCCCCGAATCAAAGCCCGCATTAATGTGAAAGTCAGTCATGTTTTTTCTTCTTATGTTAAAAAATCTTCGGGGACGCGCATGGCGCCCTCAATAGCTGTTTTGATTTGTTCAGAATTAAGACCGCGCCAGAACACACGCCATTCGCCTGAAACCTGCATGCCATCGCAGACTTTTATGTACCAATCATTAAACGGGTTCTCCCGTTTGGAGCGCCAGAAAAATGACGTATTCTTTTTCGCGATGGCATCCCAGATATCTCTGGCAATCCCCTCACCTTGCGCTTCTTTGATGACCCAGAATTTCGACAGATATCTCATCTCTGAAACCCGAGTCAAAATGGCGCCGCCCCGATAGTTTTCCTCAAGGAGAACAGATTGTACCGGCCAGGCCTCCAGTTCACTCACAATGGGTTTTTCAAAGCCAGCTTCAATAGACGCTCTAAGCGCCCCCAAATCAACGGATGAGAAAGATTTAAAACTCTCAATCTTCGCACCACGGCGAATAAGGGTCCCTGACCCTTTGACTGTGAACAGTTCCGGCAGAAGATTAAGCGGCGAGGCAATGATAAAGACCGAACGGTTGGAGGCTTCCTCCAGCATCTTGCGGGCCAGGTCGATGAATCGCGCCTGCCCGTGAGACAGGCCGTCCAGTTTTAATTGTATGCTGTCATCAATATTGATGACCGGCACTCTGACCCCGTTTTGCGAGATACCGCCTGAGGGCTGCAGGAAAATGACTTTTCCTGGAGCGAGCTGTCCGACCAATGCCATGAGGTCTTTGCGTTTTTGCGGCCGCGTATTTTCAAGTACGGAAATCCTGCCTTGTGCGGCGGCCTTTTTCACGGAATCGATAAGCCCGTAGGACTCCGTATTCAATCGCACATTCTTGACCTTGGCGCTCTCGAGGTCTTTGGCGAGGCGCTGCGACTGAAACCGGATGGAGGTCATATCATCATCCAGCGCACCCACTAAAAGCGTCGGCGTCAGGCCCAAATCCGTCAGAATGCGAATATTTCCGATCAACGCCTCGAGCAGCGGATTTTTAAGGCATCGGGGATCAATAACGATAAGCGCAAATTGTTCCGGCTCTTGTGATGAAAACAGCTCCGCATAAAACCGCGCATCCTTAATGGCCCCAATGGCCGAGAGGCTGCGAATGACACTGTCTCTTATATTTTGTTTAGGGCTCACTAAGCGACTATAATCCTCTCATGACCCGTTCGAACAGATCTGCCGCGCCTACCAGCTGATCTTTTTGCACATACTCATCAGGTTTATGAGCCTGATCCAGATTGCCCGGTCCAAACACAACCGCATTAACCCCGGCTTGCGACAGCAGCGCCGCTTCTGTCCAAAACGGCAAATCCGTCAGCGCATAGTCACCCCGAAACACCTGCGAAAATTCGTCTATGTTTTTCGAGGCAAAAGGCTCGAGCTGTACAATCTGTGTCAGCTCAGCATGAGGCGTCTTATCTTTGACGATAGCCTCAAGATCGGCCGCGCGCGCCGCGACACTGTCGCCCGGCGGTGGACGCATGGAAAACTTTATCTCTGTCTGGGTGGGGATAACATTGTAAGCGCCATCACTTTTCAAATAACCGATATTGGTACACAGCCCTTTATAAGGCTCAGCTCCAAAATCCAGATATTGGTCGCCATAATCCCCGACCGCTGCGCCCAGTCGGGCCGCATCCAATAATGGCCGCTCGGTTATATCCGCCAATGATGAGTGCCCACCAATTCCAGAAAACTTCGCCGCATAAGCCAACATGCCTCGATGCTGCCGCCCGACCTTGAGACTGGTCGGCTCACACACAATCGCCAAGCGAGGATTACCGTAATGTCCCCGGCGGATAATCTCCGGCATGATTTCGCTGCCATGTTCCTCATCACCCGAAAACAGCACACCCAGATTGGTCGGCTTGACCGTCTCCAGCACAGCCATGATACAGGCGGCGGCGCCTTTGATATCGCTGGTGCCCAGGCCAATAAGCCGGTCGCCACTGTCGCGCAGCTCATGAGGGCTGGCCGTCCACCCCGCGCCCGCCGGAACCGTATCGATATGCACATTTAAAAGATATTCCGCCTTGCCCCATCCCGCATAGACATAGCCGCTGTCAAACTTACCGCGCGAACGCGAAGCTTTTTCACAAATCAGAGTATCAGGATTATGGGCTTTCAGCGCCTCGGCCAGCATTTGTGCGCAGGCAATTTCATCCCCGGATCCGTTTTGCGTATCCATGGCCACTAGCCTCGCGAGCCAGTCCGTTATTGTCGTAAGCTTATTGGGCATACTTCACTCTATTTCCCCCAAACCGCATAGCGCTTATAAATAACATTTCTCTCGCGACAAGGGACTTTAAATTTTAACTTTAATCCCTTATATATAAGGGGCTGGCTTGCCAGCTATGACGATAAACGCGCATGTAATAAGCGGACTGGACCCGGGGGCGGTACCCGGCGGCTCCACCACAAGAAGACACGAAAATGTCTGTTTCTGACGGGGCCGAAATAGGATCGACAGACGTCTAAAGATGTTAGCTTTCGTTCGGATGGGTATCGTTAAATGCCCGATTTTATAATTGCAAATGACAATTATGCTGAAGAGTACGCTCTCGCCGCGTAAGCAGCGCGAGTATCTCGCTTAAACTCCCTAGGCCTTTAGCCGCTTAGGGCGGGCTTCGGAGGTAGCTGGCAACAGAAACCTCCACTTTTCTTTATTTTACGCCGCATTTATCTCGCCCTGAGCCGTCTCATTCCGAGCTCATGGACGGTCGAAGGATTGAGTCCGGTTTCGTGGGTTTCGACACATTCTACCACAATCTACCCTTCGTTAAACTTCGAAACACGACCTTGTGATGGTAATCATGCGCATTGTGAGGTGCACTGATCAAAATTACACGCATTATCATGTCGAACGCATGAGGACGATATGAAAAGCGAGCAGTTTGGCCTGACGGCTATTACAATTCTATCTATGATACTGGCAGCTGGCGGTATTTATGTGGGGCAAAATCAGGCCATGGCATCGGATGTGCCGCAAAAACTAAATGAGCCATTTGCACCAAAAGCGGCGCTCTCTTTATCGCCCTCTGACCGGGATTTTATTCTGAGCCTCTTAGAGCCCAGCTCTGATCCGAATTATCAAATTCAGGAAATCTCCCGGCGCTATAATCAGGCCTGGATTGCCCCGACGCTGGAAATTTTTTATTTTGTTCGCAATGATTTGGTCCGTGGACGGTTATTGCAGGAACTCCGCAAAACAACCGGTCAGGACTTCGGCAGTAATGTGAATAGCTGGTATCGTTGGCTTTGGAACCAACCAGAACAACAGATAGACGGCTATGCGGATTTCAAGGCAGAATTTTATGAGCGCATCGATCCGCGGTTTGGAAAATATTTCCGCGGAAGACAGAGCCTCGCCCGTTTGCGCCTTGACGAAGTCAGATGGGGCGGCGTTCAACAAGACGGTATTCCCCCCCTTAGGCACCCTAAAATGATCTCCGCTCAAGAGGCTGATTATCTTGGCGACGATAATGTTGTTTTCGGAATTGAAGTAAATGGCGACGTCCGAGCTTACCCTAAACGCATATTGGCCTGGCATGAAATGTTCACGGATATTGTTGGCGGCGTCGATGTAGCCGGTGTCTATTGCACACTTTGCGGGACGGTTATTCTTTATGATGCGGATTATGGCGGGCTCACCCATGAACTAGGCACGTCCGGGTTTTTATACCGCTCCAATAAGCTCATGTATGATCGACAGACCCAGAGCCTGTGGAATACGATCAAAGGCGAGCCGCTCTTGGGACCATTGGTCGATAAAGACATAGCCCTGAACCATCGCAGCGTGGTGACCACGACTTGGGGGAAATGGAAATCCCTGCACCCGGACACAAAAGTTCTCTCGCTCAATACGGGTCATAACCGCAATTATGACGAAGGTGTGGCTTATCATGATTATTTCGCCACAGATGATCTGATGTTCAACACGCCGTTTCAGGACTCGAGACTGGACAATAAAAGCGAGGTTTTGGCCCTGCGGTTTAAAGGGCAACTTGGTAAAACCGTAGCTATTGATACGGACTATCTCAAACGCAATCCGGTCTATCAGAGCACATTAGGCACACAAAAATATGTGGTCATCACAGATAGCTCCGGCGCCAATCGTGTCTATGACCCCGGCGGCATTGAATTTGTAGAGACGAATGGCAACACCGTTACAGACAAGCAAGGCGTCGTCTGGACAATCACGGAAAGCCAGCTAGAGCACCCTAATGGCGCCTATGCCAAACGCCTGCCCTATCATCGGGCCTTCTGGTTTGGCTGGCACGCCACCTTTCCGAAAACAGAACTGATTAAATAGGGGGAGGCATCTCCAACCGCTACCGACCAAGGCAGGCCTCATATGCGGCGCGGCCACTGCGGGTGAGGCCTTCAATGGGCTCTTTCTGCAGGGCGTAATCGGTTACGGCAATAGTCGCTGGCGAAAGGGCTGCCTGTCTTTGTCCTTCCCGGGGCCAGGCCAAAACGGGCACATTGGCATTATCCAGATAGGTGATGAAGCTCGGCTCATAGGGACCGTCGCCCATCCAAACGGCCATGTTTTTAAGCTTAACCCCTTCGTTTTCCAGCAGGGTAATTTCAGCAATCGAATCAGCGCCGACGGATAGCATCATCTCGGGTGCCAGACGGGCCAGTTTGCGGGCCTGCCCTTTGGAGTAAGAAATCAGGATGACCTGATCGGCCATATCGGCCCTGCGAATGGCGTCGATGACCACCTCATATTTGGCAGAAGATTTAAAATCCACTTCGAGGTAAAGACGATCTTTGGCAAGGCTCAGAGCGTCCTCAAACGTTATCAATCGGTCGGCGCTGAAATCGCCATCTGTATCTTTTAAGAGAAAGCTCTCCGCATCGCCCCAGTTTGTGGCCGCAACCTCGCCCCGCCCTGTTGTCTTTTCTTCCCAGACACCATCATGGAATAAAACATGGGTGCCGTCCTTGAGGCCTACAACATCGATCTCGGCTACCATGAAACCGGCATTGATAAGCGCTGTCAGAGACGATCTGGCATTTTCGGGCAGGTCTTCTTTTTTGGAGGTTCCGCGGTGAGCGGCAACAATGGCGGCCTCTTTGGGCAGGCACTGTAAATGTTTGCGCAAAGGGAGATCAGCGACCAACCCAGCCGAGGCTGATAATTCAACCGGCTTAGTGTTCGATGCCTGGGCGTTGGACGCTTCGACATTAGATGATGGGCCCTTGCAGCCGCTGACCACGAGCATTGCCGACAATAGAAGCCACTTTTTCATTACGATTCCCCCTATAAAAAATCCCGCCACTGATGGGCGGGATCTGAAAAAATATCAATGGAATTATTCCGTTCCTTATTCAGGTGGCCTTATTCAGGGACTGGAAAACCCCGGTCACGCATAAGCGCGGACATATCCGCATCGCGACCCCGGAAAGCCCGATAAGCATCCGCCGGGTCAACCGCATTGCGCGGCGCAAACAGGTGATCGCGCAACTTCTTCGCCATAGCCTTGTCGTAAAACCCGCCCGGGCTTTCAGCGAAAGCCTCGGCCGCATCAGACGTCAACACATCCGCCCACATATAGCCGTAATAGGCGGTGGCATAACCTTCACCGGAAAACACATGTCCGAAATGAGGTGAGCGGTGACGCATAGGCAGTTCATCGGGCATGCCCAGTTTCTTGAGGGTAACCCGCTCAAACTTATCCGGATCGATTCCGGTTGGGTCGGTCGTGTGATATTTCATATCCATCAAAGCTGACGCCAGGTATTCAGTTGTGGCGAAACCTTGATTAAAAGTCGCCGCCTTTTTGATTTTCTCAACCAGTTCGGCCGGCATAGGCTCGCCAGTTTTATAGTGCACCAGATAGTTATTGATCACACGATCTGTGGATAACCAGCGCTCCAAGAGTTGAGACTGGAACTCTGTGTAATCCCGCACGCCATTATGGGAGCTCGGATAGTCGACATCCGCCGCTAGGAAGTGCAGCGCATGACCGAATTCATGGAAGAATGTCTCGGCATCGTCCCAGGACACCAGAACCGGCTCGCCCGGCGCGCCCTTGATAAAGTTGGAGTTATTGGATGACAGGACATTGGTCTCGCCGTCAAAAGTCGTGTATTCCCGGTAATATGTGGCCCAGGCGCCTGAACGCTTACCTTCACGGGCAAAGGGATCGAGATACCAAAGTCCAACATGTTTGCCACTGGTTTTGTCTTTGACTTCCCAGACCTTGACGTCTTCGTGGAAGACCGGGACGGTTCCCTCTTCTAACGCAACGAAGTCATAATTGAACAGCTCACCCGCCACCATGAACATGGCGTCGGTCAGCTTGTCCAGCTGCAGATATTGCTTCACTTCGTCCGAGTTCAGGTCATAGCGCTGCTGACGGACTTTCTCCATATAGAAGCGGTAGTCCCAGGGTTTGATTTTGAAGTCACCGCCTTCGGCATCCACAAGGGCCTGCATATCTGCCACTTCTTGGCCAACACGACCAATGGCTGCTGGCCAAACCGTTTCCATCAGGTTCATTGCATTGGTGGGGTTTTTCGCCATACGGTCACCCAGACGCCATTCTGCATAATTAGCAAAACCAAGCAGCTTCACACGCTCATCTCTAAGCTGAAGGATTTCGGCGATGATCGCATTATTGTCGTGTTCGCCGTCATTATCGCCGCGATTATAATAATTCTCCCAGACCTTTTTGCGCAAGGCCCGGTTCGTCGAATAGGTCAGAAACGGATCCATAGACGAACGTGTATTTTTAATAGCCCATGTTCCGTCATCTGTTGCGATGGAGGCGACAAACGCTTCCGGCAGACCATCCAATTGGTTTTTCTTCAGGACGGTCGTGTAATTCTCCTCGTCATGCAGAACATTGTTCTGGAATTGGATATAGAGCTCGGACAAACGCTTTTGAATTTCGGCGTAACGCTCTTTTTTATCGGCGTCGAGTTTGGCGCCGTCACGGACCAATCCCTCATAGGAGAGTTTGACAATACGCTGCTCTTCAGCCGACAAATCCGCCAAAGCCGCTTTGTCATTATAGACGGTTTCGATCCGCTTAAAGAGCGCCTCATTCTGAGTGATTTTAGAGCTGAACTCAGAAATCTTGGGCCCCATTTCCGTTTGAATAGCCCGAAACTCCGGGCTTGAATTATTGGATGACCAGATACCCCAATATGTGAAAGCCTGGTCAAGCTCTGCCCCAGCGCGTTCCAGAGGAATAAATGTATTCGCGAAAGTAGGCGCTTCGGAATTAGCGGTGATTACGTCAATTTCCTTGAGTTGCACATGCATGCCCCACTCAAGCGCTGGCTTTAGGTCGTCAAGTTTAACCTTGTCGAAAGCCGGAACACCGTCAAAAGGGCCCGTCCACTCGGCCAGAATAGAATTGTTTTTCGGCATAACCATTTCAACTTTGGCCGGGGCCTCGGTTTTGACCTCTTCGGTTTTTGTCTCGCCACCGCAGGCGGCCAACGCCATGGCCATGGCAGTGCCAACTAAAAATTGTTTCATACGCATAAAAAGCTCCATTATTATTTTCGGGCATATTTCCAATCAAATGCCGAAATTGCGGGACGTGTATTTTTGTTCTTATCCCATTTGGTTTCAAATCCAGCCCCGTTTAGCAAATCCACAAGCTCTTGGCCAGTTGTCACATCGGGCTCAAATTGACTATCGATATTTATGGGCCCGGCTGTCATCCGTTTTTGGGTTATATCGGTCTCTGAGCTCCCTTTGACGGGAGTTGAGGGACTGCATGTCCCCGTCGATCACGATCATGCTCGGTGCACTCGTGACCTGTAGCGGGTCACCATCCCAAACGACAAATGTGTCTGAGCCCCGTGCCGCCCGTCCCGTATTCACACCAAACCATCCGGCCGGTGTTGTGGTGACAGCCGCCATCGCCGCGTCCCAGGATAAACCATTCGCCACCGCATTGCCGGCATGCTGATTAAGAACACGCACATTGTGGGAGGTGCTTTCCGAAAAACTCATGAATGCGAAATCCACGCCGGCGTCATTTAGCAATTTGGCATTGTCTATGCGCGCGCCAACAGAGTCGAAAGACCCCGGCAGATTTGCAACAGGGTCAATAATGAGACGCATATCCGCGTTTCTCAATTGCTCTGTCACCATCCAAGCTTCAGCACCACCGGAGATAATGAAATTGACGCCCAATTCCTTTTTTAATTCGATAATACCCAAGAGGTCAGAGGCTCGATTGGCCCCGACTACGACCGGCAGACGTCCTTGCAAGGCGGCTCTGAGCGCGGCGGCGTCGCGGCGTCTTAGGGCGTCACCATCTTCAGGGCCGCCGAAGCGAGACGCATAATTACTTGCGTCTGAAAACGCATCTCTGAGTTGGGCGATCGAGGCCGAACGTGATCCACCTGCCAGCTTACCCCCCCGACTACCCAGCTGAATATAAATGAAAGCCGCATCATTTTCGACCGAGTCAAAATCACCGCTCATATTGGCGATCAAACCTGTTCCAGCAAAAATATTTTGCGATGGGCTGCCGATAATAGCAGCATGGGTCACACCCGAAACGCGCGTATTGTCAATAATGGGCGATTGCGGATTAAAACTGTCCGCAGCCTTGAGTGACACGCTGGTCTTGGCGTCTTCAGCATTACGGTCATCGGTCGCGTTTTCTGCGCCGATTTCCACTAGTCCCAGGCTGGTCAAAGGCGCAAATAATCCGGCCGTAACCCATTGACCGGAGCCGTCCATTTTGGTGGCATTGGCCGGCGCTTCCAATTCTGCGCCCATATTACGAATAATGCCGCCTCGGATAACCATATCGACGGTTTCACCCGGCGCAATATTGACATTGTCCAAAAACATGACGGATGGCGTAGCGTCCTGAGCCAGACTAATGCCAGAAATTCCTAAAGCCAAAATAGAGGATATTAGTAGTTTTTTCATTTCGTTCTCCCCTATTTCGCGCCCGGATGTCCAAGACGGAAATCGCTTCGCGGTTTATGTCCTGTCGCGCGATCCAGCATTAGCGCCCCATCAATATAAACCTGATCCGCCACCGCATAAGTGGAAAACGGGTTTTCTGACCAGAGTACCATGTCAGCCCGTTTACCGACCTCTAGCGACCCGGTTTCGTCTTCAATGCCCAATCCTTTGGCGGGATTGAGCGTCAACCATTTCCATGCTTCCGCTTCCGAAATATCCAGTCCGGCACGATTGCCATTGGCCCACGTTTTCGCCACTTCCTGATTAAGGCGCTGAATGCCCATATCACTATCAGAATGGATCATGGCGCAGGCGCCTTGCGCGTGCACAAAGGGCACGTTTTCCTGGATGGTGTCATAGGCCTCCATTTTAAACCCGTACCAGTCCGCCCACATGGCCGCACAGGTTCCATGCTCCTTGAGGACATCTCCGATTTTATAGGCTTCAATGGCGTGGTGGAATGTGGTGATTTTATAATCAAACTCTTTGGCTACATCCAAAAGCTGCACCATTTCGTCAGCGCGGTAACAGTGCATCTGTACCAGAATGTCGCCAGACAAAACACCTGCGAGTGTTTCCATCCGCAGATCCCGTTTGACGTCATCGCCGTCATCCAGCTTTTTCTTATATTCCTGCGCGGCAATCCATTGTTTGCGATAACCGGCCACATTGCCCATGCGCGACCCCGGACCACCACGCTGTCCATAGACACGCTTCGGGTTTTCACCACAAGCCATCTTCAGTGTATAGGGCGCATCTGGAAACTTCATCCCTTGCACAGAGCGCGATGGCACATTGCGCAGCGTAATACCTCGCCCGCCAAACAGATTTGCCGACCCAGGTAAAACATGGAGCGTTGTCACCCCGCCCGCCAGAGCTTCGTCAAATCCCGGGTCCTGTGGCCAGACGCCATGCTCGGCATAGACTTCCGCCGTGACGGGGCCGGTTATTTCATTGCCGTCATTATGGGCATTTACCCTCGGTGATGGATAGTCACCCAAATGGGAGTGAATATCGATAATGCCCGGCGTAATATAGCGGCCGCCTGCATCCACGGTGACATCTGCATCGCCGTCGACTGTGCCGGCGCCAATAGCCGTAATCTTGCCATCAACCACAAGCACTGACCCGCTCTCAATGGCCTCGCCATTGCCCTGAATGATATAGGCATTGGTAAAGAGTGTAGATTTGGATGGAAACGGCTCATAGGTAGAAGCGAAAGCGACAGCGGCATCTGCGCTTCCCTCACCGTCTACATTGGTTTCATCATCCCCTGTTTCGCCACAACCCGCCAGGGCCAGGACGAAGGCGCTTGTCATCGCCAGTAATTTTGCTGTCCTCATAAACCGATCATTACCACAGTTGTCGTAGCGGGCAAGAAGCATAGATTAAATTTTAGACAGAATTACTTGTCGCCAAGCTTGACTTAAAATAGGTCTTTGTAAATGGGCATAAATTTAAACAACAGGTATTCGGACAGTAGATCTCAATGGCGCAGGCGTCTCAGATATTGCCGTATTACTACTTGTTTTGCCACCAGCCTAGCCTGCATATCCTGCAATGCCCCCTCAACAACAACCCAAACCCCGGAAAGCAAAACCGAAAGCGTTGAGCAAACCTCTCAAAATACCGGGAGCGAACAGACGACTGAATTCACCCCAAAAAGACATTACCCAAAAACGGGTTGTGAGGCTTCAAAATTACCGGGATTTTGCCACCAAAATCTGGGGTCTGAGGAGCGTGTTTACGGAATTATAGTGAGCGACTTTGATAACGACCAGACACCCGATGTCTTCGCTCACGGCCATGACCGTTTCGACGAAATTATTTTGATGTCCAACACCCCCACTCATTCCAGCGGTCTCGCAACACCGTTTGACCGTCACAGCTGTTCAGCAGCTGATGTGGATCTGGATGATGATCTGGATATTTATTGTGCCTATGGTGTGGATAGGGGTGAAAGTGTTTTTGGAAATCTCCTTTTTATAAATGACGACGCGGGAAATTTTTCGCAGCAAACGCCATCAGGTGCAGAAGATCCCTATGGACGCGGCCGAAAGGCGGTTTTTTTTAATTACAATGGAGATACCTATCCTGATCTCTTGGTGACAAACTGGGAGGGCCGGTCAGACGACAAACCGAACGTAACGCGCATATGATGTAAATAAAGGCGCATTTGAGTTTGAAATGGTTCCTGATTTTTCGCCGGGCCCGATTGGGGCCATATGTGCTTTGGCCGCTGATTTTGACCAAAACGGATATGATGATCTGGTCCTTTGCGAAAGACACGGCCATTCAAAATTATTTTTCAACATTAAAGGGCAAATGTCGGACCAGACCACCAATTTGGGCATAGGAAACCGGCCGGGATTATTTTGGACAGATGCCCGTGCTCTCGACCTCAATAATGATGGCCGCACAGATTTAGTTTATGCAGATGGTCAGGCGAGAATAAAACTGCATTATTTGAACGCAGACAATGTATTCGGAAAAGCTGACAGGATCATATCTTTGAAGCCACTCATTCTTTCTAAAACCGAAACGCAATCCCCGTCCCCTTCACAGGGCCAAATAAAGTTCGATTTTTTCCATGCTGATGACGATGATAGTCTTGACTTATTGGTTGGAACAAATCTGGTACTTCAAACTACCCTTGAAAAATATCTGGGGAACTTCGTTATCCTTTGCCCGGACTTCAAGCGAGTAACCCCTCTCGGCCCGGTAAATTTTGGAACCGGTCATGTCAAGCGCTATGACAGAGATGCGGTGGTTATCGCGCATGCGGCGCCCGGCGTTCACGGTGAAACCGAGCTTTTAAAGAAAGAAAAATAGCTGTTTAAAGCTACCAAGCTTACTTTATAGGTCACATTACTATACAGGTCACTTTGGCTTTAATCTGATAAGGTAACGCAATGAAAATGATCCAGAATTTTGAGGTACAGGGCGGCCCACAATATGGCCGTGATAATTTACCTAAACTTCGCAAAGCCTTGCGCGATGCTGGACTTGATGGATTCCTGATCCCCCACGAAGACGAATATAACAATGAATATCTTCCCGATTGCAATGAGCGGCTGATGTGGGCAACCGGATTTACGGGTTCTGCCGGGGCTGCGGTTGTCCTGTCTGCGAAAGCCGCCATGTTCGTTGACGGTCGTTATGTCATTCAAGTCCGCTCTCAGGTCGATGAAGCCCTATATGAATATCAGCGCGTCGAAGACCGCGGCCAAACAAACTGGCTGAAATCAAACGTAAAATCCGGTGACAAAATTGGCTATGATCCGCGGCTGCATAGCCCGGCCGCCCTAAAGGCTTTGAGTGACGCCGTTGAACTGGCCGGTGGTCAAATGGTGGCGCTTGAGAAAAATCCGATCGACGTTGCTTGGACCGACCGCCCCGCTGAGCCCGTAACACCTGTTATTATTCAGTCAGAGACCCTGGCCGGCGAGAGCCATGCCAGCAAACGTCAAAGGATTGGGAATGATATCGCTGCGAAAAAGGCCGATGCGGCCCTCATCACAGCGCCTGCCTCCATTGCCTGGCTTCTGAACATACGCGGCGGCGATGTGATGTGTACGCCCCTTCCCCTTTCGACGGCTCTATTGAAAGCCGACGGACATGTTAATCTTTTTATCAAGCCAGAAAAAATGTCTGACGCCGTGCGCACCCATTTGGGCAATTCCGTGACCATCCACGATGAAAACGGCCTTGTTGGCGCAATGCGCGAACTGAAAGGTCAAAAGGTCATGGCCGATCCGTCCACGACCTCAGCCTGGTATTTTGATCAACTCGCCAAAGCGGGCGCAGAGATTATCCGGGCTATGGATCCTATCGCCATTCCAAAAGCCGCCAAAAATACGGCTGAGATTGCCGGTACAACCGAAGCCCATAAACGGGACGGGGCCGTTATCACCAAGTTCCTGCACTGGCTTGATACCGAAGCCCAAATCGGAACTTATGACGAAATTCAGGCCGCTCAGGTATTGGAAAAACTCCGTCACGAAACCGGTGTCCTACGAGATTTGTCTTTTGAGACTATTTCGGGCGCGGGATCCAATGGTGCCCTCTGTCATTACCGCGTATCCAAAGCGACCGTGAACAAGCTGGCCAAGGGCGACCTTTATCTGGTCGATAGTGGCGGCCAATATGATGATGGCACAACGGATATCACGCGCACCGTTCCCATCGGCGTTCCGTCCCAAGACATGATCCGCATGAATACGCTGGTCCTCAAAGGACATATTGCCTTATCTGTTGTGCGATTCCCGAAAGGCACAACCGGGTCAAATTTAGACGCCCTCGCGCGCATGGCACTTTGGGCCCAAGGTTTTGACTATGACCATGGCACCGGCCACGGCGTCGGCGTGTTTTTAGGTGTTCACGAAGGCCCGCAGCGTATTTCCAAAGCACCGAATAATATCGCGCTTCGACCCGGCATGATTGTCTCTAATGAGCCCGGTTTCTATAAAGACGGCCAATACGGCATCCGGATTGAAAACCTGCAATATGTGACCGAAGCCACCCCAATCAAAGGCGGCGAACGCCCCATGCATGGCTTCCAATATGTGACACTCGCCCCCATCCACAAAGGTCTGATAGATAAAGACATGCTAACCGATGACGAAGTCGCTTGGTTGAATGACTATCACCAAAATGTCTGGAAAGAGATAAGCCCGCGTGTCGACGGCGAGGTTAAAGACTGGCTCAAAGACGCCTGCGCACCGCTCTAAATAACATGATAGCCAGGACATTCGTATGTGGGGTAATGGTCTGTGTCATCGTGACAGGCTGCTCGGAAATGAAAGCTCCGAAGATTGATTATATCGTACCGTCTGCAGATTGTCGCCCGTCCAAGCTGCCGGGTTATTGCGAGTATGTCATTAGCCCCGGTGAAGAGGTTTTTGATCTGCTGGTTGCGGATCTGAACGATGACGGCACCCTGGACATTTATCCCCATGGCCATGACAGTGAAGACAAGGTTTATCTATTACCGTCCATGGAAACCTCTCAATTTCGAGCTCAAAATGATCGACACGGATGTGACGCGGCTGACTTAAATCAGGACGGGTTGACGGATCTTTATTGCACCAATGGTTCTCAAAAGGGCAAAGGTGGGGACGGCAATAAAGTACATTTGAGGGAGCAGAATGGCCGTTTTGAAATTCTAAACCCGGAAGGCGCCGAAGACAAATCAGGACGAGGCCGTGTCGCCAGATTTTTTAATCTCACCGGCGATGAACGCCCGGATTTAATCGTCACAAATTACGGGGAAAATAGCGAAGTCGATTTTGAACCTTCTGCTATATATAAAGGCATAGCGGATTTAAAATTCACGCAGGTTGAAGCCGTCGATTTGGCCAATTCTGGTGAACTTTGTGTCGAAAAAGCGGACTGGGACGGTGACGGATATGAAGGATTTTTGCTGTGTGACCGGCAAGTCGACTCCCGGCTTTATGTCAATCAGGGGGGCCAGTTGATAAACGTTACCGAGCCCATTAAATATGCGAAGTCGTGGACAGACGCCAAAGTTTTTGACTTTAATAATGACAGTTTCCCGGATTTCGTGGCTGTGACCAAGGTTGGCCTTTTATTAGTGTTCGAAAACTCGGGTAATGCGGATGAACCGTTTTCAAAGCCCCGTGTTCGGGTACACCTGCCGAAAATATTGGACATGCCTATCGAGGACAATCCGCTCCTGCGCCCCCGCGGCGCTTATCAATTGGGTATCTTCGATGCCAATAATGATACTCACCCTGACATATTGATCGGAACAGACTACCCGACATCCGATGGATTATTCAGAGGCGATTTCGTCTTTTACGGCCCCAAATACAAAAACTATGACAGTCTTGGATCGGTGGCATCAGGTACGGGGCATATTGCTTCTTATAACCATCATTCTCTTGTGGTCGCACGTGCAGGCTCAAATTGGTCTGGCGAAGTGGTTTTACTGACCCCTGCCCCTGAAAAAAACCAACCATAAAAAAACCCCGGACAAGCCGGGGGATAGTTGAGAGAATTTTTGAAATGTCACCCCGACAGGATGTGGTTTCTATGGGGATGACGGGGTTAAAGTTTAAGCCACATTGGCGAACTGGTTCATGGTGTTGTG
>JAHDEZ010000053.1 GCA_020628425.1 Hellea sp. | reverse complement strand
GAGTAACGACTCACACACGTTGTGTTATCAAACCAACTTGCCCTCTTTTATGTCTGCTGTTTTGTGGGCGTAGGAGAGGGCTTTTTTTTACCTTCAAACAAACAGAGGGGTCGGCGAGGTGTTTGGTTTATTCCGACATCACGAGACAAATTCAGGATGACATAAATAACCAGCGAAACGTCCCAACGGCGAGAACGGCGCCTATCAATTGTGCCGCGATAAAGGGCAAGACACAGCTTGGATCTATACCCGCAAAGCTATCGGTCAAACCTCTGGCGATGGTCACTGCCGGATTGGCAAAACTGGTTGAACTGGTGAAAAAATAAGCTGCTATAATGTAAAGTCCGACAATCCAAGACACGGCTTTGGGGTTCACCCGCACGCCGGCCAGAATGGCAAAAACAAGTCCGAATGTGGCCACCCCCTCGGACACCCATAACCCTGTGCTCGCGCGAAGTTTGGTCGAGGTTTGAAGGATGGACTGATCAAACATAAGATGGGCAAGCCAGACACCCAGTACGGCGCCGACAATTTGTACGACCACATAGAGGGCACTGTCTTGGTTGTTGATATCCCCGTTAAGACGGAACCCTAGTGTCACGGCGGGATTGAAATGAGCTTTAGAAATAGGGCCGAATATCTCAATCAAGACGACCAGGCCTGCCCCTGTCGCTAAGGCATTGATCAATAAAGCCAGGCCGTCATTACCGCCCGACAGGCTTTCTCCCATAATACCGGAACCGACGACTATGGTTAGCAGTAACAGTGTCCCCAGAAATTCGGCAAACAATTTACGTAATGTGGCCATATCCCCTTCACCCCAATATCAGTGGGTTTATAGGATGGTTTCGTGAAAGTTTTAAGACAAAAATGATTGTGGCGCCGCGTCGAGGGAGGGGGGCTAAAACGCGGCGCCACTGTCAAAGCGGAGTATTCCCAGGGGAGAGGAAATTATCTCTACGCTTGATCTCTATTTAGGCAGCTTTCGCTTTTCGGGAAGGTTTCTGCGCGATTAATTTTCCGTCATCTTTTCCGATGGAAATCTTGCGTGGCTTTAGGGCCTCAGGCAATTCCCGCTTCAGGCCGATGACCAGCAGGCCGTTTCTCAACTCGGCACCTTCGACGAAAACATGGTCGGCCAGTTGAAACTTGCGTTCAAATCCACGCTCGGCAATACCCCGGTGCAGATATTCTGGACCTTCATCATTTTCGGCTCTTTCTTTGCGCCCGGTGACGGTCAGCACATTTTCATGGCTCTCAATTTCCAGCTCTTCTTCGCCAAAACCGGCCACTGCCAGCTCGATTCTATAGGCATTTTCGTCGATCCGGGCCACATTATAGGGTGGATATGAGGTGGCCGCGTCGATGGACTGGCTGGCTGAATTGATCAGGCTGGCCATACGGTCAAAGCCGACGAAAGAGCGGTAGAGCGGTGAAAAATCATAAGTTCTCATTGTTACATCCTTTAAAAGCAATGTTGTTGACGGGCCCTCACCATGAGCGGCCCTTTAGTTAATTCCGAAACCCGTTTGGCGTCTCGGGTATTGGACATGGGAATTTGAAATCTGATTTCAAGAGGCCTTAATGCGGCCCAATTTTATTCTTAAAGGAATGTTAACTGGGATTACCCAGAGTTTAAGACTAGTCATAAACGGACAGGAGAGCCTGCCATGCGCGCTATCAAAACTGCATTATTATCACTGGGCTCAGCTCTGATTCTGGCCAGCTGCTCAACAACGGATACGAATCCTTACGCCCAGCAGGATATCAAGGCCCGTCATTCCGAGGCCGTCCAGAATGGCGGTACGGCTTATTCAGACAGCGAATTGATTGGCGCGGTTTCCACCCATCTGGGTGTGACGGCGGAAAGTGCTGCGACGGCCATAGAGAAATTGTTCAAAGACCGGGGTCGGCCAGTTGGGTATATAACCGGGGAAGAGGGCGGCGGTGCCGTGGGCGTTGGTCTGCGATATGGCAAGGGCACGCTATGGATGAAAAACGGGCAGACCCGCAAAGTATATTGGCAAGGTCCGACTATCGGGTTGGATGTCGGTGCCGATGCCTCAAAGGTTTTTACTCTGGTTTATGATTTGAATAATCCCGACGATATCTATCGCCATTTTCCAGGCATTGATGGCAGTGCCTATTTCATCGGCGGCATGGCCGTAAATTATCAAAAGGCTTACGGGATTACATTGGCCCCAATCCGCACCGGCGTTGGTCTTCGCTTGGGCGCCAAAGTGGGCTACACGAAATATACAACCAAACGGAAAATTATTCCGTTTTAGGGTGTCGATGCCCCTCGTAGGGTTAGGTTGGATTGTTCGGCAACCATATTGTTGGGTTTTAACGGCTCAGCGTTTTTGTGTTCATAAACCAATATGCCTGAACAGCAGACAAAAATAAGGGCGGCGTAATGTGCGATGTCTTTCGTGCGCTCAATTTTGGCTATGAGTGCGCCCAGCCCCACACCGACAATTGGTGTTATCCATAACAGGTTTAAAAGAGCGCCTGAGACCGGTGTCCAAAGCGCAGCCATTATCATGGCACGGCTAACGCCGCCTCCAAAGCCAAGTTTAAAAAAGGCTAAGGCTCCTAAGCCGAAAAAGACGATGCCGGACGCGACCTGCGTGCCTAACCCGGCCAAGGTTTGACCGGTGCCCAGCCAGACTAGCGGGAACACAGCAATCGTGATCAGAAATTGCAGATTGGAGACCACTCGCGTGGCGAAGGTCAAAGCCGCATTGACCGCGAAAATCGCGGCCGCGATGATTAAGTATGTCATTTTAGCCGACTGGTTTTAGCTGGCCTTTTTACGCAGAGCCGCCAGACGATCGTCAATTTCCTGATTGCGCTGCATTGTATCCAACTCTGCAAGAGAATTGGCTGTTTCAACGTCGACCTTGGTAATGCCAACGGAGCCACCAGCACCACCCATAGCACGGTTAAAGGCTGCTTCAGCCCGGTCGATTTTTCGAGACGCTTCACGGCGTCCATTAGAGCCATCATCACTTGTGATACCCAGTTCAGCGCGCGCCGTTTCAAAGGCTGTTAGCTCTTCTTCCATACGGGCTTTGCGGACTTCCAGCTCAGCCAGAGCCTCTTCCCATTCCCGCTCCTGCTCTGAAGCCAAGGCTTCGGTTTTACCCAGATTGGCGATTTGGGCTTCAAAATCAACCTGACGAGACAGGGCCGCACGGGCCAGATCTTCACGGTCTTCGGACAGGGCAAATTCGGCCTTTTCTGTCAAAGCCTCAAGACGGTCCTTGAACATTTTCTGCTGACGTACGGCCTGCAGACGACGCACGGTAACCTCATCACGTTCGCGCTTCACTTCTTCGATGGCGCGCTCTGTTTCGCGGATAGCTTCACGCATAACGGCTGTGCCACCTGAACGCTCCATAGCGTCGATGGAATCTTCTACTTTTGCGGATACAAGGCGCTTTACGCGCTTAAAAACGGACTCTGTCATATGCCCCTCCATTCAATTGTTGTTATTCGGACTGAGTGACATAGATTTTTTAATAAACTTATAATCTTGATACAAAAATGCTTCTAAATAGTTTTTAACCATGTTCCTTTTCTGAACATTAAGCGTTTTGATTTAGTTCTCCCTAAAACCAAAAGAGTGAGGGGGCAGACATGCTAGAATATATTGCGTTAGGCGTTGCGGGACTTGGGGCGTTCGGAGTGTTCTCGGCGATTTCAAGTTATAACCGTTTGATGGCGCTGGATGAACGTTGCAATACGGCCTTTGCGGATGTGGACGCGCTTTTAAATCATCGCCACGATCTTATCCCTGGCCTGGTCCAAAGTGTGCAAAGTGTTGTGGGACAGGAACGTTATTACGTAGACACAGTCATGCATGCCTATCAGCAGGCCATGCAGGCCAATAAGCCTTTGATGCGTTTGAAGGCCGAAGAAAACCTCGGCGCGACCATCAATGACCTTTTCACAGGTTTGGCGCGCATGCCCAATATGAATACGTCCAGTCACTTTACGGAACTGCGCAATAGTTTCAAAGATGTTGAGAACCGCATTACCGCTGCCCGGCGCTATTATAATAATACGGTCGAGGAGCATAATGCTACGCTACGGCAGTTCCCTAACAGTCTTATCGCGGCCAAGATGCGTATCTACAAGCGTAATCCATATAGCCTGGGTGCCGAGCGTGTCCTGAAACAGGAAGCTGTCAGCCTGAAAATCTAAACCCGGGATCGGGTGAGGATCAGGAAAGAGGGTTATGTTGCAACGGGCAAACGGGTTTTTCGGGCATATCCGAAACAATCACGTCAAGTCGATCATCATGTTTGCCGGCTTTGCCGTGTCCATGCAGATCGCCTTTGCGGCGCTGCTGGCTTTACCTCTGACCTTTTCGGATAATTTCGCATCCGTCTTTGCAGATCCTAAAAAATATTTTTTACAATTGGGATGGCTGGTGTTCCTGCTATCCATGTTCCTGTTCTTAGCGTCCTATTTTTTACATACGGCTATGACCCGTCTTACGACCGGGTTTAACTATATACAGGGTTTTCAAGATAAACGGCTTGAAAACATTGTGAAAAACATGGCCTGGACCGCGGGTATTCCTGTGCCGGAAATCGGCATTATTGAAACACCGGCCCTCAATAGTTTTGCCTGTGGTCTAAATGCGGATAATGCCACGCTCGTCGTCACCCGGGGCCTGATGAATGAGCTTGATGATGATGAGCTTCAAGGCGTGATCGCCCATGAAATCGTGCATATCATGAACGGTGATATTGGCATGATGGCCGCGGCCAATGCTTCCCATTCCATCATAAAACTGGTCAACTGGTTAAATCCATTTCAGATTCGTAATGGCGGTCTCTTTGAGGCCCGTGGGTCCGGTTGCGCCATGTTTTTCCTGTTCCCAATTATAATTCCATTGATCATCATTTTGGCAATGGTGGGATTTGCGATCAGTTTATCATCCATGGTTGCGGGGGTCACCCGTTATTTCGTGACGTCTTCGCGGGAATATATTGCCGACGCCGAAGCCATACGTCTAACTCATAATCCTGCCGCTTTGATTTCAGCGCTGACCAAGATCGAAGGTCGTAGCCTCATTCCGCATCTGGACCGCATGTCCAATGCTATGATGATTGACGGCCCTGCGGATGGCGAGCTGGCCAGTCACCCACCTATTCTCGATCGTATACAGGCGCTCCTGCAATATGGTGGTTCAATGGTACACGGCGCTGGACAGCGCATGGATACACGCTCTTTTGGTCAGCGGGTCAACCCAACCCATTATGACCCCGCTATGGCGCGTACGGCCTATAGGCGGCGCACCGACAAAGGTGTGATCGCCCGCGTAACGGCGGATAAAGACTCAAATATTTTTGGTATGCCCGAAGGCTTAATAGGTCGAGTTCTAGGAATCGGGTTCGGAATTATCCTGCTCACGCAAATCAGCGCGATAGGCATGTCTTCTTCTATGTCAAAATATCAGGTCAAACCGCGAGAGTCGGGAATGACGCCAATTGTCAAAATGACGCCGGCTTTTATTGTGGTCGATTTGGATAAGCGCGGGCTTCGGGTTCGACCCTTTTATAAAAATGTCACTCATGTGGACTTTGATAAAGACGGGCGCCGGGAGGCCGTAAGCTGGCCCGAAAGTAATGTCGGATTCTTATTTGTTGATAGAAATAATAATGGTCGCATGGATTTCCCGCGGGAGCTATTGAGGACAGACTATGCAGACTCACAAAACCAAACGGGCATGTCTATCTTAGCTGAGTTCGACACGGACCGAAATGGACAAATCAATCGTTATGATGCCGGTTATCAGAAGTTGAAAGTCTGGCGGAACAATGGCTCCGTTTTCAAAAATGAAGACTACGAAACCTCGACGCTGGAGCGTGTGGGTATTTTGTCCATCCATGTAATGGCCAGTCACGGGAGATATCAGGAACGTTATAAGCTTCCGGAAGGGGCGCAAATTGTTCGTACACGACCTTATGATCTGGAAGAGAATGAAGGCGTTTACCGAGGAAAAAACGAGGCGTTGGTTTATGAGGTCGCTTTCGAAACAGACATTACTCACTATCGCGATGACAAAAACAAGCTGCATAACATCACACAGGCAGAACGAGAAAGATACGGTGCGCAAACTCGACGCGATCCCAGTGCTATCAAACCAAGCATCGGCCCGGTTGGCGACATGCTGGATATCCGACCGATTGACGAAGAACAAAAAATTGCGTCTTCCACAACCGAAAAGACCCCGCAATTACGGGGCCGCCGTTCGGACTAAAACGCAGATTTTTAGTATTTGAACCTATTTGCGAACTGGCTCGTACCACTCAATCGGTGCCTGCTCGATTGTTGGATAACCGATGGTCGGCGGCACATATTGTTCCGTCTCTTCGGTGATCATAATGGCGCAGTCGCCATTATCCATCCGGTATTGACCGTCTGGACAGCTCTCAAGGGTTATAGACGGTGTTGTCGTGACGACCGGCGTCTCGACGGTTTGAACCGGGGCAGCAGTCTGAATGATGTGATAAGTGGGTACGGTCCAATATCCTGGTACACAGCCGCTGGCGCCACTTTGTGAATACTCCCAGGAGCCATATCGGGTTTTCTTTCCGGAATATTCCGCGTAAGATCCGCCGCCACCATAACGGAGGCCACCAGAAGTCATGCCACCCGCATATTGACCGTATTGACCCCCATAGCCTGGCATGCAGCCGCCAGAGGCATTCATACCATAGGCGGACTGGTCATAAGCGCCACCATAATAGGCGCTACTATAATAGTCATCAGAGCCACTGTAACGGGCATCATAATAGTCACTACCGCCAGAACAGGCCGCAAGGGCCAGCGTTGCTGTCATGGCGCTAAAGAATTTGATGCGGGTTTTAAAGGTCATTGTCGGCCTCGTGTGATTCGAATCACCTTGGAGAGTCGCAACAATGTCTTAATGGGCTGTTAACCATAGTTAAGAAGCCCGGCTGAAAATGACTTTTCCAACTTGCGCAATAATTTTCCAAGAATTCCTGCATAGACAGGCTTGGCCTGCGCGAGGGGCCGTGATAGCTCCGCTTTCTGAGAGAGGATTTCTAATATGAGCGACGCTCAGATTTCAAAATCTACAGCGCCAGCTATGGCAAGAGAGTTTGGGCGGTGGAATACGCTGGGCCTTTGGACGCTATACACCAAGGAAGTTCGCCGGTTTATGCGGGTCTGGCCGCAGACTTTGCTCGCCCCGATTGTTTCAAATCTTCTTTATATGACAGTTTTTGTCTTGGCGTTTGCCGAAATGCGAGGCGGAGGTTCAGGCGCGTTTATCGCCTTTCTGATTCCTGGATTGATTATGCTGGGGATACTCAATAACGCCTCGGCCAATACAAGCTCGTCCATTATGACAGGTAAACTTATGGGCGCTATTATTGATGTGCTCATGCCGCCGCTGTCTCATATTGAAATGGCTATCGCCTATATTGGCGGCGGGATGACACGGGGCGTGCTGGTCGCCATTGCGACCACTATCGGATTATCCCTTTTTGCTATTTATGCGGGACAAAGCATGTGGCCCAAGCAGTGGTGGGCGCTGTTTTACTTTGGCCTGTCGGCGGCGGCCATGATGTCAATGGTCGGCATTTTATCGGGCATCTGGGCGGAGAAGTTTGATCAGCTGGCCGTTGTTAATCAGTTCATTATTCTGCCACTGTCTTTCCTGTCCGGCACGTTTTACTCCATTCACGGTCTGCCGGAATTCTTTCAGGCGCTTATGCGAGTTAATCCGCTCTTTTATGTGATAGATGGATTTCGTTATGGGTTTGATGGAGAACCGGAAAGCAATCTTTTGATCGGTGTTATCCTGATTGCGGCCATCAATATTATTTTACTGTTCACAGTCCTGCGGGTGTTAAAATCCGGCTGGAAACTCAAGGCTTAGAGATAAGGGGAATTTATCATGCCACAGGGTGATCATCTTTACGACTGCTACCGTCCGCCAGAGGTGGAATTTGTTCGCGGTGAGGGCGCTTATCTTTATACCGAAGACGGCGACCGTTATCTGGATTTTATTGCCGGTATTGCGGTCAACGGATTGGGCCACGGCCATCCGGATCTGATCAATGCGGTCAAAGACCAGTCCGAGAAGCTTTGGCATCTCTCAAACATGTTCAAAATCCCAGGCGGACGCGAATTGGCCAAGAAATATTGCGATGCTCTGCCCTGGGCCGGTAAAGTCTTTTTCACCAATAGTGGTGCCGAGGCGGTCGAATGCGCCATGAAAACCGCTCGTCGTTACCATTATGACAAAGGCGACACAGAGCGCTATGAGATCATCACTTTTACAGGCGCCTTCCATGGCCGCACATTGGGGACCATCAATGCGGGCGGTAATCCAAAATACCTCAAAGGATTTGGTCCGGGTTTACCAGGTTTCATCCATCTGGAGTTTGGGGATCACGACGCGTTGAAAGAGCATATGTCGGATAAAACAGCGGCTGTTCTGGTTGAGCCCGTGCAAGGCGAGGGCGGCTTACGTCCTATGCCCGATCAATGCCTCCGGGGCCTGCGGGAAATATGCGACGAGCACGGCGCACTGGTGATTTATGATGAAGTCCAATGCGGGGCTGGCCGGACCGGCAAGCTTTTTGCCCACCAATGGGTGGACGGCGCTGAGCCAGACATTATGGCGGCCGCCAAAGGCATAGGCGGCGGCTTCCCGTTGGGCGCCTGTATCGCCAAAGAAGAGATAGCAGCCTGTATGGTACCGGGCACACACGGCTCCACCTATGGCGGCAATCCTATGGCTATGGCCGTAGGACACGCAGCTTTTGATCTGCTGACCGATCCCGGCCTCATGGCCCATGTCAACAAAATGTCCAATTTCGTCAAACAGCAATTTGAAGGTCTCAAGGATGAGTTTCCGGATGTGGTCGACGAAATTCGCGGTAAAGGGCTTCTGATTGGCTTGCGCCTGAAAAAGGAGGCTTTGGCCGTGCGCAAAAACGCTTTGACCAAAAAGCTCCTACTCGGCAGTGCCGGAGATAATGTTATGCGTATGGCACCGCCGCTGATCATCGACGAAACCCATGTCCGTGAGGCTATTGGCGTTTTACGGGAGTGTTTCGAAGAGGCGCGGGAACTACCGGATTTTGAGGTTTAATCCCGCCCCCAGATTTGCATTGTGCCATCCATATGGCTTGAGAATAGCGTCTGGCCATCAGGTGAGAATACCATGTCCCAGATATGTTTTTTACTGGATTCACCAGTTTCAAATTTTTGAACACGTTCGCCTGTGGCCAGATTGAAGATTGCGATTTCGGCATAGCTTGTTCCTGCGGCCAGCCATAATCCTTCTGGCGAAACAGCGAGTGATTTGATGGTTCCCCAGCTATCTTCGCCCATATCAAATGATTGGATCTTTGTGAGGCTCATAAGGTCATAAGCAGCTATCTGGCTGTCCTCATCGCCAATAATGATGGATTGTCCGTCCGTTGAAAATCGGATCGAAGACAAATCTTCTGTGTGAGATGGCGTTTGTCGTATGACGCCTGTCGAGAGATCTACAATATAGGCTGTTTGCGAAAAGGTCGGCGCAATAGCGAGTATATTGCCAAAAAGATCTGCACAGGGATCCAGAGTCTTTATGCCCAACGAAATAGATTTTTCAGTCGTGCCGTCAGCGGCGCGAATTTTTATAATGCCATTTGTATTGAGGGAGACAGTTTTGCCTGCGCCCAAATTTCGAGCAAACATTATAGAGCGCTCTCCTGTACCGAATACTTTTTCAGGCTCTGATAGCCCTACCTCAAAATGATGGATTTTCCCGTCTTCTCCGCCACCAATAAAAACCGAGCCGTTATCATTCCAGTCAACGAAAAAACCACGTTTCTTGAGCTCTATTTTCTGTAGCAACTTGGGTTTCTTACCTGATAGATCAAAGGCCAGAAGCGTCTGGTTTTCGGTTGCGGCTAACAACGTTTTCCCATCCGGAGAAATATCCAGATCATAAGCTATGCAGGCCCGTCCATAACCGTCACTATTATTACTGCATTTTTTATCTTTGAATTTATGGATACGTTCCAACTCGACCCAAGTTGTAGAATTCGTCGTCGCTTGTGCTTGCGCCGTTGAGAACACGAATGGGGCAAGTCCGCCGATGATTATAGGGCCAATATGTTTCATGCTCGATGTCTAACAAGTCTTCCGATTTTTCATAGAAATTTTTACATTCATTTGCTAAGGCTCCTTTTTGCTCAAAATGTGATTACGGGAAAAAAGCCATGGTACAGCCAAAACATTTTCTATCACTGGCGGATATTCCGGCATCCGAGCTTCGGGCCATTCTGGATGAGGCTCATCGTCGAAAAGCTGCGCGTATAGACCTGCCTAAAGGTCTGCCCGATATTGATGCGCCATTCCTCGGGGAAACATTGGCGCTGATATTTGAGAAGAGCTCGACCCGTACCCGTTTTTCTTTCGAGCAAGCCATGCGGCAACTGGGCGGGTCTGTCATTACGGCCACGGCCGGGACCATGCAGCTGGGTCGTGGGGAGACCATAGACGATACGGCCAGAGTGCTCTCGCGCTATGTGGACGGCATTATGCTGCGGGCCAATTCCCACGACGCGCTGATAGAGTTGGCCAGAAATTCAACTGTGCCGGTAATCAACGGCCTGACCGATTACAACCACCCTTGTCAGATCATGGCTGATCTGCAGACCCTTGAAGAAAAAGGCGGGCAGCTCTCTGACATGACCATTACCTGGGTCGGCGACGGTAATAATGTGGCCGTGAGTTTCGTCAACGCTGCCGCCAAGTTTGGATTCCACCTTCGGATTTCAACGCCGAAAAACTACGCTATTAAAGGCCAGACCATTTCGGCGGCTCAGAATGCCGGCGCGAATATTGAGCTCATCGAAGACCCCGTGGACGCCTGTGAAAATACGGATGTGGTCGTCGCGGACACTTTCGTGTCCATGGGTGATACGGATACGGAAGAACGGCTAAAGGACCTTATGCCTTGGCAGGTAACGGATGCTTTGATGAATAATGCCGCTAAAAATGCGTTGTTCCTCCATTGTCTACCAGCACATCGTGACGAAGAGGTTGCCGCCTCTGTTATAGACGGTCCGCAATCTGTGGTTTTTGATGAGGCGGAGAACCGTCTTCACGCGCAAAAAGCCGTTATATGCTGGTGTTTTGATCTGTAAAAAGACGCTTCCTGGCCTGCGACATCCTGACTCACTTGGCCCACTATATGTTGATTTCTGTGGATATATAGCGGCTGTCGTAAAACCTTCATCTTGTGTTTTTGAATAGATGGTCTACAAGATATTGTGAATGAGGGTGAGGGGGTCTTTCCTTCATATACTATATATTGCGTTTTGGCGCACTTACGGGGTTCAACGCGCGTTTTCAGCGCAGATTACAAGGGAAAAGACAATGGCATGGACTGAAGATCGCGTCGAGATTCTGACAAAATTATGGGCTGAAGGATTGTCGGCCAGTCAAATTGCCAAGCAATTAGGGGGCGTCACTCGAAATGCCGTTATCGGTAAGGTCCACCGTTTGGGTCTGTCCGGCCGCGCCAAGCCGTCCCGTCCTAAGAAGGTGGCCAGTGTACGCACATCCAGTCCGCGTAAACGCAGTTCGGCCAGTAAACCCCGTGCACCCCGGGCTATATCCAAACCGGCTGCGCCTGCGGCCCCGCCACCACCACCGCCTATCGAGGCCAAACCGCTGCCCAATGGTGAATATGCTACGATCATGACCATACGGGATCATATGTGTAAGTGGCCCATTGGTGACCCGATCGCTTCTGACTTCCGGTTTTGTGGCCGCAAAATCAAACAGGGTGAGCCCTATTGCGAAGCGCATTGTGCCGTGGCTTATCAACCCAGTCGCCGTCGCGGTTCTCAGACTAAGGCGTTACCGCCAAGACGACCAACCCGTTACATTACATAAGCAAAAGGCGCCCTTCAGGCGCCTTATTTTTTTACATCAAATTTTGAATTTCAAGACAGTTGTGCTTCGAACGCATAGCCAGCCGACCTAACCGTTCGAATAGGGTCTTTTCCGCCGGCCCTTTTGAGCGCTTTGCGCAAGCGGCCAATATGCACATCGACCGTGCGAGCTTCTACATAAACCTCTCGGCCCCATACAGCGTCCAGGAGTTGTTCTCGGGAGTAGACCCGGCCTGGATGGCGCATGAAATGATCTAGGAGGCGAAATTCGGTCGGTCCCAGATGTACTTCGTTGTCGCCGCGTCGGACTCGAAAGGCTTTAATGTCTATTTCGATATCGCCCTGACGAATAATGTCTTCCAGGATACCGGGCTGAGTGCGTCGCAGAACAGCGCGGACACGGGCCAAAAGTTCCGGCATGGAATAGGGTTTGGTCACATAATCATCGGCGCCGTAATCGAGGCCGGTGATTTTATCGGTTTCGTCGCCACGGGCGGTCAACATGATTATGGGTGTCGAGCGAGTTTCAGACCGGCGGCGTAAACGGCGGCACACTTCGATGCCTGAGAGTTTAGGCATCATCCAGTCCATCAGGATCAAGTCAGGTGTACGTTCCGATGCCTGAAGTAAAGCCTCTTCGCCGTCGTTAGCGACGGTAACGTCATAACCTTCTTTGGTGAAATTATATTCCAAGAGGGTGGCGAGGGCGTCTTCGTCCTCTGCTATCAAAACATTAGGTTTCATGAATCTCTCCACACGTGATTCAGATTAAATCTATCCACGGTGCCTATGATATTCAAGTGTGAACGATTTATGACACATTTGTGAACATTGTGGAAAATCGTCTGATGACTTCGTCCGGCCTATCGTCTACGTCCGGTTTGGAGGCAGGAATGAGAATTGTAAATTCTGTGCCCACATTTTCGGCGGTCTCGATCATTAACCCGCCCCGATGGCGTTTGACGATATGTTTAACGATTGCGAGCCCCAGACCTGTCCCCTTTTTCTCAGAACTGCGGTCGCCCGCAATACGGTAAAATCGTTCTGACAGGCGAGGCAGATGTTCTTTCTTGAAGCCAGGTCCTTTGTCCCGGATGCGGATTTGTGCAAAATCCACGCCGGTTTGGGCTGGGCTGACAATGCGTCGCCGGGAACTGTCTGGGGCCAGGGCTTCTTTTGGAAAGGCGTTTTCAGCCTCCCAGCCCTTAATGATTTTTCCCTTAACCTCAATATTTTGGCCGGCTTCAGTCATCTTGACGCCGTTATCAATGATATTGAGGGCGAGTTGAACGAGTTCGTCCTGAGTGCCGAGGACGAGCAATTCCTTGGGACCAGAATATTTGATCTTGATATCGGATTGTTTGGCCATTGGGGCCACAGACTCTTTGGCTGCCAGATAGGCCAGATATAGATCTGCGGTTTCGGTCGGTGCGCGATGTTCCGATAGCTCAATACGGCGCAGTGAAAGAATGTCGCTGATCAGGCGCTGCATGCGCTCGGCTTGTTGTTGCATGATCCCCAGAAACATGGATTGGGCTTCTGGGTCATCTTTGGCGTGACCGTTCAGGGTTTCGATATAGCCCAACAAAGATGCGACGGGTGTTTTCAGTTCATGCGAAGCATTGGCCAGAAAATCGGCCCTTAGAGCATTGGCGCGCTCCAAATCTGTCACATCATAAAAGATAATCACTGCACGGGACTTCTCGTCCAAGATCGGTTCAGGTCTGAGGATAGAACCTGTCACCCTTATGTGCCGTTCAATAGGATCGTAGACCTGATAGACAAAGGGCTCGGGGCGGCTACCGATGAGTGCCCCCGCGACGAGTTCGGCCAGATTGTCATTATTGGAGACGGACATGATAGACTCGCCGACTTTGATATCCGGGAAAAGGTCGTGCGCAGCCGGGTTGATATGAACCATGCGCCGGCGGTCATCCACAATGATAATAGCTTCTTGGAGGGATGCCGCCAGGCGGGTTTCGCCCTTGATAAAGGAGAATTTCTGATTATCGCCTCTATGGGTTTGCTCAGCGGTATTGAACATATAGCTTGTGCCGAAAATCAGCCCCGCAATTGTCAGAACAATCAGGCTTGAGTTCAGCCAATTGGTGCCCTGAAGGACAAATTGAATGAGTAAAACCCCGATGACCAGGGCCAAGATAAAGGATATAATTTTGGCAATGCTCATCTATTTTTTGAAATCCAAAAGCCCGTTTAGTGATCTTTTAGTTATGAGTTCCGGTATAAGCAAATATAGTTTGCAACTCCGCAAAATCAGGACAAAAGTGATTTTCCGGTGATTAATGGGACCTTCGTCTTTTAATTATCGTTTTTCGATAATAAATGATTGACTTTCGCTATGAAACAGTTATCGAAGGGCAAAGGAGATATAAAATGCGCCTGATATGGGTTTCCATGACCGCTTTGACCCTGCTTGGTGGCTGCCAGTCCTTGAACTTAAAGCCCGAGCCAACAGAAATCGTGGTAGATAAACCGGAGCCGCCACAGGCGGATTGGACGGAATATGCGCCTGATGAGCTGCCCAATGTTGACTGGATCGCAGAATTTGACGACCCGACCCTGAATGCTCTGGTTCAAGAAGCCTTGGACGCCAATACGAATATACGCGCGGCAGCAGCTATTTATGATGCAGCTATAGCCCGCGTCGATATTGCGGATGCGGACCGTCTGCCATTGGTAAGCGGGTCTGCGCGACTTAATCGGCAACAATTCGGGTTCGAGCTTTTTGATAATAATCACGGCGTGCCGGATGCTGCCTTTACCAATGCCTCATCGAATTTCGGCATCAATGCCAGTTGGGAACCCGATCTTTGGGGCCGCATTGATGATCAGATAAATGCCAGCGAATTGGACGCGCAGGCGGCTCAAGCCGATTATGCTGGTGCCCGTTTGGCAGTTACATCACAAGTGGCTCAAACTTGGTTTAACCTGATAGAGGCCCGGCTATTGCTTGATCTGGCCCGGCGGGATCTGGAGACGCAACAACGTTCGCTGCGACTTACTCAGAGACGTTTTGAAAGTGGCGTGGCTGGCTCCAGCGATGTGCGTCTGGCGCGCTCATCTGTGGCCAATTCAGAAGCCATTGAGGCTAGTCGCAAGCAACAGGAAGCAGCACTTTCGCGCAATCTTGAAATTTTGCTGCGTCGTTACCCAGCCGAAGCTATTACTGCTGCGGACGACCTGCCGCGTTTGCCGGTCTTGTCTGGCGCTGGACTGCCTTCGCAAATGTTAACGCGCCGCCCGGACCTGCTGGCGGCCGAACGTCGGTTGAGTGCGCAGGGTCTGAGTGTGGACCAGGCACGCAAGGCGTTATATCCACGCATTTCTCTGGACGGCGCCCTATCAACTGGCGGCGGGAGTTTTAACCGGATATTTGATCTGGATTCCTTAGTGGCCAGCCTGGCCGCCAATCTAACACAACCTATCTTTAATGGCGGTTCACTTAAGGCCAATGTCCGTCAGCAGGAGGCCTTCCTGCGTCAAAGCGCGGAAAGCTATGCAGGCTCTGTTCTGGATGCTTATCTGGAAGTAGAAAATGCCTTGGACGCAGAACAACGTCTGGCGGAGCGGGAAACCGCCTTGCGTGTCTCATTGGACGAGGCCATCAAAGCCGAAGAAAGATTGGAGCGACGCTATGCGGAAGGCCTTGCTTCCATCCTTCAATTGCTCGACGCGCAAAGCCGACGTATATCAGCGGAAAGTCAGCTTATCAGTGCGCGAACCGAGCGACTGAACAACCGGGTCAGATTACATGTCGCTCTAGGTGGCGGGATATATGGAGGCCCCGGTACCGGGATTTAAGATATAACATTTTTAGCCGGGGGGACGCCCCCAGAGAGAAGAAAATGACAAAAGAAATAGGCATGGATAAGGTCGGCGAGACACCTGCATTGCGGGTAGACGAACCCATTGAACAAGTATCGGCCCTGAGGGTCCTTATGATGATACTAGTGCCCGTTCTCATCATCGCGGTATTCTGGCTGGCGATGAAAGCAATCGTTGGCTCCAATGACAAAGAACAACCCAAGGACCGTACCGTCAGAGCTTTTGGCGTTGAGGGTGACTATGCGGTCAGCGATAATTTCGTTCAAACTGTGTTGACGACGGGAGAGGCCAGACCAAGAACGGAAATAGATCTGGTGCCGGAAGTTGGTGGCAAGGTGGTCTATGTGTCACCAAAATTCATTCAAGGCGGTATTTTCAAAAAAGGCGAAACGCTGATCAGGATTGACGACTCTGATTATAAGGTCGCGGTTATTCGCGCGGAATCCGGGGTCGCTCAGGCCGAACAAGCACTGGCGCGAGAAATTGCTGAGGGTGAGATCGCCCGCCGCGATCTTGAAGAATTGGGCGTTGGTGATCCAACGGCACTCGCTTTGCGGACGCCACAACGTCAGCAGGCGGAAGCTGCATTGCAGGCTGCGAATGCCGAGTTGGAATCCGCCAAATTACAGCTCACACGCACATATGTAAAAGCACCTTTTAACGGTCGTGTAACTAATAAAACCTCGGATATTGGGCAGTTTGTATCTCCGGGTTTTCGACTGGGTCGTATATTTTCAACGGATGTATTTGAGGTACGTTTGCCGCTCAACGATCCGGATCTGGCCAAGTTAAAACTACCCATCGCTTTTGTGGCAGACTCATGGGAGACGGCGCCTGTTGCGACTTTGCGTGCTCAGGTCGCGGGCGAAACCCAGATCTGGGAATCGCGCATTATGCGAACCGACAGCCGATATGATCCGCAAACGCGCTCGTTGTTTGCCATCGCTGAAATTCATGATCCTTACGGCAAAGGATTGTCGCAAAATGCCATGCCTCTGGCACCCGGCCTGTCTGTATCGGCGGAAATGGAAGGCAAAACTCTGGAGAGCGTTATTATCTTACCACGCGCTGCGCTCAGAGAACGAGACAAAGTTTATGTCGTGGACAAAGAGGGTCAAGGTGAAATTAGGCGCGTTGATGTGATTACAACAACTCCTGAATATGCCGTTCTTAAAGATGGTGTGAGTGCAGGAGAGGTTGTGATCGTTTCACCCATGGAAGAAAGCCGTATACGCCGTCCATTGAAAGTCACAGATGTAAATGACTCCAAAGTCTATCTTATTGACACTCCGGATCAGATCATTCCAGTGGATAGCGAGGACGATGAGAAGGATGATGACGACGGTGATGCTACCGAAAAGGAGACTGAAGAATGAAGTCTCTCTTAACATGGTTTGTTAAAAACCCCGTTGCCGCCAACCTCTTAATGTTTGCGATGGTCTTTGTCGGCATTTTCGGATTGACGACGATGGAACGGGAATTTGTCCCTCAATCGACATTTAACGGAATCACGGTTTCGACCACATGGCTCGGCGCATCCCCGAGAGATATTGAACAGCAGTTACTGGTGCGCATGGAAGAGGCCGTCGATGGTTTGGACGGCATTGATTATATTGAATCTACCGCCCGTGAGAGTGTCGGAACCCTGAATATTCGTACCAAGCTCCGAATTGATTATGAAAAACTATTGGACGAAGTCGATGCGCGGGTGAGGGCCATTCAAAACCTGCCACCGGATGCTTTCCAGCCTCGCGTATTCCGATGGGATGCCCGCGCTGATATCATGTATCTGGCGCTTTATGGGGATGTCGATCGTTTGGAGTTGCAAAGAGAAGCTACTGAACTCAGGCGAAAGCTTACCAAATTATCCGGACTTCAATTGACCAATTACCTGGGTAAGGTCGACGAGCAAATTACAATTGAAATTTCCGAAGACCGACTGCGCCAATATAATCTTAC
>JAHDEZ010000052.1 GCA_020628425.1 Hellea sp. | reverse complement strand
CCACCCAGCCGCCCTCGCCCAGGCGCAGACCCGCCCGTTCCGGCTTGTGACGCAGGATTAAGCTTAAGAGCTTACTGCGCTGTTTGATACGATCTTTCGTCATCGTTCTTTCTCTTTACCTCTTTTGAGGCCCTTTCAAAAATTATGTCAGGCCGCACTTCCCGTATGTAAAGAAGTGCGGCCCCCACATAAGGACCCGTACGGCCCTTGGCTGGCGCTTCCGGATTGAAGCGCCGATCGTTGTCTCTCTCCAACACGGATAAACTGCGCCGTCCTCCTTCAAGACAAAAACAAAAATCGAGAGAAAATGATAAGTTACTGTTTTAATGTAATAATTTTTTAATTTAGACCTAAAAGCAGGTGGTGACTTAGACCTCAGAGACGATATTATTATCTTTATTGATATTTTTTTATATTTTTTTATACCCATGTAATGAAGCAATCAGTCGCCATAGGTTTTCTGGGAATCAATCTCGATAGCGGGAAATCAGCGGACCGCTGGACGAAATGGCGGCCAACGGTGGATCTGTGCCGGATGGAAGATTTGGTGATCGCACGTTATGAGCTGCTGTGCGATCCCAAATACAGCGCCCTGGCCGAAACGGTCGCGGCTGACATCCGCACGGCCTCACCGGAAACCGAGGTCATTATCAACGAGCTCTATATCGACAATCCTTGGGACCTTGAAGAAGTCTATGAAGTCTTGTTTGATTTTGTCGATCTCTATCCTTTTGACACAGACACAGAGGACTATCTCTTAAACATCACAACGGGCACCCACGTTACCCAGATCTGCATGTTCCTGCTCAATGAGGCCCGGTTTCTCCCGGGGCGGATTTTGCAGCTCACGCCGCCGAGGCGCGCGGAGCGCGGCGGGCCCGGCAGTTATGATATTATTGATTTGGACCTGTCCAAATATGACAATATCGCCGACCGGTTTCGCTCGGCCAAAGAACAGGATACGGCTTTTCTGAAATCGGGCATTCCCACCCGAAATCCGGCCTTTAACGCCATGATAGACGAGATCGAACAAGTGGCCATCCGCACGACCAATCCTGTTCTGCTGTTTGGCGAGACGGGCACGGGCAAAGGTAATCTGGCCCGACGTATTTATGAACTTAAAAAACGCCGCCATCAGATTGAAGGCGATTTCATTTCTATTAATTGCGCCACACTGCGAGGAGAGGGCGCCATGTCGGCTTTGTTTGGTCACAAACGAGGTGCCTATGCGGGTGCCACCAAAGACCGAGAAGGTCTCTTGCGCGCCGCCCACAAAGGCGTGGTGTTCCTCGACGAAATAGAGGCGCTGGGCCCGGACGAGCAGGCCATGATCCTGGGCGCCATCGAAGATAAGGCCTTTTATCCGCTGGGCGGCGACAAAGCCGTGCGTAGCGACTTTCAGCTGATTGCCGGTACGGCTGAGGATCTGGCCGAACGGGTTTCCAAAGGCACGTTTCGGGCGGACCTTCTGGCGCGGATTAATATGTGGAGTTATGAGCTGCCGTCTCTCTCCCAGCGCAAAGAGGATATCGCCCCGAATATAGATTATGAGCTGGCCAAATTCGGAACCCGCCATAATCGCAAGATCAGCTTTAACAAAGAAGCCCGCAATGCCTATTTGAAATTTGCCCTGTCCGGCGAGGCCAAATGGCAGGCCAATTTCAGAGACCTGACGGCATCCGTCACACGGCTTTGCACCTTTGCTGGCGGCACGCGGATAGGGCTCGATCTGGTCGAGCGTGAAATTGAGCGGCTGCGAAGGACCTGGAGGCACGCTGCCGCCAACCCGGCCGAAGAGCTCTTACTATCGGTGATGGGTCATGAACGGATAATGCAAATCGATCCCTTTGATCGGCCCGGTCTGGCCAATGTAATCCGGGTATGCCGCCAATCTGATAATCTATCGGACGCGGGCCGCAAGCTCTATGCCGTCTCTCGCACGCAACGCAAAAGCACAAACGACTCGGACCGGCTCAAGAAATATCTGGCGAAATATGGGTTGAGCTGGGGAGATTTGGCCGCCTAAGGCGCGGCTTCGCCTTTTAACAACGCCGCCTGTTTAGGCACGCGGGTTTCGGTTCCAAGCCAGATCCCAAAGAATAACTCGCGAAACTCAGGATAGTCCACTTCACAGGACATGGCACCATTATAGTAGAATTTTGCTTCAGTTGCGCTCTCAGAGACGGCAATGATTTGATCCCCCTTATCCACATCAGGAAAGCACTCATGAAAAATGGGTTCAAGGGCTGCAAAATCGTCTTTGTCTTTGCGGGCAAAACGGGCCATTTCATGGATGCCTGCTTTGGTAATTTGTTCGCTTGAAAATTTACGGCGGTATTCGAGGGATAACACAAAGGGCTCATCCATGGAAAACCTCTCAACGTCTGATGACATGCAAAGCGACGCATCATAAAGTTTAAAAACAGCCTTTTTATAAGTGGCTTCACCCAATTGTTTCAGCTCTCCATTATCAATAGGCGCTCCCAAACAAGACGCGGCCATGAATAATAGAAAACTCGACATTACATATCCTTTTCGGGGAAATCTGAGGTTCGTTTAACGACATTATCGTTAAAATGTCATGACTCTGTCGGGAAATATAACAGCTGCTCTGCATCAAACGGGGTTACTGTTTATTACAGAGCAGCTGTTTGAACGCTCAAATCGTCTCGTGACAGGGGGAGGGTGGACGAAATGCGCGTGTCAATATTAGTTACGGCCAATCACCACCTTTGGATCAAAAAAAATAACTGCACATGTTTTATGATCCGTATTTTCCGCCCGCGCGTAAATAAAGACATGAACTTCGGTCAAACATCGAATATAGTGCCTATAAACAGGGTCAGACAGGGAAAGGTCAGACGCGAAATGGCGGCACGTGCAGTAAATATCCGTCCTGAGGATAGAGGGCCCGATTACTGGGCCTCCCTCATGTTGGATATATCAGAAAAGCAGGATCGGGACGCGTTCCAGAACCTGTTTGATTACTATGCGCCTCGTGTCAAATCGTTCATTATGCGTTCTGGCATTCCAGAAATCACCGCCGAGGAAGTGGCGCAAGAAACGCTTTTGACGGTTTGGCGGAAAGCCGACAAGTACAACCCGGCGCTGGCTTCCGCCTCGACCTGGATTTTCACCATTGCCAGAAACAAGAAAATAGATCGTTTGCGCAAGGATTCACGGCCTCTCCCAGATGCCAATGATCCGACTTTTGCCGGGCCCGACGCTGAATCCCCTGAAGCGTCGGCCTGGCATTCTATTAACGCGGAGAAAATCCGCGCGGCTTTGGAAAAACTCCCCGAAGAACAGCGAAAAGTTTTGACGCTGGCTTTTCTGGAAGAAAATCCACATGCGGCTGTTTCAGAAATGTTGAACCTGCCCCTTGGCACGGTGAAATCTAGAATTCGATTAGGACTGGAAAAACTAAGAACGCTGCTTGCTGAACAGCGCGGAGATTTTTCATGACAAAAATAAATTATCATCCAGCCGATGACGTGCTGTTGAAATATGTGTCAGGTCATTATGACACGGCCTATAATATAGTGTTGGCATCTCATGTTAGTCAGTGTCTGAACTGCCAGAACGCTGTGGCCCTGCATCAGGAAATCGGTGGCCACACACTGCGGGAACAAGAACCAGCTAAAATGAATGTGTCGGCCATGGATTTGCTCGATAAGGATCTGCTTGATAAAAACTCTCGCGATATCGTCAAGCCCGCCATCAAAGAGGTGGCGAGAACATTAGACGATCAAAGCGAGACCTTTGGGATTAAGACACCTGGTATTCTAACGACCTATCTTGGCAAGGCTTTGGACGCACTGAAATGGCAGTCTTTGTCACCGAGCCTGAAGCAATATGTAATTGAAGCCGACGGCAAAGCCGTTGCCCGCCTGCTTTGGATGGCGCCCGGTAAAGCCGTACCGCCGCACGGCCATCAAGGCGAGGAAATGACTTTGATCCTGTCCGGGGGTTATTATGACGGCGACGAAGCTTTCACGGCCGGTGATCTACACATTGCAGATCACAAGACGCCGCATGTACCGGTGGCTATGGAAGACAAGCCCTGTCTGGTTTTGACCGCAACGGATGCCCCGTTGATATTCAAAGGTATTATCCCGAAGCTCCTGCAGCCTTTTTACAAAATCTAGCCTGGTCGGTTTAAATGGCCGGCCTCTAAATGGCCGAACGGCTGATGGGTGAACGCCAAACCACAAATACGGCTAGTAATTTCATTAAACACGGTACCAATGCATAGGTATAGGCAAGCCCCTGTAGAGCGGCATCAGAATGAATATCGGCATCCGGGTTAAAATCAGCCCAGTCAACCAGTACCAAAGCCATCGCCAGACCTGTGGCAAAAGACAGCTTTGTAATGAACCCCCAAATACCAAAGGTGAAGGATCCCCCGGCGCCAGAACGCGTCAACTCATCTGATAGCATGGCCGGAAGCAATGTCATGTCCGCCCCAAGTGCCAGACCAGACAAAATACAAATGACATAAAACCAAACCACATCGCCCTGGCCCAAAAAGGCTGCCATAAAGAAAGCAGGTGTCACCAATAACATACCGGTCATCAAAGCAGATTTGGCCGAATAGCGGCTGGCAAAGTTACCCCAAAACGGGGCAGCGATAGCGGCACTTATGAAAAAGGTCAGCAGTAACAGCCCTGTATGCCATTCATCAGCGCCGAGCTTGTCCTGAGCGTACCAAAGAAAAAGCGTGGACGTGATCCCTGTGGCGATGGAATTCAAATAGCCAATACCCATAAGCCAGCGTAAATTTTTTCGCTTCAATAAATGCCAGAAGCTGGATGTCTCTGTGAATTGCGCGGACGCAAAGCGCCATACAGGCCGCGACAGAACCAAAGCCATTGTTAATAGCCCAAGAAATAGGAGACTATAGGCCCAATACCCCTGTTTTTCTCCGAAACTCTGAATGAGGTAGACAGGCGCGATACAGGCGGCTGATACCCCCAAAAGAACGGTCGCTTCTCGCCAGGCCGCAATACGGGCATGAGACAGGCTGCCGCTCTCGGCCATTTCTAGCCCCGTCGCATAAAACAATATCTGCAGCCCGCTAAACCCGGTAAAGACCAAAGCCAGGGACAAACCAAACCATGCCGGCAAGGCAAGCGGCGGGTTTGGGGCAAACAAACATAACATGCCGATCGCGAATAGAATACCGAAACCGATGACCATGGATTGCACGCGACTTTGATAGCGGTTTACCAACCAGCCCAGCAGAGGGTCCTGGGCCAGATCAAAAATGCGCAAGATCAAGAATATCGTCGCCATAGTCGTCAGGTCGAGACCTTGAATATCCCCGTAAAATTCCGGCGTGTGAATGTAAATAGGCGGCCCGGCGAAGGCGACAACGGCCCCTATCAGGGCGTAGCGCCATAATCCAAAGCCAAGAGCTGTTCGGGATTTTGTTTGTGGGCTCATGACGTTGATACGCCAAATCAGGTCAAACCGATCAGCCTGACTTAGCCAAGTCCTGACTTAGCCAAGTAATGGGTAGCTGGCTTCGACTTTATATATGTTCGGGCCCGAAGGGCGGCGCCAACTGGAATATAAATGAAAGCTATCAACTATAAACGGATTTGTTTCGAAGCAATTATGAGCCTGCTCCCAGCGGGCCACAGCCTCAACATCGGGGCTACCCCGCAGATAGGCCAGCGTCACATGTGGGCGATAGTCTCGCCGCTCCATTTCGATTTTACAGTCCCGAGCGGCCCGGCGAATAGATTTATGCAGTCGGGTAAGTTCTCCTGTCTCAGTTAGGCTCTCAGATTCGGTTTTTGAGACACATTCTGAGATATGTTCTGAAACACCGGCCCAGATAGCGTGAGGTTCCGAGCGACCGAAATGTCCGACACCCGACAAAGAGAGCTCAAAAGGGCTTTGCGCTATTTCAGCCAGTCTTCCATCCAGAATTTCTGCCTGTTCTGCGGTTACGTCACCAAAATATCCCAGCGTTATGTGGAACTTTTCAGCACCGGACCAGCGGGCATCCCTTAAACCGATTTGCAGTCTTAGTAGATCTTCGACGATGTCATCGGGGGGCCGAATGGCCGCAAACAGGCGATAAATTTCCATTGGCTACGGACAGGGCGACCGGTATTGATGATGAATACGAGCCGCTTCTTTTTCCATCTCGTCGGTCCAAACGATTTCGTGGGCGTCAATATTTTCCTTAAGCTGCGCCATAGTCGTCGCGCCAATAATATTGGATGTCACAAATTCTCGGCTTTCCACAAATTTCAAGGCAAACTCCGTTGGCGTTATGCCCAGACGACGCGCTGTGTCGTTACAGTCCGTAATAGCTTCAACACCGCCGGGGCCTTCGTAACGCCCCAGAAATCCGCCAAAGAGTTTCTTGCGGGATTTATCCGGCAGGGCCCCATTGTCATATTTTCCTGTCAGATAGCCTTGCGCCAAAGGCGAATAAGCCAGCAAGCCAACATCTTCACGCATAGCAATTTCGGCATTGGCGTAATCATAGCGCCGGGACACCAGAGAATAGACATGCTGGTTAGACACCATACGCGGCCAACCTCTCGCCTCGGCAATGGCCAGAAACTTCATCGTCCCCCAGGGAAACTCATTGGAGACACCGATATGGCGGATATTACCTTTCTCAACATGTCGGTTGAGGTTCTCTAATATATCCTCAAGTGGCTCCATATCTTGGGCGTCGTAGTCATAATAGGAATGAAACCCGAAACCGGAAATTTCGCGGTCGGGCCAATGGAGTTGATAAAGATCAATATAGTCCGTCTGAAGGCGTCGCAGTGATTTTTCCACGGCTTCATCGATTTGTGCTTTTGTATGGCGCGGGTTGATGCCGTCATCGCGGCACCAGGTCATGGAGGACCGCCCGGTGATTTTAGTCGCAATAATCAAATCATCCCGGCGTCCCCGCCCATTAAGCCAGGTGCCGATATAATCTTCCGTCCGGCCTTGCGTCTTTGGATCGCCCGGAACGGGGTACATTTCAGCCGTATCAATGAAATTAATGCCCCGCTCAGAGGTCGCATAGTCGAGCTGTTCATGAGCTTCGGCTTCGGTGTTTTGATTGCCCCATGTCATGGTTCCAAGACAAACTGAAGTGACCTTCAAATCCGTGCGTCCAAGCGTGCGTAATTCCATTATTAATCCTGTGATTTTTTTCGGATGAAATATTTTGTAATTTGTAACGTTTCGTCCTATATTGGGTGGGTATAAGTCATTTCAAGGAGTTTTTATGACCGAACGTTTCCCTCAATCTGTGGGTACCGGCGAAACAGACGTCGGCCTACGGAATTTCATGATCGGCACCTATCGCTGGATGGGTGTGGGCATGGCATTTGCAGGCGCCGTAGCCTACTTTTTTGCGAATTACTGGATGAGCAATCCCGATGTCATGTACAGTGTCTTCGGCAATCCGATTATGGCCCTGGTCGCCGTTGGTGCGATTATGTTTGGCTTCATGTTTGTTGGACGCAGCCTTCCTAAAATGAGTTTCGGCGCAACCGTTGGCTTCCTGTTGGCCTTAGCCGGCATGCTAGGCTTCATGTTCTCTGTGTCCGTCATCATTTATCCGGGCATGCTAATTGCCAAAGTCTTCTTTATGACTGTGGCCCTATTCGCAACACTTAGCTTTTTCGGGTACACAACAGAGCGCAATCTCTGGAGTATTGCCAAATACGCCATTGGTATTTTCATGGGCCTGGTTGCCTACCAAATCCTGTCTATGTTTATCCCAAGCATGGCAGCCAGTAGCGGTACAGAGCTGATTATTGCCGGTGTCATGCTGGTTATGATTTCTATCATCGTGGCCTGGGAAACTCAGGCTCTGAAGAGCATGTATTACGGCTCACAGGGTCACCCGTCTCTGATGAAGAAACTGTCTGTTTTCGCAGCCGCCAGCCTGCTGCTGTCATTCTACAACATGTTCCAGCTGCTGCTGCAGTTGATGAGCGCGTTTGACGACTGATAGGCGTTTACATCGTATAATAAGACCCGCACTTTGGTGCGGGTTTTTTTATGTCTGATTTTAAGAGGAAACCTTTAGACGGAACTTATCTAGCGCAATTCAAATTTCTTTTTGTCAAAGACTTTCAACACAGCTTTGAGTTCATGCCCCCGTTTCAGGATAAGCCCACCCGGAGCGACCACGCTGAACTGTCCTTGTTTCTGGCGCAGAGCCGGGGTTTTAATAATCTGATAGAGCGCATGCTCGCTGGCTTTGCGGTAAACGGAAAATATGGCCCGGTCCGGCAGGAAATCCATAGCATAATCTTTCCAGTGACCGGCACTGACCATGCGGCCATAAATAGACAGAATTTGGGCTAATTCCTGACGGTTAAAGGCGGTTTGCGAGGGCTTTCCAGGCCTACCGGAGGTTGTTCTGGAGGGTAAATTGATAATATTTGTTGTGCTCATCACAATCACGCTAACGAATTAAATAAACAAATACAAGCGCTTAGCTAGAATTTAACTTTCTATTAGGAGTTTGCCCCAAAATGGTCACATTTCGGTCCTTTTGTGGCCCAATCCGAAACCTAAATAGTCATTGTTAGCGAAGGAAACGTCACCGTGCTTTTCCCAGCCAGCCCCCCGCACTCGGAGGCGTTCCTTCACTAATTCCCACGTCCCCGCACTTCCCACGTGCGATTACAATAGCCCCGTCGTTCTTAGCCCAACGACGGGGCATATTATTTTGGGTCCCATCACACCGAATTGAGTTAAGCTTGATGCGTCAGCGCCTTTGCGGTGCTCTCTATTCTTGCTATGGAAAATCATGACCCGTATTTTAATATATGTATTTGCCGTCCTCAGCCTGCTGTGCTCGACCTCTGCTTTGGCCGATGATGAGGCCTGGCTGTCCGCTCAAGCAAAACTGTTTGCCGGCGAATACGACACAGCCATGGATATGGCAAAAGCATTGGACACGGCTGACGGCTTGAGTCTGGCGGCGGAAACCATTTCAGCCAAAGTCATGCTGGGCCTTGAGGAAAAACCCCGCAAAGCGGCCACACGGGCCCGCAAACTGGCACAAGACGCACTGGAGCTCGATCCTGAGTCCGAATACGCGCATATTCAATATGCTCTGGCTCGGGGGTTTGAAGCCCAGAACAGCAGCCCCTTCAGAGCCTTCCGCAAGAACCTGATCGGCAAATCCCGCAGAGCCATAGAAGCGGTGAGGGAAAAATATCCTGATGAGCCCCGGGGGGATGGCCTCATGGGGGCCTGGCATTTGGGCATTGTGCGCAAAGCCGGACCGGGTCGCGCCGAAGATATGTTCAACGCCACGATGGAAGACGGTATCCGGTTTTATGACATGGCCATTGAGCGCTCACCGAATGACATGATCATTCTGGCCAATTATGCCGCCACGTTAATGGCCATAGACAGCGAAACCTATAAGGACAAAAGCCTGGCTATGCTAAAACGTGTTTCCGACATCCCTGCGACCAATGTGGTCGAAGACGCCGTTAAGCAACGCATGGCGGAATTTTTAGAACATAAGGACGACCCGGCCGCCCTCGAAAAGCTTGGCGAAGCCTGGTTGGGCGACCATAATGATGATGAGGATGAGGATGACGACTGATCTGGTGCGAATGCCGCACAAACTGACCCGTCGCTCCACTATAGAATACCAAAGCCATCCACCAAATCTGACAATGTACTGACCGTTTTACGCAGGAACGGACATGAGGCTTTTCAACTGTCGAGAAAGTTTCGTTCGGTTTTGAAAAGACAGCAAAACCCCGAAACCCAGAAAACTACTGAGACACCCAGACAATACGGGCCATCCACTCCACCTCTTTGCGGCTGAAACTGCGGTCTTCAAACTCAGGGTTCAGAGATTTAAGCTCAATTTTAGTGGCCGTTTTACGGGATAATTCCTTGGCCATTATCTCCCCTTCACGGGTTTTGACTACAACTCTGTCGCCTTTGCGGACGGACTGATCGGGTGAGACCAGCACACGGTCACCGGCGCGAAAGACAGGATACATGCTATCGCCTTGAATTTGCAGCGCATAGACGTTTTCGTCAATTTCACCGGGCATGCGAACCTCATCCCAGCCTTCACCCACAGGATAACCGCTATCATCAAAAAACCCATCATTCCCGGCTTGTGCCAAACCGATCACGGGTATGGTCGGACCTTTGACCGGCTTATCCTCAGCCATGGCCGCAAAGTCTTCAAAGCTCATACCGGCGACGTTAAGAACTTTTGACACGCTCTCTGTCGAAGGCCAGCGCGGCTTGCCATTAGCACCAAAGCGCTTGGATTTGTTGAAACTGGTGGCATCGAGCCCGGCGCGTTTAGCAAGACCAGACGGTGATGTAGAGAGTTTACGGGCCAGCTTATCAAGGGCGGTCCATATTTCAGAATGTGTAATCATAAAAAATTGTGTGGGAATATTAACCTAGACTGTCAAGCTAATATTTTAATTTGATTCTATGGTCTCAACGGTCACATTTCCATTGGTGAAAACGCAGACCCTGTCAGCGATTTCCATGGCTTTGCGAGCCAGAACTTCCGCGTCGTCTTCATAGGCATCCATAGCCAGTGCCGCCGACAAAGCGAAATTGCCGCCGGACCCGATAGCGGTAATACCGGAGCCGCTCTCAAGTTTATCCGGCTCGACCACGTCGCCATTTCCGGTCAGCACATAGGTTTCATTTGCGTCAGCCACGATCATCATGGCTTGCAATTGCCGCAGATATTTATCCGTCCGCCAATCCTTGGCCAGTTCCACACAGGCCCGGGCCAGCTGGGTCGGATATTGCTCGAGCTTGGCCTCAAGGCGCTCCAGTAAGGCGAACGCATCGGCCGTCGCTCCGGCGAACCCGGTTACAACGCGGCCACCGGCAACCCGGCGTACCTTGCGAGCACCTGATTTCATAACCGTATTCCCCGCGCTCACCTGGCCATCGCCTATAACAACGACTTTTCCGTTCTTACGAACCGAAAGAATTGTGGTGCCGCGCCACTGACTGGCGTCTGCGTAATCATGATGGGACATGTAGATCTCCTCGTTTACGAGAAAGTGGGAACGCCAAAGCCGATCGTCAACCCTCTTTGTGTTGACGGGCCTCAAAAGCGGCCAATTGTTCAGGCGTAGCTTTGGGCTGATGATTAGCTTTCCATTCTGAATAAGGCATGCCGTAGACCCGTTCCCGCGCCGTCATATCGTCGATTTCGTAGCCCGCATCATCAGCGGCCGCCTTATACCATTTCGACAGGCAGTTGCGGCAAAATCCGGCCAGTATCATCAGGTCGATATTTTGCACATCTTTATTGGCATCCAGATGTTTCAACAGGCGGCGAAACGCGGCCGCGTCCAGCGCGTCCTGCTGGGCTTGGGTCAGGTCAGTCATGGTAGCTCACTATTTAGATATATCTCTGGCTTCTTCGATTAGCATGATCGGAACACCGAGCCGTATAGGAAAAGCGAGCTTGGCTTTTTTGGAAATCAGCTCATTCGTATCGGTATCATGATAAAGCGCCGTTCTGGTTTTAGGGCAAACCAGCGCAGATAACATCATGGGATCTATTATCTGTTTCGGTTGGGCTTCTTTGGGATCGATGTCGTCAGTCATAGCGCTAATTCATCTTACTTTTATCTTCACCCGGCAACCCAGCGGAATAGAGATGCATCAGGCCAATCAACAAACGTCGCCGCTCTTCCGTATTGGGCGCTTCGAGCAGGCTTTGCTTGTCTTCGGCGCGAAACGGGCTGATCATGGCCGCCTGATCAATGAGGCGCGGCAAAGGAATTTCTGACAGGGCGTCCCAGTCCACCTCTACGCCGAGCGATTTAGCGAAGCTTTTCATGGCCACAGTCAACGCCGCCCGGTTTTCGCCACCTTTGTCCGAAAGGGCTTCAGGCATCATCTCCGGCATGTGAAAATCCGGGTCTGTAGCAAAGTTCACATAACTCACTTTAGCCTGACGATAAGGTTTTTCCAAAGGCAGCTCTTCTTCGACTGTGAAACGCTTTAAGCCCTTGAGCACAATCAGATAGCGTCCATCATCGGTTTCAGAGAACTGAATGATGCGGCCAAGACCGCCAATAGCTTTGACCTTGTCACCATCGCTTTGGACCATGCCGATCAGCCGATCGGATTTAAGCGCATCGTCAACCATATTGAGATAGCGCGGCTCAAAGATATTGAGCGGCAAGTCACAGCCGGGCAGTAGAACCGCCCCGGATAGAGGGAAGATCGGGATCACGTCCGGATTGGTCCGGCGGGACAGGGATTTGTAATGGCTACTCATAGACTATCTCTGATGCCCACCCTATCACAAAAGCCTTTATGCAAACAGGATAGAAGACAGGCGGCGGCGTCCATCAATGGATATGTCGCTTTCCGTGCCTTCAGCCTCAAAAATGGTGAGCAGTAATTTTCGTGCAGCTTCATCATTATGCATACGGTTTTTACCAACGGAATAGATCAGATGATCGACCGCCTCAGCTTTGCGCTCCGCGCCCAGCAGAGCCTTGGCCAATTCAAAACGGGCGTCCAGATCATCCGGATTGGTATCCACTTGTGACACGTGCTGTGCCACTAGAGCCGCCGCCTCATTATCATCTTCGACAATAGGGGCTTCTTCCTTGAGCGTTAACAGCGAACGCACGGCCGCGATTTCCGGATGGTCAGAGATAGCCGGTGGTGCGCTCTCGATAAGCTGTGCAGCACCATCTTCATTGCCACTATCAAAATAAATACGCGCCAAACCTGCCAGAGCCTCCCCGCTTTCGGGATTGAGCTGCAGGGCCTTGGCGAAGTCTTCGGCTGCGCCGCCCGGGTCGCCGGCCGCCAGACTGTCCTTGCCACGCGCCACGAGCTCACCGGCTGCATCCGCATCCACTTCGCCCAATATGCGGTTGATAAAGTTTTGCAGTTCGCTATCGGGCTGCGCGCCCATAAAGCCGTCAACCGGCTGTCCGTCCTTGAAAGCCATAACCGTTGGCAATGAGCGCACGCCCAATTGCTGCGACACGCCCTGATTTTCATCTGTATTGACTTTGACCAGCTTGACTTTACCGCCCTGCTCTTGGACGATTTTTTCAAGGCGCGGCATAAGTTGACGACATGGGCCACACCAGGGCGCCCAGAAATCCACAATCACCGGCACCTCTTGAGAGGCCTCAATGACATCGGCCATAAAGCTCATATCTGTGGTATCTTTGACGATATCCGTTGCGACAGCTTCGCTCATAATCGTAATCCTTTGTTATTCGCCCCATATTTGGTCTCAATGCCTTAATATTCAAGTCATGAAAACGCCTAACTGGAAACTTTCTTTTGTCACAGTTCCGTGAAGACAACGCTTAATCCAACGCCGGAATAAGCCCCAAAGAATAGCGCCTATTCCGGCGGCGCAATCGCCTCAAAATCCATAATGATGGGATCGTGTCCTGTGGCTTTGGCGAATTTCACCATATCCTCTGACGAGATGGCGGTCGTCGCATCATTTAACAGCGGATGAAAATTGACGACATCCGCGTCGGTCAGAGTTTTATCGATGATGAGCTGCACATTCGCGTCTTTGTCATTCATAATGGCAAAGAGGCAGACAGAACCCGGCGTCACGCCCAGATGTTCCATCAGATATTCGGCCTTGCCAAAAGACAGCCGCTTGCAGCCCAGATGGGGATGGAGTTTATTGACTTTGATCTGAGCCTGGCTTTCGGCGCAAATCAGGAAAAAATTGCCGCCTTTGTCTTTGAGGAACAGGTTCTTCGTATGGGCGCCTGGCATATGCGCTTTGACTGCAGCGCTGTCTTCCACCGTAAAGACCGGCTCGTGATCAGTGGTGTTATGAGCAATGCCGAGTTCATCAAGCAGGGCAAATAATTCTTCGCGGGTGGCAGGCATTGGCGTATCCTTAAAAATAGGCGTTTGTCGTTTTAAGTCGCCAATTCAGCTTCGCGGGCCTGCTTGGCGGCCGCCTTTCGATTGGCTTCACGTTTGGCTATAAAGCGCGCCATGTCACCCGTAAAGTAATTACAGTGTATGAGGCTTTTTGTGAGATCCGTGTTTTGAAACACATCCACCAGATATCCGTCACCCGCTGACATCATGCGCATCAATGTTGTTCGGTTTTCCAGCAGATAATCATCTGAGTTCTTTTTTACAGCCTCCAGGACCGGAGCAATTTCTTGGACACTTTCATTAAAATCATTATCAAACTGCCGCGGAATATGGGGCATATTATTGGCGTCCAGCCGAAGATAGCCGTCCTCCCCCATAGAGGTTTTGCGCAGCAGGGAATTAACGGGTCGGCTCATCAACCATGTTAAAGGCGCTTTCAGGATATATCGAAAAAACGGATAAATGAGCGCCAGTAATATCATAACCGAAAGCCCCAGCCCCATCTTCTCCCCGCCCATGGGCAGAACATAATTCCAGGATTTTGTGCTATCCACATTTTTCCGTAAATCCAGGAATTGATAATAGCCATCATACATGGCCCATAAGACAAACCCCACAAAGAGAGAGGCCGCCACAAACCGAAAAAAGCTGTTAAAGATAGAAATTGGCGCGCTGATATTGGGCTCATTGGACAAGATAGCAATGGCCTCGTCATCTGTACGCCAGATCCGGGTTAGCTGAAATTTGTTGACATCCAGATAGTTAAACTGAGCCCTGTAGCGCGTTCGCCCAAGGGGCACGCCGATTAGATATAACCAGGACGCAATGACTAATAAAATAGCCACGGGATAGGCCGTGAAACTATTAAAGCTCTTAAAAAATGCATTGACCTGTTCATTGCGAGGCAGATCCAAATAAGGCACACCGTAAAGAAGCGATTGTGTGTGGCCGGAGCCGATAACAAAAGCCAGCGCCAGAATAGCCAGGAAGAATATGATATTCGGCATGATGGACAAAATGGCACCAAATGGATGCCGTGAATCCTTCCAGATAAACGGGGTACCGAATGAATAGAGAGATATGGTATTGGGGATAGGCTTTTTACGCAGGCCATCCAGGGCAATATTTCCCCCGTGACTGTGCGCCAAAATGAGGACCTCATCTTCGGGCGGTAATTTTAATGACTTTAAAAATTTTGCAAATCGGCGACTGCCGGACCGGCGGTCAGATTCGAGATTGGTCCCCTTCCAGCCAAATTCATGCCAGGCATCAACGCTCAAATCCCCCTTAAGGGTTTTGGCAAAGTCCGACTGTTCACAAAAAAACTGGGCATTGGCCGCGTCTTCGCTATCAAAATGTCCGCGCCCTGAAAATGTGCCATGAACGGATACGACATGTCGTTTACGCTTGGTCTCAGGCATATCAGTCCCCCCAAAAAATTGCCGCTAAATTATCACTTCAGACTTTTACCGACTGTGATCAAAAGCACACCACGTCAAAAAATTCAATTGCCGGGGATGGAAACTGTCTCCAATTTAAAGGATTTCGCAAAAATTCACTCGAAAACCCATACAAACTCCCCTAAAGACGGCGCGTTTATTGGCGCTATGCGGGAAAACAGGTGAGTGAGTGAGTGACATGACCGCCCCATCCTATGAGCTCAATCTGTCCTTTGCGGCAGATCTACCCGTTTGGCAGCAAAAAGTCGTGAATGTCATCGAACACGGTATCGGCAAAAACCATCTCGTTAAAACTTACCGCACCCTCATCGATAAAAATCAAGGGCCAGAGAGTTTCTGGGATGATGTTATCGATACGCTGGGCTTGAAAATTTCGACCCTGGGCAAGGGGTTTGAGGGCATTCCCGCCACCGGGCCTCTGGTGATTATCGCCAATCATCCTTTTGGTATGATGGACGGTGCCTCTATTTGCTGGATGGTCTCACAAATCCGCAAGGACTTCAAAGTTGTGTTGTGGGACGTGTTTGAGCAACAAAATCATGGCCGGAATTATTTTCTACCTCTGGACTTGGCCGAAGACAGCAAAGAGGCCCGTCGACAAAATTTGAAGGTTCGCCGTGATGCGGTGGACTATCTGCGGGACGGTCATATTGTTATTATCTTTCCCAGCGGATCCGCCGAACGGCCCAGCTCTATATTTGGTCGCCCCTATGAAATGCCCTGGCACCGTTTCACGGAAAAAATGATCACAGCCAGCCAAGCGGCCGTCCTGCCCATTTTTGTCCACGGTCATAATTCCCGTCTGTTCCATATGGCGAGTTGTGTATCCGAAGTCATGCGCCGCGCCATGTTTATCCGTGAAATCAAACGCGCCATCGGCACAGAAGTCACCCTGTCCCTGGGCGACGTCATTATGCCCGAGCAAGTTAAAGCCTGGCTGACCCGCCGCGAGAACATTATGGATCAATTGCGTCAGGCTACCTTTGCCCTGTCGGATCAATATAGCCCCGACCAAAAACAGATTCTTTGGCCATCCACATACGGATCCGGCGAAATACCAAAAACCGCAAAAACTTAAAAAACAGACTTGATTCACAAGAGCGCTTACGCCATATAGCGGCACTTCTGCCACGGGGTAGCCTTTAAAGGTCACCTTGTACGCAAATTGAGCGGGCGTAGCTCAGTGGTAGAGCATCACCTTGCCAAGGTGAGGGTCGTGGGTTCGAATCTCATCGCCCGCTCCATTTTTCTTCATTATTTCAATAAGTTAAGCGGCACACAGCTTTTCGCGAAAATTGGCTTTGTAAAATAGGTCACTTATAGGTCACTAAAGTTTACATTGGTAAGTTTCGAATTGATAATCTAAAGACTTGGGTGCTTGACCCCTAAAATTCCAAAAATTCGTTGACTTAGTTTCAAACATGCCTCCCAGCCGGGTGTAAAATGTGATGGGGTTAAGCAGACAGTAACCACTTTTATGTGGCCATCTTCAATGCCCTTACGAATTTGACTAAATACAATGTCTATATACTCATTGGAAAACAAAGGAATCCATTCTTCTTCTTCATTCTTTGTTGTTATAGAGGTAAAAAAGTAATCTAGATCAACATTTACTATCCATGATTTCCCTCCTGTTTTCAGCCAGTGTAACAGATTTTCTGATAAAGCATCGGGTCTAGGTCGGTTCGCGCCCTCAAATTGAGGCGCATCGCCATCACCATGATCTGCACTAATCAGACCCTTAAGTTGGTCTCGGAATTTTTCAATATGAATAGATAGGTAATTGTCCCATCGAAATAATTCAGTTTCTGTAGTTAAAAAAATTTTCGCCGATAGGTAATCATGGATTGAAAGCCCCCTCAAATCAGGCATTTCACTCACATGTTTTTCTAACCATGCACCTAGGGCATCTGTATGCCGGTCAATATGCAATATGCAGTGATCCTCTACATAAAGGTCAAAACACTGCTGCCAACACCATAAAGCGGCACGGTGATTGTCCATTAGAAATACATTGCTATCCTTCCAAAGGAGATTTTGAGTAACACTACCGGAATAAAGGAGTCCTTGAAATTCAATTAGATGGCTTCCGGTCAATACTATCTCCTACCAAGTACGGTGCATCCCGCCACACAAATACCACACCGGTAGGGTGCATGGAAGTGGCCCATGACAATGGGGCCCTGCAATGCACCATGCGCTGTTGGAAGGATAGGATTGATTGAAACGCTTGTGCATTGCGCTGCGCTCCATGCACCCTACGGGTTGGATTCAATTTCCGGCCGATTTGCGTTTTTCCTGACTGTCAAGCAAAGAAATGTGCTTTTTTTCCTATATTACTCTTGTGAGTTTTATTTGACCCCGGTATTTAAGACACACGTTAACGACAGCAATTTCCGTCTCCCTTGCGCAAGAGGAACGGCTTGCGAAGGGGCTTGTCGATGGAAGGCACAAGGTTGCGCCCGGCAAGTAGACCCTGG
>JAHDEZ010000051.1 GCA_020628425.1 Hellea sp. | reverse complement strand
AGCTTAATTTGGCTTTTTGCAGGTTTTCGTAAGAAACTGTTTCAATATGGGACAGGATTTAAGCGCCTTAAATATATAAAGGCACGACAAGCGCTATCGATTTCATGTGGGGGAAACTTCAGCGCCTGCCGCTTAACCCGCGTACCACACTGTTTGGCAGACTGCATCATTTAACTGAGCAGAATTAATTCAATATGACCCAAAATTCGATTCTATAGAGGCCATAATTCAAACACATAATGTCTTGCACTATTCGCCGAATAGGAGCTTCCGCGGTTTTGCCCGCATGCGTACTTTGGGGGCTTAACCGGACGAAAGGTGAGTGTCTTAAGTGAGGCGATTTTAAGCCGCTCGCCTCACTTCCAGTTTTCTACATGACGGAATTAAAATTTGAAAATACGGATTCGATCTAGGCAAACTTTTAAGATTTCTCTCTTGCGAATATTAGGAACCGGGGAGAGATATGAGTACCATTCGTAAAATTTGTAGCCTTACGTTATTTGGCGCTTTCGCCTTTTCGGTGTCATCGTGCGACAGGCTTGGCATTGAAGATAAGCCGGAACATTCACTTATGGTGACGCTTGCGCCTTGCGTAGAGGAGCCGGATTTAGGTCCATGTTTAATTGGCCCTTATGTCAATCACCCCGCGTCGATCTATTTCCCGGAATCAGAGCATTTCCGGCCTATATATGACAGGGTTGTGGCAACGGGCTATGATCGAGAAAAGCGCCGCCAGTTGCGTTACCTATCAAAGAAGAAAAATCACAAAGACTGGCATGACCGGAGTTTTTTGGTCAGCGATATCTTCTTGTATGCCAGAGCAAACACTTCAGAGTCTACACAAACCGCAATAGAGTTGCTTAGGTCAAGCGATATTACCGGAGTCGATTATTTTGACTCTATCATGGAAATGTGGATTGATAACTCTTCCATTTACGATCCTGCCTTCGTGCGAGCTCTACTGGATCATTACTCTAAAAAGACAATGCACGGTAGTTCTCTTTGGGATCGCAGCGGCATGGAACCCGGTCAATCTCCTCATGAGTTTTTGATGATGGCGTATGGTCGCCTGGGTGACAAAGGTGCTTCCGCGAAAGTAGAGGCTGAATGGAAGACGCATAGATCATATCCACTTGCCCAGTATCTAAAATCTGTCAATCAAGGACTTCAATATCCATCTCAACTTGATGCAAAGGAACTGCGCGAAAAAGGCTTTTCAGCGTTCGCGATTATGCCGTGGATCAATCGACATATTGAAAAAGGAACGGCTCCAGGAAGGATTTTAAGTGAAACCGCTTTTGCAATTGAACATGGTTATTCGGACCGCAAGGGAGATGATCTTGTGGAGACGGTTCTGGGCCATGCTTACGAAAGAGGCGACATCTTAGCTATAAAGCAGTTTGCGGACAAGATTGTCAAAATTTCAGAACCCATGGGTAATGGTATAGAACCCACATTAAAACGCGCTGACCGGTTAAGTCAGGACGTGGTTCTTGCCAAGTATCTGACAGCCATCAATGATAAAACGCGTTTAGACAAATTGGCAAAGAAGTGGGATGTTTTATCCACGCCCTTGGCGGATGGACAATTGCCAGCATGGACAGGGACTTCATCTTTTGATTACTCTAAGATCCTCCATCATGCGGGGCGGTCAGATGATTTTAAGGCCTATGTCAAAGCCCACAAAGGCAATGTCATGAGGCTGGATGATGTATCCGAGAAAACTTCAGGCTACGTTTCGCGCGCAGTTACCGTTCCAATTTTGGAAGCCATGAAATCTGAAATCCACTCTGAATTACCCCCGACCGAACTGGCAACGTTTTATAATAGTTGCGCGCGGGAAAAAGGAATTGCAAAAGCCGGGTTTGAGGTCCGCGAATATTGCATCCAACATGTCAATGACTCAGAGAAACGTGTGATTGCACGATTGGTTCTGGCCTAGGACCTCTATGAAATAGGTGAGAAAAACGCGGCACGATCGCAAGCAAGAAAAGCCCTAAAGGAAGCAAAAGACTGTAACTGCGTAGAGGATCGCCCTCAATTGCAACAGAATTATTACATTCGGGATATTATAGCTAATGAGTTAGGCGGCTGGCTCCGGCGAAATTAGAATACTCAGCAACGCAGCGCTTTCGATAAAACCGACATATGTTCAGAGGCTTATTTGAGGCGAATTTAAGTCGGTCAGTTTAGACTGCAATGGAGGCACCAATGGACTGTCAACTTCAATTCCGTAATGCTATATCGATCCGCAATCTAAACATAGTTCACAAATCAACGGCACCAATTTTAGCGCAATCACAATTAAAGAAATTCACTGGTTTAGGTTGAAATTTATTTGTCTGGCGTGGCCGATTGCTCACGACGATTTCCACGCATTCGAATGATCACTTCCAGCACAACTGCAGTGTTTAACCCGAAAATGATAAAGCCATTTGTAGCAATAAAACCAGCTAATATACGCCATTTATCGGGCAAAATTACGTCGCCGAAGCCCAGTGTCGTAAAGGCGACAAGCGAAAAATAAAAGCTCTCCTCCATTGAGTTATAAATGCCGAGGCTGAGAAGAAGAACCGCCCACAGCGTAACAATGGTCAGCAATCCCAGTAATAGCCGCAAGTTGACAATGGAAAGCGATAAAACAAATTCAAAAAATGAAACATTGGAGTCCGGCTTTGAACCGTAACGCCGGACTAGACGGCCCGCGATAAATTCAATAAAAATAACCTGGATGATCACAGATAAAATGACGACGGTCAGGCCAATCACAATCTGAATAAACATAACTTACTCCCAGCTGCCGCCAAGCGCGAGATTGAGAGCCACCCATTCGCTGAGAATGGCACGCCGGGCACTCACTAGAGAACTTTCGGCCGAGACGACTCTCGCCTCGATGTTCAGCGTGTCCAGAATATCCGACTCCCCTTCATTATAGCGTATGCGGGCAATTCTGAGTGCGCGGTTGGCCTCGCTGGCAGAGCTTTCCAGGGCCTCGGCCTGCAATTGCAGGACTTGAATTTGATCAAGACTGGTTTCCACTTCCTCCAATGCGGTCAGCACTGTGCCCGCATAACTATGTAGTGCGGCGCGCCGTCCCGCATCCGCTTCGTCAAGCTGAGCAGACTGAAGACCACCATCGAATATGAGATAGGATAGATCACCGGCCAGGTTGATAAATATCTGTTTGGGATTGAGCAGATCAATGAACTGGCTGGAGCTTGATCCTGTGCTGGCACTCAATGACAAGGATGGTAGACGGCTGACTTTAACCTGATCCTGATTGTAATAGGCGGACGCCACGTTCAGCGCGCTCGCCCTTATGTCCGGGCGCCGCTGCACCAGAGTCGCCGGTGTATCTGCTGGCGGTAAAGGAGGCAGAGCTGGCAGACGTGTTGCCACATCAACCTCGGCGGCGGGATAACGCCCGATTAAAAGTTCCAGCGTTCGGAGGGACTGGCGGTACCGCCCTTCGGCAATGGCCACGTCGGCACGCCGGGCGGCTAGGTCAGATTCGGACAGGGCCACATCCTGCGCCATGGCATAACCTTCCAGATATTGCACATCCACAATGCGGTCGGTTTCGCTCAAAGTGTTTAAACTTTTTTGCGACACATCAATTTGAAGCCGGGCCTCTATGGCGGTGAAATAGGTCTGGGCGACAGCTGCTGCCATGGAGTGCTGCGCATAGATATAGTCCGCTTCTGCGGCCAGGGCGGAATTATAAGCGCTTTGCTCTGATGCTTTGAGGCGGCCCCAAATGTCAGGTTCCCAGCTGGCGGAGACGCCCCAATTCAGGGCGGATGTATCCGGTATGGGGCCGTCCAGAAACATAGTCCGGTCCGCCCCGCTGCTGGCGCCTATGATGGGCTTTAAAGGCACACCGGCCTGCCGGGCCAATGCGTAGGCCTGCTCGATATTTGCGGCGGCTGCCAGGAGGTCACGGTTGTGGGCGATGGCTTCCGCGACCAGATTTGACAACACAGGGTCACCTAGTTGGGCGATCCAGCCTATTTCGACATCGCCAATGCGCATTTGCGCAGATTGCCAGGAGTTTGGCATATCGCGCATTTGTGACTGGAGCGCGGCGTCTATGTCCGAGCTTTGCGTCATTTCGGGGCGGAGTTTCGCCAACGTCTCGCAGCCGCTCAGGGCCAAAGTGCTCATCAGGATAAATTTGCCTAAAGTTCTCATGCTGAGACCTCTTGTTTCACGGTCGCGACTTCATCATTCCTGATACGGAACCACAATGCGTAGAGGGCGGGTGTGACGAGGAGCGTGATAATGGTGGCAAAGGACAAGCCGAACGCCAGGACAACGGTCATGGATTTGAAGAAGGCGTCAAAGTAGAGCGGAGCGATCCCCAGCACAGTGGTAAACGCGCCCATGACGACAGGCCGAAAACGTGATGATGCAGATTCGACCAGGGCATCAAAACGCGGCATGCCCTGCGCGATAAGGTCATCCGTATTATCGACCAGCACCAGTGAGTTTTGGATCAGCAATCCCGACAAGGAAAGAAGCCCCAAAATCCCCATAAATTCCAACGGTGTCTGCGTGGAAACCAAACCTATGACCACGCCAATCATCATCAGCGGCACAACCGTCCACACAATGATCGGCTGTCTTATGGCGTTAAACAAAAAGACAACTACAAGAATCATGGCCAGAAGCCCCATGGGGATTGTGGTTGCCAGACTGCTTTGGGCTTCGGCGGAGCTGCCAAATTCACCATCCCATTCCAGACTATAGCCGTCCGGCAGTGCAATAGCTTCAATTTTGGGTTTGATCCGTTGAAACAAATCATCCGTAAGGACACCCGGCGCCGGATCACTTTGGGCTTTAATCGTCAGCACACGGTTTTCCCGCAGGAGGCGGCCATCCCGCCACTTAATGTTTCCATCGTCCAGCACTTGCGCCATGGGTACTGTCTCGCCCGTTGTCGGGCTCAAAATCTGAATGCCAAACGTATCAAAAATCACCGAACGCTCATCCTCTGGCGCGCGCGATATAATCGGGATGAGATCTTCGCCCTCACGAAAGACACCCAGACGACGTCCTGAAAAATTAGTTGCCAGAGCATCGGCCAGATCTTTGCGGCGAATGCCCAGACGCTCACCTTTAGTTTCGGAATAAACCGGCTCCAGAAACGGCACTTGTTCACCCCAGCTATCCTTAATCAGAATCGCGCTGCCATCCTCCTGCAGGATGGTTTTCGCCTGAATGGCCAGCTCCCGTAAGACCGTTTCGTCGGGTCCTTTAAAAGTGGCTTCAATTTTGGAACCGCCGCCGGGACCCATGATGAACTTCCAGGCCTTGCCCAGTGTTCCAGGAAATTCCTGTTCCAGATGGGCCTGAATGGTTTTAATTAATGCATCATTTTCCCGATAATCCGATGTTTTAATCAGGATTTGTCCTTTGGCACTGTCATCAGAGCCGGCGTCATAGGTCAGCATATATCGCAGCGTGCCGCCCCCGATTATAGTTTGGACATTTTCAACATGATCCAGATCACGGACAAAATCTTCCAGCCGCAACATTTCCTGTCGTGTCACCTCAATGTCTGTTCCTTGTGGGAGTTCCAGATCTACAACGATCTGCGGCGAGGTTGATGCCGGGAAAAACCCGCTTTTGACAAATTTAAATCCCCATATGGAGGCTGCGAAACAGGCAATAACGACAAGAATGGAGGGGATTTTGTGCTTTAGAACAAACCGAATTACGCTTTCATAGAGCTGCATAAACCGGCCCGTTTTGACGGTGGCCGCAGAGGCTTGACCGGATTTTTGAGGGAAAAGCCAATAGCAAAACAGCGGTGTCAGCGTGAAGGCAAAAAACCAGGAAAGCGCCAGGGCGATCATGACGACCCAGAAAAGCGAATTAGTAAATTCAGCTGTGTCGCCGGGGGCGAATCCTATGGGCGCAAAGGCGATAATACCAACCAGCGTGCCGCCCAGAAGCGGCTTCATGTTTTTCCGGGCGACCTCTTTGGCCACTTCCAGTTTATTCCTGCCCTGATTCACACCGACCAGGATTCCGTCGGTCACGACAACGCCATTATCCACCAGCATACCCAGGGAAATGATCAGTGCGCCCAGGGAAATCCGGTGCATGGGAATTCCGCCCAGCCACATAATCAGCAAAGTTGCCGCCATAGTGATAAAAACGGTTAAACCCATTACAAGGCCGGATCGAAAGCCCATAAAAATCAACAAGGTCACAAACACAATCGCCAGAGAAGTGAACACGTTCACAACAAAATCACTGATGGCAACATCAACCACTTTACCCTGGTGATAATATTCGTGAATTTCCACCCCAAGAGGACGCAGAGCCTCCACTTCTGCCAGGCGGCGATCTATCGCTTCGCCCAGTTTGACCACATTAAAACCTTTGACATTGGAAATACCCATTCCAATAGCGGGCTTTCCATCATAGCGGATGACTTTAGTTGGCGGATCAATATAGCCCCGGGTGACGTCCGCCACATCCCGCAAAGTGAGGATATTTCCATCCTGACCGCTGACAACAAGGTTTTTAATAGCGTCAATGGTTGTAATCTCGCCGGTTGGATGAATTTTGATGCGGTTGGTGCCGACCCGCAAATCCCCGGCATTCGTCACCGTGTTTTGCAGATCAAGCGCGTTGTAAATATTGTTGACGGAAACACCCAGGCTGGCGGTCTGGTCCCGGGAAATCTCCACATATATGGCTTCATCTTGTTCGCCATTAATTTCAATTTTAGCTACGCCCGGCACGAGCAGTAATTCTTTTCGCAGGTCTTTGGCGTAATGCAGGAGTTCCGGCATGGTATAGCCCTCGCCGGTTAGAAGATAATAAATCCCGTACACATCCCCGAAATCGTCAACCACCACAGACGGCCCGGCGCCCGGAGCAATATTATTCTGGGCGTCGCTGACCTTATTGCGGAGCTTGGTAAACACGACCTGCAGATCATTGCGCGTGGTCGAATCTTCATATTTGATTTCGACGCTGATATCTGACAATCCGGCAGAAGAGATACTATTGACGGATTTAACCTCGCCTAATTGCTGAATAGCTGTTTCGAGCGGTTCTGTAACTTCGTCGAGGACCTCCTCGGGACTGGCCCCGGGATATTGTGTGATGACTTTGGCAACCCTGATGGTGAACTCCGGGTCTTCAAAACGGGGCATGGTTTCATAGGCCAGATAGCCCCCGAACAAACACAGCAATATGGCGATACAGGCAAAGAGCGGGTTTTTAATGGTAGCTTCAGCAAGGTTCATGAGCGCGGCCTATCGCGTCCAGGCTTTGACTTGAGTGCCTTCGCTTAAGAAAGAACCGCCGGCCGCGACAATAACATCCCCGTCCGACAATCCCCGAACCACGGTAACAAGGTCGCCGTCCATGCCTTGTCCGGCAGAGATGGCCTGTTTGGAAATGGTCATGGAACCCGGCTCAACTTTCCAGACAAATTGCTGGCCATTTTCTGATATGATAGCCGATAAAGGAATGGATATGCCCGTGGGTAAAAGCTCACTGACACTCGCAAAATCAAAATCCATATTCAATGACGCTGTCATTCCCGGCAAGACCAATAATTCTTCCGGCGCTTCAAAACTAAACGTAGCCTGGAAGGTTTGGGTTGTGGCATCCGCCAGTCCAGAGGCTTCGCGAAACTCAGCCGGAATGCGCTTAAATGGCGCGGCGTCCAGAATGACATAGGCGCCCTTTGAATCAAATTGTTTTGAGAGCGCCACCAAATCTGCCGGTACATTGACGATGGCCTGAACCCCGTCACTTTGAATAATGGCAATCAGTTCTTTTGCTTGAATGTTCTGATATTGCTCGACGAGCACGCGGGAGATCGCGCCATCAAAGGGCGCACGCAAAACCGTATCGCTTCGGGTTTTCTGGGCCGTATCAAGCGCCGCCTGCGCGACTTTACGCGCCGCATCTCTTTGCTCCAAAATGCTTCTGGATATAGCGTCCTGTTCATACAGCCGACGGGCGCGCTGATACTCATTTTCAGCGTTTTGATATTCGACCTGCGCCTGGGTCACTGTGTTTTGATAATCCCGCTCTTCAACGGTGGCGATAATAACGCCTTTTTTAACGGGCTGCGCCTCAAGAACACGCACAGAGGTAATTTGGCCGCCAACCTGAAAGGTCAGTTCCGATGATTTTTCGGCTTCGATAACGGCTGGAAATTTTAAAAGTCGGGTAGAATTTCCGGTTTCAACCGTATGAAGTTTGACGGGCCTGACGATATTTGGTGCCGACTTTTCAGCGGGTTCGGAACAACTAATCAACAATAATAAAGCTGAAAAAAACAATAGCCTTGGTTGCAATAATTTGAAAAACATTTTCCCTCGCACGACTGAATAATTGTCTAAAATCCACACGGACTTTGGATAAGATCGCGATCAATTTATATAAATACCCGAAAGAATACCACAAGATGCTTAAGTGGAATTGGGAATAAAAATTGATCGATAATCTTAAGCTCTCTTTGCCCCCAACATTACGCAACCGGCAAAAAACACGCGATGCCAGGCTCCGAGTATTTTTTTGAAATTGGCGAGCGGCCGTTTTTGGGCGTAACACGCCATTGAGCGGAAATTCTCCGCTCTTTCAATTAATGTGACAAAACCTGAAAGTCATCCAAGGATCTGCTCGATGACCAACGCCTGTTGCTTGAGGCCATCGGGATCAAGGCCGGTCTTGAGTTTGGTAAAGGATTCTGACCACTCGGAGGTGCGGATGCGCACGGGGGGATTTTCCGCATCCATGACCCGCATGACGACCACTGCCACCTCATCGGCGGTCTGATAAGTGCCTGTCTCTTGACGATTCTGCGACCCCGCGATGTATTTTTGGAGGATCGGCAGGTATTCGTCTTCCAGCAACCCACCTGTCTGCGTGATCTGTTCCATCACTGTATTGGCGAATTCTGAAGCAATGCCACCAGGTTCGATTGCGGTAAAATGGATACCGAAGGAGGGTGTGATATAGCTGGCCATCGACTCGGTGAGGCCCTCGACCGCAAATTTCGCGCCACAATAGACTTCGTTGAATGGCTGCCCGACCAATCCGCCAACAGAGCTGATGTTGATGACATGGCCCGCACGTGCCTTGCGCATGTAGGGCATGACGGCCTTCGTGCAGCGCGCGACGCCCATATAGTTGATATCGAGGACCTTCTCGATATCCGCCTCGTCAGCCTGCTCGAGACTTCGCGCATAACCCATACCTGCGTTATTGACGAGCACATCAATGCGTCCCTGATCAGTGATAATGGTCTCGACTGCTTTGATGATTGAGGTCGCGTCCTGCACGTCGAGTTGCAGCACGGTCAACGACACCCCTGCTGCTGCTGCTGCCGCGTCCAGAGCAGCGCGTTTTTTCATGTTACGCATGGTGGCATATACGGTGTGTCCGGCTTGGGCAGCCTGAACAGATATGGATATACCTAGCCCTGTTGAGGTACCTGTGACGAGAACAATTTTTGACATGAAATGATCCTTCTGATTAATGTTTTGCAATGGAGAGCCAGACCCGTTCAAAGGTCTGCTCGATCAGGGTTTCGGGAATATCCCAACCTTTAAGGACAATTGTCCGAGCAAGCTGCATGGCTGGTGCCACCAACAAAAGTGAAAGGAGGCTTGTATCGAGATCGGCCAGTGTACCGTCATCGACCCCGCGTTGGAGAAGCGCCGCGATATTTGCGGCATATTCATCCGCAACGGCCTGCTGCTCAGGCAACAGGATACTCACCTGATTAACATATTCGAGAAACAGGAAGTCTTTTGGATGGGCGCGCACGAAGCGGAACATAGAAAACCACATGTTCCGCACCAATTGGACACTATCGGTCTCTTCGCACTGCGCGGTAATGCAGTCGTGAAATTCCGCCTTAATCTCCATATATACCTGCCGGAGCATATCGTCCTTGTTCTCAAAGTGGACATAAACCGTGCCTGCAGACACTTTTGCTAACTGAACGATCCCTGAAACATTGACCGACGAAATGCCATTTCTGACCACTCCCTCCACAACAGCGTTCCGAAGTTTCTTTCTAGTCGCTTCTTTGCTGAGTCTCGCCATGGTTTTCCTTTTCTGATAGTGCAGATACAGTAATGAATATTCATTATCAAGCAAGAATTTGTATTTTATTGTAATGGATATTTACTAAGCTTAGATCACAACGCCAGAGGGCTTTGTCACGTTAATGCCTGTTTTCGAACATTCCGCTAAGACATGGTGATTCTATGACGCCAGAACCAAGCCGTTCGCTTGACTTCCAATCATGATTTAACGGGAGCAAAATTTTGACAAAAGATGCGCCGCTTCGCGGCGCACATTGTCATTCCGAGGAGTCAGGTTTCAGCCAGTGGAATATATTTTCATCCTGTCCAATTTTGATTGGAGGTATGAATGCCGGTTGGCAGTTTGCAACGACCGCAGAGTCAATCTTCAACGAATCCGCATGTCTGCTTTGAGTGGAAAAGTGGAAATTAATGAGCGACCGTTTTTGGGCGTCAACGGCCTCTCATGTCAGCGGCTTATTTTGAGGAGAGTTTGGGACGTTCATGATAGGCCATCCTAAGCATGAATCTGATATCAGTTCACGGGGTAGAAGTGGGGATATCAAGCGGAACGAGCCAATCACAGCGATCCCTAGCTTGAAATTGAAATTGGGATTGATCAAAGATGATACTGGTTTCGGCGAGATTTCGTAGAGCCCTTTCTCGCGCCACTTCTTCTTTATCTTGACGTAAATCATAATAGTCGCTTTTTCGAAACAAACCGAAAAATGACCTGCTTGTTTCGCGCAACTCCTGATAGCGTGGCCCCTTCATTCCCAAAAAAGGGACGTTCTTTAGTTCTGCGCGAAATCGGTAGTCAAAATCTAACTCGCCAAGATAAGACAAGGCGACTGCGCCCGTCCATGCTATATCGACGCTACCCGTATTACTGTTGCAAGTTGAAAATTTTATTTCATGGTCGGAGACTGAGTCGTGACCTAGGATATAGCAGGTGAACGCATTGAGAGCGTTTTCTTGATCAGCAACAGATTTTCGCCCGGTTTCAAACGCCATTGTGCAGCGCTCAAAATTTCGAAGATCTAACTTTTGCGATGACGTACCAATTTGCGCATTGCTCGACTCAATCCTACATCTGTGGTAATTTTTCCAAACAATATAAGAGTTCCAGTCAGCGATAGACTCATTATTGTCCAGTATCACAGCTTCTTCTTTGTAAGCTTTTTCCCTCTCATCTTTTGTCATTTCAGAATAGTAATCGTGACTTTTAATGTTAAGACCTAGATAGGCACCACGCTCTGGCGGCCAAGACTGATCCTCGCCTTCTGATAGCTCAATGAACAACTCAGCGGATTTAATGGGATGCCCTGATGGCCAAGGGTTTCCTTCAAACCAAATTCTGCCTTCCATGGTGATTCTCATAGATTTTAATTCTCAAGAAAACCCGTTAACATTAATTTTAATGCTCTACGAGAGTGAACCACTCAGAGTCCGTTTTGAATGATTACGGGAAATTCACGAGCGGCCGTTTTTGGGGGCGTTTTAAGCGGCTCAATTCAGTGTCCGATTTGGGCGAAGTTTAATCAGGACCAAAAACGTCTCCTTGGTGAAGAACGTTTCCAAACTCTTGTTCTAATAATTTCGCAAGGCTAGCATTGACGAATAACAACGGGTTTTTTTCTCGACCTGAACCAAATTCAAGGTCCGACCTGTAAAAGGTTGGGTGGGGGTCAGTAGGCAGTTCTTTTAAATATGCAGGGGTTGCCCCAACAACAGATTTAAATTTCTCACAAGTTCCACATTTGTCTACGAACCTTGTACCTCGGCGTTCGCTATCAAATTCCAGAATATCTGTGGCAGTGAAAAGATACAGGGTTCCTTTGGGGTTCAAGGGAAAAAAACATGTGCCTTTCACTTCTTTTGCTTCGCAAAAAGCTTTGAAACGGTTGGAGACAATTGTTCTAGAATCATAGGTGGAAAAGAGGTCCCTTTTTGTTCTCACATTAAACTTACTTGGAATAAACGGCTTTTCGGATGTGCAACTGTCGCATTCGGGGCTGAGCGCCCGTTACAATTGAAACAAGTTACAAGTGCCGAGTATCCAAATTATTTCACTAGAGAAAAGAAAAAGCGGGCAAAGCCCGCTGAGTTTTGGGAGAGACATGACGAGCGCATCAACTGATAAGAAAGGGGAATAATTTCTGCGCCCGCCAGAATCTATCGTAACATAGTTTTCTATCCATAGATAGAGCTCTGTTTTAATCTATTTGCCCATATTCCAGACTTTTTCCGCTAGAATTACAACAGACCGTTCCTCTTTATGAAACTCGCCATCTGAATGGGATATATCCATCATGACGTCATAGATCTTGGATTTGTGAGGTGAATCTTTGAGGCTTTCCAGGCTCTCTGTAATGTAGCTCGTGCGGTAGGGCCCTTTGAGCGCGCTCTGTATATATTTCTTGTTTGACTGGAACCAGTCTTGAGCCATGGTTTCTGTTATAAAGACATCCGGGTCTACTTGACGACATAGCTTAATAAGCTGAGCGGACATGGCATCGACTTCTTCTTTGTAAACTTTAGTGTCGGCTAGAATAACTATGGATAGAAGTCGAAATACCCGGCTCAGTTCTCTATCGTCCATGGCGCGCCCTTTTAAAGATGTCTTCTTTCTTAAAAGAAAAATATTGCTTTTTAAAGGATGATTTTTGTTAGATTTTAACCTGAACGCTTTAACTTTCTCCTATGCGTGACAGTTCTACAGATCAATCCATTCTGGAATTATTGGCAATGACCATATTGGCTGACAAGCAAGTCTATGCCGCTGAGATTAAAGCCTTCACCCAATCCGTATTAAAACTTCAGGATGAAGGTGTTTTGAGTACAAATTATTCAGAGGCCAGGGTTATTTTGTGGTATGAAACTCATAAGGATGCGCTTGCAGATCAGCTGAGTTATTCAGAATTTGAGGATTGGTTAAATCACAAAATTTCGAATTTAAGCTCGCTAACCAATACGCTGTTAGTACTGGATGCCATCGAATATATTTCAAAGTCCGATGGAGAGGAGCATATCAGTGAAAAGGCCTTGCTGATTTTAGCTTCCAGAATTTGTGACAGTCTCGTGGCGGCCTAGGAATATTGCTCCCGATTTTGCCATAACCACAATGCTTTATCAATAATCGCCGCCTCATTCACATGCAGCTCACCGTCGGCGACGGCCACTCGCCAAAGATAGTCTAAGGCCTTATCTTTATCAGTAAAGTCTCTGAGTTTGAGGAATTGCAGGGCCAACCAACGGTCTCTATTGGGGCCGTGTATCATGGTGTTAATTTCGCTAATATTCTCCCGGAGCCAACTGCGACATGATGGGCGGTCTTTATTTGCGTTGATGTCTTTTTCAAGAGCATCAATAGCCAGAATGAGTTCATCCAGCTCATCTTTATGGATCTTTTTATCGGCTATCATGACAGCTGCCAGTATGGACTTAAGGGTTTCGGAATGACGATCGACGTCATGATCTGAATAATAAGCCCCTTTTCTTGGGTTATGCATAGACATAGCAATCTCCTTTGTCTGAGATATCCGCAAATGATATGAATCCCACTTGAATGCCAAGGTTAACAAATCGCTAATGCGTTAGGCTAGGTTCACAAAGGGCGAAATAAAGACTAAAGAAAATTTAAACGGGGCCGGAGTGAATGATGGTCTCAGTTGCGTTCTTTTGTTTGATTGCCTTTTGTCTCTATGTCTATTGGGAATGGGCACAGAATAAAAAGAAAAATGATAAAGCCTAGCCAGATTGACTGAAAGCTTTTGTGAGATCAAGCCCCCACGCTTGGGCCGCGATATCAACCAGTTTGCGCTCAGATGCATGATATTCAGCGTCTGCATAGGCAATACGGATCAACGCGTAGTAAATCTGGAGCTTAAGGTTTTTATCCAGTCGCGCTAATTTATGAATAGACGTTTTGAGGTATAAATCCCTGTCTTCGGAATTCAAAAGAGATCGTAGTCGTTCCGTATTGCTTTTGAACCAATCTACACCCATGGCGGGCGTAAAAATGACGCCAGTGTCTAGAGTGGATTGTAACCGGGCCAATTGACGGCCCATAACATGGGTCTCCTCTACTTTGACTTTCCGGTCGACCAGGATCAAAAGTGCAAAAAGAGTCAGTACGTCATTTATCTGTTCAGAATTCATAATAGTTCCCCATGGCTTTATAACAAAAGCTTCAGGAAAACACGAAATATGAATTTTCAAAATTATAGATTGTTAAAAAGAGTAAATGATATTTCTTCTAGTTTTGAGGTTAGATTAAACATGGCTTGTTACCAAAAGGAACACATGCCTAACTCCCTTTTTCCTGAGCCGCTTTCAAAGCGGCTTTTTTTATGAGGTTTGGGAAACAGAATGAGAGGCGTCATCATTGTGTCCGTCAGGATCCCGAACGATGTTGAGCCGGTTTGAGTACCAGTTCCAGACATAGCGACAGCCTCTAGCATTGATCTTATTGTGAACAAGAAGTGTGATGATGGTTGACTGATCGAGCGTATGTGGCTCGGTAATATCGAGGTCCGCAAGAACTCGTAAGCAATCCTGACGGGCCGCAACAGCACTTTCTGCCTGATAGCTAACAGGTAGCGCGGATATTATCTGAGCAAGCCTGAAAACTTGCGGTGATATTGTTGTTTCCATCATTCAGCCCCGATGAATTAGGTAAAATAAATCACATAAATGTTTAATTTCGATAAACCACTTGTTGGGGACTTGTTTACCATTTATGGAACCGACGCGGCGGGGCGCATGCTTTCACCCACATGAAATGCATCCTGTCGCACTCTCCCAATTCTTAAACGTACTCATTCGCTCATGATCGCTTGAGTTCATGGTAACTTTACCGTCAACTAAATGCGACCTAACCCTCCGATCGACCAGCACTAAAGTTATCCATTGCCTCTAATCTCACCTCCCCAGCCCGCGATCACGCCCACGCTCCCATCTTATACTCCGTCCCATGACCTGACCGGATATTTGCCTGCCCCGTTTTCGGGAGAGCTCATCGCTCCAGGGCACGAGTGAGAACTCACGGGCGCGCTGGATAACGGCATATTTCCCGCTGGGTCTTTCAATAGAGCCCATAAGCTCACCTTCCACTCTTCCGTGTTTGAAGTCATTGTTAAACGAGAGATCATATTCTTTGGAGATGGCTTTGGCCGCGTCCTGGATATCCATGGCCTCCAGCTTATCCAGATACTGGTCTGTGACGGGCATATCCATGCTTGGCGTGATACCCTGTTCAAACAAAAACTGCCGCCGGGCTTGTCGGGCCTGCTGCAAGTCTTTCCCAAAACTCTCCGTATTGAAGGTAGTGCTATGCGGGTTTTGCTCTGGATGGTCTCTTAACTGTTGGTCGAGCCATGTGCGCCCGCGTGTCTGTGTTTGCTGTGAAAGTGTCAGCTCACTGTCTATACTGATCTCTGGCCCCCGTCGTTTGGCCTTTTCAAACTCATGTGCAGAACATCGCTCCAGATAATCTTCGGGTATTCTGAACTCGCCGGTTTCAATCCGTTTGACGATACCCGCTCTTTCAAGCGCGTGGAGCCGTCTTAGATGGGCTTCCACATATTTTATGCGGACAGAGCGGTCGACCCGCTGGTGCTCTTTATAGCCGTAGAGATTATTGTTTTGGCGTGCGACGGTTTCAATGGTCCTGTCTGAGGGCTTTGGCGCCCATGGGTGCGGCTCCACACTGATGATCATGCCAGGCTTTAGGCCTGAGAGCTTTTTGCTTGAGCCTATATCTACATACACGGCCCGACCCTCAAGACTGTCAATGACCACATAGCCTTTCTGGTGCAGATCACCATGTGTGCCGCCATCGATTAAACGCCCGGTGAGAGTTTGAGCGGCTCTACCTGATGGATCATAAACAGAGCAGCTATCGACCCAACGGGAAAGCGCCTGTTTCTTGAGGTCCTTACGTAATTGTTTAATGATATCACCGCGCTCGCCCATGCGCTTGAGTGTGGGGCCCATCTCCGGGTCCAGCTGCCAACGGCCTTTCCCTAAAGGCTCAGCCAGTCCCATATCGGTGAGACGGCCCAGCCTGTCCCGTAAGAGATGACGGTCCACGGAGCGTCTTGCTTTATCAGAGGTGAGATCAATCTCGCGGCTTTCGCTTAAGCGCAGTATCTTGTGGTCTAAAAATGTCAGCCGCTCTTTATAGACACCGTCCCAGCGTCGCTGCTGCAGCTCAAACTCATTGATAGGTCCCAACTCCATGGTCACCAGCTCTTGTGCCTGTGACCGTATGCCGTGGGTGATATAGTCTGGCGGCATGACCAGGTCCTTGCCATTATCCCGCTTGCCTCTGATGACCATATGGATATGAGGCTGGGCCGTATCATAGTGATTGGCCGCCACCCAATCGAGCTTGGTACCCAGCTCCTTTTCCATCTGACGAACTAGATCACGAGAGAAGCGCTTTAAGTCCGTTATCTGGTGTGAGTCTTCCGGCGATATGATTAGCCTGAACTGATGTCGGTCCTCTTTGGATCGCGCCAGAAAGTCAGCGGGCGTGATATGCTCTCTGTCGTGAGCTAATGTCTCAAGATCATTCCCATCCAACTCCCGGTCCATGTCCCAGTCTTGAGAAGACAGCCGGTCACCATCACTATAGAGAATACCCCGCTGATGATCTTCACCCACGCCGTCGCGCTCGATATATTTAAGATGGGCGCGTTGGGCCCCAAAGCCCTTACCCGCTATTTTAACAATACTGACCTTGACCATAACGCGGCGCGACCAGGCCACTTTGGAAGGTGATTGATAATAACCCCGGCCATAGCGCGCTGCAGCTCTCGATGACTTGGCTGACCGTCTGGCATGATAACCCACCCGCTTGAAAAACCCTTCCACCCGCCTAGCCCCGTTGGGCGCGCGGATCGTGCCGAGCCTAACTTCAAAGCCATGCCTATCCGAAAGCTTCACCATGAGTAGCTCCGTTCACCTAAAACCAGTCCAAATCGGTCAAAATAACCCGTAAAAACAGGGGACTCCCCCTCTTTGGCCGGTGGGCCATGAAAACAGACATAAAAACAGTGACATAGCCAATAATGGCCCAGCTTCTTTAATCTTGCCCTCACTAAACTTATCAATTTTCTATCCACTCCAACCATTTTTCTGATTTACGGGACCCAGATCTCCATTTCGACGATGTCAGACCCGCTTGTCTTTACCTGCCCGCCCGCAAGCTGATAGTCATCGGGCAGGTGAAAGCCCGCGCGGACCTCCAGCCGGTTATGTAAATGCCGCCACCAGCTCTCTGTGATTTGGGTGAGGTCGGCGCCTTTCTCTTCCAGATCATCCAAGAGGGCTAACATCCGTTTGACTTTGGTCTTGCCCGACATATGTAAAAAGATATCTGCGCCCGGTATGATGCCGGGGAAGGTGGTAATGTCCGTTTCATCGTCTGTCTGTGTAGAGACCGTTTTGACGACGCAAAACCGCCAGTCCTGCGTGCCGTAATCATTGGCCAGCCAGCGTATATATCCAAGCGTTTGATTGGGTCCAAAAAAGGCTAAAGAGCGTGTTTTATCAAGATGCACCTGATAGTCGGGTACCCCAAAGCGGAGCCTGTGATTGATCCGCGCCTCTTCAAAGTGAAGGCAGATCCCGGTATAAAGCCCTCTAGCCAAAGTTCTCCCGAAAATACTCGACAATGTCTTCAAGAGGTTCTTCTATATCCGGAACAAACAGACCCTGGGCGGCGCGCACTTTTCTCTCAATCAAAAGGTCTTCGGCAAAATAAACAATGCTCCCAAAGT
>JAHDEZ010000050.1:6530-18261 GCA_020628425.1 Hellea sp. | reverse complement strand
GTCCAAAGCGCTAGGAACCAACCCCATTCTTTCAGACCGGTTTTTTCAATATGAGAGTCTCTATCCTTTAACATCAGTGATATCCCTGATCTGGATCCATTTTCCCGCGAAACACCCAATAGGTGTAGGCTGTATAGGCAATAATAATGGGGAGTAGGATGAGTGCGCCGACCAACATAAACGCCAGACTCTTATCGGGCGCAGCGGCCTCAGCAATGGTGATGGCCCGCGGAACGATATAGGGCGTAATGCCAATGCCTAATCCAATAAAGCAAAGCAGAAATAATCCGATGGCCGCCGGGAACGGAATATTGTCTTTTCGCTTAAGCAACCCCCATGCCATAAGCCCAGCCAAAATAAATACCAGTGTTGGGACCGGCAAAACAAATAGCAGACGCGGAAATGTAAACCAGCGCTCCGCAATCTCTGGCGACAGAAATGGCGTCCACAGGCTGACGATACCCATGAATAAAAGTGTCGCAATGCCAACTCGGCACGCGATTGCGTAAACCTGATCCCTCAAATCGCCTTCCGTTTTCATGATCAGCCATGTGGAACCCAAAAGCGCATAGCCCGCCGTCAAAGCCAAACCACACGTCAGCGTAAAAGGCGTCAGCCAATCCCACCATCCGCCGGCATAGGCCCGGCCGTCAACTTCTATACCCTGAACGAATGCGCCCAGCACAATGCCTTGCGTGAATGTCGCAAACAGCGAACCAAAGAAAAAAGAGCGGTCCCAGATCTTTTCGTGGGCTTTATCACGCCATCGATATTCAAAGGCAACGCCTCGGAAAACAAGTGCCAGGATCATGGCAATAAACGGCGCATATAAAGCGGGCATAACCACTGCGTAAGCGAGAGGAAATGCCGCCATGAGACCGCCGCCGCCGAGGACAAGCCAGGTTTCATTACCGTCCCAGACAGGTGCAACAGAATTCATGGCCAGATCCCGGTCTTTATCCGTTTTCAGGAATGGAAAGATAATTCCAATACCAAGATCAAAACCGTCGAGGATCACATAGATGAAGATGGCCAAAGCGAGCAGTCCTGCCCATATCGTCGGAAGGTCAAACATTAGGAAACACCTCCTTCTGAAGTCTTTAACGCCAATGATGCGGCCTGGGTCGTGCCCGCCGCGCGGGTAATGGTGCCCGGCAGAGGATCAAGCGCGCCCGGAGATTTTTTCATCATTTTCAAGATATAATAGGTTCCGGCCCCAAAGAGCGCAAAATAGACAATCACAAAGGCGGTCAAAGACGCCGCCACGGCCGGTGTCTCAATGGGCGCAACAGAGTCATTTGTCCGTAACAAACCATAGACTGTATAGGGCTGACGCCCGACTTCCGTTGTGACCCAACCTGCCAGCACCGCAATAAAACCAGTAGGCCCCATCAGAATGGCAAAGCGGTGGAACAGCCTAGCCTCATATAGGCGTTTTCGAAGCCTGAGAAAAACACTGGTAAATCCGACCAGCATCATCAGCATACCAAGGCCTACCATGATGCGAAAACTCCAAAAAACAATGGCGACCGGTGGCTGATCCTCCAATGGAATTGTGTCCAGACCATCCAGCGGTGCATTTAGATCATGTTTAAGAATGAGCGACGAAGCCTTGGGAATGCCAACTGCATATTTAAGCTCCTGGTTTTCCTGATCCGGAATACCAAACAGGTAAAGCGGCGCGCCGTGCTCATGGCTTTCAAAATGACCTTCCATGGCCATGACTTTTACGGGTTGGTGTTCCAGCGTATTAAGGCCGTGTAAGTCCCCAGCATAAATTTGCAGCGGCGCGACCAAAGCCAGCATCCACATAGCCATAGAAAACATTTTTCGGGCTTCTGGATTGGTTTTTTCTTTGAGCAAATGAAATGCACCCACGGCCCCCACCACAAGTGAAGTCGTCAGATAAGCTGCCAATACCATATGAACTAAGCGATAAGGAAAGGACGGGTTAAAAATAATCGCCATCCAGTCTTCGGGAATAAATTGTCCCGCTTCATTCATGCTGAAACCGGCAGGTGTTTGCATCCAGGAATTGACCGATAAAATCCAGGTCGCGGATAAAAGGGTTCCAAACGCCACCATACAGGTCGCAAAGAAATGCAGTTTCTTTGACACCCGCCCCATACCAAACAGCATGACCCCTAAAAATCCCGCCTCCAGGAAAAAAGCGGTTAGGACTTCATAGGCCATGAGCGGGCCAATAACTGGCCCGGCTTTATCGGAAAAAACGCTCCAATTGGTCCCGAACTGATAAGACATGACGATGCCGGATACGACGCCCATACCAAAGGCGACAGCAAAAATCTTACGCCAATATTTGAATAGCCGTAAGTAAACCGGGTTATCCGTTTTCAGCCACAGGCCTTCCAGCACCATGAGATAGCTGGCCAGACCGATGGAAAAAGCCGGGAAAATAATATGAAAGGAAACGGTGAACGCGAATTGCGCGCGCGCGAGGTCTATGGCGAGTTGGTCCATTATAAATGATACTCCAATTCACTTCCGTGGGCGTTACCGACTATGGCACGCACAGCGTCGATCTGCGACAGGAAAACCTGGCCTGTCAGTTCATCGAGAAAATGTGATCTTTTGAGCCGGTCCATGACCGGACCTTTCACCTCTGACAGATGAAATTTGATATTAGCCGCTTTCAGCCGTTCATTTATCGCTTCAAGGCTCTCAAGGGCGCTCAAATCTATGTGGTTCACGGCCGAACACATCAGAATAACATGTTCAATATCTTTGCTTTGAAGCGCCTTTTCATAGACGGCATCTTCCAAATATCGGGCATTAGCGAAATAAAGGGACTCGTCCATACGTATGGATAAAACTCTTGGACTTGTAATGACCTTATGCCGATCAACATTTCTAAAATGCTCTGTGTCCCGGACTTGTCCAACGATAGCATAATGTGGCCGCGAAGAGCGAAATAAGAACATGCCAACAGATATAACCACACCCGCCACAACACCGGCTTCAACGCCCAAGGCTAAGGTCAAAATGATTGTGGCCATCATGGCTGAAAAATCTGACTTGGAATAGTTCCAGGCCTCTCTTATGTCTTGGATTTTGACCAGTGAGAGCACAGCAACAATTATTGTTGCAGCCAAAACAGCGATGGGCAAAAAATAAATCAACGGCGTGAAAAACAGGGTCGTGATCGCAATCCCTATCGCCGTGAAAGCCCCGGCGGCCGGTGTTTCAGCGCCCGCATCAAAATTGACCGCAGACCGTGAAAACCCGCCTGTAACGGGATAGCCGCCCGAAAACGCCGCTGCAACATTAGAGACACCCAGTCCAATTAATTCCTGATCCGGATCGATGCGTTGACGTCGTTTCGCAGCCAGCGTCTGCGCCACAGAAACCGACTCTACAAAACCGATAACGGCAATGATCAATGCTGATGCCAGAAGGCTACGCCATAATTCCAAATCGAATTCAGGTACGGTCAAAGGCGGTAGACCTTTTGGAATATCGCCCACAATTTTCACGCCCTGCTCAGACAGCCCCATGCCCGCCACCACTAGAATAGAAACTATCACAGCAATGACAGGGCCAATTCGCGTCCCAATTCCGGCCAGTTTATCGGACAAGCCCAGTTTTTTTAGTAGCGGCTTTAAGCTGCCTCTGACCCAGAATAAAAACACCGTGGAAATCACGCCAATTATCAAAGTCGGCAAATTGGTTTCACCGAGTTTGAAGATCAACGACTGCCCGATTTCAATCAGGTTATGCCCGGAAACAGACACCCCCAGAATATGTTTCAACTGACTGACAGCGATGAGAATTCCTGAAGCCGTAATAAAGCCCGAAATGACCGGATGGCTTAGAAAATTGGCAATGAACCCGAGCCGAAACAGCCCCATCACCAGTAACATCAACCCTGAAATCAGGGCGAGTAATATTGCCACTGCCAAATATTCAGGAGAACCCTGCGTTGCCAGTTTTCCTGCCGCTGCCGCTGTCATCAAGGAAATCACCGCGACAGGTCCGACAGCCAGGGTCCGGCTAGAGCCAAATATGGCATAAGCGACAAGAGGTAAAATACTGGCATAGAGCCCCACTTGCGGCGGCAGGCCTGCCAATAAGGCATAGGCCAAAGATTGCGGGATCAGCATAATCGTCACAATAACGGCTGCTATCCCGTCATTGAAAAAGGTTTCCGCCTTATAATGGCGGCCCCAATCCAGAATCGGGAAATATTTTGACAATTTCATGTTTCTGGCCACCGCAAAAATTTTAAGCCTTTGTAACGGGTTCCATCTTTGGTTTGGCCAAGGTCTCTTTGCCTTTAAGCATATCGTTCCAGTAAATCCCCGGCAGTATGCTTTTCTTCAGTATCCAGGCCCGTTTGGTCGCCTGAGTTCCGGGGATGAGGGCTTTCGGGAAGGACGGTAAGAGTTTTCCTCCATATCCAAATTCTGCGAGTACAATTTTACCACGCTCAACGGTGAGCGGACAGGCCCCATAGCCGTCATAACGGGCACGATCAGGATTTCCCTTCATTTGCGCCATAAGATTAGCCGCAACGATAGGCGCCTGTTTACGAGCAGCCGCCATAGTTTTAGCGTTAGGCGTAGAGCCCGCATCGCCTAGGCTGTAAATATTGGCGTATTTATTATGCTGCAAAGTGAACTGATCCACATCCACCCAACCAGCCTCATTGGCGAGCGGGCTGTTTTTGACGAAATCTGGAGCGGATTGCGGCGGGCAGACATGCAGCATATCAAATTTGCGCTCAACCGTCGTTTTTTGTCCATCGGCATCTGTTTTTTCAAACCAGGCTTTTTTGGATGGCCCATCGACCTTGACCAATGTCTCTCCAAAATTTAGCTCTGCATCATAGCGTTTTACATATTCCATTAGGGCTGGCCGGAAGGCCTCGACGCCAAATATAACGCCGCCCGTATTACAAAACTTCACATCAATACTTTTGAGAACGCCTTGTTTTTCCCAGTGATTGGCGGACAGATACATGGCCTTTTGCGGCGCGCCTGCACATTTAATCGGCATAGGCGGCTGGGTGAAAATAGCCGTGCCGGAATTAAGACCTTGAACCAGCTCCCAGGTATAAGGCGCAAGATCATAGCGGTAATTGGAAGTTACGCCGTTTTGGCCCAGTGTCGCTTCCAGCCCTTCAATTTTGTGAAAATCCAATTGCAGGCCAGGCGCAACAACCAGATAGTCATAACCAATGGATTTTCCGTTTGAGAGAGTAACCGCATTATTGTCCGGATCGAAAGTATCGACCGCCGATTTGATCCATTTGGCCTTGGAAGGCATTAAATCTTTCATGTTCCGGCGCGTGTCAGGCGCGGAAAAAATACCGCCTCCCACCATGGTCCAACCGGGTTGATAAAAATGCTCTTCTTTTGGTTCAATGATCGCAATATCAAGGTTTGAGTTGCGTTTTAACAGGCTTGCCGCAGTGGCAATTCCGGCTGATCCTCCGCCAATGATGACGACCGTATGTTTATCTGACATGTTTTCCCCTTCAGGTTTTTCCTTACTTTTCGTGCGTTGTTCGCCTTGAAACGTTTTCCAAAGCATGTGTGAACGATTGCCGGTGCGGCAGAATGCGAAGATTTTTTTATCCGTTTCTGATAAAACCTTCGCCGTATCCGATCTTTTTTGTTCGCTGAGCTGACCCGGCGTGACCGGAATGTAATGATATTCCAATCCCAGTTCAGAGGCCTTTTTTGCCAGAGTTTCTGACTTAGGCTGCCCCGAAGCTTCACCATCCGGCCTATTATTGATTACAACCTCAAACCCGGCATGTTTGATCTCTTTTAAATCGCTGGGTTTTACTTGACCTGAAACAAAAAACTTATCGGTAATTTTCTTGATGTCCATGACGGGTCTCTAAACTGCATTCAGGGGAATTTTGAGATAACGGGTCCCATTATCCTCAGCAGGTGGGAATTCGCCCGCCCGCATATTAACCTGAATGGACGGCAAAATCAGACGCGGCATTTTGAGCGTCTTGTCGCGCTCGGTTCGCATCTTGATGAAGGCCTCACGAGAAACATTTTCGTTCATATGAATATTGGATTTTTTCTGCTGCCCGACAGTCGTTTCCCAGACAAATTCATCGCGGCCCGGCGCCTTGTAGTCGTGACACAAAAACATACGAGTTTCATCCGGGAGAGCATAAAGTTTCTGAACGGAGTCATATAACGTACCGGCATCCCCGCCTGGAAAATCGCAGCGGGCTGAGCCGTAATCAGGCATAAACAATGTATCGCCGACGAAAACCGCATCGCCCATATGATAAGCAATACAGGCTGGTGTGTGTCCGGGTACGTAGATCACATCGGCCTTGAGCTCGCCAATCTGGAAGGTTTCGCCGTCTTCGAACAAATGATGGAATTGGCTGCCATCGCGTTTGAAATCATCATCTTCGTTAAACAATCCGCCAAAGACCTTTTGGATATCCGGAATATGTGCGCCGATGGCTATTTTACCGCCCAGTTTCTCTTGCAAATACGGCGCTGCTGAGAAGTGGTCAGCATGGGCATGCGTTTCTAGAATCCACTGCACAGTCAGACCATTTCTTTTAACATGCTCAATAACCTCATCAGCGGAATGGGTGTCCGTACGACCTGAATTGGGATCATAATCCAGGACGGAGTCAATTATCGCACATTGTTTCGTCTGCGGATCAGTAACAATATGGGTCACTGTAAAGGTGAATTTATCAAAAAATGAAGTGACATTTGGTTTTGTCATGACGTTTCCTTTTTTATAGTGTTGGCTGCGGGCTGCACGGTCGCGAACTGACTGTACCCGCCTGGCTTGCCCGCTGAACGCCGCATAAATTTTGGACGTGACAGAAATTCCGGGACTGATTTCTGGGTGGATGGTACTTTAAGAGGCGCACCTTGCGTGATTTCCTGCCCCATCATAGCGCTGCAGATAGACCGCACTAATCTGGCCATATCGGCATTCGTCAAATCATAAAAGACGACCTTTGACTCACGGCGCGCTGTAATAATACCGCCGTCACGCAGACGCCCTAATTCCCGGGATAAGGTCGGCTGACGAATGTTCAGTTCATCCTCAATCGTACCGACTGACAATTCGCCTTCCAATAACCGGCAAACAATGCGCAGGCGGTTTGGGTTTGCCAAATGCTTTAAAAGCTCAGCCGTTTCCACAGCGAGATTTTGCATATCTTCGCTGATTGTCACGGCTAGCTTACCTCCGGAATAGTCGCTTCCGGAAGCTCCACTTCTTTGTAATACCAAACCGGCGAGTCATCGCCTGCTCCGGCTTCTTCGCGCGAAGCCGGTGGATTAGCGACGGCTTTATCACCGGGACGCCACCCCTCCGGTAATGAGACATCGTTATTTTCTGTGACCTGGAGGGCACGCACAACACGTAAAATTTCATCGACGTTCCGGCCCACACACATAGGGTAGTGAGTCACTGCCCTTAAAATGCCTTGCGGATCAATAAAGAATACGGACCGTACGGTGGCCGTACTGACGGAGCTCTCATGGATCATCCCATAGGCAAATGAAATCGCCATGGAGACGTCTTCAATAATCGGAAACTCAATTTTCGTTTCAAACCCCGCCTCGATGCTATCGATCCAGGCAAGGTGGGAATAGACGCTATCCACAGACAGACCAAGAAGCTCGCATCCCGCCTCCTCAAATTCCGATTTTGCTTTTTGAAAGGCAATGAATTCAGAGGTGCATACAGGTGTAAAATCGGCAGGGTGGGAAAAAAGCAACAGCCATTTGCCGCGATAATCACTTAAGCTTTTCACGCCCTGAGTTGTGCGCGCGGTAAAATCGGGTGCGGCCTCATCCAGACGCGGACCTGTAAAAGCTTGGTCTTCATAGGTTTCAATATGTGTTGTCACAGGCGTTCATCCTTTCCGATCACTTCAGCCCATATAACACTAAATTTAATAATTGCAAGAATATAATATTGACTTTCGTAAATTGTATAATATATGCGTTTCACAAAACAAATGGAGACACAAACATGACTTTACGTATTGGCGACACAGCCCCGGACTTTGACGTCCCGACTACACAAGGTGACATCTCATTCCATGACTGGATGGGCGACAATTGGTGCTTTTTCTTTTCGCACCCGGCTGATTTCACGCCGGTCTGCACAACAGAGATGGGCCGCACCGCTCAGCTTTCCGCGGAATTTAAAGACCGCAATGTTAAACCTCTCGGCCTCTCAACGGACGGCGTTCAGGAGCACTTAGAATGGATTAAAGATGTTGACGACACACAGAACACTCAAGTGGACTTTCCAATCGTAGCGGACTCGGACAAAAAGATCGCCGAACTTTATGATATGATCCACCCGAATGAGAGCGATACAGCGGCGGTGCGCTCGGTATTTATTATCGACCCCGACAAAAAAATTCGGCTGACAATGACCTACCCTATGAGCGTGGGCCGCAACTTTGATGAGATCCTTCGCGCTATTGATGCTCTTCAAGCTGGGGATACTAATGGTATCGCAACGCCCGCCGATTGGTCAAAGGGTGAAAAGGTCATCATACCGCCATCAGTTTCCAACGAAGATGCGAAACAGAAATTCCCGCAAGGCTTTGAAGAAGTCCGCCCCTATCTGAGATACACGAATATCGGTTAATAGCGCCCCTTTAACCGATGAGCTCCCGGCACGGCTCTCCCCTTGCCGGGGGCATTTCCTTGATTTAAATGGAGGCAAACATGGACATTAATATCGGCATTAAAGACACAGACCGTCAGAAAACGGCAGACGCTATTAGTCGGCTTTTGGCCAGCACCTACACACTTTATCTCAAAACGCATGGCTATCACTGGAACGTTGAGGGACCGCACTTTCAGCAATTACATCTCCAGTTTATGGAGCAATACACGGAAATGTGGACTGCTGTGGATGAGCTTGCTGAGCGCATTCGCGCCCTGGGCCATTATGCGCCAAGTTCTTATTCTGAAATGGCGAAGTTCTCGGCCGTTGAAGAAGAAACCAGCATTCCTGCCTGGCAAGACATGGTGAAAAATCTGGCCCGAGGTCACGAGCAGGTGGCTAAAGAAGCCCGTAAAGCGCTTAGGATCGCAGAAGAAGCAGGAGATGATGCCTCGGCTGACGTTATCACCCCCCGTATTACCCTGCATGAGAAAACCGCGTGGATGCTCCGCGCCACAGCTAATTAGGATATAGAATGGAAAATTTCACGCCTGTTTCAGCTACTTTGGGCGGTGCATTAATCGGCTTATCGGCGGTATGGCTTATGGCCAGCGCAGGCCGCATTGCCGGAATTAGCGGCATTCTGGGCGGTGCTTTCACCGCCGGTCAATCAGATCGCCTCTGGCGCTGGACCTTTCTCGCTGGTCTCATTGCAGCGCCATTGCTGATTGGACTGTTCAGACCCGACTTTCTAAACATCAATTTTCCTGTTTCCACACCGATGATCATCGCAGCCGGGATTCTGGTGGGCTTTGGGACACAGCTTGGGAATGGATGTACAAGCGGTCACGGGGTTTGCGGTAATGCCCGCCTTTCCATGCGCTCTATTCTTGCGACGCTGACCTTTATGGCGACGGGCATTGCGACTGTCTTTGTCGTGCGTCATCTCATTGGAGCCTGATATGCGTCTACCTGTTTCAACATTTATAGCCGGTCTGTTGTTCGGCGGTGGCCTGACTATTTCCCAAATGGTCAACCCTGAGAAAGTCATCGCCTTCCTGGATATCACTGGCAACTGGGATCCCAGTCTTGCCTTTGTTATGGGCGGCGCACTAATTGTAACCTTTATCGGTTACAGGCTCGCTCTTAAACGCGAAACCCCCTTCTTAGAAGGCCGCTTTCGCGTGCCAACTCGCAAAGATATCGATGCTCCGCTCATACTCGGCGCGGCCTTGTTCGGAATTGGTTGGGGCCTGGCCGGGCTATGCCCGGGGCCTGCCTTAGCGGGGATTGGGTTTGCCGGAACGAACGGATTAATATTCGTTGCCAGTATGATCACAACAGTTGCGCTTTACCGGATTATGAAAGCCCGATCCGCATGAGCAATCAGGAACAAATTGACTACTGGAATGGTGAGGCCGGAGATAAATGGGTTTCCTTTTCCGCACAACTTGATGCCATGCTTAAACCCTTCGCAGATACTATTCTCGAAACGGCGAAAATCACTTCAAATGATGACATACTCGACATCGGATGCGGCGCAGGTGCCTTGTCATTGATGGCAGCGCAAAAAGGCCAGTCAGTCACAGGCATTGATATCTCAAGCCCGCTCATAGGTCTGGCCCAGAAAAGAGCAGCGGAAATACCCAACACGTCCTTCCAAATAGGCGACGCACAAACCATGGCATTGAGCCAGAAATTTGACCTTGCTATTTCCCGGTTTGGCGTCATGTTTTTTGATGATCCCGTTACAGCATTCACCCATATCAGGCACCAAATGAAGCCTTCCGGGCGATTGGTTTTCGCGTGTTGGCAATCCCCGATGAAAAATCTTTGGGCCCGCGCACCTTTCGAGGCGGCCATACCTTATCTAAAAGAACCGCCCTCACCACCGCAGCCTCATACGCCTGGACCTTTTGGCTTAGCCGATCGAGAACACATCAAAACCATATTAGAGTCCTCCGCCTGGAGCTCCGTTCAAATAACGGAGTGGTCGGGAGACATTCAGCTTCCGGGACAGGATATTTCGGAGTCCGCTGCCTTCATGATGCAAATGGGACCGCTATCGCGAATCTTGAAAGAACAGGACGTTGATACAAGTCTAATTCATCAGAGCCTGTTAGCAATTATGGAAGATTTCCGTGATCAGGATGGCTTTATTAAAATGCCTGCTTCGGCGTGGATAGTTTCTGCTTCCATTTAGCCAAGCCAAGCAGCAATTGGTATTAATCTCGCTTCCCCTCCACGCCCCAAGATTGCCCCATATAAAAACCGCCTAACAATCCGGCATTATCTCCAAGCTCGGGCGAACCAATGACTGAGCGTATCTCTTGATGCGAAATACCCGCATAGCCTTTTAAACGCCCTATAACCCGATCTTGAGTGTGCGGTATAATATGCGTTGCCTGCATCAGCCCGCCGCCCAGCAGGATTTTTTCGGGTCTGATTGTAAGGATGAGGGATTGGCAGGCTTGTGCCATGTAATCCGCGATTATGCGCCATCCTATGTGATCGCCCGCCAATTTTTCCGGGTCGCCATACCGAGTCCAAAGAGCATTGGCGGAGGCCATCCCTTCGAGGCAATTTTGGTGGTAAGGACACAGGCCTTTAAAATCTAGGTCATCTGGGTGACGCTCTACGGGAATATGTCCAAATTCCGGATGATGTGGCTTACCGACAATATCACCATTGGCATAGAGCCCGGCGCCGATGCCGGTTCCGACCGTTATATAGACGGCCGACCGAGCATCCTTCGCCGCCCCCCAGGCCCTTTCAGCCAGAAGCGCGGCGTTGACGTCTGTTTCGATACTGACCGGGATAGAGAGACGTTTTTCAAACCATTGTTTCGGATTGGCCCCGCTCCACCCCTTTTTGGGTGTGCTGTGGATCGCGCCGTAATCCGTCGAAGATGGATCCAGATTTAAAGGTCCAAAACAGGCAATACCTAAAGCTGAAACAGGACCATGAGCCCGAAAAAACTCAAGACAAGACACAAAAGTTGTTTCCGGGTCATCTGTGGTGATACGATCATAAGCGAGGATTGTTCGGTCTGGCGACATCACCGCACATTTAAAAGTCGTCC
>JAHDEZ010000050.1:4507-6430 GCA_020628425.1 Hellea sp. | reverse complement strand
TCATAAGCGAGGATTGTTCGGTCTGGCGACATCACCGCACATTTAAAAGTCGTCCCGCCCGCATCGATGGCGGCTATTAAATTTGTCATACAAACCTCTTAAAATTCCAGGAGATTATAGACAGAAGTTTTTTCTTTGCAATCGATTGTATTTTTGATAGAGGAAAAAGAAAAAGAGGGAAAAATGACACAGAAATCGCAAAGTTACGGTCTTGTACTCGCCCTGGCCTGCGCCATGTTTTTCATGTTCGCCATGACAACGGATGCGGTCGGTGAGATCATTAAGATCGCAAAAACGGAAATGAGTATAGACAATACACAAGCCAGTGCTTTTCACTGGTCAACGATGGTCGCGATTGCTTTGTCCGGTTTCTTTCTGGGAACACTGGCCGATAAGTTTGGGCGAAAGAAATCCATTATTTTCGGGCTGTTCTTATACGGCATTGCCAGCGCCCTGTTTTATTTTGCCAATACGCTGAATGCTTACGTCATAATCCTGTTCATTTCCGGCCTGGCGATTGGCATATTCAAAACTGCCGCCCTCGCCTTATTGGGTGACATCACGTCTAACTCGCGAGAACATTCTCAAAAGATGAACCTTTTAGAGGGTTTTTTCGCGGTCGGTGCCGTTATCGGCCCCATGTTGGTTATTCAATTTAACGAAGCGGGCATTTCCTGGAAATGGCTCTATCTGGTGGCGGCAGCCATGTGTGCGGCTATGATTTTAGCGACATTCGCCACGCGATTCCCTGACCCTAAAATCGAAGGCGAGAACGTATCAATGGCCCGTACATTTTCTATGGTGGGCAATAAAACGGCGCTTTATTTTGCTCTGGCGATCGCCATGTATGTGGCCTGTGAGGTCGCTATTTTTGTGTGGATGCCATCTTATGCAGAAGGCTTCGTGGGGTCAGATCTTGCCATGAATTTCGCGCTTTATGGCGTCTCAATCTTCTTTGCCCTGCGCGCAATTGGTCGGTTTCTCGCATCCTGGGCTTTGGGTAAGTTTGATTGGAAGGTTTTCCTTTTGATTTTTGCCGCCCTTATCTTTTTATGCTTCCTCCTGACGGTAATCGTGGGCAAAAAGGCGGGTGTGTTTTTACTGCCGATTTCCGGTCTGTTCATGTCGATGATTTACCCGACTGTAAATTCCAAAGGTATTAGCGCCTTTCCGAGCGATCAGCATGGATCGGTTGCGGGGTTGCTATTATTCTTTACGGCCGCGGGAGCCGCTCTAGGCCCTGTTTTAATGGCTTTTGTTTCAGACAAATTTGCGGACGGTAATTTGACGGCCGGGTTCGTCCTTGCGACCGTCTTTGCTGGCATTTTGCTGGTCTGGGCATTTATCAACTGGAAAAACGACCCAATGGGTCATCTCCTGAATGAGGGGGAATGATGGCTCTGAGCGCGGAGAACATCCCCTTGGTCTCCATTCCGGAGCCATCGCCCCTCCTGTTTAAGGGTGGGATACAACACCCTGAGCTATGGCTCTGGGACAGCTGGACCTGCTGGCAGAATAATCGTCTGAACCTGTATTGCCTAGCCCTCGCTCGCCAGACATCTGATGGACATCCTGTACGCCCACAGGACCGGAACCAGTTTCCATTTCATATCCGTCATTTTGTTTCGCCCGATAAAGGCAAAAGCTGGCAGGACCTTGGATGCTTTTTTAAACCAGACGCCACGAAAACTTATATGGACCGAAATGTCTGGAGCGGTTGTGTCACCCCATATAAAGAAGAGCAATATCTGTTCGGGTTTACGGGTATAAGTGAAACAACACCGGATCGACAATTCCTGCAATCCATAGGCATCGCCCTGTCTGACGGAAAATCCGTAACTCAAATCCAAGACAGCCCTTTGTCCTGCCCGATGCGCGACTACGAACAAATCACCTCGGCGGGTTATTATCTGGGCCCAAAGG
>JAHDEZ010000050.1:0-4407 GCA_020628425.1 Hellea sp. | reverse complement strand
TATGGCGTGCCGGGGGATTACTATTTGCTGATATCGGCCTGTGACCGTCTATATGAAGGTCAGCCTGATGGTGAAGTGCGAAAAATGATCCGTCTTTACAAAGCGGCCTCACTTCGTGGACCATGGCTGCCTTATCACACAGAAGGGAGCCACCTGACGGATGACGATGAATTGTTTGGAGCGTCCATCACTCATCTTGACCTGGCTACAACCGAGGCTGATTTTATCTGTCCGATCACGGAAATGGCCCCTACAGACCATCAATTGACTTTTTCGGAAATAAAGAGCGTTAAGCTCGGGACGTCGCCAAAAATCAAATTAAAACGCTAAAGCGGCTTCCGTGAGTCAAGCACCACAACTTTTTCGAACAATCAGTTTCATGGGCGTGTAAGCAGACCGCACTTTCTCTCCGGCGATCTTGGCCAAAAGCATGTCCACCATCATACGGCCACCTTCTGCGATGTTTTGGTCAATAGTGGTCAATGTCGGCGTGAACATGCTGGATTGGCCGACATTATCATAACCGACGACCGACACATCATCCGGCACCTTTAGATCACAGGCCCTAAGCGCATGAATACACGACATCGCCAAAACATCTGACGCTGCAAAAACGCCGTCAAATTCATGACCCTCTTTGACAAAATTGCGAACGGCATCAAAAACCGTTTGCCCGCCAAAGCTTTCCTTTAAAATCAGATTGCCATTATGAGGATTGTTCGCGGCATTATGCGCCATACAAAACCCGTCATAACGCAACTTCACCTCTGGGAGATCTACATCCCCTAAAAACAAAATACGTTCGCGTCCGATAGACAGCAAATGCTCAGCGGCCAAACGACCGCCTTCAATATTGTCACTCCCTACGATCACATAGTCAGCCGTTTCATCATGCCCACCCCATACGATAATGTTCTTATCTGCAATACCGGATTGACCCAGCCGGTCCGTACGACCGGCCTGACCGATAACGATCAGACCATCGGCGCGACCTGTCATCAGTAATTTCCTTTCCGCAATTTCAGACTCACTGGGCGGTACTGACACAATGAGGTCATACCCTGCCTGCGAGGCAGCGTGTGAAACAGCACCCACCATTTCCAGAAAAAACGGATCGGAAATAGTTTGACCGGACGCGGGATTAACCGGAATGACAATACCAATGGCACCGCTGGTTTGTTTACGAAGATTGCGAGCTGAGATATTAATGGCATATCCAACTTCATCGGCTATTTTTAAAATATGCGCCTTGGTATCGGGCTTGACCAGCGGACTATCATTGAGCGCACGCGACACTGTAGACACATCGACTTTCGCCTGCCTTGCCAACTCTGCCATTGTAATTTTCTTGCTCACAATTCGCTTCTAGCCTCTTGGTTTCTTATTTCATAGCCGTTTTATCTCAGACTTTGCGCCAACCAGTTTTCATGTTTTGGAAGTCGGGCATAACATTTTTCCAAAGCGGGTTTCAGACTGAAATTAGAGGCCGGACCTTTGGGCACTTCCCCTTGAAAATAACTCATCCCGAATAAGAGATATTCATAACTTTCAAGAGAGAAAAGGCGGTGATGAATAAGAAGGTCCGTATCTGTTACGGGTCGGGTTTTCCATATCTCCATAAGATTTTCTAAATGTCGCGGTACGCGGTCAAAATCCGTGGCGTCGCGCCAAAACCCCGTATCCCGCCGATTTGACGTCACATAATGTAACGTCACATAGCCTATGATTTCTTCGTAAAGTGTTCTCATGAGTTGATTAAAATGCGCTGACATGGCGTTACTAAACCGCCGGTTTGGCCTTAGGTCTTCGGCCAGGCGCTGTGCCGCAAATTGCATCATATACAACCCGGTCGATTCAAGGGGCTCTACAAAACCGTCCGAGAGACCGATAGAGATACAATTCCCGGTCCAGGCATTCACGCGTTTATAGGTCTTGAAACGAATATGACCGGCTTCAATACCTTCAGTATGAGGACCCTCAAATTTCCGAAACTCCACTTCAGCATCTTTGCGGTCAATATGGGAACTGGAATAGACATAGCCCATGCCGCGGCGCCCCTGAAGATTGATATCCCACACCCAGCCATGCCCGAGCGCGTGCGCGGTCGTATAAGGCAAAATATGATCCGGTCGCCACGCCTCATATGAAACATTCATCGTGACCGCAGAGTCGCATAAAAGATTATTGGAGTAATCGATCTCGTCCGGAGACGTTTTTGAAGCCAGACGCGCGGCAAATCCCGTACAATCTATATACAGATCCGCTGCATATTCGCGGCCTTCCTCATCCGTTAATGTCGCGATATCACCCCGTTCATTTTCCTTGACCTCTACTATTTTTGCGAGCCTGTGCTGAATGCCGCGAGCCGCCCCGAACTCAGTCAGCATTGCGGCGAGCTTTACGGCATCGAGGTGATAAGCATAAGGAAATGGCGATTGATAGTCCGCCCATTCTACGGCCTTGGGTGCCAACATGCGCTCAGCCGTATTGGAAAGGATCGAAAAATCTTGTGCAAATGCATTGCCGGCTTGTTGGTTTTGCAACCATGATAATATGGCTGCGTCTGTGTCCGGCCGCTCTCTGCGGTCAAAAGGGTGATCAAATTCCTCACCTAAATTCCAGTCTTTGAACCGGATGAGAGATTTGAAAGTTGCATCAGTCGCACGCATCAAGTCTTTCTCGCTCACCCCCATAATATTCATGGTACGCCGGATACTGGGCACGGTTGCCTCTCCAACGCCTATGACAGGTATATCCGGCGCTTCGACCAGGGTTATTTTAACCGGCGGGCCGGAACCGTCATTGAGCCGTGCGTTCAACAGGTTTGCCGTAATCCAGCCTGCGCTTCCACCCCCGACAATGAGGATGCTCTCGACCTTTTGGAAATCCGACATATCAACTCTTTCTTTTATCCCGCTTTGATTTTATAGAAATTATCATAAAATACAAACGTTTGCAGAAGATGAGTGCGATTTTGGATAAAGCTGAGATTACGATTATTGGCGGCGGGACGGCTGGATGGATAACAGCGGCCTTCCTACAGACTCAGCTGCCGCAGAAACTTAATCGCGCCGTTCAAATCACCCTTATTGAAGCATCCGATATACCGACAGTCGGGGTCGGAGAAGCGACAATCCCTTCTTTGCGCACCACATTAGCGGCCTGCGGTATTCCCGAACACATCTTCTTGAAGGAATGCGACGCCACCTTCAAACACGGCATCGAATTTATCAACTGGCGGCAATCCCCGGATACAAATCCGGGTGAATCTTATTTTCATCCTTTTGGGGAACCGCTACAAGTGGCCGGGCATAATCCAGCCTGGCAATGGAGCCAGCTTCCGCTCAATCGACGGGGCGCCTTTGCGGAGCTGTTCTCAGTACAGCCTGAAATCGCCAAACTCGGCAGGGCACCGAAAAGCCTGAAAGACAAGCCTTATGATGGCGCGCTCTCCTACGCCTACCATTTGGATGCTGGCAAACTGGCGCAATTTCTAAAGGAACGGTTTCGGTCTCTGGGCGTTCGACACATTATTGACAAGGTCGAAGACGTTAAGCGCGACGGGGATGACATAGAACATGTCGTTTTATCGAGCGGGCAAAAGCTGACCTCCGATCTTTTTATTGATTGCACGGGTTTCGCCGCACGTTTGATAAATTCAGATAAGGGCAATAAGTTCAACGATAAATCTGATGTCCTATTTGTCGACCGGGCCGTCACAACCCGGATCGCGCATAACGGAATTGATGACATTAATGGCTACACAAAATGTACCGCTCAATCGGCAGGCTGGATTTGGGACATAGCTTTGCAGGAGCGCCGTGGTGTCGGTCACGTCTATAGTTCAAAATATGTCACTGACGAGACGGCCCGGGAAGAGCTAGCGGCCTATATTGGTCGCCCCGCTTCTGAACTGGAAACCCGAAAGCTGGACATGCGCATTGGATATCACCAAAGCCAATGGCGAGGTAATTCTATTGCGGTTGGTCTCTCTAGCGGATTTCTGGAACCATTGGAATCCACAGGTATCTACCTGATTGAGATGGCGAATTGGGCAATGATTGAATTATTGCCGCGATTTTTTTCAGGCGTAAAAATCCAATCAAAATATGATCAAATCATGTCTCATCACTATGAGAATATCGTGGATTTTCTTAAACTCCATTATTGCCTGAGTGAACGTCGAGACACGCCATTCTGGACCGATAATTGCGACCCGGATACCATTCCGGACACACTTAAGAACTATCTTGAAAACTGGAAAAATTCGGTGCCTGGTCCTTACGACTTTGACCGGTCCATTCAATGTTTTTCAGCCAATAATTATCAGTTCGTTCTCTACGGGATGGGATGGGCCGGACATGATGTGCCTTCAGATTTGCCCCAAGCCACTCACATGATGGAGGC
>JAHDEZ010000049.1 GCA_020628425.1 Hellea sp. | reverse complement strand
GCGACGAAGTTGGTGAATTTGCACCGCGTATCGAAACCATGAAAATCCCGGTCGACAAGATCCGTGACGTGATTGGCTCAGGCGGTAAGGTTATCCGCGAAATCGTCGACACAACGGGCGCGCGCGTCTCTGTTGAAGATGATGGCTCAATCAAGATCGCCTCAAATGATGGGGCTTCTATTAAGGCGGCCATGGACTGGATCCATAGCCTCACAGCTGAGCCAGAAGTAGGCGTTATCTATAAAGGTAAGGTCGTCAAGGTCGTCGACTTTGGCGCATTCGTGAACTTCTTTGGCAAAAAAGACGGCCTTGTGCACGTCTCTCAGATTGCCAAGGAGCGCGTTAATCACCCGTCAGACTACCTGTCCGAAGGTCAGGAAGTTTATGTCAAGCTGATGGGTTTTGATGATCGCGGCAAGGTTCGCCTCAATATGAAATATGTCAACCAGGACACTGGTGAAGAATACCCGCGGGAGGAATCTTCCGACGGTGACAAAAAAGACAGCGGTAAGAAAGACTCTAAGAGTTCAGGGGATAAAAAGCCTCGCCGTCGTCGTCGCCGCGGAAAGTCCAACGAAGAAGAATAATAAGCCAATTACAATAATAATTGACCTTTTAAGCCCGGACTTGCGTCCGGGCTTTTTTATTTGGCGTGCATCTTTTGGGTTTGATAACCCTAACAGACCGTAAATTTAGTTTCCGTTCAGCCTGTCCCAAATCGGGAAAAATTAGGAAAAACGCTAAAAAATGGAAGAAAATTCAGTTTTATTGGGTGGATTTCGGTAAAAATCTTCACCATATTTGCAAGTATATGCCGTCATGTTTGCTTGATATATATTTCCTTTAACCTGTATTTAATGAAACTAAAAGCAAATAGTAATCAATAATAACTTGAATTAATAAGTATAACCTAAGATTAACCATAGTCTAAATTAACTTTATATTTAACCCCACTTGTCAAATTCATCTCAAGCGAACGGCTCGGGCTAAAAAGAGGCGTCGCGATAATCCCGGGAAAATGGTTCCAGGGGTGTGGTGAAAAGAAAGTGGAGGGGATTATGGCCTTTACCGACGTCGAAGTGCAAGAAGCACGACAGGCAATAGAAACCGGGGCAAACAGTGCGGATTTTTTCCGGCTTGGATTAATCTTCTCAACGGATGTTGAGGATAGAGGTCCCGATTACATCGAAGCTCATAAATGGTTTAACCTGGCGGCTATGCTTGGGTCACAACCGGCCAAGGCCTATCGTGACGAATTAGCGCTCAATGAAATGAGTCCCGAAGATGTCACAATAGCTCAACGTTCAGCTCGCGATTGGCTCAAGGAAAATCGCGCGCTCTTACAAAGCGCTCAAGAAAAGGAAGCGGCGTAACGCGCCTTGTTTCTTTTTTATGCTCAAAAACAACGCCCCTTTATGGGGCGTTTTTTGTTTGTCTGTCTTATGAATATCTTTGTCAGGGTTCTGTCAGTTTGTTGGGCTATAGAATAGCGCAGGTTATAATTGTGGGCTAATGGTAGCACTATGAGACTTTTACTGGTTGAAGACGACAAACATCTGGGCGCGTCCATTCACCGGGCTATCAAGTCCGAAGGCTATGCCTGTGATTGGGTCATGTCCTGTTCGGATGCGCGTATGGCTGTCGATGATACGGATTTTGACCTGATCGTTCTGGATTGGAACCTGCCGGATGGCACCGGGCCCAGCTGGCTGCAGGAACGCCGGCAAAACGGCCTGACCAGTCCCTGCCTTATGCTGACGGCCCGCACCACTGTTCACGATAAAATTCAGGGTCTGGATGCGGGTGCCGATGACTATCTGACCAAACCTTTTGACCTGGATGAGTTGTTTGCGCGCATTCGTGCGCTTTTGCGCCGCCGGGCCGTGGCACCATCCACCAGCGTGACGATAGGTGACATCGAGATAAATTCTGCCGCGTCTACCGTCGCCGTCAAAGGTCAACCCGTTGATTTGACCAAAGCAGAGTTTGACTTATTGGTCTGCCTGTCCGAGAAACAAGGCCAATTCGTCAATAAGACGCAGTTGGAAAATGCTTTATATGACTGGGACAGTGCCGTGACGCCAAATGCCATCGAGGTTTTGATCTCTCGCCTGCGAAAGAAAATCGGCGGCAGCTATATCCAGACCAAACGTGGATTTGGTTATGAGCTGGAAGTGGCTGCCTAATGTCCCTTAAGGCCCGCATTGCCATCCCTGCTATTTTGCTGGCCGTATTTGCGCTCTTCACAGGGTATTATCTCAGCTACAAAGACCTACAGGATTATGACGAGTGTTATAAATACATCCATATGGATGGACAGTCACTGATTGTTTCGGAACTTTGGGAGTCCATAGGTGGATGTGATGAGGCCCTGCAACCCGAGTTTGACGGTTTCACTGAAGATTTCTTTGGGTTTACCGGTCTGGCCTATCGTATCGAATGTAAAGACAATAACTATGCCGCACAAAGTGCGATCTATCCGCAATTTGAAAATCCAATTCCAGACGATGCAGATTATTATGACTCGGTTCCGGATCTGGATGGCGATGATTGGCTTATAATTAATCGGGAATCCAAGTCCTCACGCGTGCGTGTTGCCATGGCCAGTACCTATGAAATGACATTTCTAGATTTTCTACAGACGCTGGATTTCGCGATAATGGCAGGCATGGTCGTGCTCGGCAGTGCTTTATTTTACTTTCTTCTCGCATGGCTTTTGTCGCCTATACAAAAGCTACGAAAAACCGCTGAAGGCCCAAATATTGATTTACAAATATTGCAGAGCCCCGTCGAATTGCGGCCCCTCAAAAACCTTATTCTCGGTTTCAAAGACCGAGAAGCCTCTGCCGATAAACTCAAATCCAGCCAACTCGATAAAGAACGGTATTTTACGGCCAATGCAGCCCATGAGTTGTTAACGCCGCTATCCGCCATTAAAACCGAGGTTCAGTTGCAACAGCGACTGGTTGATGACGACGAGATGAAATCCTGGCTGGGTGATTTACTCTCTCGTGTGAACCGCGCGACCCATACGGTCGACCAGCTCATGACACTGGCCCGGCTTGATCCGGACAGTACGCCCGGTGAAAAATCTCCTGTCGATATTGGCATGTTAATGACGGAGATCACTGAGGATTACACAGAGCGTTTGTCATCGAAATTTGTGACGATTACCCAGATCTACTCCAATAATAATGCCGTCTATGCCTATCCCGGTCTTATCGAAACCCTACTGCGCAATCTCATATCCAATGCGGTCAAATATACACCGGTCGAGGGCAAGATTGAAATGAAGACAAAAGCCGATAATGGCTGGCTTCATATCACGGTTTCCAATAGCTGCGAACGTCTGCCAGCCTATTTGGTTGATCAGATGTTTGACCGTTTTGTGCGCGGCCCCCATGAGGTCGAAACCGGCAGCGGTCTGGGTCTGGCGATCTCTCAACGTATTGCCCAGCTCCACGAAACTGAGCTCAATACAGCCATAGCACCTGAGAAGGATAATCTGTCCTTTTCACTGACTTTGCCACTGGCGTGATTGTGATACCGATTCCCTCTTGAGTTTGAGGCCATTCCCCGCTTTAAGCGCCCCCATGTCTGATTATCAAACCCAAGACCTGGCCTGTGATGCAGTCGCTTTCGCACAAGACCTTATTCGCAAACCATCTGTGACGCCCATAGATGCGGGTGCGCTGGATGTTTTGCAAAACCATTTAGAGGCATTGGGCTTTGTCTGCACCCGCTATCCTTTTGGTGACGGCGAAGACCGTGTGGATAATCTTTATGCGCGTCTCGGCACAGATGCACCAAACTTCTGTTTCGCCGGTCATACGGATGTTGTGCCTGTGGGTGACGCCGGAAAATGGGATAGTGCGCCTTTTGAGGCGGCCTTGAAGCAGGGCGAACTTATTGGGCGCGGCGCAGCCGATATGAAAGGGGCCATTGCGGCCTTTGTGGCGGCGATGACCAATCTTATCTCAGACGGATGGACACCCAAAGGTTCCATCAGCTTTCTCATCACCGGAGACGAGGAGGGCCCCGCCGTCAACGGAACCGATAAGCTCCTCAAGGCTATTACCGAGGCCGGTGAGGTGATTGATCACTGTCTGGTCGGTGAGCCGACAAATCCGGACGCATTGGGTGATATGATAAAAAATGGTCGCCGAGGTTCGCTAAATGCCAAATTGGTCGTAAGAGGCAAGCAAGGTCATGTGGCTTATCCGCACCGCGCCAGCAATCCTGTGCCCGTGCTCATGAGTCTTTTGCAAAAACTACTCGACTGGCATCTGGATGACGGTAACGCATTTTTTCAACCCTCTAACCTTGAGGTCACCTCTATTGATGTGGGGAATACAGCTCATAATGTTATCGCCGAAGAGGCACGCGCCATGTTCAATATTCGGTTTAACACAGAGCACAGAGGCGATGACCTCAAAGCACATATTAATAGTTTAGTCGCGGAGGCGGCTAAAGAGTTTGACGGGACCATAGAGGCCGATCTGCGCGTGACAGGCGAGGCGTTTTTAACGGATCCCAACAGCTTCACGGATATCATTCAAGACGCTGTCGAACATATTACAGGTCGTCGTCCTGAGCTCTCTACATCAGGTGGGACATCGGATGCCCGCTATATTACCCATTACGCGCCTGTTGTGGAATTTGGTCTTGTCGGCGCCACCATGCATCAGGTCAATGAGCGGGTCGATATAGCCGACATTTACAAGCTCACCGAAATCTACACCGTGGTTCTGCAAAGGTATTTCGCATGAATCTTATCCGGATATTTTCAGGATGTCTGAAGGCCTTGGGCCGGGATACCGACTGGGCCTCGCATTTCGATATTTCCGAGCGCGGGTTTCGCGCCTCATTTTTCGCCCTGCTTTTGTCATTGCCCATGCTTTATGTGGGATATGCCGCCGTCGTCAAACAGCGTCAGTCCGTTTTAGAGGCCAATCCAGAGCTCGCAGAGACTATGCCGGCTTTGATCTCTGCGCCTATGTTATGGCTGCTTTTGATCATATACGGCATGATGTTTCCGCTGACCGCCTATATTTTATGTATGGTGTTCGACAAACTCGACAGGTTTAGACCCTGGGTCATCGCCAGACTTTGGTCTTTCTTCTTTATTGCGCTCGCTATAGGCGCTCTTTTTGGCTTGACGCTTTTGGGGGTATTGACGTTTGCTGCCGTCTTAACGCCAGTATTTGTGCTCTATATGAGTACCCTTTTGGTGGATATTCGCCTGGCGCAGAAAATTGCTGGATTTGAATGGGGCGCGGCTGTTCTGGCAGCCTGTATCATCACGGCCATGGGATTGACCGTGATTCTTATTGGGACAGCAAGACTGGGTTAGCGCCCACAATTGGTCGGGACGGCCGTCAGCACATTAATCAATCGCGCTTCTGCGAGTTTATCACTCAGTGGCTTGGATACTGTGGTGCGTTTCCATTTCATGATCCAGTGTTCCGCCGTATCATCCCATTGGGTGTTGAACATGATATCGTCATTCTCGGTTCGAATGACCATGCGGATTAACCGGTCTTCTTTTGACCCCAGGGACGCGGCTGTTTTGTGACCATCCACATCTGCTGCCGCGAATACGGTAAGCAGGCCACCGCCAAAATCATGTGAAAATTTACAGACCTGCCCATTACTGTCCATAAAGTTTGATGTCCGAAAGGCACTTTCCATCATGCCATCGGATTCTGTCGCGTCCATATTGAACAGGATAGGAAATGCTGTTTCTGCCGCCCGGTTCAGACCGGATTGGTCGCTGGTCGCGATTTGTAACCGATTGAGTACGCTGGTTGTCCCGTCTTTGATGGCGCCCGCGCCTTCGCTGACGGTTTCAACCACGGCGCCGGCCGCATCTGAAACGGCGGCCACAGGCTTTGTCACCATATTATAGCCGCCCCAGCCTATGATGAGTACAACAACCGCTGTAACCGCTATGGCAATCCATTTGAGAGCGCCAAACGCGTTATTTGCCACTTCTGCCGTGTTTGTGACTTTGTCGGCCACTTCAGCAGTTTTTTTGGCGCCAGCAACCACACGTTCCTTTGCGGTAGGGGCTGTGTTTTCCGTATTATCTGTATCGCTCATCTCTCTCTTCCCACAGTTTAATCAAGCCTATCATTCATATCTGACACGGGTCAAATAAAGACCTTCTGGCGGGGCCACTGGCGCACAAGCCGTCCGGTCCCGGGCATTCAGGGCAGTTTCAACATCCCGTTTACTCCAATGCCCGCGACCGACCTCGTTGAGCGTGCCGGTTATAGAGCGGACTTGTTTATGCAAGAAGCTGCGGGCTTTGACGATAATATGAACCTCGTCGCCCGCGCGAAACACATTGATTTGGTCCAGGGTTTTAATCGGAGATTTGGCTTGGCATTCTGTTGCACGAAATGTTGTGAAGTCATGTTCGCCAATCAGAACCTGTGCTGCGTTGTGCATAAGGTCCGCATCTATCGCATAGGGGACCCGCCAGACCCGCCCACGCTCGAGCGCCAGCTTGGGTCGTCGCGGAAGAATTCTATATAGATATTCCCGTCCAATCGCGTCAAACCGGGCGTGAAAATTATCATGGACTTTTTCCGCCGCTAATATTGACACCTGATGATCTCCCAGATGGAAATTCAGGGCATCCCGCACCTTGTCCGCTCTCAAATCCTTGACCATATCAACATGGGCGATTTGAGCCAGCGCGTGAACACCCGCATCGGTGCGTCCGGCACCTTGAACCAGGCCCGGTGCGCCGTTTAACTTGAGGACAGCGGTTTCAATGGCACCCTGAACAGAGGGCACATTGTCCTGTATTTGCCAACCTCGATAAGGCCCGCCATCATATTCAATTGTCAGCTTATATCTGGGCATCAGTTAAATACGGAACCCTTACCGACAGGCATGCCCCGCAGAAAGTCCTCGGCGCTCATTTTGGGTTTGCCGGGAGCCTGAATATCCGTGATCCGGAGTGCGCCGTCTCCACAGGCAATCAAGAGATTATCATCGAGAGCCGAACCGGGTTCGCCGCTGCCTTCTTCGACCTTTGCAAAGTGAATTTTTATCCGCTTTCCATCCAGTTCACACCAGGCACCAGGAAAAGGATTTAATCCACGAATATGACAATCCAATTCTGCCGCCGGACGAGTCCAGTTGATTCGGGCTTCATCCTTGGAAATCTTATCGGCATAGACAGGCTCGCCCTCCTGCGGCGTGGGCACCAGACCGCCACGCTCCAGCGCCGCCAATGTCCGAGGCCACATGCCCGCGCCTATACGTGAAAGCCGGTCAAACAGTGTTCCTGCCGTATCATCGCTGTCGATGTCGACGATCTCTGATAGCAGGATATCGCCCGTATCCAGCCCTTTTTCCATTTGCATGATCTGACAGGCGGTCTGGCTATCGTCCGCCATGATGGCCCGCTGTACGGGTGCTGCCCCGCGCCAACGCGGCAGGAGCGATGCATGAAGATTTAAACATCCATATTGGGTCGCCCTCAAAGCGCGCTCAGGGAGAATTTGTCCATAGGCTACAACACAGGCCACATCGGCGTCTAATGCCTCCAGAGCATCAATAATGCGTGACTTGCGAAAGCTTTCTGGTGTTTCCACAGGCAAGCCCATGATTTCGGCTAATGTATGCACCGGGCTTTTGGTTAGATTCTGTCCGCGCCCGGCCGGGCGGGGCGGCTGCGTATAGACACGCACAACGTCGTGACCCGCCGCCAGAATTTCGGACAGGCTCGGGACGGCGAACTCTGGTGTACCCATAAAAACGATGCGCATAGTTTAACCGTTCAAACAAAGATAAACAGGTGACGAAGGTTGGGGGACTTTATTGGTACCAAAACAACGGATACCAGGATCGGGTTCACATTCTAAATAGATGGACGCATAAGGCACTAAAAGCTCTTGCATAAACCCATTTATGGTCAACCAGGCTAAAAATAGAGACATGACAACTGCGAAAACTGTTCGCCAGTCCCTCATTAACTCGCCGCTTTCAGCTTTTCCGCTTTGCGGACTTTTTTGATAGCCCGGTCACGTTTGAGCTTGGAGAGATGGTCCAGAAACACGATGCCCTTCAAATGGTCCATTTCATGTTGAATACAGACCGCGTATAGCCCTTCGGCCCATTCTGTTACCCGTTCGCCATCATAATTTAGATAGGTGATTTTGGCCCGTTTAGGCCGGTCGACTTCGTCAAAAATATCGGGAACCGACAAGCACCCTTCATTATAAGGCACAAACTCGTCATCCAGTTCCAGAATTTCCGGATTGACGAAATAACGGGGTGCCTTTTCTTCGCCTTCACCTGCTAAATCCATTACAATCACATTTAGCGGTTCGCCGATCTGAATGGCTGCAAGGCCAATGCCGGGCGCGGCATACATTGTGTCCAGCATGTCATCCATAAGTTTACGGATATTGTCATTCACCTCAGGGACGTCTTGAGACACCTTTTTGAGGATCGGATTTGGGACTGTTAAAATTTCGCGTATCGCCATGAAGGCTAATTAGGGACGGTGGTGTGTATGGTCAAGTATTGTCCCGTAACCAAGCGCTCAAATCACTGGTTTTATGATCAACCCAAGGGGCGTCCGTTGTTGCACTGGCGGGACGCGTTTCTTTCGGTTCATGATGCCAATCCGCATTGGATGTCACGAGCACAGTTTCCATGCCCATAAATTTGGGAACTTCCAGATTGCGGACACTGTCTTCGAACATAATTGCTTTATCCGGGTCGATATCGAACACATCACAAAACTTGATATAAGGCGAGCGCTGAGGTTTGGGGATATAATTGACATCTTCAATGCCGTATACGCCGTCAAACAAATGAAAAACACCCAGATGTGTCCCTACATTTTCAGCATGTTTTTTGGAGCCATTGGTAAAAATATATTTCTTGCCTTCAAGGGCTTCGATGGCCTTGGGCAATTCATTGCATGGCGTCAGCGGTGACAAATCGACATCATGGACGAAATCCAGAAACGGCGCAGGGTCCATGCCGTGAACGGCCATCAACCCGGACAAAGAGGTCCCATATTCTGCCAGATATTGTTTTTGAATTTTGCGCGCATCCAAAGGCTCAAGCCCCAGATAATCACTGATGAACAAAGTCATCTTCTTGTCGATCTGAGAAAAAAACGCGGCATCGCCGGAATAGAGCGTATTATCCAGATCAAAAATCCAGTGATTTATCTGGCTGGCATCAAAATTTGGCATTAATTCTCGCTATCGCAATCCGCTGGCAGAGCCGCCGAAATCAGCATCGGTCAATTCAAGGGTGAGCCCTTCCTGGTCCATTGGCAGCACACGGAAGTTTGCGGCTTTATATCCATTATCGGCACAGTTTTCCCGGCCAATGACGGCGAAGCGGGAGTCCGAAATACAGAACTGAGTTGGGGCGGCGGCCAGGGTTCGAATAGCTTTGTCGGGTCGTTCTTTACCCTCTTCGTCGACCCCCCCAACCTGAGAGGCATAAAAAGATAAATCCGAATCCTCCAGGCTCTCTGTAAACACTTGTTCGCAACCACCGACAGGAATTTGCCACCAGCCGCGCGATTCCCAATTGCCTTTGCGTCGGCGACCTATAGCGGTCCAGACTTCTTGAGAGGAACCGTTACAAAGTGTCAGACCAATGGTTTTGATTTTTTCCAAAGCGGCGGCCTCGAGCGCGTCCAGCTGTTCGGGCAAGGTCAATGTGCTCGGCAGTTCATTATCCTTTAAGAAGGTCGACAGGGTTCGAGAGGTTCGGCGTCCGGTGATTCCGTCCACGCGGGAAATGTCATATCCATTATCCTGCAGGAGGCGTTGAATACCGGCCGTGGCCGCTTTGGAGCCAAAGTTTTCAATCTCGACCAATGTTGTCACCGGCTCATCGGGATCAATGGCCATGAAGTCACGTTCATACATAGCCTGTAACGAACAGCCTATGGAAGGGTCAGCGTTAAAATCTGTGTCTTGTGCGCATAAGGGTATTGTGCCCTTCCATTCTCTGATGCCACCTCTGTGAGCGGGCACGCTCTCGGCATAAACATATTTCGGTTCGCCAACAGTGATAATGGTTTCCATGCAACCACCGGCCCGAAGCTTGTCCCATCCACTGGCGGCCGTTTGACCGGTTCGGTTCTGGGCGATGGCGATCCGTAAAGAAAAGGAGGTTTCATTGCATATCTGCCAATTGGCCGGGGCCTGAGCCTGTTCCGGGTCAGCCGCGTCCTGCGCACTTGATATGCCGGATCCGGTACTGGCTAAAAGCGCTAATGACAGTGTGAGCTTCTTTATCATTTAATCAGAGTTCCCGCGCCTTTATCTGTGAAGAGTTCTACTAACAATCCGTGCGCTCTGCGGCCATCCAGAATGACAACCGCGTCGACGCCTGATTGTACCGCATCAATGGCCGTGTTTAATTTAGGAATCATGCCCCCTTGTGCCGTGCCATCAGCGATCAGGGAACGGGCATCATCTGTCGATAAATTCGTCAAAAGATTTTTATCCTTATCCATGACACCTTGAATATCTGTCAGCAGCATCAGACGCGCGGCCCCCAGTGCGGCGGCGATTGTACCGGCGGCTGTGTCTGCATTGACATTATAGCTCGCCCCGTCAGCCCCGGCGCTGATAGGGGATATAACAGGTATAAATCCATTTTCAGCCAGCGTATTCAAGACGTCGACATCGGTGTTTTCCGGGTCACCGGCAAATCCCAAATCCTCGCGCATTTTTTTGGCCGTGATCAGATTGGCGTCTTTCCCCGATAGACCGACCGCTTTTCCGCCCGCTTGATTAATGGCGGTGACAAGCCCTTTATTAATACCGCCTGAGAGCACCATCTCAGCAATCTCAACTGTTTCCAGATCAGATACGCGTAAGCCGTCTACGAATTCTGATTTAATATTCAGCCGCTCAAGCATTTGCCCGATTTGCGGACCGCCGCCGTGAACGATGACGGGCCTGAGGCCGAACTGTCGGAGCAGGACCACATCATTGGCAAACTCCCGGGTCAGCTCTTCGCTACCCATGGCATGGCCGCCAAATTTAATAACCAGAGTTTTGTCGGCGTAACGCTGTATAAAGGGTAAGGCTTCGGACAGTATCCGGGCGCTGTCCCATTGGTCTTCGTTTTTGCGGCGTCTCTGCATGGGGGTCTTTATAGTCGATGATCCGGCAAGGCCAAGGTGGCAATTTCAGCCCGAAGCTCATCCAGACCGTCTTTTTTCACCGAACTGGTATGAATAAGTCCCGGAAAAGCCGCAGGACGTTTAGCGATGGCCGTCAAAGTTTTTTCGGTGACCTTTTCCAGTTCGCCTTTTTTCAGCTTATCAACCTTGGTCAAAACAATTTGATAAATGACGGCTGTTTCGTCCAGCATAGACATAATGTCTACGTCACCGGACTTTAATCCATGACGGGAATCGATGAGCAAAAAGACTCGACGCAAGCCCTGCCGTCCGGCCAGAAACTGTCGTGTCAGCTTAGTCCAGCGTGCGATATCTGTTTTAGAGGCCCGGGCATATCCATAGCCCGGCAGATCCACCAGTCGGATGCGGTCATCGGCGTTGAAATAGTTGAGCTCCCGCGTTCGCCCTGGTGTGTTGGAGGCACGGGCTAATCCTTTTTGTCCGGTCAGCGCATTAATCAGAGAAGACTTGCCCACATTGGAACGCCCGGCAAAGCAAACTTCGGGTAGATCTGGCGTTGGCAATTGCGCCATGCTGACGACGGACAACATAAAGGTAACGGGCCGCGCAAAAAGCTTATGGCCCGCATCCAGTTCTTTGTCATTTACGGGATCGCGCAAGGCTAATCCGTTTCGGCGACGTCTTTATCCTGGCCCTTTTTACGGGAGAAGAAGCGGTCAAAAGATGTCTCCACATTATATTTGCGGGTAATGTAATATTGCTGGGCAAAGGACAGAATATTGTTCCAGATCCAGTAGATCAAAAGACCGGCCGCAAACGGCGCCAGAATGAACATGAAGATCCATGGCATCCACTTGAAAATCTTCATCTGCATTTCCATCATCTCATTGCCTGAGGACGGGGTCTGAGCTGATGACAGCGAGAAGGTCATGGCCATGGAAATACCGTAAAGTATCGCGAGCGGACCAATGGCAAAGAATGACAGCAGACCACCCGGCATGCCATCCCAAGGCATCGCCCCAAACCCATTGAGAATGGAGAGAGGGTCGCGGGCTGAAAGATCCTGTATCCAACCAAAGAATGGGGCATGGCGGAGGTCGATATTGATAAACACGGTCTTATAAAGCGCAAAGAAGATGAAAATTGTCGGGATAATCGGTAAACAGCCTGAGAGCGGGTTTACCCCGGCTTCCCGGTATAGCTTCATCACTTCCTGCTGCAGTTTTACTCGGTCATCCTTATAGACTTCCTGGAGCCGTTTTTGTTTTGGCGCGAGTTTTTTCATTTTGGCCTGGCTGGCATATTGGCGATTAAAGAGCGGGAACAGCACCAGCTTGATCAGGGTTGTCAGCATGATGATAGCCAAACCGAAATTGCCGACCCAACCGGCGAACACAGACATTAGCTGTGTAAAGGGTCGCGTAAACCAGCGTAATACACCATAATTAATGGCGCGTTCTAGACGAACGATGCCTAATTCTTTTTCATAACGTACCAGTGTTTTGCGGTCTTTCGCACCGGCGAATATGTAGCCCGTTGAGTCGATTGTCACGCCGGGCGTGATGGTAATGACTTCGGATGTGTAGCCAGACTCAAAAATTTGTTGGTTGTTTTCATTTTTATATTTGAAACGGGCCGTCACTTCTTGGCCTTGCGGGGCGATAGCCGCCGAGAGCCAGTATTTACTGGTCAGGCCGACCCATCCGGCTTGACCGGAATAGCTGGCTTCGCGTTCGTCTTCGAAATCACCATAGGCCAGTTTCTCTTCGCGGTCATCCACAATGGCAATAGCCCCTTGGTGTAAGATGAAGCTCAGATCGCGCGCGTCACCGCCATCATTTGTCGGGATACCATATTGCTTGGCCAGACCCTGACGGGTGATGTTGATATTGCCCCCGGACGTATTGGTGACTTTATCATTGAGTGTGATCATGAAGTCATTATCAATAGAGACAGTCCGGTTCACTCGAAAGCCATCTCCATTATAGCGCAAGACAATATTAGAGTCCGGCGTGAGCGTGCTACCGGAAACCAGCTGCCAGGGTGTATCGATTCCTGTGCCTTTGTTTTCCAGGGCCCAGTTATCAGAAATAAAGGCGGCGCCGTCTGTTCCATAAGGGGTCAACAGCACTACATAGGGGCTGTCGTCTTCAATGGTCTGATTATAGTTTTTGAGCGAAATATCATCAAAGCGTGAACCTTGAAGTTGGAACGACCCGGTTAAAGACTCGGTCTCAATTTTAATGGCTTTGCGCTCACCGGCACTCAAAACAACCTCACGAGGTTGGTTCTCGATAACTTCAACAACCGGTTCTGGGGTGGTGATTGTGCCTTCTTGTTCTAATTGTTCCTGTTTGGCGGCTTCTTCTCTGATTTCGGCCGCGCGTCTCTGTCCCATCGTACTCCAAATGAGGAATATGAGCATGGATAGCACCAGAAAGGTGATTAAATTTTTATTGTCATCCATTGGGTGAGTCCCGTCCCTTAATAATCGTCTCTAAAAACCCGTTAGGCCGCTTGGTAATTATCTGGCCAATATCTTCAAGGCTTTTTTCACATCATCCTTTAAATCTTCAAACTGGCGGGCATTCGTCCCGTCCCGCGCGATGAAGACATAATCATGTCCCTTTTGGCCATATTGGGGCAGAAGTTCCGCGGCGCAAGCCCGCAATCGCCGTTTGGCTTTGTTCCTGACAACCGCGCCGCCGATTTTCTTGGTGGCGGTAAAGCCGACCCGGATATGGTCGCCGCCTTGCGGATTATTCCGCATCTGAATGACGACGCCGCCGATAGCCCTGTACTGGCCCTCTCTGACATACAAAAACTCGGACCGCTTTTTGAGCCGTCCGAGTTTGATTGTATTCGACATGATACGCCCCTATTGGAGCGGGCGCTGTCCTTAAGCGGACAGAACCTTACGGCCTTTGGCACGACGACGCGCCAGAACCTGACGGCCGGACTTTGTTTTCATCCGGGCACGGAAACCGTGACGACGCTTGCGAACCAATTCAGATGGTTGAAATGTACGCTTCATTTTAATCTCCAATACAGTCAAAAGACTGTCAGTAATCTCAAGCGGCGGCTAATATAGAGCCAAACACAGCAAGTCAAGCGTCGAAAAACGACTCTCCCTGTGCTTTTTTGCGCCCTTGTTTCCGTGATTTTCCCCTCTATCAGGGGGGCAAATTAAAGAGGTTAGCTATGAAACTGAATTCTAATATCAGCGCCGTTGTGACAGGTGGTGCTTCCGGTCTGGGCGAGGCTACGGCCCGTAATCTGGCAGCCAAAGGCGTTAAAGTCGGTATCTTCGATATGAATGAAGAGCGCGGCGAGATGGTTGCCAAAGACATTGGCGGTGTGTTCGCCAAGGTCGACGTGTCCGATAACGACTCTGTGGATGCGGGGTTTGAAAAAGTGCGCGCTGTCATTGGACAAGAGCGCATTATGGTCAATTGCGCCGGTATCGGCGGCGGTATGAAGACGGCCTCTCGCAAGCGGGATACGGGTGAAATCATGGCACATGATCCGTCTTATTACATTCGTATCATCAATATTAATCTCATTGGGTCTTTCCTGTGTGCGTCTAAATCAGCGGCAGGTATGATGGCGCTGGACCCGACAGATCCGGACGGCGAACGTGGTGTCATTATAAATACCGCATCTGTGGCCGCTCAGGATGGTCAAATCGGCCAAGTGGCCTATGCGGCGTCCAAAGGTGGTATCCTGTCTATGGCCCTGCCCATGGCGCGCGACCTTGCCCGTGAAGGCATTCGTGTGAACACCATATTGCCCGGCTTTTACGAAACTCCCATTTATGAGCAGATGAAGCCCGAAGTGAAGGAAAGCCTGCGAGCCCATGTTCAATTCCCGAACCGTTTTGGGCAGCCCAGCGAATATGGTGATCTTGTTGCCTTTATGTGCGAGCACACATATCTAAACGGTGAATATATCCGTACGGATGCCGGCGCGAGAATGCCGCCGCGCTAACTGAACAGGAGATAGCCATGCCAAAACTCGAACTTGAAAAGCTTCCGGTTCGTATAGGCACTGGCTATCCGTCGCCTTATGACGAGCCTTGTCTGGAACGGCGCGGCATTGATTTGTCTACACCAGCCGGGCTGACCCAATTTGGCGCCCGGCTTGTGACTTTGCCGCCGGGCAGCTGGTCTTCACAACGTCACTGGCATTCCCATGAAGATGAACTGGTCTATATTATCTCAGGCCATCCGACTTTTGTGGATGATGAAGGCTCACAATTCTTATCCCCCGGAGATATCACAACCCATCCGGGGGGTGACGGCAACGGGCATCATATGAAGAATGACTCCGATGAGAATGTAGTCTTTTTGGTCATTGGCACACGCGCCGCCCATCTGGACCACGCCCATTATCCAGACATTGACTTGGACCTGCCAAAAACAGGCGAAGAACATCGGCCGTTCAAACGTAAGGATGGCAGTGCGTTTTAAGGCCCCAAATTGAAATTATTATAAATTTGCCTGATAGACGCCACGAGTCAGCGCTCTGGCAACACAGCGCGCCGCTGCCCCGCCTAATTCTGCAAGGTCCACTGGGCTGGCGCAGACCTTATCGCCTGTTGACAGTGCAAAAATAGTATCCCCGTCAAGCGGCGTATGGGAGGGCTGCACCGCCATGGCAATGCCGTCCTGCGCCATAATCGCCAGACGTTTCAGCTGTTTTTGGCTGAGTTTCGCATTGGTCGCCACAGCACCAATCACCGTGGATTGTCCTGCTGCTTTCAAAAAAGTCAGCTTGGTATCCATCGGCGTTGCCCAAGCATAATTGGCTGGTGGCCGTTCGCTCCCAAACTCACTGTCCTGCTCATAAGGCCAGGCCCAGAAGGCTTTGGTACCGGGCATATAGGGAGAACCTACCGGATTGGCGGCAATAATGGCCCCAACTGTGATACCGTCACGGGTTTCAGAGGCTGTGCCTAACCCTCCCGGATAGAGGCCAGCTGTCGCACCAAAACCCGCGCCTATTGCGCCTTCCTGGCAATGCTGTGAGGCCGATTTAGCAGCGATTATAGCCAGCTCCCGAAATGGCGGTGTTTCGCCCCAATCTTTGTCGCCGCCATTGGCATTATCAAATAAAATAGCACTTGGGACGATAGGGGAGACGGGAATGGGGGCAGGTCCCGGCGCGTAACCAATGCGTTGAGCGCCCAGCCAGCTGGCGACACCATCGGCTGCCGCCAGACCGTAAACCGAGCCACCGGACAATACTATAGCATGTACTGAGTCAATCAAACCGCCATCTTGTAACGTGTCGGTTTCCCGCGTTCCAGGTCCACCGCCGCGTACATCGACAGCGCACATGGCAGGCGCATCCGGCAAGATAACCGTGACTCCGGTCTTGACCTTTTCGTCATGGGCGTTACCGATTTTCAACCCGCCAACATCAATAATATTATTGCTCATTAAAAGAGACTAGCCCGTGAAACCTAAAATGAAAACCATTTCCGCCTTGCTTTTGACGAGTGCTCTATGTTTGAGCGCCTGCAAAGACACGACCCCTGAAATTTCGACAAATAAAACCCAAAGCGGATTTCATATTTCAACAACAGAGGCCAGCTCACCCGGCATGGTCGTGGCCGCCAATCCACATGCTGTTGAAGCGGGTATAGCCGTTTTACGAAAAGGCGGTTCTGCGGTGGATGCGGCGATCGCGGTGCAAACGGTTTTGGGTCTGGTTGAACCACAGTCTTCGGGGCTGGCTGGTGGGGCATTTATGATTGTTTACGACAATGAAACCGGTGATGTCTGGTTCTATAATGGTCGAGAAACCGCGCCAGCCGGCGTGACGCCCGACATGTTCCTTGATCCAGATACCTCCGAGCCGCGCCGCTATTTTCAAAGAGTGACCTCCGGTCGTGCGACCGGTGTTCCGGGGGTGATGGTCATGCTGGACAAGGCCCATAAGGATTACGGTAAACTGGACTGGCGAGAGAGTTTCGCGCCGGGTATTGCTCTGGCGGAAGGCGGATTTGATGTGAGCCCGCGACTCAATGATTTGATCACTCGCATGTCGCAATATGGATTTGGCTCAGATCCAGATGCCCAGGCTTATTTTTTCACCGAAGACGGAGCGCCGCTTCCCGTTGGATTCAAGCGGGATAATCAGCCCTATGCTGATGTGTTGAAAGCACTGGCGGATAACCCGCGGGCTTTGCTCGAGGGTCAAATCGCCGAAGACATCATTGCCGAAACCCGTATGGAGCCTTTGCCAGGCACAATGACTCTCGCGGATATGGCCGCTTATCAGGCGCAAAAGGAACCCGCACTTTGCGGAACCTATCGCGACTATACACTCTGCGGAGCTATGCCGCCGTCATCGGGCGGGGTGGCTGTACTCTCTATTCTAGGGACGCTCGAAAACTTCAATATGACGGAAATGGGGAATTCTCTGGATGGTTGGCATGCCTTTATTGAGGCGTCTTTTTTGTCATATGCCGACAGAGACAAATATGTGGCCGATGACGATTTTGTCGCCGTGCCCGTCAAGGAAATGCTCGACAAAGACTATCTGAAGTCCAGAGCAGAACTTATCACGATGGACAGCGCGATGAGCGATGTTAAGGCCGGTAACCCTGTTGATTTTGTCCGAGGAAAAGATGCCACGCCTGATAATCCCGGAACCTCTCATTTTACCATTATCGACAAGGACGGACTGACGGTTTCCATGACCACGACCGTTGAAGGCGCATTTGGTAGTGGGCGTTTTGTGCACGGGTTTTTATTGAATAATCAACTCACTGATTTTTCTGCAATGCCGGTAGATGCAAATGGCGATCCGATTGCCAATGCCATCGAACCCGGAAAACGCCCCCGCTCATCAATGGCCCCTATGATTGCTTTTGGCCCGGATGGAGAGCTGGCTTTTACAACCGGATCCCCGGGCGGTAATTCTATTATTGCCTATACAGCCAAAACCATCGTCGGCATGGTCGACTGGGGCCTTAGCCCGGAAGAGGCCATAGCCCTGCCCAATGTTATCGCCCGTAACGGCTCCGTCCGTCTGGAGGAAAACCGGTTGGATGAAGATATTATCTCGGGATTGGAAGCCCGCGGTCATGAAGTACGGCGCAGCCAGGGAGAGATTTCCGGCCTGCATATTATCTGGCGCAATGCCGACGGCACCTATACAGGCGGTGCTGATCCACGCCGGGAAGGTATTGTTAAATCGGAATAGGT
>JAHDEZ010000004.1:65999-81614 GCA_020628425.1 Hellea sp. | reverse complement strand
CACAGGCCCGATTTTCGGCTCAGCGAAAATCTGCAAAAGCAGTCTCGGCTCGTCACCTTCGGTGGTTCCGTCGAGGAGAATACCCCGCATTTGCAGCTCATCGACGGGTTCGCCATGGCCTGGCAGGCGTTCTTCGAGCATATCGTAATAGGTATCCGGTGGGGCGGTCATCAGATCCACGCCGCCTTTTCGAAGTTTATCGACACAGGCAATCAGGTTATCACAGGAAAGAGCGATATGCTGAATGCCTTCGCCGCGATGCTCGAGTAGATATTCCTGAATTTGGCCTTTGCCGTTTTCGCCTTCTTCGTTCAACGGTATGCGGATAAGACCATCAGGGGCGGTGAGGGCGCGTGATGTCAGACCCGTATATTCGCCTTTGATATCGAAATAGCGGATTTCCTGAAAATTGAAGAGACGCTCGTAATATTCCGCCCAGTAATCCATGCGGCCTTTGTAAACATTATGGGTCAAGTGATCGACCACGTTAAAGCCAAATCCGACCGGGTTTTGGTCGACGCCTTTGAGCTCTACAAAGTCAATGTCGTAAATATTGAGGTCATCGCCGTAGCGGTCAATCAGGTAAATCACAGCGCCGCCAATGCCGCGAATGGCGGGGATAGAGAGCTCCATAGGGCCCGGGTAGTTTTTCACTGGCTCCGCGCCGCGCTTGATAAGCTCCGCGTAAGCCTTGCCCGCGTCTTTGACGCGAAATCCCATGCCACAGGCGGACGGGCCGTGCTCGCGGCAGAAATAGCCAGCGGGTGAGTTGAGCTCATAATTGGTGATCAGATTGATGTCGCCCTGTTTCCACAAATCCACATCTTTGGAACGGTGAGTGGCCACGCGGGTGAAACCCATAGCGGTAAAAACATTTTCCAGATGGCCGCGTTCCGGTGCGGAAAACTCGATAAATTCAAAGCCGTCCAGGCCGATAGGATTGTCAAATAAATCGGGCATAATCTGTTCTCTCTTGTTGGTTGTGATAACAACTAACATATAAAGGTTGTTATTGCAACCAATTTTGTTATGCTGTTTCTATGAGTGACGATCCGATTATGCAACTGGATGAATACTGGCCCTATCAGGCGGTGGTGCTGGGCGATCTGGTCTCCCGTCACACCACATCTGTTTTGAAACGGCATGGAGAGCTGAACCTCTCGCAATGGCGGGTTCTGGCGGCTGTCGCTGAAAAAGAGGGCCGCACGGCCGCCGAAGTCGTCGCCGTCACCCCGATGGATAAAGGCATTGTCAGTCGCGCAACGGCAGCGCTGGTGAAATCCGGCCATATCAGCAAACGCGAAGACGCCCATGATAAACGCCGGACACGCCTGCATATGACCCAAGCCGGGCAGGGAACCTATCAAGCCATTTTAAAAGACCTAACCGGCGAGACGGGGCGCGTTGGCATACCCAAAGGCTTGAATGCGGATTTGCTAAAGGTGATCGCGGCGATGCAGGGGATTGTTGATTAGCTCTCCAAAAACCCGTCGAGTTTTTCCATTAAAAAGCCGGAGGCGCGGATAGGGCGGCCGTCTTTATTGATACAGGCGGCTTCGCACTGGGCCGAGACGATGAGCTCGTCACCCCGGTAGCAGTCTTGGGAGATAAACAGCCGCGCGCCTTTGACCCGGTTGTAATAGGTTTTGATGGTCAGTCGGTCATCCACCTTGGCGGCGCGTTTATAGTCAATTTCCATTTTACGGATGATGAAAGCCATGTTGTGGTCGTCCCACAGCTCGGCATGTTCAACCCCGATGAGATTGAGAAAGCTGGAACGCCCCCGCTCAAAATATTTCAGGTAATTGGCGTGATAGACAATGCCGGAAAAGTCCGTGTCCTCATAAAAGACATGAATATTATAATGATGCACACGGCCTTCAAACCAGCCCATCAAATTTGTCGTTTCGCTTGTCGGAAGTTGTCTGTCCATAATCCATCAATAGGATTGTCTGGAGAGAGGTCAAGATTGCCCCCAAAAAATTCGGGGGCAGGGAGATTATGCGCTTAGCCGCGTCCGCCGCGTGGGCCAGGGCGACGCGGGCCTTCGCCCTTTTCGAGGACACCATTCTGGTCCACGTCCAGCATAGTGAAAAATGTCTCGGCTTTGTCCATATGTTCCTGATAGGAAATCAGGCCATCGCCATTTATATCCACTTCGGCCAGACGCTCCTCAGGCGAGCCACCAGGTCGACGCCTATCGGCCCCGCCTCGAGCACCATCAGGTTTAGGGCCGCGGCGTCCTTCTCTGTCACCTCTGCGTTCGCGGCGCATCTCTGAATGGGCTGCAAATTCATCGGATGACACGGTCCCGTCGCCATTGCCGTCTAAGTGCTCAAAGCGCTTAGTTTGGCGAGCTTCCATGCGGTTGGCGCGGGCCTGTTCCCGTTCTGCTTCGGACAGATAGCCGTCCTGATCCAGGTCTGCCGTTTCAAACTTTAACTGCGCTTCGGTGATAAATTCAGAATGGGTGACCTTGCCGTCCTGGTTCAGATCCGCTTTGGGGCCTTTGGCGTGGGCGGCTACGCCGATCAGGCCGATCGCCAAGCCCGGGATTAGAACTTTTGTGAGTGTTTTCATGGGAATTCCTTTCGATTATGCCTGATAAACGCTCGGCAAACAGAAATCCGTCGGTCAAAAATCTAATATGGATGTTTTTTAATCAAAAGAGTGGGCAATTATATCTAGCTCCATTACATTTGACCGCAAAGGAGAGTCTTATCTGGAATTCATTTGAAACCGCGCGTGTGACCTATCGTAAGCCTGAACCGTCCGACATAGATGAGCTGGGTCATGTCAATAATGTGGTTTACGTGCGATGGGTACAGGACGCGGCCGTCGAGCACTGGATGCATGTCGTGCCGTCGGACAAGGCGGACAAATTTGTCTGGGTGTGTTCCAGGCATGAAATTGACTACCGCTCGCAATTACTACTGGAAGATGAGATTGAGGTTCGAACCTGGCTCGGGGACTATAAAGGCGCGCGTTTTGACCGCCATGTCGCTATTTTGAAAAAAGGCACTGACCGGCCAGCCGTGCAGGCCAAGACCACCTGGGTGTTGATGTCCCGAGAGACCTTCAGGCCGCAGCGGATCCGGGAAGATATATTGAGTTTGTTTGGGAAGGCCTAAGACTTATTTTTCATGGTCTTGGTAACAAAGGTGATGACTTCTTTGGCCTCTAATGTGCCGACACTAGCTTCTTCTTGAATATACGCGGCGGCTTCGTCCTTTTTCTTGGCCTTTAGGAGAGCCTCGATATGTTGGGTTTTCTCCTCACCCAGCCGTTCCATATAGTCCTCGACTCGCAGGTCGCGATCGGCTTCTTGAGGCCCCTTATAGAGGACCTGAAACATATAAAGCAGGGCAAAGCCGAGCACCAGGCCGATGAAATATTCAGATGTCAGAAAATCAAGCATCGCATTCCTCCCGAGGATATATTAGACATCTCTTATGGAAAAAGACACTCTATTTTTACTGCCCCCCGGATTTGAAGACAATGACAGGCGGGAATACTGTCCGGAATGCGCCGAGATGTGGGGGCTCTTGTCCTGGTTCCCGGCCATCAAGGAGAGCCTTGAGATTACCTATGTTCTCATCGAGAAACCTCGCGCGGCCATGAGTGATATTTTGGGGGATAAGAACCAGAACGCGCCCACTTTGGTATTGCATGACGACAGTCCCGACTATGAGGATTGCGGGATTATGCGCTACCGTGGGCTGCGTTTTATCAATAATGCGCGCGATATTGGGAAATATTACGCGGCCCGTTTCGGCACGCCGTTCCCGCGGGGGAGTTAGGCCTGTTTAATCTCTCCCGATTGTCCCGACGAAAATCGGAAACCAGTCGGAGGTCAAGGGAGGGCTGGATTACCTTTTGCAACTGGATACCGGCTTTCGCCGGTGCAAACGGAATTTGAGGAGGGTAGCTACCCATCCGGTCCAACCCGTCCCATCTCCAGCTCCGGTGCTTCCCGCTCAGCCGAACCGCCAGCATTGCGCAGATAGCTCAGCAGAAGCTTGCCATACTCAGACACCATACGCCGCCGCCTTGTGCCGTCTTGCCACCAGGGTTCATCACCGACTTCTTCGACCGGGTAGGGCGTGACACGGACACGCCCCGACAGGCTGCGGATTTCCGTAATAGCGCGCGGCATATGATAGTCTGATGTAACCAGAATGACATGGCTATAGCCCAGGCTTTCCATCCACTGATAAGTCTCGCGGGCATTGCCTATCGTGTCCACAGCCTTGTAGTCCAGATCCACGCAGCAAGCACCTTGTTTTTCAGAGACGGCCAGAAGTTTGTAAATATCGGCTTCGGTTGTGGCTTCATTGACACCGGATATTAATAGCCGTTCGCCTTTACCCTCGCGCAGGAGTATGCCCGCTGCCATAAGACGATCGCCCCCTTTGCCGGTCCAAACGACAATGCCGTTTGCCGGGGCAATAGTCGTTGGTGTTGCCAGCCGGTCCACATATCTTGAAAAGGCTATAAATCCGCCAATTATTAATCCAAGACAAATCAGGATCAGGTAAACGATAAACCGTCCCCAGCCCCGTCTCGGCTTTTTTCTTGTCTTAGCCATGGCGCTCGGCTCTCTGGATAGAGCGTCCCGCTGAGATGCCAGCGGTGACGGCACTGATCGTGCCCATAATCAGCGCCAATAAAATGAGCCAAATCAGATCGGATATTTCGATTTTGACCTTCATGCCGTGCTCATCCGTACCCCAGTTTTGGAAAATCATAAACAGAGCGAAAAACCCTACGGCCAGCACCATGCCTGAAATGGCGGCTTTGAAACCTATGGATAGGAACCTGGAGACAAACAGCCGGGCTATGAAACCGTCTTCGGCGCCGACCTGTCCCAGCACATTAATGATGTTCTGCCGGGCCTGCAGCACGGATTGTGTGGCGAAACTGGAGATGGCAACCGTCGCCATCAGAATAATAGCCAGGAGCGAAAACAGAAATAGGCGAATGCGTGACCAGGTGGAGCTGAGATTACGGCTCCATTGTTGATGGTCGTCAACAATGACGTCAATATTTTGTTCGGCCAGTGCGTTCCAAATCTGTTTATGATCGAAGTTCGAGCGGTCAATCTCCAAGCGGACGAGCTCCGGTATGATTAGATCTTCTGGAAGTTCAGCGGTACCGATCCACGGGGCGAGCAGGTTCCTGTTCTCTTGGGCGTCCAGGAGTTCGGCTGCGCGAACACCTGGCTGCTGACGCAAGATATCTACGGCCACATCGCCGCCCGCTGGCGTCATCACCTGCACGGTCGCCGCCGATTGCAAATCGTTCTGCCAGCTGGCGCTTTGGCGAATACCCATGAGGACGAGTAATAACGTCAATGTCGCCAGAAATGACATGACCGCCATAATCACAAAAAGTGGGCGTTCCTCCCGGTGGCCTTTGGGCAGGATGGGTGTTAAACGGTCGGCGCTCATAACGCGCTCCCCGAAGACAATTTCCCGTCGATAATTTTTAAACAGTCACTGGGATAGGCTTTGATCAAAGCCGCATCATGGGTAGCTATGATAATGGTCGTTCCTGTGCGATTCATCTCTTGAAACAGGCGCATGAGTTTCTGACCCATTGCCGGATCCACATTGCCCGTCGGCTCATCAGCAATCAAAAGACTCGGCCGGTTTATGACAGCGCGCGCTATAGCGAGACGCTGGGCTTCACCGCCCGAAAGTGTCGGGGGCAGGGCGTGCAGCTTATCGCCCAGGCCGACCCAGGCTAATAGTTCCTTGGCGTCGCGCGCCAGTTTTTTCACATCTTGACCCGCCGCTACCAAAGGAAGGACTGCATTTTCATAAACACTCAGATGTGAAATCAAAGAGAAGTCCTGAGAAACCACACCAATACGGCGCTTTAATTGCTGCAGGGACTTTCTGTCGGTTCCCAATACATCTGTACCAAAAATCCGAATGAGACCCCGGCTGGGCCGAAGCGCAAGATAAATAAGTTTCAAAAGCGTTGATTTACCCGCGCCAGATGCGCCCGTTAGAAAAGTAAAAGACTGGGGTTGCAGAGCGAAGCTGACATCGGAAAATATTTCCTCGCCCCGTCCATAACGCATGGAGACTTTGTCAAAAGCCACAATTGGCTCTTGATGGGTTCTTTGACTGCTCACTTGTTCCGGCTTGGATATCATAATAGCCTTACTGATAAACGAATCGCATCATAAAACGAATCGGGAAGTTCATGATACTCACATGCCCAGAGTGCGCCACGAGATATTCAACAACGCCTGAGGCAATCGGGCCTAATGGCCGCACTGTACGTTGTTCAAATTGTGCGGCCACATGGTTCGTCTCCGCCGACCCCGACATTATGGAGCTTAAGGAGCAGGAACGCGCAGAGCAAATTATACAGGAAACGCCGCCTGAAGAACGATATGAGGACCGCTTTGATGACGCCGAAGAGACGGGTTTCGGATTGGCTGATGACGGGTTCGGAGCCAAACCCGTCACGGGAGCACATGTCACAATAAGAGATATGGCGGATCAGAAACGGCGCAATAAGCGCCTGATGGGGATATCCATGATCTGGTTCGTGACTATTTTTGCCCTGGCCATGGCCGCCCTCTGGGCCTTTCAGAACCGTCAGGCCATTGTTGAGAAATACCCCGGCACGGCGACTATCTACAAGGCCATGGGTATTAATGTAAATGCGATTGGGCTGGAATTTGAAGACCCGATCGTTCGCCAGATGATGATAAATGGCGATAACACACTGCTAATCGAAGGTCATATCGTCAATATAACGGATCAGACCCGAGATATTCCCATGTTGGAATTGTCTATTGTGAATGCTTCCGACGAGGAGGTGGCGACTTGGGTTATCGAACCGCCCCAACCCACATTAGAAGCAGCGGGTCGGATAAAATATACATCGGAATATCCCAATCCACCTGTCGATATGGACGAGATTGAATACCGTTTTCTAGACGCAGATGAAATGATCGATCCGGTTGACACACCGCTTGAGCCATTGGACAATGTAGAAGGTATGACGCTTGACGGTGGGCCGGAGTAGAAACCTTTAAAACCGTTTCAGCAGCCGTTCTAGATATTCGCGCTCTTCCTTGCGTCGTTCCTGTTCAGAGGCGCGTCGCCGGATCTCTTCTTGGAGCTCTCTAGAGCGAGCCGCCGGGTCGCGGTTCTCAAGATCAGCTTGACTGTCATCCAGCTCGCCGCCGTCATTTTCACGGCCTAACGGATCGCCGTCACCTTCAGCTGTTTCTTCGCCGTCGCCGCCACTGCCTTCGCGTCCACGATTGGCTTCTTCTGCGAGGGCGCGACCCACGTCACGCAGGGCGCGAATAGCTTCGGCCTGTTCGTCTTCGGCCAATCCAAAATCACCGCGCTCCAATGCTTCCTCGGCTTGCCGCATGGCGCGGCGCGCATCTTCGAGGGAAATTTCCGGATCTATGCCGGCACCTTCGCCGTCTTCACTCTCTTCATCGCCGCCGCCTTCGCGCTCACCATCCGGATCCGGCAGGAAGCGATCGGAGTCTTCCAGCAACTGGCTCAGTCGACCTTGAATCTCAGCCAGCTCCTCGCCGCTTAACGGGCCACGGTCGCGCTGGCCGGGGCGGGCCTGCTGGTCACCGCCAGGGTTGCCTTGTCCAGCTTCTTCCTGACCGCCGGATTGCTCCTGACCATCTTCTTGTCCGCCTTCATTACCTTCTTCCTGGGCTCGGTCTGCCTCGCGGGTCTGGTCGCGTAGTTCACGCTGTTCACCCAATATATCTGCCAAATCCTCGAGTGCCTCGCGCTGCTCCTCAGTCAGATCGCCTGGGAGCGGAGCACCACTGCCACCACCACCGCCGGGCTGTAGTTGAATTTGTAAATTCTCCAAGAGTTCCGCCAATTGGGCGAGGGCCTTGCGAGCACCCTCAGTGTCGCCTATGCGGTTGGCTTCTTCGATAGCATCCAGAAGCGCTTGAATTTCATCCATATTGAAATTAGGGCCACCACCGGAATCAGGACCTTCTTGCTGGGCTTCTTCATAATTTTCCAGCGCTTCGCGCATCAGCTCTTCGCGGTAACGGTCAACGGCTTCGTTATAGCGGTCAAACAAGGCGTCCATTTCGCGTTGGGGGGCACGGCGGGCCATGCCGTCGCGCAGGGCCGCTTCGGCTTCCTGCATCTCCTGCAGGGCGGATCCAAGAATGCCGAATTCTGCGCGAATTGCGATATGCCATAACTCGTCTTCCAGGCCGTCGAGCTCTGATTGTTTGCGGGCATAGTGTAGTCGGGAACTGACATTACGCAGTCCCATATAGACTGCGGGGTCTTCATAAAGACCGGCGGGCACGTCCGTAATGGCATCAATCAGAGTGGATGCGAGTTGAATAGATTCAGGTGCGCGCTCGAGCCGGAACTCAGGCTCACGCGTGTCAAACCAGGGACGGTTGCGCCAATCAGAGCGAGTCAGACGGGGCAGGGCTTTGTATTCTGCGGCACCTTCCATGACGAGGCTGCGGTTTTCGATAATGGCTTTGGCAATCGGTTCGATAAAGATTTTATCTGGAACGGTGAAATAGGTGATATCGCTTTGTCCGGTTTGTCCAACGCCGTCCGTGCCAATGAGAACCGCAGAGACTTTCTTGCCGGCCCATTCATGTTTAGTCAGGTTCAGGGCGGCGCTTTTCTCGTCTGTGCTGCGGATAGGTCCGCCTAATGGCACATTGATGTCCCGGGTTTTAACCGGCGCGGTTTCGTCATCCTGCAGGAGGGTCATCCGCAAAGTCATTGTCTCGACCCCGTAGTCATCCTTGATGGAATAGGCAAAGGTCAGCCGGTCGCGTTTATCGGCTTCCGGTTCACGAACGAACTGAATCTCCGGTTCCATATCTGGAATGGTCTGGACGTCCCAAAACTTGCGGGTCTGACCGATGCGCCAGCTTGCTTGGCTTGGGGCGTCAACGACTGTTCGTACTTCGAAACTCTCTGGGCCAATACGGGTCAGTGCCAGATGACGAGTGCCGTTTCTGGAGCTGATTTTTAGTCGCGTTGGTGATTTTGTTCCGATGATACGGGCAACAAGTTCCGAGCCTTCGGGGACTTCTAGGCTCTCGGCGTTTTTGTAATAGAGCGGCGGACGACCTGTATATTCAGGCGGGTCAATCCAGGCCTCAAATGTGATATCATCGCCCCAGGCGCCGTGAAGCCAACCAGGGGTTAGAGAATGGCGAAGGCGTTCAAAGCTGTCGCCGACACCGACCATCACTGATAAAATAAGAACGATAGGCGCGATAAATCTAAGATAATATTTATCGATTTGGCCCAAGGCCGGGCGCAAGCGTGCATTTCCCAAGCGGTCAACTTTGTCCTCGGCTTTGCGATAATGTTCTGACCAGCCATCTTCGGACAAGGCGGGCCGGTCAAACAGCGTATCCAATGGGCGGTGTAAAACCTCAGAGTCTTCTTCGACCCGGCGCATGGATTGGGAATCTGTTGGACGACGGAAACGACGCGCTCGCCAAAGGGCACGGGCCAGCAAGATTAGTGCGGCGACCAGAACAATTAATCGCCATGGATCGCCAATCCATTGCCACAATCCAGAGAAACTCCCAATAAGGAATAGGGCCAAAAACAAAGCTGCCAGAGCAAAGACCGGGCTATAGGTTTCCCAATACAAATAGGCTTTGGCCCGGCGAATGAGCCGGTGTGCCTTTTTTTGCAAATATTCGTTTCGGGATGACATGAGCTGTCTATAGGCCTTTTTCTTTTAGGAATGCATTAAAAATTGCATAGAAAACGAATTTGTGACGACTTTGCGAGTGCGGCCATCAAGCAAGCCATGATGGCAGACGCTCCGTCTTTAATATGTCTTCGACAGTTGGCCTTTCGCGGATCACTTCATAGTGCTCGCCATTGACCATAACCTCGGGCACGAGCGGGCGGGTGTTATACTGGCTCGCCTGCGCGGCCCCGTAAGCCCCTGCCGTATGAAACACCACCAGATCACCGTCACTCATAGGCGGCAGGGCGCGGCTGCGGGCAAATGTATCACCGGTTTCGCAGACGGGCCCGACCACGTCATAGAGCGTTTCGTCAAAATCCGCCCCCGGTGCGCGCACGGCTTCGATGTCGTGATAAGCATCATAAAGCGCTGGGCGGATGAGATCGTTCATGGCCGCGTCCAGAATAAGGAAGTTTCGTGTGCCTGTTGCCTTGGCGTAAATCACCCGGGAGAGCAGCACGCCGGAATTCCCCGAGACCATGCGGCCCGGCTCAAAAATCAGTTCCACATCAAGGTCTTTGGTGGCCTCTTTGACCATCGCGCCATAATCGGACGGGTGAGGCGGTATCTTGGCATTATTGCCATAAGGAATGCCCAGCCCGCCGCCAATGTCAAAGCTCTTAATGGTATGACCGGCACTGCGAAGCCGTCCAATCAAATCGCCGACTTTGTCAATGGTACGCCGGAACGGATCCAGACTGTCAATCTGGCTGCCGATATGCACGTCCACCCCGTCAATGCGGATACCGTCCATGGCGGCGGCCCGGGCATAGGCCTCTTCGGCACTGTGCCAGGCAATACCAAATTTGTTTTCGGCTTTTCCGGTCGAGATTTTCTCATGACCACCGGCTGAGATATCCGGGTTCACCCGAAAGGCAATGGGGGCGACCACGCCCATATCGAGTGCAGTCCGGTTCAGAGCGTCAAGTTCCTGCAAGCTCTCTACATTGAAAATCCGAATGCCCGAGCTCAGCGCCAGACGCATTTCCTCGACCGTTTTGCCAACACCCGAAAAGACGATTTTTTCGGCCGGAATTCCAGCGGTCAAAGCCCGTATCAGCTCGCCCCCACTGACCACATCAGCCCCGCAGCCCATCTTGGCGAGCGTGGCCAGAACGGCAATGTTCGAATTGGCTTTGACCGAATAGGCAACCAATGCTTCGACATCTGAAAAAACTTCCGAAAACACTTTGTAATGACGTTCAAAGGTCGCCGTTGAGTAGACATAAACAGGCGTACCCACCGCAGCCGCGATTTGCGACAGGGGCACATCCTCGGCGTACATCTCGCCGTCTTTAAAATCAAAATGGCGCATGCGAATTAGGGATTAGAGTTATCGTCAGACGTATCGTCCTGACTTTGCTGATCCGGATCTTTTTGTTTGTCATCCTGCTGTTGTTTGGTTTTCTCACCAAAAATAGGCGGCGGCGTCTTCAGCTCACCTTTCACGCCGCAGCCCGAGACGCTCAGCGCAAAACCGGTCAGAATAGTCGTCAAAAGAATTTTGCGTCGCATGATGAACTCCAAAGATTGAACGCGTCTTGTAGCTTTTACCCTCTATAAGGTCGAGTCGAAATGCTGTTGTCTCGCCTAACTTTTCAGTTATGTCGCGCCTGGTGGAGGTGGTGGGCGGATGTTGGATTATTGCTATAGTAATTTAACTGCAAATTTACAAAGCGCCACTAAGGGTTGCTGTTCGAGAGGGGCGCAATAATGCCTCCAGGTGTCATGTGGGAGGCTTTACGCGCTTTAATAAAATCATTGAGTCAGGCGTTCTTGCCCTTGGATTTACAGCTGTCTTAGCCACGTCTGTGAATGCCAAAGACATTCAAATAATAACCAAGGATGCCGTTTATGATGAGCCCATGACGGGTCACTCATTACAGATGTCTATTTCCGCCGATGGGCGTTATACGCTCTTTGTGTCTGACGCGACAGAACTGCCGGATGGTGGCGGATTATATAAACTCTATATACACGACTCGGATACCGATTCAGTTACGCGCGTTGGGTCATTGGACGGTGTATTGACGTCGCCCTATCTGTCGGGTGGTGGTGACTTTGCTGTTGTTATTAGCGACCAAGGTAATGAATACGACATTCTCTTCCATGACATCGTCAATAATACCCAGGAACTGATCTATAATTACCAATATGGCGGCGTTGATGATTATTTCGATAATCCGGTCACGGTTTCGGATGATGGCAATATTGTCGTATTCGGGTCCGACGATCCTTTTATAATCGGCGAAGGTTCCGAAACATCCGGTTTCAACATATTTGCTTACGATCGGTCGGCAGACAGTTTTAGTTTAATTTCCAGGCGCCATGATAGATCTCACACAACCGAAGACTCTTTCGACGCGCAAATCAGCGGCGACGGTCAGCATGTTCTGTTTTATTCCAGTGATACAGCTATTGACATGGCGGATAGTCAGAGCGGGTTATTCCTAAGGGATCTTACGACCGATACAAATGTGGCCGTGGCCTATGACGGATTTTCCGATGACGGTTATTATGAGATCATTGTGGGTTCCCATGTAACATCCAATGGCGATTTCGTTGCCTATATGACGGAGAAAACAGATCCCAATTCCGGTACACGAATTGGTTGGAACAGCTATGTTTGGTCATCTGCCACCCAAAGCACAGAGCAGGTCAATGAGAGTTTTGAGCAGTCATCCGAGCATGTCACTTTTTTAAATCAAATGCCGTCTCCGGCAAACTCTATTTCGATTTCCGACGATGGAAACAATATCCTGTTCGGAACGATCGGCTCTACGGATATTAGTCGCGCAAAAACCTCTGAAACATTTGCGTTTTTAGATGCACGTCTCGATCTCTATAATCGAACCACCGCCACAAAACGCATGGTGGCAACAAATGTCGGCCAATACGGATTGAGCGGGTTTTCCAATATTTATGAAGGGTTTGAACAGCAAATCTCCCGCGACGGTTCGGCGTTAGCCTTTAGTGCTCTGACCCATACGCCCGGTAAGACCCATCCGAATTTCAATATCTTTACGGGAACAACATCAATGAGCAGCTCGCCACCTGTGGCAGACGCGGGTGAGGACATAACGAGCCAAGGCAATCAGGCTTTTCCCAACGGTATAGCGTCCAGCGATGATGTCACAGACAGTGCCTCTCTAGATTATCAATGGGAATATGTAGGCTTTTCTTCCATGTATGATCAAATGGGTCTTCAAAACGCAAATGTTGCGAATCCCACAATTGAAAATCCCGCCCCGCCATTTGCTATGAAATTGACCGTGCGCGACGCTGACGGTTTATTCAGTGAGCCTGATTACTTGTTTGTTGAACTGGGCAATATAAGGCCGTACGCAGATGCCGGGAGTGATCAAACCGTTATTGAAGGTGTTTTGGTGTCTCTGGACGGTGGCAACAGTTCGGACCTAGACGGCGACAATCTAACCTATCACTGGACACTTTACAGTCAGCCAGTGGGGAGCACGGCAAGTCTTGACAGCACAGATGTTCAGACGAGTTTTACACCCGATGTTCCCGGAATTTACTATGCCGCTCTGACGGTCAATGACGGACAGGACGATAGCGCGCAGGACCTTGTGAAAATTACCGTTCTTGATGATTTAATCGTGGCGTCTGACGCGCTCAGTACGGCGCGGGATAGCATTGCCTCCATGCCGGAGGCGGATTTACCCTGGAGTACGGGGCGGGCAAAGCTTTTGACCTTTCTGGATGATGCGATATTCCAAATCGGCAAGAACCGCCCGCGTATGGCGCGTTCCTATGTGAACAAAACCATCAAGCGAACGGATGGATGCGCTTTGCGTGGCAGCGTGGATGACAAAGACTGGATCAAATCCTGCGAAGCGCAGGCAATAGTCTATTCAGATTTGCAAACGGCCTGGAATATTCTCGCGGAATATTAATCCAAGCTTGTAAGGTGTATGGAGCCTAGCACAATGCACCAAGCGTTTCAATCAATCCTATCCAATCAACAGAGCAAGGTGCATTGCAGGGCGCCACTTTCATGGTGCCACTTTCATGCACCCTACGGGAGAGGTATTTGTTTTGGGGAATGCACCGTACTTGCTTGCATCCGTCGCTCAATTACCGCGCCATAAAAATTCTCCACATCCGCAGCGCGGGATAAATCCTTGAAAAAAGACCGACGCTTTGAATAATGGGTGATAACGAAACGGCCCGGGGAAGTCATGTCACAGGAAATCAAAGAGCCAGATATTGATGGGTGTTTTGGGACCGTTTTCGCAATTGTTGTCGTCATTGGTTTTCTGTTTCTGGTTTTTATGAGCTTTCTGGTCGGGATTATGGATCAGAGTGGCTATATATTTGTTGGCGTTTTGGCGGTTCTGTTTGTCATGTTTTATGTGACCGTTGCCATCGGCGCGGACTTTGAAGACCAAGCCAACCCCTATGCCAGATTAGTTTATAGTGGCGGCATCTATTTGGCGGTTTGCTTGCTTTTTTGTCTGAGTTTCGGGGAAATCCGAATGATCATCGGCGGGTTCCTTTTGTTATTGGGCCTGATAATATTTCCCTATGCCTTGGAGGGTATAGCTGCCAAAAACAAACCCGTCCGGCATTTCAGCACGCGTCTTCTGGTGATCGGATTATTTGTCATCATAAACGGCTTTTTACTCTGGGCCTATGTGGTCGGGTATAAGCGATTTTATGACTGGATGAAATCCGACGCGTCTTTAGATTTTATCGACCATCTGCTTGGGGGCGATGGCAGTTATGAGGGCGGTGAGGGGATCCTGATTGGCGTCACAATACTGATTATCATTTTTTCCGTTGTTGTGCCTGTCGCGACGCTTTGGCTCGCCAAACCCTATCGCAAAATTTGGGATATGATCACGCAGCCTTTTGTCGGGCCGGACATCAAAACTATCGAACAGTCAGAAGAGGCATATCCTGTTCTGGGCAGTCCGGCCGGGTTGGACGTGCCGCAAGGGATGGAAATCGAAGAAGAGGCCGAAGAGACGGTCGAAGCTGAGCCAGAGCCGGAACCTGTAACGGTCTGGGATGTGGCCAATCTCTTTTTGGCGGATCCCGAGCGGTCTGATGCGGATGTCAGAACCGAACTCGGTAAAGTCCCAAGTGATCTGATCAGAGACGGTGCCGTTGAAGCGATGAAAATGTTTTTAAACCGGGAGAAATATGGGGCGGCCCGGCGTCTTTTGAATTATCAGAATGTTGATGAGCACAAATTGCTGCCGGTTATCATTGCGCTGGATGAATTTGAGACAAGCGGTGAGCTCGCGCTCACGCCCCAAACCTATAAGATTATTCTGGATGACGGCGAGACGGCCTATGAAAAACTGCCCTGTAACTGGCAGAAAATTCATACCTATCTGGGCCCGCTGCAGGACGAAATCGAGCAGTCTGATATTCTGGATATTGGTAATCTATATATTACGGATCACAGGGTGTTTTTTGTTGGGGCCAAGGGCTCGGAGACCGTGCGTCTTGCCGATATAGCCTATATCGATCACAAAGAAGACGCCCTGCAGTTTTACCGGGATGAGGGCTTGTCAGAAATCTTCGCCTTTCCCACCCCGCATCACGCCACTTACGCCATACTGGTGATTGAGGCTCTGATGGCGGATAGCTGAAGGGGAAGGAGGTACGGGACCTTTTCACCATTATACCTCATCCTGAGCTTGACGAAGGATTGGTTCTGATGTGCGTGCGTTTCAACGACTTACTCCGCTTTTCACCATATCCTTCGTCAGGCTCAGGATGAGGTAGTCAGTTCAACATCAGGATGAAGTTCTAAGGCAACCTAAATCACTCCACCACAAATTCGCCGACGGAGATTTTGTCTTTTTGCTCTTTGAGCTCGAC
>JAHDEZ010000004.1:0-65899 GCA_020628425.1 Hellea sp. | reverse complement strand
ACTCCACCACAAATTCGCCGACGGAGATTTTGTCTTTTTGCTCTTTGAGCTCGACGATGACGGTTTCGGTTTTCTGATCGCGGCGGCCGAAGTTTTCGGTGATGCGCACGCGCACGCTGACGGCGCCGTTGGGGTTATATTCACTGGCAGAGAAAAACGTGGTCTGCACGTCATAGGCGCCCTCGTAAGCATTACGCAGCACATATTGTTCCGGCCCGTAGCCATCGGTCATGTCGTCTGAGAGCTGCCCTCCAATGCGGGTCAATTTGTTTTGATAGCTGGCCTTTTCGCCTGTGGGCTCAATGACGGCTAAGTCCATATCCGCATGGTCAATATTCCAGTCCAGGACAACGCGGCTGTCCAAATCCAGGTTTTGGATGAGCTCTTCCGGGAAGCTTAGTTCACGTCTTGAGGATGAAGACAGGCGGGGGATAATCCCATTGGCTTCGGTCATGGCGACGACCTCGACGCCGTCATAGACGCGGTCATTTTCAAAGTTCCAAGGCGTGACAATGATGTGCTCAAGCAAAGACAGCGCCTCCAGATAATGGGCCTGCGCATCGGAGCCGCCTGTTTCCAGCCCCAGGTCATGGAGCGCAACGGCCAGATTGAGCCAGGACTGCGGCAGGTTAGGCGCCAGTTCCAGAGAATAACGGTAGAGTTCTATAGCGCGCTCAAATTCGCCGTAAGCCAGAAGGCGGTGGGCCACTTGTGTGATGGTTTCCGTATTGGCGGCCGGGAGTTCCAGCGCGCCCAGAACGATTTCGGCGGCGCGGGTCTTTTGGTTCTGTGCGGCATAAAAATCCGCCACTTCCAGATAAAAGGCCGGCAAATCGCCATAGCGCTCTTTTTGTTTGCGGTAGACAGCGGCCAACTCGCTATTGTCCGCCTCTTTGAGCTTGTCGAGATAGGGGCGGTCCGGGCTCCATTTACGGACCTCAACAGAGATATCATTGGTCGAATTCGCGGCGGGCGATTGGGATTCGAAATCGTTTCTTACATTGCGTGAGCCCGTTACGACAATTTCGTCTTCCATATCGTCATGGCCTCGGCGCGTCGCGGTCACGATTATGTCTTGCACGTTTTCGTCGCCTTGACCGGAGCCTGAATAACCTTGTGTTGACCCTTGGGAAACCGTGCTTCCATCCGGCATGGTCATCATTAGCGGCGGAGGCGGTGGTGGTGGAGCTGGTGAGGGCATGGCTTCACCCGCTACAACCTCGGTGCCATCCCAAGCGGTCTCTCTTCGGTTTTCCATCCGGGTCACAGACGGTACGACCCTTTGCTCTGTGTCCACAGTTTTAGCCTCTGGATCATATTTATAATCTTTGTTCCACCAGGCAACCTGTTTCGTCCAGATCGTGCTCATGGTGGATTGGCGGGCCTCTATTTCGAAATCTCTTTCTGCCAAGTGGTCAGCCAGGGCTTCTTCATATTGGCCGCGCAACGCTTTGGGGTAATTATCCGGGACGGGAATATCGGCGTTGATATAATCAAAAGGCTCTTCCAGCACGATGAGCGTGCTTTCCGGGCCGGCGATTGAAAAATCCCGGGAGAAATCGATAATGTCTTTGGCGGATGCCCCTTCGGCCCGCATGGCTTCGGTTTTATAGCTGGCCCAGACCGTGCCCGGCCCGTTATGGCTGATGCGCTCCGTCCGGCCCGTATCGCGCCGAATGGTGACGTCCTGACCCGAAGCGGATTGGAGTCTGTATTTCACCTCTCTGACGCCGGTCGGGATGCGCGCAATGAGCTTGTCACCGAGCAGGACCGGCATATCCAGATTTGTGTCTATTATGGCCAGGCCAGCAGGTTCGGAAAGTCGGGCTACAGCAGCCCTGCGGCTCGAGAGGTCTGAGATGACCTGACCACCGCTCATAACCGCCAGGGAGGATAAAAATGGCAAATTCGGGTCAGAGGATGAGGTGACCACATAGACCGGGCAATCGGGGCGCTGCATGTCGCCACGCCCAATGGTCATATGGCCATCGGAGACCAGAATACATCTGTCATAGCGCCCTTTGAAATCCAGCAACCCGTTCAGATCGCTGCCGCCGTCATAATCCAGATCGTCAAACAAATCTGCGATGCGGTCGCTGTCACGAAAGCTTTTATCAAATCCAATTTTGTCCGCGCCCATGATGACGCGAATATTGGCCGGGGCAGCGTCCTCAAGCCATTCGTCGATGACTTTGCGTTCGGCGCTGTGTTGATCCCCGGCCCGGGACAGGGAGGTGTCCCAGATAATCGCTATCTTTTCTGTTGAAGTCTCGGACGTTTTCAGACGCGACAAATCGCTATCGTCCAGTCGCGTAATCAGGAAGTTTCCGCCCAGACTATGTGACGCGATCACCGTTTCAGTGTCGTTGGCACTTTGCAGACGAAAGGTCTGATCAATACGGTGATTGCGGGCTTCGAAGGCCTCGCCATCGCGGTTAAAAGTCGGATTATCGCTCAGCTGCGCCGGCAGGCCGTTTCCGCTCAGTCGGAGCGTTGCGGCGCGCACATCGGACTTGACCCGCCAGTCAATGTCATCGGCGACCTCGACTGTAAAACCCAGTCGGATGGTTCGCGTTTCGCCCGGCAGAACCGGAAAGATGCGGGTTTTGTAGCGGTTATCATTGGCGCGCTCGGCAATGCCCGGGTCAATGGTACGCGTGACCTTGTCCGTATAGGTTTTACGGGCGCGTTCTTTTTCCGTCAGCACGCCATCAATAAGCTCGCCTTGAATATCGAGGGCGTAGTCATTGATGATGGCGCCCTTGGGCATAGGCAGCATAAACTCGACTTCGGTTTGTTCGTCCGGGTGGCCATTGAGAATTTCCGCTTCCAGTGTGATTTGGTAGGTTCCCGCCACTTGGTCGATATCAATATCAAGCCGTTCCAAGCCGATGGGGAAGTCATCCGCTCTTTCTGAATCCGTTGAGCGGAGTTCTATAGCGTCGCCCGCAAGCGCACTGGCGGCCGACAAAGCATATGTCAGGACAAAGGCCAGAAAGGCTTTAAATCGATAAGGCATAGAACGTCTCCCCACTTTTTGAAATAGTATAACAAAAACGAGTGTGTGTAAATTGTTTAATGTGTTTCACAAGATATGACGTATGACAGTCGCGGATCCTTGGAAAAAACTTCGTTTTTTTCTCATGACTGAAAATTCACTGGCATGCGGACGCCCGGTCATTTAGGCGTGAACATAGGGAGGAATCTATGAGAGCTCTGATAACTGCAACTGTTTTCATTCTGTCAATCGGGAGCGCTCATGCGGACGAGCCGGAGTACCGGGAGCTGATTACATGTCAGCCTGGAAAGGTTTTTTCGAACTTGGCAGATACTGTCACCGGGCTCGACGAAGATCTGACCAATACCATCCATACCAACCCGTCATTTACTTTTGCGGTTCTGGACGGCGGCGTTTTGCCAAGTCGTATTTTTTACCGCTCGGAAACCGGAGAGGAAAAAGACCTTCCGTTTTCCGACAAGGGCGAAGTGACGGATATTGTGGAATTTTTCGAAGACGGCGAAAAAGCGCAGTTTTGTGTGGAAGACCCGACACGGGCTGGCCAGATTAAGGATGGAGATACTTATAGTGTGTCCATGCAAATGAAAATGCGGTTCATCAATAGCAGTGGCACCTATGCTCTAGGCGAGCTTGAAGACGGGATTAAAGACGGAAATTCCATCTTATCAAAGCTGTATGGAGGGCCTGCGGCGCTGTCGGTGCTGGGCTTTGAGGATATTCATGTGGCCTATCAGGACAAATCAATCACGCCTGATTTTCAGGGCTGCACTGTCTCAGGTAACTGTCAGACTGTGCCTTTTGAAAAATTTGAGGGAAATTACATAGTCGCTTTTGAGACACTTAAAGATATGAATGCAAGCGAGCTTCGCGTTGTTGGTGGTGCGCATAGTCTTTCACCGACCATGAGTTATGAAAAAGTACTCAATTCGATGAACTAAGACAGGACGAAATAAATAAGAGATTTGTTTTTAGATGCGTTGGGCCCTAGAAGGGCCTATGCGAAAACTTATTTCTTCACTGCTTCTACTTTCTCTTGCGGGGTGTTCCGCACCGGAGGATACTCCGCCGGTGACTGAAACTGAAACCACAACATCTACTATCACCGAGCATGTTACCGTGGACCTATCCTATCCCGGTGATATCGACCCGGCACTGGCTGAGCGGTTCTCTCGGCTGGCGCTGGATTGTGTGCATCGGGAATATCCCAATAAAATCTCACGGACTTATGCCGGTGATGAGCAAATCGGCTCTCCGCGGGATTTATTCCCGGTATTTTACGGCTGTTTTGACTGGCACTCATCGGTGCACGGGCATTGGTTACTGGTCAGGCTGTTGCGGACAGGGCCAAAGGATGCGTCGTGGCGGGATGAGGCAATCGCCAAATTGAACAAGAGCTTCACCTCTGAAAATGTGGCCGGAGAAGTTGCCAGCTTTGCGCAGGTCACGCCCGGTTCCTGGGAGCGGCCATATGGTTTGGCCTGGTTTTTACAATTGACCGCGGAGTTGCGCGAATGGGACGACCCGCAGGCCAAGACATGGCTGGACGCGTTGGAGCCACTGGAAAAAGACATCGTCGCCAGTCTCAAACCCTGGATGCCCAAACTGGCATATCCCATCCGGCTCGGCACCCATAACCAGAGCGCTTTTGCTTTTGGTCTGATGCTGGACTGGGCCCGTGTCGCAGGTGACACGGAGATGGAGCGGTTAATCGTCGAGCGCTCGCTGTATTTTCACAAGGATGATGTGAACTGTCCGCTGGCCTATGAACCGTCCGGGGAGGATTTCCTCTCGCCCTGTCTGATGGAAGCCGATCTGATGCGCCGTATTCTCAGCCCATCCGAGTTCGCGGACTGGTTCGGAAAGTTTATGCCCAATGTACCGACGGACGGATCCTCTGACTGGCTGGCCCCCGGCATTGTCAAAGACGCCAGTGACGGCAAGCTGGTTCATCTGGACGGTGTCAACTCTTCCCGCGCTTGGAACCTCTATAATATTGCTCGCGCCTTGCCCGAAGGGGACCGCCGTATCCCGGCGCTGGTAGCGGCTGCCCATAAACACCGGGAGACCGGCGTGGCTGCCGTTTCCGATGAGCATTATTCCGGGTCCCATTGGCTGGCCAGTTTCGCAACCTATCTGATGACCGATAGGGGTTGGGAGTAGCGGTCTGCGCCTTTTTGTGATAAGGGTTTTGCAATCTGTGTTGTGGGATCCAAAATGAAAAAATCTATTATCGCTTTGATGTTGTTAGCCACGCTGGCCGTACCGGCCTCGGCAAGTGAGCCGGGTTTGGACGATGCGTTCTTTCTGGAAAATGGTACGCCAATATTTGTTTCAAAATGTCATTTCACTCGTCAAGAAGCAGACCCATCACACAGGTTTTACCTGATTATCAGTGGTGAGCATGGGTATATAATTCGTGACCGCGGCGTTGGTTTTGCCGGATTGGCCGAAATGTTTTTTGAAGACGGAGCGTGGGGCATGGATTATGCGTCAAACACCACAGCAACCATGGCGAGTGAACTGAGGCATAGATTTATGGATGGTGATTTTGTAATCATCAAATCCGGTGACTTTAGTCTTGCGAATTTGGCAGAAGTCACCGAAAATTGCGACGCATAATTGATGGCGCCGTAAGCTTTGGGCCTATGACGCCTGCTGTTGAGCGTAATCACTTAATGAAACACCGCCCCAGATTTCCAGTTTCTCTCGTATGCTAACAATGGAAATGGGTTTCGTCACATAATCATCCATCCCGGCTTCTAGACATCGGTCTTTGTCTTCGGCCAGCGCATGGGCGGTCACAGCGATGATAGGTGTGGGGGTTATACTCTGTTTGATTTCTAATTGTCGGATGGCGCGCGTAGCTTCATATCCATTCATTTCCGGCATGGAGACATCCATCAAAATCATATGCGGACGATGAGCTGTCCAGGCTTTGACAGCCTCGCGGCCACTCTCAACGATTTTGAAGTTCAGGCCAAGTTCTTTTAAAACATGAGAAATATAGAATTGATTGGTCTCGTTATCTTCTGCGACCAAGACGTCCAATCGAGAGGAGGTTGAAGAACCGACATCCAAAGTCGCAAGTTCGGGGTGTTCCGTTTTCTGTGTTGGTCGCTGTTGGTGTTTCACACCGTTTAACGTATCTGCGATGGCGTCCATAATCTGAGAGGCACGGGCCGGTTTAACAAGGACGGCAGAGACCAGATCTCTGGACACACGCATGATCATTTCGTCTTCACCCACTGATGTCAGCATGATAGCCGGGATATGACTGAAGGCTTTTTGCGCCTTGATATGCTGTAGCATTTTCTCACCGTCCATTTCAGGCATTTGAAAATCGGCGATGATAAGGTCAAAGAACAAGTTTTTCTGTTTGGCTGCATTTAACGCTGCAAATGCCTGACCAGCACTGGCTACCGCCAGTCCCTGACAGCCCCAATGTTTGATCTGCTCCATCAATATGTTTCGATTGACCGCATTATCATCGACGATGAGAATTTTCGAGCCGCGCACGGGCACAGGTTTTTGCGGAGGAAATTCTGCTTCCTGTGCGACCGGAAACTCCAAGTCAAAACTGAAAGCAGTGCCTTTGTCGACTTCGCTGTGAACAGCAATGCGCCCGCCCATCATATTGACAAGAGTAGATGAAATAGACAGTCCAAGACCCGTCCCTTCAAATTTGCGGGTATTGGAACCGTCAACCTGACGGAATTTTTCAAAAATATTGCTAATCTGGTCGGCCGGAATGCCGACGCCTGTATCTTCTATTTTAAAGCCGACACGTACCTGATTATCAAAACTGCTGCCGGACACATTGATCCAGACATGGCCTTCGTGAGTGAATTTGATGGCATTTCCAACGATATTGGTGAGAACCTGACGTATGCGCCCTGCGTCGCCAATAACCATTCTGGGCAAACGTGGGTCGAAGCGGACCAGTAACTCGATATTTTTTTCTGATGCAGCAGTCGCCAGCAGAGTTGACACGTCCTCTATGGCATCCCGCAGGTCAAAGGGCTGTGGATTGATTTTGACCTTGCCGGCTTCGATTTTTGAATAATCCAGAATATCATTGATGATTTGCAGAAGGGCATGTCCAGAGCGCGATATTGTGTCGACAAAGTCCGTTTGTCTGTCGTCCAGCCGGGTCGTTTTTTTAATGAGTTCTGCCATTCCGATGATACCGTTCATAGGCGTGCGAATTTCGTGGCTCATATTGGCGAGGAATTCGGACTTTGCTTTCTCCGCAGCTTCAGCTTTGATACGGGCCTGCTGAATTTCCGTCACGTCCGTAAACAAGACAACCTGTCCGCCATTGCCAAGAGGGTTAGCGCGTCTGATAAACTCCCGACCAGTAGAGGACTGTAACTCCACTTCATTGGGGTTATTCATGGGGTGTCGTTTCAGAAAATCTGTAACTTGGTCCTCTACGGCTCTTCCTCCGCTTCCAAAGGCGTTCTTCCTCAGGAATTCTTCCATCACGCCCCGTCGGGACATGCCAACAGATATCTCGCAATTGAGATCTTTCGCCATGTCATCAAAAGCCTGATTGAAAAGAACCACGTCAGCGTCAGCATTAAAAATGATGATGCCGCTGCTCATACTGTCGGTCGCGGAGTTCAGTATGGCACGCGTTTTTTCGAGTTCAGAGGTCGTTGATTTATTTTCATGGACAAGCTGATTGAGCGCATAACCGATTTCTGATTGCGAATGACCGATAGCGTTGGCCTGAACCGGGAGGTCAGGAGAGGGTTGGCTTACTGTTCTTTGGGCGGCTTCGAAGGCTACATCCAGCTGCGGCTCTGAAACCCCAGCAACATGTTCTGAGAGATTCAGACCAAAATGTTCTTGGGAAGCGCTAACGCGCAATGCGCCTATAAGTTTTAATCCGCCAAAAACCAGCGTGCCCGTTATGGTCGCCCATCCGATACAGGCCAGGACGCCAAAAGCTTGCACACTGATTTGTTGCACCATTGAGCCGGCGGGCAGGGCTGAAATACTGACCAATGGGAATAAAATGGCGCCTACGGCTCCGGCAAAGCCATGCACGGCAACAGCTCCAACAGGGTCGTCCAGCTTGAGTTTGTAGAGAAGAAAATATTGTCCTCCTATAGCCGTCGCGCCTCCGACCATGCCGATCAGACCTGCTCCGTAAGGGCCGACGAAATCTACACCAGAGGTAATGGCGACTAATCCCCCTAAAATACCATTGAAGCTTGAGACTGGATGCAGGATACGCCCGTCCAGCCAAAAGCCCAATAACATGGCGACCAGGCCGCCTGAAGCGCCGGCGAGAATTGTGTAAAGTGCCACATCAGTGAAGGCCTGTGAGCCAGCTTCCATGGCGCCCGTGTTAAAAGGTATCCAGGTCACAAAGAGTATGATCGCCCCAAGAAGCGCCATGGAATAAGACGAGCCCTCAATTGGTAATACACGCTTTTCTTCGTCAAAACGGCCTAGTCGAGGTCCGAGAAATATCACGCCTATCAAAGCAAAAAATCCACCTAAAGCATGAATGGCTACGCCTCCGGCATGATCGACAAAACCCATATTGGAAAGAAAGGCCATGTTTGATGTAATGATCTGATTACCCCAGACCCAGTGTCCGAAAACAGGATAAATCAATAAGGCAATTGCCATTGTGGATACAATATAAGCTGAAATCCGCATCCGTTCCGCAACAGCACCCGATACAATCGTCGCGACCACAGAGCAAAAAGCTAGATTGAAAACCAAAAGAACAGGCCATTGGCCCTTGTCAATCAGGGCTTCGCGAACACCGCCTGTGCCGATAATTCCATTTACGGACGTTCCGTACATGATGCCAAAGCCGACCAGAGCATAGCAAACAACGCAGACAATCAGATCTGTGACGTTTTTCTGAGCGACATTGACCGAGTTTTTGGCCCGGACAGATCCGGTCTCAATCAATAAAAATCCAGCCTGCATCATGAAAACCATGAATGCGGCAATGATCATCCACATTTGTGTCATGTGTTGCGCCCCTGCAAATCATGATTTTGTTTTCCCAGAATCATGGAATCGGATGTTCCAGTGATTGCCCTAAGGAAGTCTTAACACTTCGGCCGATGCTGAAGCGTCTTCACCTTGTTTTGAATTCTTGGTAAATAATAACGAAACGTTGTTATCGACCCATAATCCGGTTCCACATGGATAGGTCAACATAGCCATCGGCGATGATACCGTTGGCTTTCTGCCAGGCCCGGATGGCGCGTCTTGAATTAGGGCCGATTTGGCCGTCCACGCCTTTGGTGTCATAGCCCAATTGCGTCAGGCGGGCCTGTAGCTCTTTTTTCTGGGTAAATGAGATCTGTTTGTCACTGCGAGGCCAAGGGGTGGAAATGACCCGTTGTCCGCGTAAGGACTCCGCTAGAACTGTAATGCCCATGGCGTAGCTGGTAGAGTTGTTGTATTTTTTGATAACGTCAAAATTTTTGAATGTCAGGAACTTTGGGCCTCTATGGCCGGCGGGAACTAATAATTTGCCCTCTAGAAAGCCGGCCTCTGTCGACCAGCGTGAACCATTGACCGGCCGCACACCCAGCACTGTCCAGTCATTGACAGTTTTCTTGACGCCGTCCGAAAGCGTGTAGTCAAAATTATCGGGCAGGGTGACTTCGGCCATGGCCGGTTCGCCCCAGCGCCAGCCGTGACGGGAGAGGTAATGTGCGGCCGAGCCCAGCGCGTCTTCTTTGGAATTGCGCAAGTCAATATTGGCGTTGTTATCAAAATCAACGGCATAGTCGCGCATAGTTGTCGGAATAAACTGGGTCATACCCATAGCGCCAGCCCAACTGCCTGTGAGTTGATCTTGGCGTAAATCACCGCGGGCGATTAAGTCCAGGATTGCAAAAAGTTGACTTTCGCCAAATTCCATACGCCGTCCGTCATGCGCAAAAGTTGCCAACGCATCGATGATATCGTGGTCGCCTTGGATGACCCCGTAAGCGCTCTCCAGCCCCCAAATGGCGGTCAGGTAGTGACGGCTGACTTTGTAACGGTCTTCGATGGCGTTAAAAGAAGTGGCGGTTTCGGCCAGTTTGGAGCGACCTTTATTCAGGCGGTCGGCGGATGCGGCCCCGTCTACATACGACCAGATAGGCTTGGTAAACTCCGGCTGTTTAGTGTCGCGGTCCAGAGCGCGCTCATTGATTTTGGCCGGGCTGATGAGGCTTGTTACCATAGTGGCGTCATAGCCCCGGGCGATAGCGCGGCTGATGAAATCCTGTTTCCAAGCAGCGAATTTCTGGTCGCGGGTGAGTTCCGGCGTGGCTTGGGCTATGCGAGGGGCAGGGCTTGTGGATTGAACTGTCGGTGTATCGGAGCTGACAGCGGGTCGTATTTGGGGGGCGGTCTTGGCAGGCGTGTCATCAGCAGCCTGAGCGTTCGTTTTTGTCGCGCAAGAGCCGGCCCCGATGAGAGCGGTCAGACTTATATAAATGAGGGATGTACGCAGCATGGACATTATATTACTTTTAGTTGGTTCGCAGGTAAAGCGCGGGGCACAGTAAAGTGCTTAATCAGAGCGTGGTTTTGCCATTGACTTTTGGGAATCATCCCCATAAGAGGCGCCTTTCTTAATTTAAGCAGCAAAGCGAGAGGGCCATGAAAGTCCGTAGCTCTTTAAAATCTCTTAAGAAACGTCACCGCGACTGTCAGGTCGTACGCCGTAAAGGCCGTCTTTATGTCATTAATAAGACGGATCCGAGATTTAAAGCCCGTCAAGGTTAATTGAACGGGTAATTTGAAGCATTCACGCAGTGTTTACTGCGTTACTGTATGTCGCCCCTTGCCAAGCCCGGTTGGGGGCGTCAGTGTATTTGGGACTATGAAAAAGCTTCTTCTGACAACAATAATGATTCTGGGGGCGTTGGGGTCGCCGGCCTATGCTCAGACTCTCGAAGAAGAACCTCCGACATTGGAAATGCCGGAGTTTATCAAGAATTTGGGTGAACGTATTCAAGAAGCCCAAAATGAGCGGCCTGACTATTCTCATCTCCCGCCTGAAGCAGAGAAAAAAGCCAAGCTTCAAGATCTGTTTAAGCGCTTGCAGCTAGAGAGCGATGCGGAAAAAGGTAATCTGATTGCCGAAGAGATCTGGGCCATTTGGCTTGATTCTGGGTCTGCCAGTGTGGACTTACTGCTGCGCCGAGGCACGGCGGCCGGTAAAAATGGGAATAATGCGCTTGCCCGCCGCATGTTTGATCATGTTCTGGATATCAAGCCGGAATATGCCGAGGGTTGGGCCCGTTCGGGACGTCTGGCCTATGAGGACAATGATTATAACCGTGCTGTGGTTGAGTTGACCAAAGCTCTGGTCATCGAACCCAGACACTTCTTTGCCTTGTGGACATTGGGCAATATTATGGAGCAGCTTGACCGCAAGGACGAAGCGCTACAAATTTACATTCAGGCCCACAAACTCTATCCGGCGATGCCCGCCATTAAAGAACGCAAGGAATATCTGGAAAATCAGATACAGGGCGAAATACTTTAGTCCTCATTCCGGCATGTTCTCGCGCAGAAAGCGCTCGACGTTTTCACCCATGACTTTGCGAATTATTGCATCTTCGATACCGCGCTGACGTAAGGCTTGAGTAATCGCTGCGAGCTCTGACGTATCCAGTGTGGTCTTGACCGTGCCATCAAAATCAGACCCCAGTGCCACATAGTCGGTGCCCATGACAGTCAGTGCCTGAACGATAGCATCCGCAATCCCGTCTGGGGAAATCTCGCATATGGCGCCGTGAAAATAGCCAACACCCAGTAGTCCACCGCTTTCGCGAACACGAACGAGTATGTCATCAGGTAGATTTCTTTTGCGACTATCGGCGCAATCACTGCGAACACCTCCGTGAGAAATGATTAAGGGCCCGACCCGCATATCCAGAACGTCCCGTACGACTTGCTCCGAGGAATGGGCCACATCAATGATAATGTTCATCTCTTGCATCTTACGGACGGCGTCGCGACCAAATGGGGTCAGCCCGCCTTTCGCTTCGCCGTGAAGAGAGCCGCCCAGCGCGTTATCAAAGAAGTGCTGCAGACCCATCATCCGATAGCCTTCGTCATAAAGTCGGTCGATATTTTCCAATTTCCCTTCGAGTGGGTGGGATCCTTCTGTGGCCAAAATAGCGATGATTGTTCCGTCCGGTTGGTCAAGGTCCGCTTTGGTCCGGGCGATGACAAGCTTGTTATCAGCGTTAGCCTCTATTTTCTGCAAGCGTTCGGCTTGAAACACGGCACGTTCAAATATGGACTGCCAGGTTCTGGCCGGCCAAAGCTGTGCCATGGCCAGTAGGGTCAGATCGTCGGGCGCATCGGCGGAATTTCCGTCAAAGTTCAAACCACGCGGTGTTTTTGTGACTGTACTGAAAACTTGAATGTTGACGCCGCCGTCTCGCAGGCGCGGCAAGTCAATGTGACCGTAATCATGGCGATGCTCCATATTGCGCCGCCAAAGCAGGGTGTCACCATGCAAATCCGCAATAGTTAATGTGTTGTGAAATGCCTGCGTTTCAGGAGATATCTGATAAGGTTCGTGTTCGACGACCGCGTTCATATTAGCATCGGTTTGAGGCACCAAAATAAGGAACAGATAGAGTAGGGCGATTAGAATGAGCGCGCCGATAATGCCAAGGATGATTTTGAGTTTACTCATATATTTCTACTTCTTCTATTCGGCCATTTCTGGCGAGGCCGCGATACATGCCCGGCGTATTAAAACTAAATGCGTGATTGCCGTCTGCGTCAATGGCTATAATGCCGCCGTCTCCTCCCATATCTGTCAGGACGCCGTGGATCATGTGATCAGATGCGTCTTTCAGGCTTTCACCCAGATATTGGCGGCGGGCGCAGACATCCCGGGCAATAGAGGCGCGAATGAAATACTCACCTGTACCGGTCGAAGATATGGCGCAATAGCGGTTATCGGCATAGGTGCCTGCGCCAATGATCGGGGTGTCGCCGACGCGGCCCCATTTCTTGGCAGTCAGCCCGCCCGTTGACGTGCCTGCTGCCAGGTTGCCGCAATTATCTAAAACGACCGCGCCGACGGTTCCAAATCTTGTAGAGGCGGGTCCGTCAAAAGGCCGGTACTCGCTTTTTTGTCGTTCCAGCTTTTGCTGCATTTGTATATAGCGGTGATCTGTGTGGAAATAGGCCGGCTCGACAATAGCGAGGCCTTGATCTGCTGCAAAGCTCTCTGCGCCGTCCCCTTGCAGCATCACATGACGGGAGTTTTCCATAACGGCTCGCGCCGCACGAATGGGGTTGCGGACGGTTTTCACCCCAGCCACGCTGCCGGCATTGCGGTCTCGGCCATCCATTATGGAAGCATCCAGTTCGTTCTCGGCCGCTGCGCTGAAAACCGCGCCTTTGCCGGCATTATATTTTGGGTCGTCCTCCAGGAACATCACCACTTGTTCAACCACGTCCAAGGCGCTCATGCCTTTGTCGAGCTGCTCTGTCCCGATTCTCAAAGCTGCTGTTAAAGTCTCGCGGTGTGCGGCTTGCTGATCCTCTGTCAAATTGGCCATGACACCCGCGCCGCCGTGAATGGCGATAGTATATCCATATTTACCGGTCGGGCATGAGGCCGTTTCGGGCAGGGATTTGGTGTTAGTTTGGGTTTTGATTGTATCAGAACCGCATCCCGCGATTAAACCGGATAGAATAATAGCACTGGTGATTTTCTTCATGTATCCCTCCCGGTCACTGCATATACGACAAATCCATCCACAACAATCCTCTGCCAAATATTGTGAATTTTCACACCCGTTTCTATGAAGATATCACATCATTCAACGAGTGGGACTATGGATACTGCAGACAGCATGGGTCAGGCGACCCGAGAAAAATTAAAACAAACTATTGCGCGTATTGAGCGCCTTGAAGCCGAGAAGGCCGAACTGGCAGCGGATATTCGCGAAGTCTACGCTGAAGCTAAATCATTTGGCTTTGATACTAAAACCTTGCGTAAGGTTATCAGCGCGCGCAAGCTGGAAGCTCATGAGCGGGCCGAGCAGGAAGCTCTTCTGGAACTTTATATGGGTGCTGTTGAGGATTGATTTCTTCGATAATTAACTCTGGACGTCGCCATTTGTTCTTGTTATGTTCCTCATGTGAACGACTATGACAAAAGAGAGTGGCAGGCCGAACAAGAGGCCAGAGACGCAGCCATGGATATGCAACGGGAGAAGTGGGCCAAGGCAAAGGCCCGCGCAGCTCGCAATGCACAGCGGAAAATTGACAGGTTGGCGCGTAAACTCTCCGAAAGTGGTCAACTGACAGATTGGGAGTCTGAGTTTACGGAGTCCGTTGGAGAGCGGCTGGATAAGTTCGGGTCAGCCTTTCAAGATCCAGAAAAAGGGCGACCCGCCGATGCGTTGTCATTTGCCCAGAAAAAGGTTGTCGCAGCGCTCAAGAAAAAGGCGAAAGAGGAGCGGACAAAGAACGCTCACAAAAGAGAACAATCTTCTGAATATGAAGCCCGCAAGCCCATGAAAGCTAAAACCAGCTTTAAGAAAAAAGCCTATCAGCCCCGCGTGCGCCACATAGACGAAGATTTGGACTCGGTAGAGTCGTTACCCGTCATTGACACAGAACCGTTTTTACCCGAAATCACCCCATCGGATCATAAACCACCCTTTCTGAGGGTCGTGAAATAGGGGAAGCCGATGACTGTGGTCATGGAAACCGAGCGCCTGATTTTGCGTCATATTGATATTGAAAAAGATATCGACGCCTGGACCGAAATGATGTCTGACGAAGAAACGGTGCGTTATATAGGTGGCAAGACTATGGACCGGGCTGCGAGCTGGCGTCAAATGGCAACGCTTATTGGACATCAACAGGTCAGGGGATATGGATTTTACTCGGTCATAGAGAAATCAACGGGCAGCTTTGTTGGGCGTATCGGACCCTGGAACCCTGAAGGCTGGCCCGAACCTGAAGTGGGTTGGACCGTTCACCCCGCGCATACGCGTAAAGGTTTTGCCAAAGAGGCTGGGGCTGCTTGCGTGGATTATGTCTTTCACACGCTGGGCTGGGACCGGATTATTCATGTGATTGCCGAAGAGAATATAGGTTCAATCAAAACCGCTGAGGCCATTGGCTCCAAGCGTCTCTACCATATTCCTGAACTGCCACCCTTTGGTGAGGTGAATTGTTGGGCATATGGACAAGAGCGTGGCGGTTAAACCCAGCCTGCCTGTTTAACGGTTTTTGAGTTACTGCGACTGACGGGGGCGACTTGTCCTGAATGCAGTTGCAGGCTGATTTTCCCGTCGATTTTACGAGCGGATTTTATGCCAGATTCTGCGACCCACCATGAACGGTGCACGGGCAGACCTTTTATATCACCCAGCTCTTTAATAGCGTCAGATAACCGCATCAATATAAGGTCTTCACCTTTGGAGGTTATAACACGGACATAGTGATCTTCTGCGGTCAGCGCGTAGATGTCTGCATTTCTCAATTTGGGTTTTAATCGTTCCATTAGCGGCGTTCGCGGCTCTATTGTGATTTCGGGCACAGATGAACGCTCAACAAGATGGACAATGGTTGTGATGATCGCGCCTATCAATAGGACGAGGGAAAATAAGACAAGGGCCTCAATAAAATCCAATCGATTGCCCACGTAATTGTTCCAGCCAATGAGCATGGCTGTGACCGTGAGGCTTGATGTGATAGATTGCCCGATTATACTCCAATAACGGTTGGGCTGCCAATTCATCGCACGGGTCAAAGGTACAAAAATGGCAGCGCCGATACCGCCTGCGATGCAGAGGATCGTCCAATAGATTAAGCGCGGTATGAAAGCGATCTGCCCGGTTCCGTAAGGAGCCAGAATTGCCAATATTATTCCGGCTATGACACAAATACTCATGCCCGAAATTAACTGACGACTAGATTGATCTTGCAAATCACCCCTCCATTGGCGCTTCGTGAATTGTAATCTGCTTCCATTGACGCATCAAGATGGCCTCCGACGCATCTGAACTTTTATTTAGGCGAGAGACCGATTTTAACAGGGCAAAGGAGATTTGTTATGAATATTGATTTGTTCCTGAATGCCCGACCGGTCGTCATCGCTCATACGCTTTGTGCGTTTGTGGCTTTGTTTATTGGGATTGCCATGTTCCTTCGCGCGAAAGGCACGCCGAGCCATAAAGTTCTCGGGAAAATCTTTGTCATGTTTATGGCTTTAACGGCCCTCAGCGCCTTGTTTATTACGGGATTAAACGGTCGGTATTGGAGCTTCATCCATCTATTCGTTCCGTTGACATTTTACGCGATTTGGGAACTGTTCCACTATATCCGCAAAGGTAATACCAAGAAACACGAAAAAGCTGTGAAAGGCCTGTTCTTTGGGGCGCTCCTAATCCCCGGAATTACTTCATTCTTCCCCGGCCGCTTAATGTGGCATGTAGTTTTTGGTTCGGGCTAAAGCGGGCGGCAGCGAACACTGTCCATGGGATAGTATTCACCGGTCTGCTCGTGCAGGAGGACACATTTTCCGTCCAGCGTCAAAAGTCTGAAATGATCCGGCTTGGCCCGCATTCGGCCGTCAGCCATATTTCCTTGTGGATCCATCATATTGGAATTTTGCTCGATAATCAGGCGGTTATCCGTCCTCAACACATTTGACGCCAGCAAAACCCGTCGATTATCCAATAGGCCGCTGATCAGAGTTTCAATGTCGTTCAGGACTTTGCCATCAGCATTGACCAGGACAGCAGGCTCAGCTTGGCTATAATCCATGCTGGCACATCCAACCAGTCCGGCGGCAAAAAAGGCCGAAACAGCTATTTGAATCTTGAGTGTCATATCGCTCAGTTTCTTTCATTGAGAATGAGACCGTTATCAATGAGCGCTCGCATCCTGATATTAGGGTCTTCGAAAAGATCGCCATATTCGAATGTGTCAATCTGTGCCTGATTAAAGTCAGAGTTGGCTTTCGTCGACGTGTTAGTTGGACAGGCCCCGGTTTCAATATGGGTCATGGCCGCAGAAAACAAACCTTCTGCGTTGTCACCTAATTGGTTGAAGAAATCATCTTCGACAATACAGCCATCTACAGGCACGCCCGTTGTTGTTCCACCTTCAGAAGGAGAGAAACCGTCTGGGAAATCGCCGAAATCCATATCATTCACGCCCGTGAACTGAATGGTGAAATAGGTGGTTCCGCAATTATCTGTGGGGTAAAAACCATAGGGTTTGCCGCAGGTCGTCGTTCCGATTTGAACCACATTAATATTCACGCCTCTCAATGCGTTAATTAGAGACTCGCTGGCGGAACAGGATCTGTCCGACGTCAGTATGTAGACTGTATCAAGGTTTAATGATGGAAGGGGAATGCCGTCATTGATTGAAAAGCCCTGGGCGGTCGAGTAAAACGGCGTCGGTGTGATAACTTCGTTGGTCACCGGATTTACGGTCGGGTGCTTGTCGCTAAAAACCAGTTCCTCATAGGTACGGCCATTCGTGTTCGCGGTTCCGCCCAGCATAAAACCCAGTTCGGCAGAAATATCGAGCAGGCCGCCGCCATTATAACGCAGGTCCAGCACCATGTGATCGACATTCTGGTTGGAGAAAAAGCTCATGGCGTTGAACAGGTCTTCTTCGGAGCGGCTCGAGCCAAAGGAATTAAATACCATATAACCTGCTCTTTCACCATTTGTTAGCGTTCTGATACGGGTCAGATGCACCGGGTTAAAACTAAGGATGTCAGCTGTCACAGTGATGTCTTGTTCGCCAGTTGTACCGATTTCACGGACTGTGAAGGTATGGGTTGTGCCTTGATCTGGAAAAAGACCACCATTGAGGACATTAGCATCGCCATCTGCAACGATTGCTCCGTCCACGGCTATAATTTCCATGCCGCGACGCAGCCCGGCAGACTCGGCAGGTGAACCCGGCTCCACATAGCCGACTATGGCGTAACGATCAGGGGCCGTTGTATCCTGTAAAAGGAAACGCGCGCCGTAACCGGCGGACGCGCCGCTATTGACCAGTTCTTGAAATTCCTCAGTGTCAAAGGTAAAGTGAAAACGGTCGCGTGCCGCACCCGACGGCGTCGTCGCCTCGGTCTTTAAAATGTCAAAATAATCGATCGGTGACGGGTAAAGCGGATCGGCCGGATCTACATCGGTGATTTCATCATACCAGAGGTAGGTTTCATTGGACCAGGACCGCAGCCAGTATTTCTCGTGCAATAGCGAACCAGACACATCATTGGTTCCGCTTCGAGGTATTTCACACCGGTCTTTGAAATTTACTGATGGATCAAATTGGTTCGGCGTGAAAGACAGGCCGCCGCCGCCTCCACCACCGATATTTATGGGTGAAATGGTCCCTGAGCCACTACCGCCGCCCCCACAGGCGCTCAAAAGGAGGGCTAAAGAAGAAATGGCGATTGTGGATATACGCTTGGTCGTCATAATGATCCCTTTTTAGTAACAAAATAACGTGGCCCCTAAACTTTACAATCCCATATCGCATATGAATGAGAGCTGAGTGTTAACATTTTCGTGTGTGATATTTGTGGCGGTTTAAGAGTTGCGATTTTAGACCTGTTTCCCTATAGAATGACAGAGTTCTAAAGACAGAGGATTCTGTTTCAACAGGTCAATAAAAACTGACGGAAAATTTCCATGAATATACACGAATATCAGGGCAAAGCTGTCCTAAAAGAAATTGGCGCGCCTGTCTCCAAAGGGATTGCCATATTTGATGCCAGCGAAGCCAAGGACGCGGCTGAGGAACTGGGCGGTCCGCTTTGGGTGGTGAAGTCTCAGATCCATGCTGGTGGTCGCGGCAAGGGTACCTTTATTGAAGACACTGCCGGTGAAAAAGGCGGCGTACGTCTGGCCTGGTCCGTGGATGAGGTTGTAGAAAATGCCCAGCAAATGCTGGGCGCACATCTTGTGACCGCCCAAACAGGTCCGGGCGGTAAGCAGGTCAATCGTCTCTATATCGAGCATGGCTCTGATATCGACAAAGAGTTTTACCTGTCCATTATTATAAATCGCGAAACATCTCGTGTGTCTTTCATCGCCTCCACTGAGGGTGGTATGGATATCGAAGAGGTGGCCCACGATACACCGGAAAAGGTCATCAATTTCGACGTTGACCCGGCAACCGGTTTTATGCCCCATCATGGCCGGACACTGGCCCGCGCGCTGAACCTCTCTGGCGATCTGGCCAAGCAGGCGGCCAAACTGGGACGCACTTTGTATGAAGGTTTCCTGGCCAAGGATATGAGCATGCTCGAGATTAACCCGCTTATCGTCACCGAAGATCAGCGTCTGCACTGTCTCGATGCGAAAATCAGCTTTGATAATAATGCTTTGTTCCGTCACCCGGACGTCGAGGCATTACGCGACGAAACCGAAGAAGACGCCAAAGAAATCGAAGCCGGTAAGTATGACCTCTCTTATGTGGCGCTGGATGGAAATATTGGCTGTATGGTCAACGGCGCTGGCCTTGCCATGTCGACCATGGATATCATCAAGCTTTATGGCAAAGAGCCGGCCAACTTCCTGGATGTTGGTGGTGGTGCGACAACCGAGAAGGTAACGGCCGCATTTAAAATCATTACCTCTGATCCGAATGTCGAAGGCATTCTGGTCAATATCTTTGGCGGCATTATGAAATGCGACGTCATCGCCAATGGTGTCGTGCAGGCCGTGAAAGATGTTGGCCTCGAAGTGCCGCTCGTCGTGCGCCTCGAAGGCACCAATGTCGAGAAGGGCAAGCAGATCATCAATGAAAGCGGACTGAATGTGATCGCGGCGGACGATCTGGACGATGCAGCGCAGAAAATTGTTGCCGCCGTAGGGAATGCCTAACGGAGCAATTTAAGATGCGGGCTTTATTTGCATATCCATTTTTAACGGTTGCGGCGTTTTTGGCTGGTTGCGGCGGCGGCGTGTCCGATCCCATGCCGCGGTCTCTGGATATCCCAGAGGATTTAGATCCGTTTCTCAAAGACGCCTTCACTGTCTGTCCTATCGCCATGTCGTCTATTGATGACGCTGTTAAGAAAGTAAAAGAGCTAGGATGGAAAAAGGATGTCAGAGACTCAGAGCCGGTTCACCCGCCTTGGCTTGACCTTTATCAGTTCGAGAAAAATGAGAAAGATATTTCCATTTATGTATGGCATTCTCCCAATTCTGTCTCTGTTACCTGTCAAGCACAAGTGAGTGAAGAAGAAGACTATCCGGATTTTGAGCCTATCAGTCAATTCGGTTTCGACGGTGAATATGAATGGCATAAGGGTTATGGGTTCGGGAATTGGATGATAGGAAATTATCCCCATGATGTCTCTATCAGTGCTCAGGCGAATAAATATTACTCTATCGTTGTCTTTAATCGTCGAGTGCCTAAATCGCACCCCCTGTATAATAGGTGACGTTTAAGGTAATGCTCAAGCGACTGACATATCCTATTTTTCTGGGTGCCGCCCTTTTGGCTGGCTGTGGCGGTGGCGGAAATCCTGTTCCATTAAATATGGATCTGCCGGAAGATATGGATCCACGGCTCAAAGAGTTTTTCACCATTTGTCCGGTTGCTATGACAAGCACACAGGGTGCCATTAAATTGGCCGTAGAGCGGGAATGGGAAGAACAAGCGGTGGGCATAAAGCAGCCCAGTTGGACGGATACCTATATGTTTGAGAAACAAAACCAGCAATTAAGTTTCTGGATTTCTCACTCAAAGGACTCTGCGACGCTGGTTTGTCAAATATCTTTGGACAATGGTTCAGCTTTCTCAGCGGATATCTCAGATAATGAGCCTCTTCCTGATTTTCAGGTGATTAACTCGCTAGGATTTACTGGCGGTTATGAGGTTTTGGATGAGATAGGTTACGGTGAGTGGTCAATCGGTTCTTATCCTTATGACGCCAGAGTTACAGTGAACGCTCAAGAAGGCGGACTCGGCTATATCAATATGATTTGGGTCGCGCCCAAATCTTCTGAAGTCTACAACAGGTAAACATGAATTATATCCGCAACATATCCCTCATAGCCGCAATCCTGGCCGTTCCTGTTAACGCACAGGCAAGTGAGCCGGACGCGGTGGTCAATGCGTTTGAGGCCGGATGTTTTTCATCACAGGAACAGATTGCGGATAACTGGTATCCGGTTGCATCGGATTTCGATCCAGGTCTGAAGACTTATTACGACAACATCGCCAATCTTCTGGGCGACAAGATAGTCAGTCATTCCCATCACGCCATTTTTGCAGAGGATCGCCCAATATTTTTGACCCGTTATCAATATATCGGTCATTTCGGCCTGTCCTCCCAAGTCTGCATGGTCAGTGATTTTTCCCGGGATAATTGGCGGTTTCCGGAAGGACTTGAAGCCTTTCTGGCGGATAAGACCATTAAAACCGAACACAATGTCATTGTTGTCGAAAGCGAAAAATCAGTGGGTCACTGGCGGGCAGATGAGAGCCTGCGTCCCATATCCATGATCACCGCGTCCGCCTTTGTCAAAGACGGTCCGGACCATGAAGCATCTCAATTCTACGGCGTGCAATTAACAGCAACCCGCCTAAACACCGCTGAAAATAATACTTTAAACTAACGAACATCAAAAAAACCAGAAAGACGAAAACATGTCAGTACTTGTCAATAAAGATACCAAAGTCATCACACAGGGCATGACCGGTAAAACCGGGACCTTCCATACGGAACAGGCTATGGCTTACGGAACGCAAATGGTTGCCGGCGTGACACCGGGCAAAGGCGGCACAGAGCATTTAGGTCTGCCGAACTATAATACGGTACACGAAGCTAAACATGCGACGGGCGCGACGGCTTCTGTGGTTTACGTGCCGCCGCGTTTTGCAGCTGACTCCATTCTCGAGGCTATTGATGCCGAGATGGAATTGATTATCGCAATCACCGAAGGCATTCCGGTTCGGGACATGATCCCGGTTAAGCGGGCGCTCCAGGGCTCTAAATCACGCCTGATCGGGCCAAACTGCCCGGGTGTTCTGACTCCAGAAGAATGCAAGATCGGTATTATGCCGGGCAAGATTTTCCAAAAAGGCACATGTGGTGTCGTTTCCCGTTCGGGAACGCTAACCTATGAGGCCGTCTTCCAGACGTCACAGGTTGGTCTTGGACAGTCGACAGCCATCGGTATTGGTGGCGATCCCATTAACGGGACGAACTTTATCGATTGTCTGGAAATGTTCCTGCATGACGATGACACCCATCAAATTATCATGATCGGCGAGATTGGCGGTTCCGCCGAAGAAGAGGCTGCCGAGTATATCACCCATATGGCCAAGAAAGGCATCAAAAAGCCTATGGTTGGCTTTATCGCTGGTCGTACGGCGCCTCCGGGCCGGACTATGGGCCATGCCGGTGCCATTGTTTCTGGCGGTAAAGGCGGTGCGGAAGATAAGATCGCGGCTATGGAAAAGGCAGGCATTCGCGTCTCTGACAGCCCGGCCAAACTGGGTGTCACCATGATGGACTTACTCAAAGGTTAGGCCTGTTATGGGCATGTCCATGTTTGAGGACTTGTTCGAATTATGCCTAGTGGAGGCCAGAAATCTTACGGTGGAATGTGGCAGTCAGGAAGAGCAGCTGACGGCGCTTTTCACCGTATTTCTCATGACGATTACAGCGGATGTATACTCCAACCCTGATGCGTTATTTAACGAAATAAAACGGGTCCTGCGTTTGGTGGAGTGGGAGGAGGACGAGTTTACTTCAGACATTTTTGCTCTGCAGCAAAAATATGCCCGGAATATAGTATTTAACTCTACCGAGCTAAGCAACCGTCACAATTGGAACGAGGGGGCAAATGCTACACCTGTCGAACCGGCTGGAAATCAATTCGCTGTATTTCGTCCGACGCGTTTAGAACCTATGAGCTTACGCCTTACTTATCAAAACACAGATCACGGGAAGTTCGAGTATTCTATTCTCGATCTTTTCACCTCACCCGAAGCCTACACCCAGCTCCGCGCCTTTGTTTTTTCAGAGTCTGTTAGAAAGCGATTTGTTGACTATAAAAGTCATAAAGGAATGAATGAAAGCGTATGGGCATATGACTCCGTTGAAGCGTCCCGTTCTTCCGCTGGAAAAGATGGTGGTTCAAAGGAATTCACTATGCGTGCTGCATCAGACGTTTCAGGGTTTAAAGGGTTTGAGTCTCCACCTGTTTACACGGCGCATTTAAAGGCAACGTTCCATAGGCGTTTAACGGCATGACACTCATTCAATTCATGTTCACTCAGCATTGTGCAAGCACGCAAAACCGGCAGAAATATTAAAGAAAGCCATTTAAATTTGGCGTAAAACCGCTTAGATACTCTCAAAATTCTCTATAAGAAATCCGAAATGACGAAATCCCGAACCGAACAAAACCAGGCTATGCTCGATACACTGTTTCTAGATGGTGGTAATGCTGGCTATCTGGAACAGATGCTGGCCAAATATATGGCCAACCCATCCAGTGTGGATCCCAGCTGGCAGGACTATTTCCGGGCCTTGGGAGAAGATCCAGGCAATGCCATTAAAAATGCCGAAGGCCCCAGCTGGAAGCGCCCGGACTGGCCGGCAGATGCAAATGGTGAGCTAACGTCTGCGCTCACTATGGATTGGCCGGAACCTGCCAAGGTCGAGGAAAAAGTCAAAGGCAAAATGAGCGGGGCATCTGAGGAGGATATCCGTCGGGCGACCAAAGATTCTTTACGCGCCCTTATGCTTATTCGCGCCTACCGGGTGCGCGGGCATTTGATCGCAGATCTGGATCCGCTGGCACTGCGCGAGAAAAGCCGTCACCCGGAATTGGAATATAAGAGTTACGGCTTTACGGATGCCGATCTGGACCGTCCTATTTTCATTGACGGTGTCATGGGGATGGAAACGGCGTCCTTACGTCAGATTATTGAAATTATGGAGCGGACCTATTGCTCGACTTTCGGTGTCCAGTTCATGCATATCTCTAACCCGGAAGAGAAAAGCTGGATCCAGCAACGAATTGAAGGACCAGATAAAGAGATTTCCTTTACCCCTGAAGGTCGAAAATCCATCCTGAAAAAGGTCATTGAAGGGGAGTGTTTCGAACAACTCCTACACAAGCGTTATCCCGGAACAAAACGTTTCGGCATTGATGGGGCGGAAAGCCTTTTGCCGGCTTTAGAGCAAATCATTAAGCGGGGCGGTCAATTGGGCCTCAAAGACATCAATTTCGGTATGCCGCACCGCGGACGTCTGAATGTGATGGCGGCGGTTATGCAAAAGCCATATTCAGCGATCTTTTTCGAATTTCTAGGCGGTGTCGCCGCAGGCGGCGAAGATTATGGCTCCGGCGATGTTAAATATCATCTGGGTGTGTCCGATGACCGGGAGTTTGACGGCAATAGCGTACACTTATCGCTTGCGCCCAATCCGTCTCACTTGGAAGTCGTTGCGCCCGTTGTTATGGGGAAAACCCGCGCCAAACAGCAAATGGCATCAGGTACTTATAAATCTCATAACCCGGAACAGGTCATGGCGGTTATCCTTCACGGAGATAGTGCCTTTGCCGGGCAGGGCGTGGTGATGGAAAGTTTCCAGATGTCTCAGCTTGTAGGTTACCGGACCGGCGGGACGCTGCATGTAGTCGTCAATAACCAAATCGGCTTTACAACAACACCCGAAGAATATGCGACGGGCCAATATTGTTCAGATGTGGCCTTTATGGTCGAAGCACCGGTTTTCCATGTCAACGGTAATGACCCCGAAGCGGTGGTTTATGCGGCCCGCGTGGCTACAGAATACCGACAGAAATTCGGCAAAGATGTTGTGCTCGATCTGATTTGTTATCGCCGTTATGGTCATAATGAAGGTGACGACCCGTCCTTTACTCAGCCAATCATGTATAAGGTGATCAATGCCATGCCGTCTGTGGCCCGCATTTATGCAGATCGCTTAAAAGATAACGGAACCATATCTGAAGGCGACTACACGCAAATGGTCGATGATTTTTACGGCTTTCTGGATAAGGAATTTGACCTCGCCAAAGATTTTGAAACCAAAGAGCCTGATTGGTTGCAGGGTGTTTGGAGTGGTATTGAACGCCGCGGCGAAGGCAAGCGCACAGGCGATACAGATGTTGAAATAAGAATTCTGAAAGATATCGGCGAGAAAATTACAAAAATTCCGGATGGGTTTAACATCCACCGTACGCTGAAACGGATTATCAAGGCCCGCGCTGATAAAATGGCGGAAGAGAGCAAAATTGATTGGGGTTTGGCTGAGCATCTGGCCTTTGGGTCTCTGGTTCTCGAGGGACACCCGGTTCGCCTCTCCGGTCAGGACAGTGAACGGGGTACATTCTCCCAGCGTCAATCCTGTTTTATTGATCAGGAAACCGGTGACAAATATACGCCCTTGAACAATTTATCAGATGAGCAGGAATATTATCAGGTCATGAATTCGCACCTGTCCGAGGAAGCCGTTCTGGGATTTGAATATGGGTTCTCGGGTGCGGCCCCTCATGCACTGACCATTTGGGAAGCGCAATTTGGTGATTTCGCCAATGGCGCGCAGGTCATGTTTGATCAGTTTATCAGTTCCGCCGAGCAGAAATGGCTCCGTATGTCCGGGCTGGTTTTGCTCTTGCCTCATGGTTATGAAGGGCAGGGGCCAGAGCACTCATCTGCGAGATTAGAACGCTACTTACAAATGTGCGCCGAAGATAATGTACAAGTAACGAATATTACGACTCCGGCCAATTATTTCCACGCCCTCCGCCGTCAGATCCATCGCCGTGTTCGCAAGCCACTTGTGAATATGAGCCCGAAGAGTCTCTTGCGCCATCCGCTTTGTGTGTCGAGATTGGACGAAATGGGTGAAGGCACTTATTTCCACCGTGTGCTCTGGGACGATGCCCAGTTCAAACCTGAGACAACCAAAATCAAACTGGTGTCTGACGACAAAATAAAGAAAGTCCTCATCTGCTCGGGCAAGGTCTATTTTGACCTATACAAAGAACGTGAAGAACGGAACATCAATGATGTCTATCTCTTGCGGGTCGAGCAATTTTATCCTTATCCGGGCGATGCTTTGGCAACAGAGCTTAAGCGCTTCAAAAACGCCGATATGGTCTGGTGTCAGGAAGAGCCGAAAAATATGGGTGCCTGGGCCTTTATTAATCCGTTCCTCGAAGAAACCCTCATCGAGATCGGTGCGAAACATAGTCGGGCCGGTTATGTGGGCCGCCCGGCTGCGGCCTCGACGGCGACCGGAATTTCCACTAAGCATAAAAAAGAACAACAGGCTGTCATGGATGCAGCCTTTGAAAAGTAGAGCGAATAGACATGACAGATATCACAGTCCCCAACGTCGGTGAGAGCGTTTCCGAGGTCACCATTGCGACCTGGTTTAAAAAGGTCGGCGATGCCGTCAAAAAGGATGAAGCCATTGTGGAACTCGAAACGGATAAGGCTGCGCAGGAACTGGTTGCGCCCGAAGATGGCGTGCTCTCTGAGATCGTCGTCGCCGAGGGTGAAAACGCCGCCGTTGGCGCGCTGATTGCCCGTTTGTCAGCGGGTGGTGCTGTTACCACCGCTGCTGCGCCTAAAGCCGAAGCCGCGCCCGCTGCGGCACCTGCTGCATCCGGCGGAACAGCCATGAATATCGACGTGCCCAATGTGGGCGAAAGTGTTTCCGAAGTCACCGTTGCCAATTGGATGAAAAAACCCGGGGATGCCGTGGCCAAGGACGAAGCGATAGTAGAGCTCGAAACCGATAAAGCCGCGCAAGAACTCGTCGCGCCTGAAGCGGGCGTGCTGGAGAAAATCCTTATCGGTGTTGGCGAAACCGCCAAAGTCGGTGAAACCCTGGCCGTTCTGATGGCCGGTGCCAGTGGTGGTGCCGCCGCCTCTGCGCCCGCCGCAGCGGCCCCGGTTCAAGCCGCAGCCATGGGCAATAGTGGTCAGATCGCCATGCCTGCCGCACAGCGTATCATAGAAGAACATGGTCTGGACATTTCCAAGATTAAAGGCACAGGCAAAGATGGTCGTATCCTGAAAGCTGATGCGGAGGCGGCCATTAACACAACCAAAGCCGCGCCTGCAGCCGCGCCCGCACCTGCGCCTGCCGCACCCGAACCATCAGCCCCGCGCGCTGACCACCCGCGCGAAGACCGCGTCCGCATGACCCGTATTCGCCAGACCATTGCCCGCCGCTTGAAGGACGCGCAAAATACAGCGGCCATGCTCACCACCTATAATGAGGCGGATATGAGCGAGATCATGGCGCTGCGCTCAAAATACAAAGAAGTCTTTATCAAGAAACACGGCATTAAGCTGGGGTTCATGAGCTTCTTCATCAAAGCCTGTGTGCAGGCCTTGAAAGACGTGCCCGCCGTCAACGCCGAAATCGACGGCACAGATATCATCTATAAAAACTATTACGATATCAGCGTCGCTGTAGGCACGCCGAAGGGTCTGGTTGTGCCGGTTTTGCGTAATTGTGATGGTCTTTCACTTGGCGGTATCGAAAAAGGTCTCTCTGAGCTGGCAGGAAAGGCCCGCGAAGGGAAACTCTCTATTGCCGATATGAGCGGCGGTACGTTCACTGTCTCTAACGGCGGTGTTTATGGCTCTCTGATGAGTTCACCCATCCTGAACCCGCCGCAATCCGGTATTCTGGGCATGCATAAAATTGAGAAGCGCCCCGTCGTGGTCAATGATGAGATTGTCATTCGTCCCATGATGTATCTGGCGCTGTCCTATGACCACCGGATCATTGACGGCAAAGAGGCTGTGACCTTCCTCGTGCGCGTCAAAGAGTGCCTTGAGGATCCCGAGCGTCTGCTTCTTGACCTTTAATTTAAGAGAATTGTAGCAATTTCTGGTAATTCTCCGAAAAAATGGAGCAGCGGTCGATGAATTGGCTACATCCCAGGACATTGTTGATTGTCGTAGGCTCGGCTGTGCTACTTATTGTACATGGCCTGTTGTTTCTCAGTTTCTTGATTGACCTATCTTTGACGGATGTTGGCCACGAGAAGTTTAGCGGAAAAGACATGTTGGCAGCTCGAAATCAAATTCCTGAATGGTCCAGGATTGCAAATGCAATCGGAATTTGCGGTGGGTTTTTAGCGGCTGTATTGATAGTCGTTAGAAGCAAGTTCGCCTTGCCAATAATTGCTGTTTCGTTGTTATTTTCACTAATCAGTTTAATACAGAACTATTCAATGTCCGCTTTGAGAAAGCTCGGAATGAACTGGTTTGACTTTCCTGTATTTCTGGTTTTGGTTCTTTTTGTCGAGTTCATTATGTTGAGGTTTTATCTTAAATTGCCAGAGCGAGATTTGTCATAATCTTACCTTTAATTTGGGGCTTTACCCACTCCCAACATCGTTTTAATCTCTCCCCCATAATTAAAGACAGGGGAGAGAAAAAATGTCTGATTCAAAATCTGTAAGCCCGTTATTCTGGGTTGTTGGTGCCGTGTTCCTGCTTTGGAATGCCTATGGCTGCTATATGTATTATATGCTTCATACGATGTCCGATGAAGCGTTTGCTACTAATATAGGTGAAGCTTCTGCGGCGGTTAGAGATATTGTTCCGGCCTGGAGTACGGCGGCATTTGCAATTGGTGTCTGGGGCGGTCTTTTAGGGGCTATTCTTTTCCTGATGCGCAAAAAGCTTGCCTTTCCAGTTTTTGTTGTATCGTTGATCGCTGGACTTATCAGTTTTGTTCCAGGATTTACGACAGAGGCATTGAAGAACGCTACCATTGCAGATGGTGGAAATATATGGATGATGCCGCTTATGGTCGGTGTCATGGGGGTTGTCGAAGTTGTTGTTTCACGGATGAAAGTGAACAAAGGCATTCTGACTTAAGCTAATTCAATGCATATGGGGCATCCCAGTGTTGACCCATTCGCTCCTCGCGCCTATGTGAGCATCAAATTCTATTGCGCGTGGAGCATGACATGTCTGACACTTATGACTTGGTAATTATTGGCGGCGGCCCTGGGGGCTATAATTGTGCTATTCGCGCAGGGCAGCTGGGTCTCAAAGTGGCCTGTGTGGAGACGCGCAAGACGCTCGGCGGGACGTGTCTCAATGTGGGCTGTATTCCGTCCAAGGCATTACTGCATTCCACGGAGCTTTACGAGGCGGCCAATAAAGACTTCGCGGGCATGGGCATTGACGCCACCGTCAAGCTCAACCTGCCAAAGATGATGGAGTCAAAAGCCAAGACGGTTGACCAACTGACCAAAGGTATTGAATTCCTGTTCAAGAAAAACAAAGTCGACCATATCGAAGGCTTCGGGAAGATCGTTGATGCCAACACGGTTGATGTAGATGGCAAGAAAATAAAGACCAAAAACATCGTCATCGCCACCGGGTCTGAAGTGGCCACGCTGCCTGGCATCGAAATTGACGAAGAGCGCATTATCTCATCCACAGGCGCGCTGGATCTGAAAAAGGTCCCGGAGAAAATGGTTGTCATTGGCGGCGGCGTTATCGGTCTGGAACTGGGTTCCGTCTGGCGTCGTTTGGGCGCTGAAGTGACTGTCGTTGAATTCCTCGATCACATTCTGCCGGGCATGGACGCAGAAGTTCAAAAGACCGGTCAGCGTATCCTGAAAAAACAGGGCATGAAGTTCCATACAGGTCACAAGGTCACGGCCGTTGAAAAACTAAAATCAAAACTCAAAGTTACCATGGAACCGTCCAAAGGCGGTGAGGCCACCACATTTGACGCAGATGTCGTGCTGGTATCTATCGGTCGCCGTCCTTTCACAGAGGGGCTGGGCCTTGAGACTGTTGGTGTTGCCACGGATAAGCGCGGTTTCATCGAAACCAATCATTTCAAAACTAATGTACCGGGTATCTGGGCCGTGGGTGACTGTATCAAAGGCCCTATGCTGGCGCACAAAGCCGAAGAAGATGGCTGTGCTGTGGCCGAACTTATTGCCGGCCAGCCCGGCCATGTGGATTATAATCTGGTCCCGGGCGTGGTCTATACCAAGCCGGAAATGGCCAATCTGGGCCAGACCGAGCAGGAGCTCAAAGAAGCTGGCATACCCTATAAATCCGGTAAGTTCATTTTCATGGCGAACTCTCGTGCCAAAGCCAATCACGAAACCGATGGCTTTATCAAGATATTGGCCCATGCCGAAACCGATGAAATCCTCGGCGCCCATATGATCGGGCCTATGGTCGGTGAAATGATCCAGGAAATTTGTGTGGCTATGGCCTTCCGCGCCTCAGCCGAAGATATTGCCCGCGTCTGTCACGCCCACCCAACGCTCTCTGAGGCTGTCCGCCAGGCCGCCATGGGCGTCAATGGCTGGACCATGCAAAGCTAAGAGTAGCAGATCGGCGGTAGAGCCCTAATGCTCTACCAGTTGTCGTTTTCAACCCTGTCTTCATCATATCCTGCCATTTGTGTGGGATCTCTGTGCAGGCCTAGCGATATGGCGGCGATCAAAATGGCATCCCGTTCATCGGCAGAAACATTCGGATCTATATGAAGCGTTTCTTTACCCGAGAGGTCAATAGCGGCCACCGGATTTCTCCCGCGATAGATGATATAGCCTTCGGCCGGAGCAAACATGCTATGTGTATCAGAATATCTGCCGGATTCGCTCTTCATCAAATGGGTGGATGTTATGCCTAACAGGGCATTATTCCAGCGAACGTGACCATAGCGTTCGGTTTCTTGAAATGCGCCTACATGAAGCCGGTTGCCGTCCACTTCTTTTAACACGAATTCAGCTTGATCCGGGATGGCGGGTCCCGTCAATCGGCAAGCGTAATGCATGGGCTTATATGCTTTATTAGCAATGACAACGGCCTGTATGGCTGCGAAGGCATCATCAGCATAAACGACAGCCTTACCCTGTTCCATGCGACAGTCGCCTGAAACGGGCTGTCCGTCTAATTCGATGTCATAGTGGGCTTTTGCCCTTTTGCTCTCATATCCAGCAATTGTAGTTTGGCTGGAGTCTCTGCGGTAAGTACCAGACACATTGGCAACCGAAATGTCGCTTTTAAAGTTGAAACCCCTCAAACCGTCAATGGGATATTGTACGGCGTTCGCTTCAAGCGAAGGTGGAATGGCGAGACTGGCCGTTTCACAGGCCCCTAGCAAAATACAGGTAATAGCAGTTGCAAAAAACTTGGATGAGTGTCTCATTTTGTCCCCTTATTGTTGTGTTTCAATTGCCGTACAGTGTAACATTACGGGTGAATTCTAGTTGAACCTATTGTTCATATTCAATTCATGAGATTGATTTGACTTATCCCGCACCCAGTGCCTTCATAATCGGGGCAGGGTCCAGATATTCGTCCAGCTTGTTAATGAGCCCATCCTCATTGACCGATCCCACAATACAGGCGGGGAGTTCATAGACCTGTCCGCCAATAAAAAGCTGCGAGATGTGGGTCTCCACAAAATCCAGTTCGTCAATGACGACTTTGCGGTTCAGATAAAGCGGCGCGCCCACTTTGGATAAGGGGCCGTGTTTGGCGTTTTGGACAAAAGCCTCAATCGAAATGGGATCATAGCTCGCGCCGTATTGGGTCGTGATCTGGGCGTCCGGCGAGAACAATTTGGCAGCCTCATCCCACGCGCCTTTTTCAAATAGCAGGAAGAGTTGATCGACTGTGTCTCTAATGGATGATGCGCTCATGACGGGACTCCAAGGTTATATATAGTCTGGCGCGCAATGGACGACACGTCAATGATCACTCGGGAATGATATTGCCGTTTTCGTCTAATATCCGAAAAGTGTACTTTTCATTGGTAATTTGTCGACCAACAAATTCCGGTTCCGGAAAATATGGCGGATGGGTGTTATTTGAAATCGCCTTATAAGTCGGTTCCTCGAATAGCGGCTCCGTGCAATTTGTAACTTCTATGTTCTCTGCGCGGAACTCTGTGTTGACAAAATAGCTGACATAGCAATGGCCAGATTTGGTGACTGATGGGGGTAATTCGGGTGAGTAGCGGCGTGGGTTAACGCCAGCAATAGAACTTTTAAATTGAACGGGTGAAACCTCGATATTCGAAAACACTGACGTTGTTAGATCTGGTTTCCTAGGTGGTGTATAATTCAAGTCTTTAAATGGGCTTTCCAAACCTGGATATCTGCAAATTACTAAGTTCTTTTTTGGCGCGGGCGTAAAAAACTCATCATGGGAAACCTTAAATAGCTCAATAAGTGCGTGGAACCTATCGGGGGTTTTGGGCGCTACTTGGTCGGTGAGCGGCTGAACCGTGTTTGAAGCCATATTTGGAGTTTTATGGGTAGACGCGTCAATGTAAGCATTTCCCGGCTCAAAGACCTTGCCCAAAATTGCAAACATCCCAACGGATATGATCAGACTGGCTGCGCCAATGAAACCATATTTTCCCCAATTATCCATAATGTAACTATATTACAATTACAGCAGGGGTCAATTCAGAACTAAACCCCACTCACTTTGCCGTCCGTTTCCACGAATATCTCGCCGAGCAATTCCATTTCCAGGAGCGCGGCAGAGGCGAGGGCGATGGGCAGGCCGGAGAGGCGGATAATATCATTGCGCGGAGTGGGCGTGGGTGAGAGCAGGGACTTGATAGCCGCTTTGGCCTTGTCCAGATCGCCGTTATAATCAAAACTATCCGGGCCCGTATAAAGCTGCGACGGTTCCTGCATTTCATGAACATCGCCCAGGACATAGAGGACATCCTGCGCGTTTTCAATGAGCGCCGCGCCTTGTTTTAACAGTCTATGGCAACCTTTGACTCGTGGGTCGAGCGGACTGCCCGGAGCGGCCATGACTTCGCGGCCCTGTTCCAAGGCATAGCGCGCCGTTATAAGCGTGCCGGAGCGTTCGGCGGCTTCGATGACAACAACACCCATGGAGAGACCGGATATGATGCGGTTGCGGCGCGGGAAGTCTCTTGCTGTGGCCCGGTAGCCTAGCGGGCTTTCAGAGACCAGCGCGCCCTTTGATCTAATGTGGTCGTAAAGATCGGCATTTTGCGAAGGATAGACATGGTCGGCGGCGCCGCCCAGTACGGCGGCTGTCCCGGTTTCAAGTGCGCCCCAATGAGCTTGCGTGTCGATACCGCGAGCCAGTCCGGATATAACCGTTAAACCTGCCTCGCCTAATTCCCGCGCGATTTGTCCGGCAAAGCGCTGCCCAATGGCGGAGGCATTGCGTGAGCCGATGACAGCCACACAAGGCCTGCGCAATATAGACGGCTCGCCCCAGACGGAAATCAGTGGCGGCGGCGGGTCGATGGCGCGCAAGGCGTCAGGGTAATCGGGTTCGCAAGAGGCCAAAAGGTGAATGTCTTGGCTCTCATGGGCCTCTAGCTCGGCCTCGGCCGCGTCGCGGGAGAAAATCTCAAACCGTTTGCCCCGCGTCAGCTCGGGCAGGATTTCCAGGGCCTTGGCCGCATCCCCATTTGTGCGGCGCATGATATCGCGAAAAGCCACAGGGCCGAGTGTCGGTGTGCGGATAAGCCGGAGCCAGTCCAGTCTTTCGTCTCTGTTAAGTTCGCGAAGCCCCACGCTTTTCGCTCCTTACTTATCTTGTCCGATTTTGGATTCTTCGCCGCGAAAGATGCGTTTGATATTATCTTTGTGGCGGATGTAAATGATGATGGCGAGAATAACGCCCATACAGGCCACATTATTATAACCCGTATAGAGCGCGACGAGTGGCGCCAAGCCAGCGGCCCAGAGCGCTGCCAAAGAGCTCATTTTGAACAGAAACGCCACGGCCAGCCAGATGCCGCAAGCCGCCAGACCAATAGGCCACGCCGCAGCGAGGAGCGCGCCTAAAAATGTGGCTACACCCTTGCCGCCTTTGAATTTCAACCAGATTGGAAAACAATGACCTATCAAGGCTGCCGCCGCTGCCATAAGAGCCGGTATCTCGCCCCATCCCAAAAACCAGACAATAAAGTAGGCGGCCGCAGCTTTGCCGCCATCAAACAAAAGGGTGAGTGCTGCTAGATCTTTACGCCCGGTCCGGAGGACATTGGTCGTCCCAATATTACCCGAACCAATACTCCGGATATCTCCTTGTCCGCCTATTTTGGCGATGAGTAATCCAAAAGGAATTGAGCCCAAGAGATAACCGATAATCAGAGCGTAGATATAGATGGGTTCCATGCATGAAACCTGCCTGATCGAAAGTCTTAAGTCAAAATAAGATTAGCTAAAGAGCTTTGAAACGCTCTCGTCATTGGCAATCCGTCTAATGGCTTCGCCGAGCAAAGTCGCGACAGTAATCTCGCGCACTTTCTTACAGTCTTTGACCTTTTCCGGCTGACCAATTGTGTCAGTGATGACGACTTCGGTCAGGACGGAATTTGTAATCCGCTCCACGGCTGGATCCGATAGGACGCCATGCGTGATATAAGCTGAAACCGAGGCAGCACCTTGATCCATGATGGCGGCGGCTGCGTTACACAGCGTTCCACCCGAGTCGATAATGTCATCCAGCAAGATACAATTGCGACCCGAAACATCACCGATGATATTCATAACTTCAGACTCACCGGCTTTGGGGCGTCGTTTGTCGATAATGGCAATATCGGCTTCGAATTGTTTCGCCAGGCTGCGTGTGCGAACCACACCGCCAACATCAGGTGATACGAAGAGCAGATTATCCCGTTCTTTCTTGGAGAAATTATCCTTGATGTCGTCTATAAAGACGGGCTGCCCAAAAAGGTTGTCCGTTGGGATATCAAAGAAGCCTTGAATCTGTCCGGCATGCAAATCCACTGTTAACACACGATCAGCACCGGCTTTGGAAATGAGATTGGCAACGAGCTTGGCTGAGATGGGTGTACGTCCACCTGTTTTGCGGTCCTGTCGGGCATATCCATAATAAGGCACAACGGCGGTGATACGTTCCGCCGACGCTCTGACCAGAGCATCGATCATAATGAGGAGTTCCATCAGATGGTCATTGGCCGGAGCGGATGTCGGTTGGATTAGGAAGATGTCCTCACCCCGAACATTCTCATTGATTTTTACAAAAATTTCCTGATCCCGAAAACGCTTGGTTTCAACATCCGTGAGCGGCACATCAAGCACATCGGCTATGGCGGCGGCGAGGGGCTGGTTGGCCGAACCACTAATCAGTTTCATCTGGGATCACCTTCACAGAATTGTCACTTTTGGCGTCTCTGTAATGACAGCGTTCGACAATGTAAATCACTCTTTGAGCATTATAGCTGAAATATTACGACCATAACCTTCAACCCCTTGATGGGTATTGTATCGGTAGGAGAAATAACCGTCCGGATTTCCATAAGTACAATCGGGCAGGGCATCGATTTGGGTCACACCTTCGTTCCTGATTCTGGCCAGGATAAAGCGCTTCAAATTGAAATGAGGTTTGCGCTCGCCCTTGTTCTTCTCGGGCCCCAATTGGAAAAAACGGTCATAGCTTTCTTGTTCTGCCACAAAGCTGTCGCGGAAATCATGGCCGACTTCATAATTTAGCTGGCTGATACAGGGGCCTAATACGGCGATGATATTATCCCGCTGTGACCCCAGACTTTCCATCGTTCTGATCGTGGATGTGGTAATGCCCTTAAGCGCACCGCCCCAACCGGCATGGCAGGCGCCTACAATGGCTTCGACTGGGTCATAAAACAGGACCGGTCCACAATCCGCCCCCAAGGCCGAGAGTGCCAGACCTTTTGTTTTCGTGACCATGCCGTCTGCCTTTGGGCGTTCGCCAGACCAAGGCTGGTCGACAATGACAACTTCGGCTGAGTGAATTTGATAATTTGATAAGAGTCGAGGCTCGATTGTGCCAATGGCCTCGGCTACACGGCGTCTGTTTTCAAAGACGTTTTCAGGCGTATCCTTGGAGCCCTGGCCTGTATTCAGGCTGGCAAATTGATTATCTGACACACCGCCTTTGCGTCCGAAAAATCCATGTGAAATCCCGGGCAGGTCCAATAGATGATGTGTCTTAAACCATGTCATAAGGGTTCCTGAAACCAAGGGGTATGCCCATACCATTGGACTGAAAACAAATGGCTTTGAACAACTGACCCATATGGTCTTCACCAGTGAGGCGTTCTAATTGGCGGGCGATCTTGGCTTTGCTCTCAGGTTTAGCCTTAGCGAGGCTGGCGGCCCGCATTTCAATGCCGAGTTTTGATAAAAATTCGTGTTGAGGTACAGTCGGCATATAGGGTAGTTCCAGGCTCTCTGCAAACTCTCCAAGAGCCGCGAAATCAACGCGTGCGGTCAGGTCCGTATTGCCTGGGTCGGAAAACACGCCGACTTTTTCATGGCGTTTTAAAGCCTGAAGCGTATCGCCAAATTCGGTAACTTCGGGGCCGTAATCAATAAAAAGCGCGCGGCCTGGCGACATGCGAAATTTGTCGTTAATGGCGTCTAATGTCTGATGGGCTGCAGGGCATATTTCCAGGAGCTCGTCATTTTTCGCGTCAATATGTGCAGAAGGGAACGTGGCGCCGACGATCTCGGATACAGGTTCAGTTGACAGAGCGAAAGTCAAATCGTCTGTATCCGGATCCAATATAACCACGCGCTCCCGCCAGCCTTGGATTTGTGCAAATCGATCCGTCTGAATAAATTGACGAATAGGCAGGCAGTCCAGATACTCATTCCCGATGATCACCGTGGGACCCAGCGGTACCTCGTCAAGACTGCTGACCCAATAGACAGGAGCCGGGCTGTTTTCGAGGGTTTTGCCTTGTACGGCCTCCAGAGCGGCGCTGGCCTCGATGAGGTATACGGTCAAATTCTCCATACAGTCCGGGGCCAGATTAATGGCCCTAAGCATGTCGCTCATCATTATGCCGCGTCCCGGTCCCATCTCCACCAGATTGAAACTGCCAGGGCTGCCCATATCTTTCCAGCTCTGGATGACCCAAAGACCTAAAACCTCTCCGAACATCTGCGAGATTTCAGGCGCCGTTATAAAATCTCCGTCAGAACCCAGAGGGTCCCGGGTCGGATAATATCCATATTTTGGGTCAAGCAGGCAGAGCGACATATATTCTGCCACGCTCATAGAACCCTCGCGCTTAATGCGGGTCTTTATGCGATCAACAAGCGTGCTCATCTATCAGACCTTGGCGGCCTTTTTCCCCTTGCTGGAATCCTCCATAAACCGCGGCGCAACTGGCGGACGTTTATTGGCCCAGCGAATAATCAGAATACCGATGACGACCATGGGGATGGAGTAGATAATTCCCCGCGTAAAATAATCACTGACTTGCGAAATGCCCGGATCCGGATTTCGGAAATATTCGACGAAAATCCGGAACAAACCATAAAGCAAGAAGAAGGTGCCAGCCGCAATGCCTGGCTTGGCCAGAATGTTTTTCTCGCGGGTCAGATACCAGATAACGAGGAAAATGACGATACCCTCAAGAAACGCCTCATAGAGTTGGCTGGGGTGGCGTTCCTTGAAATCCCGCTTCCAGAATATGAAGGCCCAGGGCACGTCCGTTTCCCGGCCATAAAGTTCCTGATTGATAAAATTGGCAATCCGAACGCAAAAAATACCCAGCGGCGCACCAATGGCCGCCGTGTCGGCCCAACGCCACAAAGAAATCTTGTGCTTTTTGGAGATATACCAAACTGCCAAACAGACGCCGACGAAACCGCCGTGAAAGGCCATGCCCCCCTCCCAGACCCGGAAGATATCGAAAAAAGACTTGGGCGGCTCATAAAGAATAAGAGAGCCTAATCGCCCGCCAACCAATATGCCAATAAAACAATAGGTCAGAAAATCTTCGAGCATGCGTAATGTCGGAACGCCCTCGGCACCTCGCGTGGTTTCTCTGACCGGTTGCCAGAGCTCGTGTTTCTTAACCGTGCGAATAGCCCAGAAATAAGCAAGGCCAATGCCGATAACATAGGATATGCCGTACCACTTAATCGGCCAGTCGAAATAGGGAATGGTGAAAGCGGTATCCGAAATCCATCTCGGGAATTCTATGGCGAATAACATGGCAGGTCCTGGCGCGGCGTTGTGTAACTTGTTTCAGACTGGAATTCTGTTACAGGCTCCCTATCTATAAGAAAAGGCAAAATCAAACTGCCTGAGCTATGGAATGCGTAAAGAGGCCAAAATGCAGAATAAATCCAAACCTCTCGATGATTTAACAAATCTTTTCACCAATGCGGTTGGTGCCGTCAAAGGCGTTGGTGATGAGGTCAAAGCCATGGGACGTTCACGAGCCGAACAGATGGTCGCGGATCTGGACCTTGTGACTCGAGATGAATTTGAAGTTATGAAAGCCATTATTCAAAACTTGAACGCTGAAAATGCGGAACTCAAAGCTCGCATGGAGAAATTAGAAAAAGCCGCGAAAAAGAGGTCTTAGGACGCTAAGTCTGCTTATCCACCCCAAAATATAGTTATCAACAGACCTTGATAACGCAATATCTTGTTATTTGGGGCGAATCTCGTAGATTTTTACTCATAATAGAGTGAGTCGAGGGGCTTTATGACAATCGCGGACGAATATTGTTTGCGACCTGCGGCTAGATTAGCCGAGGCCATGCCAGACAGAGGAAACCCTCTGGATGTTTTCGAGCGCATCGCTATTGCCGAACATTTTGAGTTCGAGCGCGTGAAGCCTGAGGAAATTCATATCACATTACCAGGTCTCTGGTGCCATCATGATTTGATCCTGACATGGGATGCTGAGCCAGAATCAATTTCACTGTTTCTGGCCTTTGATGGGCGATCACCGGGAGGGCGCAGTGATGATATGTGCCGGCTAATGTCGCTTATCAATGAACGGCTAACACATGGTCATTTTGATTTCTGGCATCAAAGCAATGCACTAGTTTATCGGCACAGTCATTCTTTAAGAGGCGGTGCAAAGCTATTGATCGAGCAAGCACAGGATCTGATTACACAGGCACTGGATGCTGCAGAGCGTGGCTATCCCGCGACCCAATATGTTATATGGGCCGGGAAATCCCCCGAAGATGCGCTGACATCAGCTCTTGTTGATCTGGCAGCCAATCCCTAAAGGCGGGATATGAGTACACACATTGTTATTGGGGCGGGCCGAATGGGCGGTGCCATGCTCTCCGGTTGGACGTCTGGTAAAAAACCGATAGTGGCTATCAAAGACCTGCTTGTGGTTGATCCGCGGGCGGGCGACGGAGCTAAATCCGTTATCAGCAAGGGCGCAAGTCATGTCGAACGGCTCGAATATAATGTGGCCACAGCAGAGTTTGTTTTGTTGGCGATCAAACCTCAATCCTTTGACGCGATTGGACCTGAGATAGCGCTTTGTCTGCCGCCGGACTGTACAGTGATATCTATTATGGCCGGCATCACAGTGGAACGGCTTCAGGAAACATTTCCCGGGAGGGCCATCGTGCGGGCCATGCCCAATACACCAGCCTCGATTGGCAAGGGGGTTACGGCCTTTATTGCGGGTAAAAATCTTAATGCTTCGCGAAAGAAGCATGTCACCAAATTACTAGGTGCTGTTGGCACGGTTATCGAGTTGGATAACGAGGCGATGATAGACATGGTAACGGCTGTATCCGGGTCAGGTCCGGCTTACTTTTTCCATATGGTTGAGGCGTTGACGGGGGCGGGACAAGCGATCGGTTTGTCGGAAGATCAGGCAAGACAGTTGGCGACACAAACGTTTATTGGGGCAGGCGCTTTGATAGCGCAAACAGGACAGAGCGCGACCGAGCTTCGGCAGGCCGTGACCTCGCCGAATGGAACGACTCAAGCGGCGCTGGATGTGTTGATGACGGAAAACGGCTTACCCAAGGTATTGCGAGAGGGTGTTAATGCTGCCTATCGAAGGTCTCAGGAGCTTGGCAAAGACAGTTAAGCCAGCCATATTAAGCCTATGTCTTTCCAAGATGACATTATCAAAAAATATACGCCGGCTCAGGCCCGGAAACAGCGTGAGGCTTTTTTAAAAGCAGAGGTTAAGCCGGCAATTGAGGCGGTCCTTGAAAAGTATCCATTATTTAAATCAGCTGTTGTCATCGTATCGCGTCAGGAAAAAGAGACAGGTGTTATCGTTGCAATTGGTTTTTCTATTGAGAATGAACCAGATTTGAAGGACTGGTTCGAAACCTTAAAAGCGCCGCTGCCTTTTGAAGTGGACCCAAAATTTCCAATTTTTGTTGAGGGAAAAACCGGCGCCCTGACGGCGGGCGTGTCTTTTGATGCCAATGGGCGGCCCGATGTTGATGCGATTTCACGAGACAGGTTAAATTGGGAGCCAAAGGGCGAGCCAATGGCCTTGTTTCTAGGGTCCACACCGCCGCGTCATTATGAGGACAGATTTTCTCCTGTCGCTATATTTCGCCGTGGTAACCGGGGTGCGCTTACGCTAGAATATACCGGCGAAATTGTGGAGCCGGACTTGGACGGAATTCTCCCATTGACGGAGATCGATACGGTTGAGCCCGAAGCAGGAAAGGCCCATAGAGAGGCTTTACGGGCTCTGAATAATCGCCAGGCTCGACGGGAGAAAATCAAATCCTGGACATCTTCCTTTATAGAATCGCCAGTAGGCAAGGCCGCCAAGAACAAACTGGAGGACTGGCAGACCCCATCAGAACCTGCTGCGCCAAAAGAGCCGTCTAAACCTGTCAGCGACCTTTATATTCTTTTCGTGATCATCATGCTTCTGTTTTTGTCTGCAATCGTCATCGCCTTTCTACAGTTTTTAGGCGTTGATATTGATATGCTTCAGACGACAGATTGAGCTTTTTGTATGGCATGCCAAACAGAGGACAGTGCGATAAAGTCACAACTTTGATCAGGAACTTCATCTCTGTCCAAGTCAGCGGGTGAGTTTCGCGTAATCAATATGCCAATGGGCAGGTCTGTTTTGATATCGATCACAGGCCCGCCGCTCATTCCGGTTACGACGGGTTCATCTGGGGCTTTGATATGGGCGATCCAGTGACCTGAACCAGTGTTTCTTTCCATATAGACTTTGCCCATCCGTGTTTCGAGATGCCGGGATCCAGCCGGGAATCCCATGACCCGGATGAGTTGCCCGCCATAAGGGGCAGGAGGCGGACTATCCGGCAATCGGCAGCCTTTCAGCGCGGCGTCCAGTCCATCCGGCCATAAATCGACAGCACCATTGCCCGTAAATCCGGGCCATTTATGTTGGCTGCTGGTTAAAACATGACCGGCGGAAATCCAGCCCGCCCAAAAAGGAAAAAACGTGCCATAGCATTGAACGTTTTTCAGATTAAAGAAATGGCGCCTGACCTTAAACGGACGCGGCGTTTGTGAGGGAGGCGGGATATAGGCCTCGGGTTTCTTAGGGCGGAATTTCCGACTGAAGAATTTTAACCAGGACATGACGCGTGTATGCGGTTCTCTATTTGGTGTGACAAGCCTATTTGTAAAATAAAGTTTTAAAGCTATAGGAGCTTATGGTCAGATTATTATTTTCCGTGTTCGCGTTTTTCACATTGGGGGCATCAAGTTGTGCTCAAACTGACATTCCTATCGACAGTGATAAAGAGGTTCAAGAGGGCGCTGTCCTCGATGAAACGCCCGTAATTTCCGAAGCGGAGCATGACCAGCATAAAGATGAGCATGCTGAGGGCCATGATGGGCCTGACCCTCATCACAAAAATAGTCCCAGGCCATATGACGCTGAACGCGATGGTTGGGCGGATCTGAATGCAACTCAGGATGCGGCGGCCTTGAGTGGTAAACGTGCGATCATCGTAATGGGGGCCAATTGGTGCCATGATAGTCGCGGACTGGCTTATTATTTTGAAAATCCAGAATTCAGGGCCGCGAATATCACGCCCTATTTTGAACAGGTTTATATTGATGTCGGTGAAAAGAACCGAAATGTTGATATAGCTCAGTCACTGGGAGTTGAAGATATAGTCGGCACACCGACCGTATTCATTCTAAGTACTGACGGAGAGGTCCTAAATCTTGACACCGCCCCCACTTGGCGCAACGCAGCCAGTCGAACGGAAGAAGAGATTGTCGAATATTTCAAAAGCTACCGGAACTAAGGTAAAACCAGACGTCGCCTTTTCTTGGTTTTGGCACCATCATCATCTTTCACAGTCAAAAATGGTCGGTGAATACCAGATGTTGAAAATGTATGGGTGACATTCCGGCCAAATACACCGGGTGTATTGTTTTCGAACTTCCAGTAATAGCTGACGATTTCGCCGTCCGGATCATTAGATTGATTGGCGAAAAAGTCACAAGTCAAGCCGTCGCATCGATACCACCATTTAGCGTCTGGTGGCTGATTAAGCACAAGCGGCAGAATTAAGAAACCGGCCGTGCCTGGCCCCCAATTACCATTAGCATCTTTGGCACGCACCCAAATCATGTTTCGACCGGGGTTCAACTCCGCTGTGTCAATGGATGCCGTGATGAACTCGCGTTTTGTGCTAAAAGCCCCGTCCTCTGCCGTCATAGTATGCGCGACGGCACCGCTCTCCCATGGATAGCTGTTAATATAATATTCCGCCTCGACGATTGTCTGGCTGGGCTCATTGCCGTTTTTATTTTCAAAACGAGTGTCATCGGCTCGCGCTCGAATTGGAACGATGTCTCCGGTGCTTGCATATCCATCCGTGCCGCCATTAATGGTCAGGCTGTGGACCTCAGGGCCAGCCGGCAGCTTATACGGCGCGCGAATGATTTTGGCAGCATATTTCAATGATGGTAAATTATCGGGGCGCACTGTTGATTGATAGACGTCGCAGCTTTGGAAAAAGGCTGTGCCCAGCTCATAGGTCAGGGCAGGTACGCCAAGTTCACCGTAACTGATGGCGTCGCTTGTGCCGTCCGTCGGATATAGTCCAATAGATTGAGTGGGTTATAGCCATTGAAAAAGGCCAGTTTACGTCCCAGCGTTTGCAAAGCCGGCCCATTTGGCGCTGGTGTATTAACGTCTCCCCATGGCCAAAGAATAAGCTCGCTATAGCTGTGAATGTCCAGGTGAAGCCCCATAGTATCGTCAGGAGCTGCGTCCGTATTAGCTGGTCCCCGATTATCGGAAAACAGGCTGCGAACATAACTCTCGACGGCTTGCGTTTCCGGCTCGGACGCTGCCGTTGGACCGCGATAGGTCGATGAACATACATTGCCGCTGGAACCAACGCCTGTCGTGGAGTTCCAGCTATGGGTAAAATTACGGTTGAGGTCGGCGCCTCTGGAATTGCTGCTAGTGCCACAATAATTCGTATTTGTGTTCTTTCGCCATAATAGTCCGTCCTCGGCTTTTTTGCGACCGTCTGGGTTCATATGAAACAGGATGTGAATTTCATGCTGATCCACAATCCAGCGGGTATCAGCATCAGTGTGGTAACGGCGCAGAAGCTCACTGGCAAAATCCAATGTCAGGGCAGCCGTCGTATATTCTCGGGCATGCATGGCACTGTGAATAAAGAGTTTCGGCTTTTCGCCCGAAATGGCGGAATTGGTAATTTTTAGGACATTGAGGTCATACCCGCCTAAACCAGAGGCCTTCTCCCAACTATCGCCAATATCTATCATACCGGCGAGGGCAGGGTAATCGGCCGCTAATTCCTGAGCGTCTGCAAAGGTTTCTTCGACGGTTTCGTAACAACTATATCCAGGGATGCCAGTAATGTTTTGCGACGTGAAAGCATTGGCCAGTTTTTCGTCTTTGGCCGCCATTTGTCCCAGTCGGTGACGTTTATAGCGGTCTGCGAAACCAGGGCCGTCTCAATTTTAAAGCCGAAGGATTTCAGTCGTGCGGTTTCTGCCTCTGTCAGGGTCAAAATATGAGAACGTGTCGACGGCTCTGATTCCAAAAGTTGTCCGTGGAAGGTAATGGCGGCTTTGGTTGCCAGCTCATCTGATGGGGCTGTCACTTTGTAAATATCACCGAGATCCGCAAGTTCTGCCGCGATTTCAGCCTCGATATCTTTTAGTAAATCCGATTGTTGTGTGTGCCCTATCTGAAAAGGAAGGAGACTGCATCCAATGATCAAGGTTGTTTTAAGCCAGTTAGAAGACATCGTGTGCATCCCAATTTCCATAATTTATGAAATGACTATTCATGATTTTGGCTTTGATTTCAAATCACTTTTGCGCCGCGCGCGAAATTCACGTCCTTTGACGATGGCGTCTTTCCCAAATTTTGCACGAGCGGTGTCCGAAGCGCGTTCTGCCAGACCTCTTTTGACAGACCCAGGATCCAGCAAATTGCCACTGTCGCCGACAGGTGGCGACAGGTCTGCTATGCCAGCGCCCAAAAGTCGAAATTTCCGACCATTGGCTTCTTTGATTAATAAAGGTTCAAGGGCATGGTAGATTGCATCGGCAAGCTGAATCGGTTGAGACAATGTTCGGCGCCGGGTAATGGTTTCGAATTGCCTGGTTTTGAGTTTGAGCGTTACGACGCGCCCTGCCAATTCGGTAGCTTTTGAACGATCCGCTGTTTTGACGCACAGCATCCACAAACGGTCCATTAAAGCCTCTGGATCAGATATATCGTCGTTAAACGTGGTTTCAGCTGAAATGGATTTGCGTTCGTTGTCAGGGCTGACGTTACGGAGATCTTCGGCACGGGCCAATCGGGCGAGACGCAATCCGGCATCGCCAAAATTCTTCATCATGAAATTATCGTCCCTGCGACGAACGTCAGCGATTGTTTTTATACCTACCTTGGTGAGAGATCGGGCAAAAGACGGACCTACTCCAAATATAAACCCTACCGGCTTATCTTTGAGGAAATCCTGAGCGTCGCTCTGCCCTAAAACAGCAAAACCGGAGGGCTTGTCGAGATCTGATGCGGTTTTAGCCAGAAACTTATTGTAACTCAGGCCAACAGATACTGTGACACCAATGTCTTTGTGGATACGGTTTTGTAGACCGATTAGGCTTTGTGCTGGTGTTTGGCCGTGCAATCGTGAGGTGCCTGTCAAATCTAAAAAGGCCTCATCTATAGATAGAGGTTCAACAAGGGGTGTCAGATCCAGCATCATATCTTTGATGCGCCGTCCTTCTTTCGCATATTTCTGCATATTGGGTTTTATGACAACGGCTTCGGGGCAGGCCTTACGCGCTTTGAACATGGGCATGGCAGAACGCACACCATACATACGTGCGACATAGCAGGCCGCGGAGACCACGCCTCTGACGCCGCCGCCAATAACCACAGGTTTATGGGCGATGTCAGGATTGTCTCTTTTTTCTATAGAGGCATAAAAAGCGTCGCAATCCACATGGGCAATCGACAACTCAGACAGTTCAGGATGGAAGAGCCCATTGCGTCCGCCGCAATGAGAGCAGGGTTGGTCTCGTAGCCCCGGATGGGCGCAGTCTCGGCAATATGTTTGAGTTTTTCCCGACAATTCCACGTTTTCCGTCAAAATTAATGTTCTTTTTATGTTCTTTTAAGGCCTTGTAAAGGAATTACACACGCTTGATTAAGGATATTGGTGTTTAATACGACCATAATAATAAACGTAAGAACCGGGTGAATTGGAAGCATGTTACAGATTATGCCGAAAAAAGTCCTTATAGTCGAAGATAATGAGCTCAATATGAAGCTCTTCTCTGACTTGCTGGATGCTCATGGATTTGAAACTCGTCAGACCCGTGAGGGTTTGAAGGCCATTAATCTGGCGAAGCAATTTCAGCCCGATCTCATTCTAATGGATATTCAACTGCCGGAAGTTTCCGGTCTGGAAGTCACCAAATGGATCAAGGATGATAAATCGCTGGCAAATATTCCAATCATTGCCGTAACAGCCTTCGCTATGAAAGGTGATGAAAAGCGTATCCGAGACGGGGGGTGCGAGGCTTATATTTCCAAGCCTATCAATGTCTCTTCATTTTTGGAAACTATTCGAAAATTTGTAAAATAAGGGTATTTATCAATGAGTGCCCGTATTTTGATCGTCGATGACCTGGCGCCCAATCTGCACCTTTTGCAGGTTAAGCTCTCGGCTGAATATTACGACGTTCTTTTGGCGCAATCCGGCGAAGAGGCATTAGAGAAAATCAAAGACGAACGCGTTGACTTAATTCTTATGGACGCGATCATGCCAGGCATGGACGGCTTTGAAACTTGTCGCAAACTTAAGAATAATCCAGATACATATCATATTCCTGTGATTATGGTGACAGCCCTTGATGGCACCAAAGATCGGATTCGCGGGCTGGAATCCGGTGCTGACGATTTCATTACCAAGCCATTTGATGACTTCAATCTGTTGGCACGGGTCAAATCTCTGCTCCGGCTAAAAATGGTCACCGACCAATTACTTAGCCATACGGGACATTCTCTGGCGAATTCCAGAACCGTGGTTCAGGAGATTGAAAAACGTAAAGGACGCATTGTAGTTCTCGAAGATCACAATAAGCGGGCTCAGCAATTAACAGCACCTTTGCAAGATATACATAACTTCACGATCGCCACACGACCCGAAGAGGTCGTCGGACGTAAACCCTCCGACACGGACCTGATAATTGTCAGTCTGACATCGGAAAACTTTGATGGTCTAAGAGTTTGTGCGTCTCTAAAATTTGATCACGAGACCCGGAATATTCCTGTGCTTCTGGTCGGAACACCCGAAGATGAGAATCGGTTCGTTCGTGCTTATGATCTGGGGATTAATGATACGCTGATGCGGCCCATTGAAAAGCAGGAACTGATCGCCAGAGTAAATACGCAGCTGAAACGGAAGTTTTATTCCGACGCTCTGCAGGAAAACTTCAATCAAGACCTGGAAATGGTTGTCGCCGATCCTTTGACGGGATTGGGGAACCGAAGATATTTCGAAAGATCTGTGGCACCTCTATTTGAGTCCATCGAAAAGGGTGAGCCGTTTTCAATTATTGTCTTTGATATCGACCATTTTAAACGTGTCAACGATATCCTTGGGCATGATATTGGCGACGATATTCTAAAAGAGGTCGCGACTCGTTTGGTCACACATATGCGGGCCATCGATATTGTTAGTCGTTATGGCGGTGAAGAGTTTATGATCGCTATGCCCAATACGGTGCTGGATGATGCCATGTTTGCCGCGGACCGGATCCGTGGTCTCATCGGCGGTACGCCCATCTATGTGGATGGTCAGGCGCTATCTATAACGATGAGTGCTGGCGTCGCTCAAGTCGCGCAAGGCGAAAAATTACGCGAGGTTTTTAAACGGGCAGATTCGGCGCTCTACAAAGCTAAGCGTGAAGGCCGGAACAATGTGAAGGCTGCGACCATACAAAAAGCCGCCTGACGGCGGCTTTTGCTTTATCGAATCACGTTCGATTTATTTAATTTTGCCTTCTTTAAACTCAACATGCTTGCGAACAACAGGGTCGTACTTACGCTTGACCATTTTTTCGGTCATAGTACGTGCGTTCTTTTTGGTCACGTAAAAGTAACCGGTGCCAGCTGTTGAATTCAGGCGAATTTTGATTGTGGTTGGCTTGGCCATATCTCCACCTTTCAATCTCTAGAATCTCAAGCGGCGCTTATAGGCGGGGAAAATCTAAAGTCAACGCCGTTTTTATGCAGGAAAGCGTCCTTGCACATAAGTCCCACGGTTCATATAAGAATAAAAAATCGTATCAGGATCTGTCGAATAATTGAGATAGTCTTTTAATACTGCCAGCATCATTGTCGTGGCTCTTTGCATTTTCAGCGTGCTAATTTCTTGCCAATCATACCAACCCACATTGGAAAGCTCTCCGCTGTCTCCGACAAGTTGCGTATCGCCAACAAATTTCTGGATGAAAAACCAAGTATCATAGCGCTTGTGACGATGAGGTGGGGTAACAGCCCGTCCAAAAACCTCGATACTAGATAGGTATGGCTGAATGTTGCTTTGTTTGAATGCTTGCCAGCTTTTATGGCCTGTATTTTTAGACCAAGGTTTATTTTTACCCAGCATCAACCCGGTTTCTTCCCAGGTTTCGCGAATGGCGGCTTGTACACAGGCTCGTGCTTTACGTGCCTTATAGGCTGCTTCGAGTATGCGTTCAGTCCGAGCATTTAAATCACCTGCAAAAGGGGCATAACTGTCAGCTCTATCAACCCGTCCACCGGGAAAGACGTATACAGATGGCATGAAATCATTGCGCGCGGAGCGTTGCCCCATCAGTATTTTTGGATTTTCCCTGGTTCCAGAATAAAGAACTATTGTAGAGGCCAAGCGAGGGCGGGGTGCCCGTTTTAAGGCGGAGCGCCGATGCAGCTCATCCTGTGTCAAATGCGGCATTTTCATCGACGGCGCTTTTGCGATCTGGAGCTGCGCTTGTATTTTTGGTTGCGGCCGCGAGGATTATGCTTGGGTTTGGGGCCTTTTTCCGGCGTCGTCAGCATTTCGAATATTAGGCCACCGGTCACAGGTGTCGCTTCTTTCAAACGGACTTTAACTTTTCGGCCAAAACGGTAAGTGCCACCCGTCTGGGCATTAATGAGAGATTTGGATTTTTCATCAAACATGAAATAATCCTCGCCCAGAATGCGGGCCGGTATGAAACCGTCAGCGCCGGTTTCGTCTAAAGTGATAAAAAGTCCAGCTTTGGCAGCGCCGGAAATGCGGGCTTCAAACTCTGCGCCGACGCGGTCTTCTAGATAGGCGGCAATGTAACGGTCTTTGGCGTCACGCTCCGCGGCCATGGCCCGGCGCTCAGTGTTTGAGATATGCTCAGAGGTTTCCTTTAGCCGGGTAAACTCTTCTTGTGTAGTTCCGTCATGACCCAGGTTAAATGTACGGATTAGTGCCCGGTGCACAACCAGATCAGCATAACGACGAATAGGCGAGGTGAAATGCGCATAATGGGTCAGGGATAATCCGAAGTGACCTTTTGGATCGGGGCCGTAATAGGCTTGGGTCTGGCTGCGCAAGACAGCCATTCCGACCGTTTCTGTTAAGTCATTTTCGGCTGCCATTTCCAGCAAAGTATTGAACCGTTTGGTGGATGCGCGCTCGCCGACCGTCCATTTTAGCCCGACCGCTGGCAGGAAATCCGAAAGGCTTTGCAGTTTTTCACGAGCAGGGGGTTCGTGATTGCGGACGATACTGACGACGTCCTTGTCGGCCAGGGCTTGGGCGGCCGCTACGTTGGCCTGAACCATAAACTCTTCAACCAGTTTGTGCGCATCGAAACGCTCACGTAATGTGATCTTTGTCACTTCGCCTTTTGGGTTGACATGCACCCGTCGCTCCGGGAGCTCAATAGCCAGTGGCGCGCGTTGCACGCGTGCCTTGCGCAGAGCCTTATAGGCTTTGAATATATCCTTGAGCGTATCAATAACCGGCTCGGCTGCATCGCCGGGATTGCCGTCAAAACCTTCCTGAGCCTGCGCATAGGTCAGGCGGGCGTGAGAGCGCATCAGGCCACGGTGAAACTTATGATCCAGTTTTGAGCCATCGCCGCGAAAGCGCATACGCACGGCCATGCAGGCCCTGTCCTCGTTCGGGCGCAGGGAACAAAGGTCGGCAGAAAGCTCTTCAGGTAACATGGGTTCGACCCGGTCTGGCAGATAGACGGAATTCCCTTTATCGCGGGCGGATTTATCGAGCGCACCTCCCGGCTGTACAAATGCTGCCACATCGGCGATGGCAACCCAGACGACCCATCCACCTTTGTTTTGCAGGTCGTCATCTTCTCGCGCAAAAATCGCGTCGTCAAAATCTTTAGCATCAACAGGGTCAATGGTCAGGAGCGGGATATGGCGTAAGTCTTCTCTAAATTTATCGAGCTTGGGGAGTTCCAGCTTGCGGGCCTCTGCCAGAACATCATCATCGAAACCTACGGGAATGCCGTGTTGCCGTAGCGAAATCAAAGAAGCTGATTTCGGGTCATTGGCGGAACCGACGATCTTTGTGATTTCGGCGCGGCGCTCATAAGAACCGCCCCGCTTGGAACTGGATGTGCGGTATTCCACGAGCGTATCAATCTCTACGCCCTCAGGAACGCTTATCGGGCGAAACTCATTGCGGGCTTTTTTGTCGACCGGCTGAATGATCCAGCCCCGACCATCCTGATAGAGAATGCCCAGGTGGCGCATGCCGCCCCGACCAAGTTTCTTCATGACCTGAGCGACATAACCGTTCTCACCCGGTTTGATTTTGCAAAGGGCGCGACTATTTATGCCCAGTTGCGCGCTGGCATGACCTTTGGCCTTTTTGGAAATTGACCCTTCCCTAACGATCATACGCGGGGCAGGCCCGTCTTCTTTCCAGTTATCTGGTACACCTATCATATCGCCATGCGTGTCTATTTCGACGACACGGATAACCATTACGCCCGGCAATTCGCCGGCAATGCGATAGGTTTTTCGACTGGACTTGACCAGTATGCCGCCTTCAACCATCTCGCGCACAGTTTTGCGCAAGGTTCGACGGTCGTCACCTTTAATCCCTAAGCGACGGGCAATGTCCTTGAGTATCAGCTTGTCGGGATTAGCCCTTACAAGGTCTAAGATATCATTATTGAGGTTTTCCACGGGCGGGGGGTAGCACAGCGCGGATAAAGGGCAAGCAGATTATCAGCTTGCCTTTTTCTTGGTCGTCTTTTTCTTCTTGCCGCCTTTAGCTTCTTTTGCAGCTATATATTCAAGTGCCATTTCCATTGTTACGTCTTCGGGCTTGGTGCCTTTGGGGATAGTGGCGTTGATTTTTTCGTATTTGACGTAAGGTCCGTATCGACCATCCATGACCCGAACGGGCTTCTTACTTTCGGGATGTTCGCCAAGTTCCTTCAAGGCTTTAGCTGCCGCGCGCCCGCGCCCGCCGCCTTTTGCGCGCTTTTCAGCCAGTAACGTCACAGCACGGTTGACGCCGACCTCGAACATTTCGTCAACATTATCAAGGTTCACATAAGTGCCGCTATGCAGAATATATGGACCATAGCGACCAATATTAGCCGAGATCATTTCGCTGTCCTCGGGGTGTTTGCCGACCTCACGGGGCAGGCGTAACAGGCGCAAGGCACGCTCCAGATCAATTGATTCAAAGGGCCAGGTCTTGGGTAAGCCAGTTCGCTTGGGCTTTTTCTCCTCGCCCAGTTGCACATAAGGGCCGAAACGTCCGGTCTTGAGGAAAACGTCCATACCGGTGTCAGGGTCGACACCCAGCATTTTATCTTCTTTATTAGCTTCGGCGGCTTCTTCTGCGCCTTGTCCAAACGGTCGCGTAAATCTGCAATCAGGATAGTTGGAGCAGCCAATGAATGCGCCGAATTTTCCAACTTTCAGGGACAGTTGACCATCTTCACACGACGTACAGCTGCGCGGATCAGAGCCATCTTTACGCTCGGGGAAAACAATAGGCTTCAAAGCAATGTTCAAGGCATCAAGAACTTGCGAGACCCGAAGTTCCTTTGTGCCGTCCACGTGAGCCGAGAAGGCTTCCCAAAACTCTTGTAATAGAGTTTTCCAACCCAAATCGCCGGCGGATACTCGGTCGAGGCGGTTTTCCAGATCCGCCGTATAGTCATATTGAACATAGCGAGTGAAAAACTCTTCTAGGAAAGCCGTCACTAATCGTCCTTTATCGGACGGTGTAAATCTGCGCTTGTCGAGGGTCACATATTCCCGGGCTTGCAAAGTTTTGAGCGTAGAGGCGTAGGTAGACGGACGACCAATGCCCAGCTCTTCCATTTTTTTAACTAGGCTGGCTTCAGAATAACGGGGCGGGGGTTGTGTGAAGTGTTGCTCGGCGTTGACTTTGGATGTGCCGGCACTTTCACCGCGTTCAACAGCCGGTAGTAGCCCGCCATCTTCTTCCTTTTCTTCGCTGGCTGGTTTAGAAGCTTCGTAAAGTTTCAAAAAGCCGTCAAATTTGAGGACGGAACCGGTGGCGCGCAAGCCGACTTTTTGCTCATCATCGCCAATCTCAATGGTCGTGCGCTCCAGGCGGGCCTCTTCCATTTGGCTGGCCATGGCCCGTTTCCAGATAAGATCATAGAGCTTGGCCTGATCTCCGGTCAGTTTGATCCGGCTTGGGATACGGGCAAAACTTGTCGGACGGATGGCTTCGTGCGCTTCTTGAGCATTTTTTGCTTTATTCTTAAAGACACGTGGTGACTTGGGTAGATAGGTGTCGCCAAATTCTGACTTTACGATGTCACGGGCTTCTGTGATGGCTTCGCCCACCATGGAGATACCGTCAGTTCGCATATAGGTAATGAGACCAACTGTTTCGCCGCCAATGTCGACACCTTCATAAAGCTTCTGCGCAGTTTGCATAGTTCGCGTGGCAGAGAATCCCAGCTTGCGAGAGGCCTCCTGTTGTAAGGTCGATGTGGTGAACGGCGCGTAGGGGCGACGTTTGACAGGTTTGGCTTCGACGCTTTGAATTTTTAGAGCCGCATCTTCAACCAGTTTCCTGGCGGCCATGGCATCGGACTCCGTCCCGAGCGAGAATTTGTCCAGCTTGTCTCCTGAGAGTTTGACCAGATTGGCGGTAAAGGGTTTGCCGTCAGCGGATTTCAGGTCGGCGTGTACGGACCAGTATTCTTGGGTTTGGAATTTTTCTATTTCGTTTTCGCGCTCGCAAATCAAGCGCAGAGCAACCGACTGCACGCGACCGGCAGAACGGGAGCCGGGGAGTTTACGCCAAAGAACCGGGCTAAGCGTAAAGCCTACGAGGTAATCCAAAGCCCGGCGGGCGAGATAAGCGTCGACCAGCTCCATGTCCAACTCGCGCGGATTGGCGATGGCTTCAGTAACAGATTTTTTGGTAATGGCATTAAAGACAACACGCTCGACGTTTTTGTCTTTCAAGGCTTTCTTTTTGTTCAAGACTTCGAGCAAGTGCCAGGAAATCGCTTCACCTTCGCGGTCCGGGTCAGTCGCCAGAACCAACGTATCGGATTTGGCCAGCGCATTTTCAATGTCTTTGACACGAGATTTAGATTTCGTATCGATAGCCCATTTCATGGCAAAATCAGCCTCTGGGTCAACAGAACCATTTTTAGATGGTAAGTCACGAATATGCCCAAAGCTGGCCAGGACCTTGAAGTCCTTACCCAGATACTTTTCGATGGTTTTAGCTTTTGCCGGGCTTTCAACAATGACCAGTTTCATCGGGACTCTTATTCTTATGGGTGAAAATCAGGCGCCCAAATGGGGGAAGAGATTAAGATTGTCAACGGGCTTTCACAAATTGTCGTTAACGAGAACGGGGGTGCGCAGCTTTGTGTACCCGTCTGAGGCCTTCAACATCCACACCCGTGTAGCGTTGCGTCGTCGACAAATTCTCATGGCCTAATAATTGTTGAATGGTCCGTAAGTCCCCGCCACCTGCCAGGAGATGTGTGGCAAAGCTGTGGCGAAGCGCATGAGGTGTCGCCGTTTCGGGTAAACCCAAATAGCCGCGCAGGATCTGCATATCCAATTGCACTTGTCGGGCTGATAAAGGCCCCCCACGTACGCCCCGAAATAAAGCTGAGCCGCCTCCGAGCGGGAAAGGGCAAAGTCCTACATATTTATCTAACGCCTCAGCTACAATTGGCAGGACGGGGACGAGGCGCGTCTTGCCACCCTTGCCCGTTAGGGTGAGTGATTGCCTAATTGGCAAATGATCCCGTGTCAGCGACAAGGCTTCGGACACCCGTAGGCCTGCGCCATATAACAGCATCATCACCGCTGTATTTCGTGCTTGAACCCAGGGACGGTCATCTATGGCACCTTCGGCGACCATGTCTTTAGCACCGGACAATGACAATGGTTTGGGCAAAGGAGCTTTGACGCGCGGCCCCTTCACCAGGCCGATAGCATCGTTTTCAATGCCGTAGCGGCGATTGAGATAACGAAAAAATGTCCGAAGGGCTGAAAGCTGCCGTGCAATTGATGCCGGGGAAAGAGGGGTGTCGCCGCGCTGCCTAAAGGCGAGATAGGCTCTAAAGTCGCGCAAAGCGAGGTTTTCTATATCCACTAATGTTATGGCTTTATCCAAATGGGATGTGAGAAATTCGGTAAAAGCGCTCAAGTCTCTTTGGTAGCTCTCAATGGTTTTATCTGCCAAGCGTCGTTCACCTGCCAGATGTTGTAGAAACTCGGAGGTCGCTTGCAGGGCTGATATGCGGGCAGGGTTGGGCACAATTATCTATCGCCTGTTTAAGTTAAGGAAACTTTGCTGAACTTGCTTCTAATTCTGGGATGACAAGGATGGGTTTTCCCTGATAGAGCGCCGTCATGAAAGATTGGATGTTTTTTCCTCTGATTATGGCCCTCGCCGGGTTCATTATATATCAGGCATTTTACTGGGGCGGTGGCCCGGAGCCGATTAACCCTGAAGAGGGCTATGTGGTCAAAGGAACTGAACTCCAATATCTGAAGCCGTCACCGGGTACATTCACTGAACTCGAGGGCCTGGATCATGCTGTGATGAGCGCAGATGCTCGCGCCGACCAAAGACCATCCCAAGGTGTGTTTACGACTTTGGGTCCGGATTATGCGCAGGCTTATCAGGGACGAACGCTTGATTTGACCGTTCGAGCCAAATCCGGGGGACAAAACCCGTCTGACAGCTTACAAATTGCGTTTCTAACTGTGCCAGCCATTAAAGGCCGATTTGGGTGGCGGAAATTCCCTCTGACATCCGAGTATCAGGATATTACCATTAGAGTTAAGCTTGCCGATTTTACAGATGAAATCATGGATGCAGCCGACGTTGATGACCCCGTTGTCTATTTTGGTATCTGGCCTGACCCAGAAGGGAAAGGCCGAACCATCCATGTAAAGAGCTACGCCGTTATGCCGGTTTCCGAATGACCTAAAATGTTTTCCAGAAAGCAGCGACCGCCTCTGGAATTTCCGGATTAGGCAGGCCTTCTGTTTTTAGAACATAGTGGACAAAATTGTCCGATAAGGTTTCTTCTGGGTGGATGATATAACCTGTGTTTTGTCCAATAAGTTCCATGAAATCAGGCACAGGTGCCACAAATTGTGGTGTTTCATTTGTGGCAGTGCATTTGCCATTATCGACATCTACCCGTAATAATGCGAAATTCATATAACTGCCCATGGAACCGCCTCGATCCGCGTCATAGGCGCTGCTAACGCGCAGATAGGGAATCAGCCCGTCCGTACCCTGGATTTCAACAGGGGCGTAGTGATGATAGGCGGTGGCATCAGGATTTGTTAGACGACTTAAACGAAGGTCTTCGGGTTCGGTAAAGGCGCAACGCTTAAAGCCAATAATTGCAAAATACTCATCAACACGCTCTGGGTTGGCGCGGCTCATCACATGATGGAGCTCATGCAGGAAAAGCTTTTTAAGCTCGTAATGCGCTTTTTCCGGATCGCTTTCACGGGTTTTGAGATAGCCGTCCATAACGAATTTTGAAAAGAGGATAAGATTTCCACGGGTGTGAGGTAAGCCGCCTTCGATATCATTGGAGATTTTGGCGAAAAGAACCTCATCGGGTATGGCCCCTCGAAACGGCGCCAGAACGGCGCGGCTGTCTTCAACCACTTCGTTGAGAAAGGCGACTTCTTCATCCGAGAAATCCAGAACCGCAGCCCGGTATTGCGCCGATAGTTTTTCGATTGTGGGGTCGACCGGATTCTTCAAACGGACACCCATTTCCCTTTTCTGCATAGAGCCGAAATGGTCATCTATGTTTGTGAGAATATCACCCGCTTCCGTTTTCGTGGCGAAACGGTAATCGACAGGGTTTGTAATAGACGCTGTCGTTTCGGCCGCCTGTTCGGCACCATTGGTGTCCGTTGGCGTCTCAGTAATCTGCCCCTTACAGGCCCCCGCACTAAGGGCAGAAGCCAATATTAATCCCGTCAGTATACGCATTATCGTCTCTCCTGTTTGAAGAAGGGACTATATTGAGGTACAAGCCAAAATCAATCTTTAGTCGGAGCCCGCCGCCTTGCCTGCTTTGCGACGAATAATTTCACCAGCATAACGCACACGACGGCGTCTTTTGTCTGTTTGCTGGTAGGACGCAAATCGGTCTTCCAGATCTTCCATTGAGAGAAAAGGCGTATCTGCATTTAATTCTGTAACGCTGCTAATTCCCTCAAACAGATCAGCCGTAAGACCAACATTGTTGAGTTCAATCCTGTAAGACAGCGTTTCACTCGCCAACGCGATTTCGAATGTCTCCGCTCCGGTTAGAGTAGGCGTTGACCAGACATTCACGGAGCCGCTACCCGATGCGTTGTATGAAAACTCTTCAGTTTCCGATCCGCCATCTATTGGAATAAGGGTGAAGTTCGCAGAGGTAGCAATATTAGCCAGTTCTCCAAAAGCGCCCAGGCTCAGCTCAAAAGTTTCCCCGTCCGCATTCATATCCAGGCTGATACCTATGTCTAATGGCGGCGGGCCTTCGAATGGCTCTTCAAATTCGCAGCACTTAAAGTTCTCGCCGGCTTCGGCACCGATAACCGGCACGCGCCCAAAGGCAATTTGATTGCCGAGCGCATCGAGAAACGTAACTTGTACCTCATATTCTTGATCTGTGACATTGCTGGCTTCGGTAAATGTCACGGTTTCGACCGAGTAAACATTGAACGGTCTGGCAGAAATGCTTGTGTCATTTACCAGTTCAACGCCAGTATTGTCCGAAGAAATGCGCACATCCAGAATTGTCTCAGTGTTTGTATCTTCGGATTCTGAAATAACGAGAAAATAGTCGTCGTCGTCACCTTCGATCCGAAACTCGGCGTAATCGAGCTCTTCGCCACCTGCATCACCAACACTGGCGGTCGTTGCGGAACTGTCTAGAACTTCCCCATTTTCGCCATAAGCCGTCGCTGAGACCACAATTTTCGTCCCTTCAATATCGGCTTCTTTAAACTTACCAGACAGGTTGGCGTCCCAGTCTGCTTCGATTGTGTCTTGGATGAGAGGGTGTCCGCCGAGACGCAAATTATCCGGATCGTAGTTTCCACACAGGCCACTATCCACGACTTTGACAGCACAAAAGTCATTCATATTTTTCGGCTCACCTTCGAGAGTAACGTCAAAAGACCCGTCACCATTATTGGTCACGGAGAGGAAGGTTTTCGTCTTGCCGATCTCGGCCGTATTGGTGTCTCCGGGCTGAGTTGGCATGTTGAAATTATCAAAGCCATCTTGATATTCGATGGGCTCGACCTCGGCGGAGAGGCCGTCGACACCTTTAAAGCTCACGCGGGTCCAGTCCGCTTTTTTGACCGTTGTTTCGACCAGTGGCTGGCCAACTAATGTTGAAACAACAACTTCAACAGAGTCCGTGCCTTCGCCGTCCGTCTCATCAGTCGTGACGACGGATTTGTAGAGCCCGTTATTGCGCTGCTTAATTCTGGTTTTTCTTATGTTAGAAGCCTCGGCTTCTGCCCAGAAAGAATAGCCGTTCTCGGCGCTCGGCAGTTCGCCCGGCGCTACAAAAGCCATGCTCGCACCCAGAGCAATAATAGATACAGATATAGTGAAGTGTTTCATGAAAAGCCCCTTAGTAATTTGAGGCTCCAATTAAGCAATTTTCATGCCGCATCAAGGGTTTTTAGGTTGAATTTGAGTTCGTTTATTCGCAATTAGAGCTTACTCACGCGTACAGCTTCGGCGGCCATACAAATCACATGGTAAAACGTGCTGACAGGGATGGTTTTGGCAATGGGTCGATAGCTGGCGTCAATCTGATCGACCCAACTGCCGTCAACGTTCAGATAATATTGAAACAGGCCTTCGATAGCAGCGGCGGCCATGTCGGCGGCTCCGGGGATGCCGCGTTCTGCCTGAGCCAGATGACATTTGACAACTTCGGTTTGGACCCAGAGACGTTTAGTGTCACGCCGAACCGTTCCGTCTAGATTTTCCTCATCATTGAGGAAATCTGATTGACCTCGGAAAGCCCGGTCATAAAGCAGATTGGAATAGTCAGATGTGTCTAAACTGGCAAGGCGTTGATATTGCCCGAGTAACCAGACCCATTCTACACCGTGACCTGGCTCTACGCTATTGCCCTTCGGGTCGGCGTAATAACTCCAGTCCTCGTTAAAAAACTCGCGGATGATGTGATGTTCTGGATCAAAAATATGACGTTTAAACAGCACATAGACATTGGCTGTATAATCAAGCCATTTTCGATCTTTGGTCAAATCATAATAAGCCATGCTGGCTTCAAACAAATGCATATGCGGGTTCTGACGGCGGGGGAGTTGATGTGGCACGCCTTCGAGCCAACCACCATTCGTTGAGACCATTTCTGAGTTTATGAATTCAAGAATTTCTTGGGCAATTTTATCACCCTTTTCTCCTACATTGGCACAAGCCAAAAGGTAGAAAGCATGGTCATAAAGGTCACGGCGTGGATCGTGGACCGTACATTTGGGTTCCAGCAAATGTACGAATCCCGGCTTCCCATCCGGTTGATAGCCTTTTTCCACCATGAAATCGAAGGTGGATAGGGCAACATCGCGTGCGCCGTCATACCACCCAAGACGGTCAGCCAGAGCATAGACGTAAACCTGTCGGGCTTGAACCCGCAGACGTCGAATGGCTTCTGCATCTGGTGACTTATCGAGTTTCAAATGCTCATACCAGCCCCCATCAAGATCGCGGGCCTGTGTTGCCCAAAAGGGTAGCGCCCCATCACGGCACCATTGCTCCAGACGAGCGGCTTGTTCAATTAAAGCGGTCATTGATTAAAGTTCGGCTCCCTTTTGCTTCACAAGAGCTTGCGCTTTATCAGCAATTTCGGGGTGGTCAACAGCGAAGGCAATAACAGCTTCGAAGTATCCATATTTAGAGCCGCAGTCATAATCTTGCCCGTTATATTTGAAAGCATGGAAGCTCTGTTCACTCATGAGGCGCGCCATAGCGTCGGTCAGCTGAATTTCACCGCCAGCACCCACTGCCTGATCTTTGAGAAGCTCCATAATGCGGGGCTGCAAAATATAACGACCCGTAATTTTGAGATTAGACGGGGCTTCTGCCTGTGGTGGTTTTTCCACCATGCCTTTCATTTCAATGAGTTGGCCACTATCGCCTGCTGTTTTAGGCGCGATGACTCCATAAGAAGAGACGCGTTCCGTTGGCACTTCATCTACGGCGATAATATTGCCGCCAACTTGCTCATAGGCTTCAACCATTTGCGCCAGACAGGAGCGGCGCGGGCATTTCACCAACACATCTGGCAAAAGGATCGCAAACGGCTCATCGCCGATAACATCACGAGCGCACCAGATCGCATGACCCAGACCCATAGGGCTTTGCTGGCGGACAAAGCTGGTTGACCCGGCCATAGGCAATTCGGCGGTTAGTTTTTCCAAAATTTCCAGTTTTTTCTTATCGCGCAGTGTGCTTTCGAGCTCATAAGCACGATCAAAATAATCCTCAATGGCGCCTTTATTGCGGCCTGTCACAAAAACGAAATGCTCAATCCCCGCATCGCGGGCTTCATCGACCACATATTGCAGCGCAGGGCGGTCTACGACCGGCATCATTTCCTTTGGGATCGCTTTGGTAGCTGGGAGAACACGCGTTCCAAGACCGGCGACAGGCAGGACGGCTTTACGGATTTTTGTCATAATAGAGAACCTCTTTAGCCCCGGGTTCTGTCTATCATTTGCGTGTTAAAAATTATTCAACAAGATTACCGTGTCGAGAACTTAGGTGGTTATCCCTCGTCATCATAGCCATCCCAGGTCAATACAAACGCAAGAACCAGAACTGCAGCAGCTGCGGCAGCAATTGTGACAACACCCGGCCCCGGCTTGAGATTATTTTGCGGGTCGCCGCCTAACCCTAATTGATGATTAACGTCATGCCATTCACGACCGTTCAGCAAAACAACCGGGTCGTCCCCTAGTGTCAATCCGACTTTTGTATCTCTAAAGGCCGGTGAAATAACGGATTCGTTGGAACGTAATGCCCAGTCAAAATTTGATCGTTCAGGTTGATAAGTTCTAACGCCGAATTCTAGTCGCTCTTTGGTGTTGCTTGACTTTGTATCCGTTCCGAACGGTATGGTCACAGTGGCCCTGACTTCTGTTCCGTGAGGACGCAATTGGTTTTCATATTCAGAGGTTTGTGCCGAGGCGGTGGAGGCCAAACATATAACGAGGCCCAACGCGATGCCAATTGAATTGAGCGACTTAATAAAGGTCCGTTTCATTACACATCTCCCCATATCTTGGGATGAATGATCTTACGGATGCTGAAATAAATCAATGAAAATTCGCATAAGTTGCGGAAATTTCACAAAGAAACCACCACAGCTCTCTATTCAACTGTTACAGATTTGGCCAGATTTCGCGGTTGGTCTACATCGGTACCGAGTGCAACTGCGGCATGATAGGCCAGCAACTGCACACCAATGGTTTGTATTATGGGAGCAATAAAAGGGTCCGTCGTTGGCAATGCGACTGCGCTATGTGCCATATGAGCGGCTTCTTTGTGGCCTTCTTTGTCCGTGAATAAGAATATCTTGGCGCCGCGTGCGGCCACTTCCTGCATATTGGAGACGGTTTTCTCAAATAATTCATCATGAGGCGCGATCACGACAACGGGTGTACCTTTTTCAATCAGGGCAATAGGCCCGTGCTTAAGCTCCCCGGCGGCATAACCTTCGGCGTGAATATAAGAAATTTCCTTGAGCTTGAGCGCACCTTCAAAGGCGATAGGCACCATGGCGCCGCGACCCAGGAAAAAGGCATGTTTGGAACTCGACAGGTCTTTGGCCAGTTTTCTGATGGCAACATCCTGCTCGAGGGCTGTGGAGACCAGCAGGGACAGGGCATTTAGATTAGCCATTTGTTTGCGCAGCGCGCTGGCATCCAGCCGGCCCCTTTGTTGAGCCGCCATAAGCGCCAGAGAGGCCAATGCCGTTAATTGCGATGTAAAGGCCTTGGTCGAAGCCACGCCAATTTCGGGACCCGCGTTAAGGGGCATCGCCATATCAGCTTCTCGAGCCATGGTCGATGTCATCACATTGACGAGAGCTGCGGTTTTAATGCCAGCCTCTTTGCAGTACCGCAGGGCGGCCAGTGTGTCAGCTGTTTCGCCGGATTGTGATATTGCGATAAACAAAGAGTTCGGCGACAAAACCGGGCTGCGATAGCGGAACTCAGACGCGATATCCACATCAACGGCTAAGCCAGCATATTGTTCAAACCAGTATTTGGCCACTTCGCCCGCATAAGAGGCTGTGCCGCAGGCAATCAGAACCAGACGGTCTATTTCGTTAAAGTCAATCTTGTCTTTTATGTCGCCAAATTCGTTACGACCCACATAGTTTTTTAGCGTGGCGTTCAGGCTGGTCGGCTGCTCATAAATCTCTTTGAGCATATAGTGATCATAATCGCCTTTATCAGAGCTGGCGGAGGCGGCATTGATGACTGTGACATCCCGTAGGACAGGCTCGTCATTTTCATCATAAATCTCATACCCCTCAGGAGACAGGACAGCCCAATCTCCTTCTTCCAGATAAACCAGTTCACGGGATAGCTGAGCGAGCGCGAGGGCATCAGACCCGAGATACATTTCACCTTTGCCAATACCGATAGCCAAAGGAGAGCCGGCGCGGGCTGCGAAAATTTCGTTCATGCCATCATCGACCATCAGGCCCAGGGCATAGGCGCCCCGCAGTTTCTTCAAAGTCCAGGCAAAGGCTTCCCGGGAGGATTTTCCGGATTTCAGTCCCTCATCCATCAGATGGGCTATGACTTCTGTATCGGTTTCGCTGGTAAAGTTTCGTCCAGCCAATTCAGACCGGATATCTTGGTAATTCTCGATAATTCCATTATGCACGACACCGACTTTGCCTGCGAAATGCGGATGAGCATTCGCCACATTGGGTTCACCATGCGTGGCCCAACGTGTATGGGCGATCCCTGCCGGCCCGTCGATTGGGGCGCCTGATAAGACGTCAACCAAAGAGGCAATCTTGCCTTTGGCGCGAGCACGTTTCAGGCCGGAACCGTTCAAAACGGCCACGCCGGCGCTATCATAGCCGCGATATTCCAGACGTTTCAAACCATCAATGAGACGATCGGTTACGGTTTTTGTTCCAACAATGCCGACAATTCCGCACATAAATTTTACCCAATTCTATATTTGGGGCTTGATTATACCTGAAATAGGGCGATTTAACGACCAACACTTGTATAATTTATACCCATTTCTGACATTATCTCAGAGGTGTAGATATTTCGTAAATCTACGACATTGGGTTGTTTTAACAATGATTTCACTTTTGCCATGTCCAACGCCCGGAATTGATCCCATTCCGTTATCAAAACAAGAGCGTCCGCTCCGTCTACACAATCATAAGCGTTTTCGGCGTAATGCACGCCTTCGAGTTCCTCACGGGCCTCGTTCATGGCTTCGGGATCATAGGCTCTGATATTTGCACCATTTTTCTGCAAAAGGGAAATAATGGTAATACTCGGCGCAGCGCGCATATCATCTGTATTGGGTTTGAAGGCCAGGCCAAGCACGGCGATGGTTTTGCCGTCGACGCCGCCCAAGTGGTCGATGACCTTTTTGGCCATGCGAATTTTTCGACGATCATTGGCATCTACAACCGATTTGACGATAGAAAGATTGATATCGGCTTCATCTCCTGTTCGGACCAAGGCCAGCGTGTCTTTGGGGAAGCAAGAGCCGCCATAGCCCGGACCCGCATGTAGGAATTTGGCACCTATGCGTTTATCCAGTCCAATGCCACGGGCGACTTCTTGTACATTAGCACCCACCGCTTCACACAAATCGGCGATTTCGTTGATGAAGGTGATCTTTGTCGCGAGAAATGCATTGGCGGCATATTTTATCAGCTCTGATGTACGGCGCGTGGTGAACAGAATAGGCGTCTCATTGATATAAAGCGGCCGGTAGAGGTCCCGCATGATTTGCTCGGCGGCTTCACTGTCCGTACCGACCACAACACGGTCCGGGCGTTTAAAATCGTTGATGGCCGCGCCTTCGCGTAAAAATTCCGGATTGGAGACCACGGCATATTTATCTTTGTCGAGTTTTTTCGACAAAATCCGCTCGACCTCATCACCGGTCCCGACAGGCACGGTCGACTTAGTGATGACAACTGTGAAGTCTTCGATATGGTCCGCGATTTCCTCAGCCGCCGCATAGACATAAGTGAGATCTGCAAACCCATCTCCGCGTCGGGAGGGTGTGCCCACAGCAATGAAAACGGCGTCGGCGCTTTGCATGGCGCTGCTTAGATCTGTTGTAAACGACAGGCGTCCAGCTTCCACATTGCCAATAACCAATTCTTGCAGGCCCGGTTCGTAAATCGGAATGCCGCCTTGATTGAGGGTTTCTATTTTCTGAGGATCTTTGTCGACACAAATGACCTCATGACCGAAGTCTGCGAAGCAAACCCCAGAGACAAGTCCCACATATCCTGTGCCGACCATAACTACGCGCATTGACGATTCCTTATAAATTTCTCTAGCTCTATATCAGCTATATAGGGATTTTGTGACTAAATGTTGTGACCATTCTGTCATCTGACGTAAAAAACGTTTTGACCTCAGATTGACAATCATTGATTTTTCGGTGATATAGAAATGCTTCTATCATTTTTATTTAAGCGGGCGCAAATTATGAAAACTACATTATCCAAAGCAGGCATTATTATGCTTGCTACTTCAATCTTTATGGGTGCAACCAATGCGGTGGCCCAAACCGAACCTACAATTTTTGATCCGGAAACGCTTCTCGGTGATAATCCGTTTACGGCGGACACAGAAAAACCTTTTGCAGATGGAGACATGCAAGGCTCATTTCGATATGCTGGGGGTGGATTTTATACTTATAAATATTACACCAAACCGTCATTCACGACCCTTAATCGAGGTATACTCAAGGTCGCTGTTCCTGAGTTTTACAGTGGATTGTCTATTAACACAGAGGACAGTCCGGTCGAGTTGATTAAGGTTTTCGTCGATGCAGATGATGCGAGAATTCATTGTCGTAGACCCGGAGTCTTCAATGGTACTGGATATACACCAGGAGTTGGCCCTTTCCCGACGCTCATAATGGCGAATTGGGGACCTTTGCCATTAGAAGAAGGTATTCTTCCGCAATCTATATTCTCTCCTGATGAATTTGGCAGTCGCGTTGCTGCTGCTTTTCTTAGAGAGGGCTACGCCGTTTGTAATACCTACACCAGAGACGGAATAAATGCCCGTGAACTCACAAGGGCTAATTTTGATATATTGGTCAATGACAACTATCTGGCCGTCAAGAAAGTCAGTGAGCTTTCATATGTCGACAAGAACAGTATTGTGCTTTTTGGCCGCAGCGGGCGTGCCGACACGGTTTTGGAATTAACATCGATGATTAATTCAGCTGACGATGGATTCACAATAGTCCATACGGGACTATGGGAGCCCGCTGTCATTCTTTTCACAGATATCTTAGACGAATGGGATGACCGATTCATCACGCTATATCCCCTAAATGAACGGTCTCATTTCCGGGATTGCTACTATAACGGCATGTCGGCATTTCTAAACAAGAGCAAAGTCGCTGGAAATTTTGAAGGCCATACCGTGGAATGTGACACATCTATCCGACCAAACACCCAAGGTAAAATAGATAATATTACAACACCGCTTTATATGGCCGCAGGCACGGTTGATGTTGCAGGAAACTCACCCGCATACTCTATTGGAGGTGGTACGACCGTATATCCTATTTCTGACGGACTAGTTCCCGATTTAATTGCAGCTAAGAAAAAAATTCGTCTGGGTCTATTTGGCGATCTTCCTCATTCCAGCGTTGGCTTTACAACTCAAGAAGCCGTGGATAGCTATGATGAGGCGCTCGCATACTTCATCGAATTTGGCGAACCTGAAGGCGAGATAGATGCAAGCGTGAAACCAGCTTATGATATCGCATGGTCGGCGATGCAGTATTATCGCTTTATTTCAGATTTTAGACATCAATCTACGCGCTTTGTGAAAACCAAACCGGTAGAATGGCTTTCAGAATAAGGGTATTTGGCTTCGGACCAAAATTTGACTTTTAATAATCTTATGGCAATTGGGTCTTATGAAAGACGCCATTGCCAGTTTTCCCTATTGGGATCCGGGATTGATTCTGGCATATGCCGGGCCGTTTTTCTTTGTCACTGTGATGATGGAATGGTGGGGCGTCCGCAAAGGTTTGTTGGGCGGGCGTTATGAGGTCAAAGACGCCTGGGCGTCACTGGCTATGGGGTTTGGTAACCTGATTTCAGGCTTTGTCCTCGGGTTTATCGGTTCGGCTTATATGCTCTGGCTCTGGCATTCGCCCATTCGGGTGTTTGACTGGGGGTTTTCAGTATGGGCCGTTATTGCCGCCGTTTTCGCGCAGGATTTCTCTTACTACATCAATCATTTTCTTTATCATAAAATCCGGTGGTTCTGGGCCTCTCATGTGATCCATCATTCGTCAGAACATTACAATTTATCGACGGCACTCCGGCAGCCCTGGAACAGTCCCCTCTTAGGCATGTTTGTGCTGTCGACACCGCTGGTTCTGTTGGGGTGTCATCCGTTGCTCATCGCTTTTGTCGGCGCGTTTAACCTGATCTATCAATACTGGATCCATACCGAAGCCATCGAAAAAATGCCCCGCTGGTTTGAGGCGGTCATGAACACACCCAGCCACCACCGAGTCCACCATGCGACGAACCCGAGATATCTGGACGCCAATTTCGCCGGTATATTCATCATCTGGGATAAGATGTTCGGGACTTTTGTGCCGGAACAGGATGATGAGGATATAGCCTACGGGATCATAACGCCGATCAACACTTATAATCCCATTAAGATCGCCTTTGTCGAGATGTTCAATATGTTCAAAGACGCACTGGGACCCGGCTTGAAACTTACAGAGCGGTTTCAATATCTGTTCCGCGCGCCGGGTTATTCTCATGATGGGTCTAGGA
>JAHDEZ010000048.1 GCA_020628425.1 Hellea sp. | reverse complement strand
TCGATGCTTGCCCCGACCCTTAATCCCCGTTAAACACCGCGCCTATGAATTGGCTTACCAAACTTACGCCGCCGGGCGTCAAAGGCATGTTCTCCAAAAAGGACAGCCCGGATAATCTCTGGATCAAATGCCCCAAATCCGGGGAGATGGTTTTCACCAATGATCTCGAAGGCCTTCTCCATGTAACTCCAGCGGGACATCATCTGCGCATCGGGCCAGAGTTGCGCCTTTCCTATACATTTGATGACGGCGAATATACGTCGGTGAAAATCCCGGAAGTCAAACAGGACCCGCTCAATTTCAAAGACGACCGCAAATATACAGAACGCCTGAAAGCCGCCCGAGCCAAGACCGGACAGGACGATGCCATGGCTATCGGTATAGGAAAAATCCACGGGATTAAATCCGTGGTTTTGGTTCAAAATTTTGCTTTCATGGGCGGCTCTTTGGGCATGGCCGCCGGCGAAGGCTTTATTACGGCCGCCATGACGGCGAAGAAGCGGAAATTGCCTCTGGTCATTTTCACGGCAGCGGGCGGCGCGCGCATGCAAGAAGGTGCTCTGTCTTTGATGCAGATGCCGCGCTCGACGATTGCCGTTCAGGAACTACGTGACGCTGGATTGCCCTACATTGTCGTTCTCTGTGATCCGACCACAGGCGGCGTGACCGCGAGCTATGCCATGCTGGGTGATATTCATCTGGCTGAACCCGGCGCACTGATTTGCTTTGCCGGCCCCAGGGTCATCGAAGATACAATTCGCGAAAAACTCCCGGAAGGATTTCAGCGTGCCGAGTATCTCGAGGAAAAAGGCATGGTCGATAAAGTCGTTCATCGCCGAGATATGCGGGACGTATTATCTAATCTTTTATCGGTCCTGACTGGCCAGGACAAAGCAGCATAAGGTTCCTATGACCGACCAAGTTCAACTGGCGCTGGAAGAGCTGACGCGCTTGCATCCCAAGAAGATTGATCTGGGCTTGGAACGTATTGAGCGCGTTTTGAAAGCACTCGGAAATCCTCATCAATTTCTACCGCCAACAGTCCATATCGCCGGGACGAACGGAAAAGGCTCTACGGTTGCATTCCTGCGGGCCATGGCCGAAGCCGAAGGTCTAAAAGCCCATGTCTATACCTCGCCGCATCTCGTTCATTTCAGAGAACGCATTGTTGTGGCCTCCGAAGAAATTGATGACGACAAGCTTGTGGACGTACTGACCCGCGTGCGCGAAGCCAATGGCGATGAACCCCTCTCCTTTTTTGAAGCCACGACAGCGGCCGCCTTTCTCGCCTTTAGCGAAACACCTGCCGATATCTGTATTATCGAAGTGGGCCTGGGCGGGCGCTATGACGCCACAAACGTGCTCGACATGCCCGCCGCCGTCGGCATTACGCCCATTGCTCTGGACCATGCTGAATTCCTCGGTAGGGACATTGCCGGGATTGCTCGCGAAAAATCGGGCATTTTCAAATTCAATGGCGTTGGCTTTCAAGGCCCGCAGACCAATCTGGTGGAAGCCGTCATAGAGGCCGAGGCCAATAAAATGAATTTGCAACTCTCCCAATGGGGTCGCGATTTCCGTGCTTATAAACAGACCGGCGGCCTTGTATTTGAAACTGAGAGCGAGGTTATGGACCTGCCAGCTCCCGGCCTGCTGGGCGATCATCAATATATGAATGCAGGCCTCGCCATCGCCCTGGCCCGTCATATGCAGATCAGTGATGAAGCTATATCAAAAGGCCTTGAAACCGTGCGCTGGCCCGCCCGCATGCAGAACCTGACCAAAGGCCCCCTCGCTGAGAAAGTCGCGTCGATAGGTGGCGAACTCTGGCTTGATGGCGGCCACAATCCCCACGCAGCTACGGCGATTGCCGCTGTCGTGGCCGATCTAGAGTCTCGCCATCCCCGGCCGCTCGTCATGGTCACAGGCATCCTGGCCAATAAAGATGTGGGTGGATTTCTCGACCATTATGCCGGCCTCGCCGCTCATATCATTGCCGTCGATATTCCCGGACACACATCCCTCGCCGCCGAAACCCTGGCCGAACTGGCCGGTAGCCGAGGCATCTCCAGCGATACCGCCGATAGTCTGGATACGGCCATAGACATGGCCTGTAAGGTTCGCGACGGCGACACTGCGCCCCGCGTGCTCATTTGCGGTTCGCTCTATTTGTCAGGTGTCGTTCTCAAAGAAAACAGCTGATCCATTCCCCAAAATTGACGTGCCTCCTGCCCTGCGAACTGTGACAAACGTCACAGCGTAAGTCTTGTTCTTGAATTAGGAATTCCTGAAAAATGATCGATACGGCCGAAACCTTTGACGCCAGCAGCTCGTCCTTCTTTGCTAAGATTTTTGGCGGCGGAGACAATGACACCATTATCGGCAGTGACTTTAATGACCGGCTCTATGGTGAAGCCGGAGACGATATGCTGACCGGTGGCCTGGGCAAGGACCGTTTCTTTTATGAGGACGGCTGGGGTCAGGATGTGATTACAGATTTCACCGCTGGGGACGACCGTATTGACCTTCGGGCTGTGGGAATCACCTCCATGTCTGAACTCAGCATCACGGATAGTAGTGGCGACGCTCTCATCAGCTATGACGGTCAATCGATCACATTACTTGGCATCGCCCATGACAGTCTGGTCGGGACAAATTTCGTATTCGCCCGAGCAATCTCGGACAAAATCGATGATGCATTTGAATTTGAAACTCCGGACGCCATTCTGGCTGATCTATTTTCTCCACAAGAGGATCTGCCCGAGGCCGAATTCGAAGACCCATTCCTCACGGACCCTATGGAAAATCTATCCCGGCAACATGAGGCATCTCTCCAAATGTCGGAGGCCATCAGCCATTCGGCAGTGGAAACCTTTGGCCTGGAGTTTATTGGCACCTCAAATGATTTTGATATTGACGATTTGGGAGTTTGGGACCTGTTCTAAATCCCTGATGTCTTAGGCCTACTCAGCTGCATCCAACATATTATTACGGATGCAGAGACGGCGACGTTCAGAGTCCGGGAAATCAAAGACGGCGTGGTCATTATTGTCATTGTCTGACGCAAACATGAAAGCCACTTCGTTCGCTGGAATACTCGAATAGGCAGAGATATCATTAAGAATTTTTTGCCGAATTTTAGGTGACGAATGTTTTGCAGCCCTCAGAGCACCCGCCATAAAAAGAACGTCTGAACTGGTTTCCGTAAGCACCGGATTTGGCTCTTTTATTTCACTTGTCTCGAATATTTGTTTTTTCACTCTCGAGTCCCCAGTCTCTTTTTAAGTTTCTCGCTTCCGGAACCAAAATCAAGGCCGTTTTTAAAAAAAATAGGATTTTTTCGGGGAAAAACGCGTCGAAATTGCATAGCAGATTCAACGCAAGTCAAATTAGGGGAATCTGTCGAAAAATTCAGCGTTAATCAGGCGGGCTTCATCCCCCATCAGGCCAATTTTCGTATCTATTCCGGCCTCCTGTAACAAGGCGGCGCCTTTCCAGTTCACCCGAGGGTCTGGATCCACACAGGCTATCACACAACAGGCAATCTCCGCCTCTATCAAAGCAAGTGCACACGGGCCCGTTTGCCCCACATGAGAGCAAGGTTCCAGTGTAACATAGGCCGTCGCAAATTGGGCATTAGGTCGGGCTTGATTGAGGGCCTGTGTCTCTGCATGAGGGCGTCCGCCATCGGCTGTCGCGCCCTCCCCTATAATTTCGCCTGACTTCACTAAGACGCATCCTACGGCTGGATTAGGTGCTGTGCGCCCTTGCTGTGCCCGGGCCAGTTCGAGCGCCCGGGTCATGAACTGTTTATCTAATGGGCTCCAACCGGCCATTGCCGTTAATCGTTCGCGCCCGGAATTGGCGGCAGCTCTTTGGCGCGGGTTTCGTCCAAAAACCGTGCGGACATCACAGTCGTGCTACCCTCTTCCAATTCAATCAGGAGCGGGTTTCCGGTCGGGAACTCATAACCGGGAATGTCTTTATCAGAGACTTGAAACAGTTCCTTCATCAGCGCCCGAAGCGAATTGCCATGGGCCGATATAATCACATTGGAATTGACCCGCAGGAACGGCGCGATTTGACTTTGGAAATATGGCAGGACACGCTTTGTCGTTAGCTCCAAGCTTTCGCCGCCTGGCAGTTCAGCCGGATCAAAGCCTTCATATTTCGGGTCATTGGCCGGATGATATTCGTGTTCCGCATCGATTTGCGGCGGCGGCACATCAAAACTGCGGCGCCAGATATGCACTTGGTCGGCACCGTGTTTTTTCTTGGTCTCGTCTTTGTTAAGCCCCGTCAGCCCGCCATAGTGACGTTCGTTCAAATGCCAGTCCTTGGTGACAGGGATATGAAACTGCTCAATGCCTTCCAGGGTCAACCAGAGCGTCCGAATGGCGCGGCGCTGAAAAGAGGTAAAACCCACATCAAATTTAATGCCTTCGGCCTTGAGCAGCTTGCCGGCCTTCTTGGCCTCTTTCACGCCGTCCGCCGTTAAGTCCACATCCACCCAGCCCGTAAAACGGTTTTCTTTATTCCATTTCGATTGTCCATGTCGGACAAGTACAAGATGCGTCATGCCTTATGTTTCCCTCAAATTAGGTGAGCCAGAAAATCAATGCCTCATATAAGGATTTAATATGAAAATGAAATGAAGAAATGGGGTGGAGTTGAAACACCGCCAACAGAGTTCGTTGCGATAAATCAGGAAAACAAAGAATTAGCTAATATAAATATAAAATTTCGGACATTCGACTAATGCGCGTCGTTCCAATTTTTTGCCGCATTGGCGTCGACCTTGAGCGGCACTGATATTTGAACGGCAGGCAGAGCAGCCCCCTCCATAGTTTTGGTGACCACTGAAATGAGCGTGTCGGCTTTAGCCTCCGGCACCTCAAACACGAGTTCATCATGCACTTGCAGTAGCATGCGCGCGCCTTCAATGGGGGCGATGGTGTCTGGCATGCGCATCATGGCGCGGCGAATGACGTCGGCGGCTGCCCCTTGAATGGGCGCATTGATGGCCTGACGTTCGGCAAAGCCGCGCACATTCCAGTTCCGGTCGGTAATACCTTTGATATGGCATTTGCGACCAAATATGGTTTTCACATAGCCATATTCTCGCGCCTCGTTTTTGGCGTTGTCCATATAGTCTTTGATGCCGGGAAATTTGACGAAATAATTGTCGATATAGTCTTTGGCCTCGGTGCGCGAGATGCCGAGATTATTGGCCAGACCAAAAGCGGATATGCCGTAAATGATCCCGAAATTAATGGCCTTGGCCTTGCGGCGGGTCATGGGGTCCATATCGGCTATGGGCACACCAAACATTTCAGACGCGGCCAGCGCATGAATATCAACCCCGTCCGCAAAGGCCTGTTTCATAGTTGGCAGCTCCGCCACATGGGCCAGAATTCGCAGTTCAATCTGGGAGTAATCTGCTGCTACCAATAAATGCCCCGGCTCAGCGATAAAGGCGTCTCTTATCATGCGACCGTCTTCGGTACGGATCGGGATGTTTTGCAGGTTCGGATCCGAAGACGACAATCTTCCGGTCGTCGTTGAGGCAAGAGAGAAGCTGGTATGCACGCGACCGGTCTCGGGATTGATTTGATTGACCAGCGCATCCGTATAGGTGGATTTTAGTTTTTGATAATGCCGCCAATCGAGCACGGTTCGTGGCAGCTCATGTTCATTCGCCAGATCTTCGAGGACGCTTGCACTGGTCTGCCAGGCACCAGTCTTGGTTTTCTTGCCGCCCGGCAATTCCATTTTGCCGAACAGAATTTCACCCAGCTGTTTAGGAGAGCCGAGATTAAAAGGCTCACCGGCCAATTCCTGCGCCTTGTCTTCCAGCTGGGCCATTTTCTGGGAAAAGTCAGATGACAATCGCGCCAGCACAGCCCGGTCAACTTTGATGCCGTGATTTTCCATTTGGGCGATGACTTTGGGCAATCCTCTTTCCAGGGTCTCGTAAACGGTCGCCACTTGGTTCTGACCCAGCTTGGGTTTGAAATGCCGCCAGAGCCGCAGAGTTACATCGGCGTCTTCGGCCGCATAGGGTGTGGCTTGCTCGATTGGGATCTGATCAAATGTCTTAGCGTTTTTGCCGGTTCCGGCCAGCTCTTTGAAGGAGATAGGTTTATGTCCGAAATACATCTCCGACAGTTCATCCATGCCGTGACCATGGAGCCCGCCTTCGAGTGCGTATGACATGAGCATGGTATCGTCATAAGGCGCCGGGAAAATATCATAGCGCTGAAACACGCCCAGATCATACTTAAAATTTTGACCGACTTTCAGCACGGACGGATCATGCATGAGTGGTCGGAGCGCGTCCAAAGCCGTCTTCATATTGATTTGCTCGGGGGCACCATCGCCTAACAAGTCACCACCCCCCGTATGACCCAGTGGAATGTAACAGGCTTCATTATCGGCCACGGCCAAACAGACGCCCACCATATTGGCTTCGGCACTATCAAGACTGTCCGTCTCCAGATCGACCCCTATCACGCCGGCCTCATGGGAGCGTTTAATCCAATGCTCCAAACGGTCCATAGTCTGAACACATTCATAGGCGCTCATATCAAAGGGTTTATTTGGCGGCATGGCTTCGAGGGCCGGCGACTTGTCGCCTGTATCGTCACGGCGAAGACCGTCTGTGTCCCCCTCACCTATAGCTTCACGCACGCGGTTGGTAAGTGTCCGAAACTCCATCTTTTCCAAAAAGCCAAACAGCTCGTCCAGGTCCGGGTCACGCACGGCCAGCTCTTCCAGTGGAATCTCTACGGGCACGTCCCGCATCAATGTGACGAGGTCTCTCGATATGCGCGCCGCATCAGCGTGCTCCAGCAATTTCTCCCGACGGCCCTTTTGTTTGATCTCACCTGCCCGCTCCAGCAGCGTATCCAGATCGCCATATTCATTGATCAGAAGCGCCGCCGTTTTGACACCAATGCCCGGCACACCTGGAATATTATCAACACTGTCCCCTGCCAGCGACTGGATATCGATAACTTTTTCCGGTGGCACACCAAATTTCTCAATCACTTCCGGGATGCCGATATCTTTGTTTTTCATGGTATCGCGCATTTGCACCCGATCCGTGACGACCTGCATGATATCTTTGTCAGAAGAGATAATCGTCACTTTGGCACCCTTGGCTTCGGCCTGGGTCGCATAGGTGGCAATCAAATCGTCGGCTTCGTAGCCCATCATTTCAATGGACGGCGATCCAAACGCAATCGTGGCTTCACGGGTCAACGGGAATTGCGGAATAAGATCCTCGGGCGGCGCGGAGCGGTTGGCCTTGTACTGGTCGTACATATCATTTCTGAACGTATGACCGGACGCGTCAAATATAACCGCGAAATGTGTGGGCCGATTGTCATCATTCTGCGCGCGCAACAGCTTGAACAGCATGTTAGAAAATCCGGCGACCGCGCCAATAGGCAGCTTATCTGATTTGCGCGTTAATGGCGGCAAGGCGTAATAGGCACGGAATATATAGCCCGAGCCATCAACCAAGACGACATGGGAATCACGGGTAACAGGTGCAGAAGTCATGAGATGTCTTAGACCTGCCTTTGAATGTTTTTCAAGAGCACCGAAAGCTTGCGTCGTCAAAAAGGCGTGACTATTGTGTTCTCATGTATCAATCCGTGGATGATAACGACGAGGCGGCCCATAAACCGGAGGAAAAACCGGGACGGGCGAAACTTGCTTCTATTTTACTGATAGGCATTGCGTTGATCGCCTTAATCGCGTTTTTCCTCCCCAAGGAAGCCCCCATTGAGTCAGAAGACGTCGAGAGCGGTGAAGAAATATATTCCGTTTACACGCGCGCTCTGAGTGAACCATTGCCCGCCTTGCGGCGCGCGCGTCTTCTGGATTTTGTTGGAAACTATCCGGAACATGATCGCGTCGATGCAGCGAAAGCGCAACTGGCTGTCATTCAGAAATCCGACGACGAGGCTTGGCTGTCTCTTCAGGAAATCATCTATGACCCCAAACAAAGCCGCCCTATGAAACTGGCAGCTCTGGATCTTTATGACGAGTTATGGAGTTCCATCCTGTTAGGGGGACGGGAACAAGAGGTTTTGGACCTGCGAGCCCGCCTTGAATCGGACAAACCGCTTTTTGAGGAAACCATTGAGACCCCCGAGAACGAACTCGTGAAAGAGGACTTCACGCCGGAACCGGATGTATTTGATTCGTCGATTGACAGCACACAACTCGCCGGCGGTGCCCCCGTCTTTGAACCCATAAGACGTCCAGCTCCGCCCTCCACTGCCGTTGTCACCGAGCGCCCGAATACAGCAGTTATTGTGCCCGCCCGGATCCGAAAGGACCGCAAACCATCTTATCCATCTCGCGCCAGTCGCCGTGGCGTGGAGGCAGAAATTGTCCTGTTGTTAAATGTGGATGATGAAGGTGAAGTCCAAATGACTGAAGTTCTGTCTGCTCGAGCTCCGCGCTATCGCAGAGACTTTATCCGCGCCGCAGAGCGCGCTGCACTTCGGACGAAATATTATCCCAAAACAGTCAATGGTCGCCCCGTGGCATCCACTGGAATAATCAAAAAATACGTCTTCCAAATGGAATAGTACCGTTCGTGGTGATCATGGCGTTACACAAAATTAAGTAAAATTCACTTATCGCACATCAAAGGTAACGAAGTGTAATATCACTTGAGCGGCGACGGAGTCGACCGCCTTTTTTTCGCCATTTTGTCAAACCTAAATTCGTAACTGCGTGGGGGCCCTTAATAAAGGAGCACGCAAATGAAACAGTCAATTTTTATTACCCTGGCCACCACAGGACTACTTATATCCGGCCTGACCTGGGCCAGCCCGCCAGACGAGGAAACTCAGACAGCAGAAGAGCCCGTCATGGAGGAAACCATAGAAGAGGTCGTCCCTGATGTTCCGGAAACGACGCAAGAACAAGAGTTCTTAAGCTTTGAAGAGGCTATGTCTCTTTGCGCTTACGAAATCGACGTACAGGCCTGTGTGGACGAAAAAACCGGACAGGACCGTATGGATGACGAAATGGTTATCGATCCCACGGATACGATGGATGGTGAGATGGACAGTGAAATCGTTATAGATCCGGAAAGCTGTGATCTGGACTCTGAATCCATGGAGGACTGTCCGGAGTAGGCTTTCAATAGTTTCCCCTTGATCCGGCCCATTCATTCCAGGGCCGGGTCATCCTAGTGCCCGTGGACTTTTGCCTTAGGGTCCAAGCGAAAAATTTTGTCGCAATATTTGCAGGTCACCTCTGTGCCCTGTGCCATATCCATCCAGACTTTGGGGTGTCCCAGCGCCCCTCCACCGCCATCACAGGCAATGCGTGTTTTCGTGACGATTTCGACTTTGGGGCCTTTTGACATTGAGATGACTCGCTCTATGGACTATTCCCGATCCAATTAAGCGAGCCACGCGCCCGCGTCAATTACCAAGGTAAGCATTCCATGCATCCTGCCATTGAAATCAAGGGTTTGAGAAAGACCTATAAGGCAACCAAAAAGGCGGCGGCGAAAGAAGCGCTGAAAGGCGTCGACTTGACCATACCGCGGGGCTCAATGTTTGGCCTGCTGGGCCCAAACGGTGCCGGTAAATCCACGCTCATCAATATTCTGGCGGGACTCGTGGTAAAGTCCGAAGGCAGCGCCGCTATTTGCGGCCACGACATCGTCTCAGCGACACGGCAGGCCCGTGCCTCTATCGGTGTTGTCCCGCAAGAAATCGCCATGGACGTCTATTTCACGCCCTTTCAGGCCCTGGAGCTACAGGCGGGCTATTACGGTGTTCCCAAATCGGAACGACGCTCAGAGGAGATCCTCGCGGCCCTTGGCCTGCTGGACAAACGCGATGCCTATGTGCGGGCACTCTCGGGTGGCATGAAGCGCCGCCTGCTCATTGCCAAAGCCCTGGTCCACAATCCCCCCGTACTCATTCTGGACGAACCTACGGCAGGCGTGGATATCGAACTGCGCCGCCAGCTCTGGGAATATGTGCAAGAGCTCCATGCGGGCGGCACGACCATAATTCTAACGACACACTACCTCGAAGAAGCTGAAGCGCTCTGTGACCGTATCGCTATCATTCATAACGGCCAAATTACCGCCAATGAAGAAAAGAGCACTCTGCTCTCACGACTGGATCAGAAAACGCTCATCATTACGCCCACAACAGAGCTTGCAGAGATTCCGGCCAAGCTCAAAGATCTGGATATTACTCTCAAAGATAATGGCGATTTGGCCATAGCCTACCGCGCCGGAAAAGACTCCATTTCGGGCATGTTAAACCAGGTCAAAGCGGCTGGTCTCTCCATAGGCGACCTGCGTACCGAGCAACCGGACCTCGAAGATGTTTTCATGTCTTTGACCTATGATATGGATGATTGATCTTCGGTCATGAAACCATGATTGTGTTGCAATAGCTGCATAACGCATTTGACAATTATATTCTACATATATATAGAACTCTCATATTTAATGTGGGGCGGAGATTTATAAAGGGCTTTATATGCTTGATCGACGTTCCTTATTAGCCGGCGGTATCGCGTCCGCCGCTATCATCCGCTTTCCCGGCATTACGGAAATTGCCCACGCGCAAGACGATACCGGCATCCCGTCCGTCACCTTTGCAGTGGATGATGTGAAACGGGGCACCAAGAAAGTTCATCTCAGTCCGGTCAAAGAGGTCATCGAAGGCATGATTGGCACCAAGAGCCCTCTGGAGAGCTGGACGCAGGACACACCTATGCTCATGGGTAGTTGGCAAGATATTCACCCGTTTTTAACGGCCGTCTCGACAGCCTATCATGAGCACTTGCCCATTACATTTTCGCCTGACATGATCTGGCTGCAAATCCTGCAGGGTCTGGCCCAGCATGTGAACGCCAATGCCGAAGAACTGCGCGATCACTTTGTCGCCCATGAAGGCAAGAAACTCATCGTTATTCGCCGGGATCATTTCGTCAAAGGTAATGTCAATAATGATTGGGAAGGTGCCTTTGCAGAGTTCTCAGAAAAAATGTCCAGGCATATGAAAGCCGACACCCACAAAATCATCGCCAGCGGATATAGTACCACCGGTCCCGTCGAACAGGCCGCCATGAATGTGGCGCTGATGGATGCCATGCAGAACTATTTCACCTATGCCACTATGACTGCATGCGGCTTTCCATATGTGACCCTCGAAGGATCGGTCGATGACTGGCGGGCCCTGCGCAACCGTGCGGCACAGCTCACGCAGTTTGATCTGGATTGGTGGACCAAACATCTCATTCCATTTCTGGATCAATTTGTGGCCACAAGTGCTGGCAAGCCGGACAAGGATTTCTGGTGCAATTTTTATAAACTCAGATCACCGGGGAGCGGCGCTACGCGCATTCACGGTCACATCAATGTACTGTTTCCCTATTTTGGAAAACACAGTCCGACCAAAGAGGCTTTGATTGAAAATTATGACATTTATGTGCGGGACAAAAACAAGAAATATGGAAACCGGAAATCCGAAGAAGAGCTCCTGGCTGATATCAAAAAATTTGCCGAAGGCCTGGTCGTCGGCGAAGGACGTTTGGCTAACAGTCTTCGGCGCAATCCCTTTATGGGGCGCACAGATATGAACCAATATGAGGGGATGACGACCTATGACGTCACAGCCAAGCTCAACAGCGCGCCCATGATATGGGATTACTATGGTCACGAATATCAAATGGAATTGCTGGCCGGTTTTCTGGGCGCGACACAAGACCCGGAAACACTCGGCATCAGACCCAAAATCGGCTGGGCGATCCGCGAGGGTGTGGTTTAGGTACAAAGGCCCAAATTCCCGCTAAATTCCGCCCTATTTCCTAATTAGGCGTGGCCATCTTAGAGCCCGCTACTTCCGAGCAATAGGTTTTTACAAACCTTTTTGCCGCCTGATATTCGAACTCAAGGCTTTGGCCAGTTCTCTGGCCTCTTGCTCATTTTCAAAGCCGCCCTCAATGAAGCCCACACCGCCCGTAATCGGTACCCTAATAGTCGGAGCAGCCAACACAAATCCGTCTAGAACCACGGCAAATTGCGCGCCTATATTTTCCGAAGTAAGCTGACTAAACAAGTCCTTGCACATATTGTCGAATTTGAAATTGACAACCGGAGCGCTGTTTTGCGGGTGTATCCCAGACCGGACATAAATCAAGCAGTCTTGATCTATTTCTGTTTCCTCATAAATCAAAAACTGTTGAGCCTCGGTTTTATGGGACAAGTGTATGGTTCCGGGCGGGGTGCGCCCTGTATCTATCGCTGTTTGCATCATAAGGTGGTCACGCGTAGCTTCGTGAACCAAGTGAAAGCTCAGTCGACTGTAATTTTTTTCCTCGTCATTTGTCGTTTCAGCCCCACAGGCAGAAAAAATAAAAACCGATAAAGCGATGCTAGATAAATTTCTCAACATAGAATTAATATAGGTGATTTAAACCGTCAAATCCAGATCGCTCGGATCAAATACAAACACTTCGTCAATGGGCTCACCCAGCACATAAGCGATGCGGAAAGCCAGCTCCAGAGACGGTGCATATTTCTGGGCTTCTATGGCGATAATCGTCTGCCGTGTCGCGCCAACCTTGCGGGCCAGCTCAGATTGGGTCAGGGTTTTGCTCGACTGCCGGATATCCTTAATCCGGTTGGTTATGCGTGTCTTCTTGCCGCCCATTACCAGGGCCTGTAGCTGATGGCCATACTGCCCCATTTGACGATTTCAGAAACCAACATAGCCAGGACAACAACAACGGCCCACTCTATGGGTCTATCCAATGTCCACTGACTCCACCAACCGCTAGGATAAATTTCTGCCATACAATACTGAAGCAGCAAAATGGTCAATAACCCGCACAAGACATAATAGCCGATACGGTCCCCTCTCGCTTCTATTTGTCGGTCGCGCTCATCCTCTTCGACGCCCTCGACCTCCTCGCCCGGCATACCAATACCCGGGATGAACTGATGCAATATGGCCCGCATAATCTGAACGGCAATTATCGCCACAATCATGAAAATGATAAGGCGGATAAACAGGCTGCCCAATTCTGCTCCACCGTCGAGGACCAGTGTAGTCCCGTCAAAGGCCCGGTGCAAAAAATATAAAGTCGCCAAAGTCACGACGATTAAAACGGTATAGGTAATACTGGCTTTCGTACCCATTATCTCTCTCCTTTGCTCCACATTGACTTATGAAGAATTGTAAACTATTTTTTACATATAAGAGATTTTGAGCAATGTAAAGTATTTTTTACATGCATGCCCGCTCATGAGCCAAGCCAAGCCAAGCCAAGCCAAAAGCTTAATCCACCGCTTGCAAATACGACAAATGTCGTTAATCTGTCGCTACATCCTTGAAAGGAGCACTTATGAATAACCTCATATCGGCCATGACGGCGGGATCGAATTCACTTAACTCGGTTCTACGCAATATGGCTTTGACTTTAACGACTGCATCCCTGATTGGGGCCTGTTCACCCGGCGCAGATCAACAGAAACAGCCCAAGAGCGAAACAAGTCAGGTCACCACGCAAACCCAGAACACCTCCGATTGGAAAATGGTCGCAGACGAATCCGGCATGACCTATATCACCATCAAAAATGGCGAGTTTGCGGAGATCAATACGTTTCGGCAAGTCAGCGGCACTGTAAGCCATAAAGGCGATGCCGAAATCCTGGTCGATCTCAGCAGTGTTGATACCAATAATGAAATCAGAGACGAGCGCCTCAGGGAGCTATTGTTTAAAACCCATGCCTTCCCGCAGGCCAAAATCACCGCCAAGATCGATATGGCGCCGCTTGAAAGCCTTGCCATCGGTGAAAGTCACACACTCTTGCTCGATATGACTATAGCTGTGCGCGGTGTTTCCGTTCAGAAGGATTTCTATGTTCTTGCCACCCGGCTCGGGGCAGATAAAGTTGTCGTCAACAACAAGGCGCCACTGATATTAGAAGCCGCAGATTTTGGCATGACTGAGGCCATCGAACAGCTGCGCACTCTGGCAAGTCTGGACAGCATTACCCCCCTGGTGACAGCGACCGTGTCGTTTACGTTTGAGCGGTAATCCGCCAAGGACATAAATGATCATACGCGACGAAATGCCCGCCGATAATGAGACTATCTTCGCCCTCACCGAGGCGGCGTTTGCGCCCCAAAATAAAAAGGGGCCGTTTTCCGACGGGACGGAGCCGCATATTATCAATGCCTGCTGCACAAACGACACGAGCGTAGCGAGTTAGGCTTGGGCATACTAATTCTGATAACCGCAAGGTGAGAGGTCCCGGACATTGGCTGCGCCAATCCGGGATGACAGATGTTTGTGATTGGCCCGGTCTCTGTCGCCCCGGACTGGCAAAAGGGGAAAAAGGGCAAGAGCATCGGCAGCGCCCTCATCGAGGCCGGCCTGTCCCGGTTAAAGGCGATAGGCGCAAATGGCTGTGTGCTGGTTGGCAATCCGGATTATTATGGAAGGTTTGGGTTTAGGAGCGGCGGCATCACCTATGGAGATGTGCCGAGCGCCCGCCGCGGATGCGGCAAATCAAAAAGAGATGTGCAATGGCTGAGACTCCCTCATCCTGAGCCTGACGAAGGAGGCGGAGACGTGCCCACGGGTGAGGTGCGCTATGCGCGGGGGTTTAAATCCTACCACACCCGCCGCTCATCCCAGCCCCCAATCAAGTTGAGGGTAAACTCCGGCTGGGATCCAGATGTTCTTCTGGCCCCACACTCCCGTCCGGGTCCGAATTGTAACCACCCGTAAAACTGGACCCCAAACTAAATTTGGGGTGAGCGGTATGTAGGGGATTAGGGAATTGATCTTTTAACATCACCAATATATGTTCACTTAATGTTCTACACATATATCATGACCAACAAACGGATGGGCACATTATATATTGGACACACGGACAACCTGGGTAACCGGGTCGAACAGCATAAACAGAAAATCTTCAAAGGCTTTTCGGCCAAATATAATTGTGTCCACCTCGTATGGTTTGAAGGGCATCCTTCGCGTGATGAAGCCTTCAAACGCGAACGTCAAATTAAGGCCTGGCAACGGGCGTGGAAGATCAGAATGATTGAGGAAGAAAACCCCAACTGGCTGGATATCTCACTTTTACCAGCCTGGCCTATTCCGAAAAGGAATTTGCGGGACTTGTCTTTTGCAAGGCTTGCCAGGTAAGTACCTATATTTTTCCGCTCATCCCAGCGAAGGCTGGGATCCAGATGTTCTTCTGGCCCTGCACCTCCAACCGAGTCCGAATTGCAACTGTCAGTAAAACTGGACCCCAAACCCAGTTTGGGGTGAGCGGAATGTGGGGGATGAATTTGTGCAATGGCTGAGTTTTGGCGGAGACGTACCGAGGGGTGAGGTGCGTTATGCGCGGGGGTTTGGTGCAAGTTAAATTGACTGTAGCTTTGGAATATATCTTGAGTTAAGTTAAACCATTCAAAACAACATCTTGCTGGCTGAAATGCCAGCCCTATCATGAAAAAATTCATACAAATTACGAGGCATCTTTACGAGGAGCCATATACGCTCAATCTAGTCTTCATCGTTTCTAATGGCCGTTCTATGGGACATCTGGAAATTTTACTGTCGAGAAGCGACTTGGAAAAATTAGGAACAGACCTAACAAAACTCAAGTTGCATAAAACAACGCGCTTCAGATTTGTTAGAGGCTCCGAATTGCCAGCCGATAATCATGCATGGTATTTTAGATTTGGAGTCCGAGCCAGCAAAAAAGCTGATAGATGCCGTTTTAACTTTCGTTTCAATAATAATCGAGACAGATCCAAGATTGAAATCGTTAGCGAGCCACCGCAACTTGTTGATCTGGAGATCAACACACCATTTTCGGAAATTGGTAAACTTGGAAAAGCCATATACGAACTCAGCCAGTTAAACAAAACCCGACTTTTCTGGTGTGAAGACCATTTGGTCGTGGACAACAAAGTTTACGAAAAAGATCCAAGCGGAGATGTCATAAGCCCTGCCTTTGAAGCACTTTGGACACATCTGGCAAAAACTGGAAAAATTTTGGAGTAACCAAATTTGACTTTGTTCTTACTTTGTTCCACTATCCGTTTGAGAAGTGAATGATGGACAATTGGAGCGAATTTTGGCACATACCCTAAAACCAAAGGGGAGAGTAAAGATGGCCGAGACCCAGATTGAATGGACCGATGCCACTTGGAATCCTGTTGCCGGTTGTAAGGTTATGTCGGCGGGTTGCACCAATTGTTATGCCATGAATATGGCCCGACGTCTCGAAGCTATGGGCGTTGAAAAGTATAAAGGCCTGACCCGAAAAAGCGGCAAACGTACCGTTTGGAACAATACAATACGCGAAGATGAAGCGTCTCTGGAAATTCCAAAACGTTGGCGCAAACCCCGAAAGGTTTTTGTCAATTCTATGAGCGACATGTTCCATGATAAAGTGACCGAAGATTTCGTCGTCAAGGTCTGGAACGTCATGCGCGAGACACCTCGGCACAGCTATCAGATTTTGACAAAGCGTCCTGATCGGATGGCCGATATACTGTCGCGACGTATTCCAGATGTCCTCCCCAATGTTTGGCTTGGTACTAGTGTCGAAGACGCCGCTGTTGTACATCGTATTGATGAATTACGTCAGGTTCCTGCGGCCATTCGGTTTATTTCATTCGAACCTCTGATTGGTTCCGTTGGTGACGTCGACCTGACAGATATTCATTGGGCTATCGTTGGCGGTGAGAGTGGACATGCCGCCCGCCCCATCAAAGAAGAATGGATTGATGAAATTTACGCCGATTGCGACACATACGGCACAGCGTTTTTCTTTAAGCAATGGGGCACTTGGGGCGCAGATAACAAGAAGCGCTCCAAGAAAGCTAATGGCCGTGAATATAAAGGCCAGACCTGGGACGCGATGCCGGAGCTAGAACACGCTATTATGTAATTCCTATAATCCTGTGGAGATTAGATGTCAGAGTCCCCCTATACTTGGGCAGAAGGAGCGATTTTAAAAGAGCACTCCAAACGCAAGCATAAAGTTTTAAGCGAATATATTGAAAAATATTTGTGGGTTCGTTGCAAACTTCCTTTTATGAGTAGGTTCCGGCTTGCAATAGTCGAAGGGTTTGCAGGAGGCGGGCGCTACCAATGCGGTACCGTCGGATCGCCGATATTAATACTTCAGACGATTCATGAAACGCTTAAGCAAATTAATATAGCGCGTGCGGCTGAGGGGATGACGAAGCTAGAAATCGACATACTCATGATCTTGAATGACGCTGACGCAGATGCGTTGAATATGCTTAAAATAAATGTCGCTCCAGTACTTGCTGCAGCAAACGAAGAATTGGAAAATTTGAACGTTAGCGTTTTGTATTACAACAAACTTTTCGAAGAACTTTACCCTGAGATAAAACAACAGCTGGCAGATAACGGTCACAAAAGCTCTGCGTTATTTAATTTGGACCCCTGCGGACATAGCCAAGTACCTCCTAGTATTATTTCTGATATCCTTACTACGTACACATCAGCCGAAATATTTTTCACCTTCCCTATTCAATCCTTTATCAGTTTTTTGGAGAAAAATAATCGTCCAAAACTCGAAGCAAGCCTGATGCAATATGGCGTTTCGATTGAACAACTGAATGATTTGGATCACATCTCAAAAAATCAGGAATGGTTAGGGGTAGCCGAGAAAAACGTATTCGAGGGTTTCAAGCAGTTAGGACAATATACCAGCCCCTTTTCAATCAATAACCCCCAAGGCTGGCGCTATTGGATGATACATTTCGCCAATAATTACAGAGCACGACAGGTTTTCAATGACGTCTTGCACGAGAACAAAACCTCTCAAGCTCATTTTGGGCGATCGGGACTGAATATGCTGTCATATGATCCATCGCGAGAAGGGACTTTGTACTTATTCGGAGATGAGGATCGGGAAAAAGCACTGAAAGAGTTATTCGATGATATCCCTCGTGCTATAGCCAATTATGGCGATGCGATAAATGTTGGCGAATTCTATGGGGATATTTACAATGAAACCCCGGCTCATTCAGACGACATAAATGAAGCCATTTATAAAAACCCTGACATTGCTGTAATTACGGAAAAAGGAAGTGAACGCCGCAGAGCGAACACGATCAAACCTTCAGATACGTTACAGTTGAGACCTCAGAGAAGTTTTTACCAAATACTGTTCCCCGACGGCGAGTGAATAAGGGACCATTCCCACAAATCTCACAAAATCCTCAGATTTGGGCTTCCCTTTCCAAAGAATATCCGCTATCGGGCGTCAAATTTGCTTATCGTGGGACGGTTCCCACCGGGAAACTTGCTCAAAATGAGGGATTTTTCCCACACAGAGCCGTCCTTCTCCCGATAAGCCTCGGTTAATGAGGATAAATTATGGATATTCAGGAATTAGTGACACGGGCGGAGGCCCTCGCCGAGACGAGCGGACAAAGCCTGTCGACGATTTCGCGCAAAGTGCTGAATGACGGCAAGGGTCTGACCCGCCTGAAAGACGGCGGTCAGGTGACCCTGAAAACTTATGAGAGCGCCATTGCGGCCCTTAAAAGGCTCGAGGCCGAGGCCGATGTGAACGCCTCGCTCAACCTCACCCACTTGCAGCGTCTGGAGGCCGAGAGCATCCACATTATGCGCGAAGTGGCCGCCATGTGCGAAAACCCGGTCATGCTCTATTCGGTCGGTAAGGACAGCTCGGTCATGTTGCACCTAGCCGAGAAAGCCTTCTTCCCGTCCCGTCCGCCTTTTCCGCTCATGCATGTGGACACGACCTGGAAGTTCTCTGAGATGATTGAGTTCCGTAATCGCCGCGCCAAAGAGGTGGGCATGGAGCTGATCGTTCACATCAACCAAGACGGCGTGCGCGACGGCGTTGGCCCGTTCACACATGGCTCCGCGGTCCATACGGACGTCATGAAAACACAGGGCCTGAAACAGGCGCTGGACAAGCACCGCTTTGACGCCGCCTTTGGGGGCGCGCGCCGGGACGAAGAGAAATCCCGCGCCAAAGAGCGGATCTTCTCTTTCCGGAATGAAAACCACCGCTGGGACGCCAAGAACCAGCGCCCGGAGCTGTGGAACATCTATAATACCCGCGTTCACAAAGGTCAGAGCATGCGGGTCTTCCCTATGTCCAACTGGACCGAGCTGGATATCTGGCAGTATATTTACAAAGAGCAGATTCAAATTCCGTCGCTCTACCTGTCGGCCAAGCGGCCTGTGGTGGAGCGCGACGGCGTGCTGATCCTGGTGGACGATGACCGTCTGCCGCTGCGCGATGGCGAAACGCCTATGGAGAAAATGGTGCGCTTCCGGACGCTGGGTTGCTACCCGCTGACCGGCGCTGTTGA
>JAHDEZ010000047.1 GCA_020628425.1 Hellea sp. | reverse complement strand
CACACCGCGTGATGCGGCGGCGCTCAGCTAATGGCCATTTACAAGTCATTTTGGGCCTATGCACTCGCCTTGCCCGGTGTCACGGTCATCGCCGACCAACTGACCAAGAAATGGGCGACGGGGCTGTTCAATCAGCCCTTTAACATCTGCGAGCAAAATCCGGATGTTGGCCGCATGGGTTTCCATCATGACTTTAGCCCTGTCGTCGACTGGGCACTGACTTGTAATAAAGGCGTCAGCTTCGGCATGCTCGAAGCTGACACCCCGGTAAAACGCTGGGCTCTGACAATTTTTGCCGCCGTCATGGTGCTTGTCATGCTGGTCGTTCTGGCCAAGACAGCCGAGAAATGGACAAGGGTCGGGCTGGGTTTCATTATTGGCGGTGCAATCGGTAATGCCATTGACCGTTTTTTGCATGGCTCCGTGACCGACTTTATCAGCGTAGGCGACTTCCTGCCCTTCTTCCCCTGGGTGTTTAATATTGCCGATAGCGCCATCACCATAGGCGTCATGTTTATAGCCCTCGATATTTTTCTGGACTGGCGGCGGGAAAGACAGCAAAAAGCCTCTTAACGCCAAAAGCAAAAAGGGGACCCCATGGACGACGCCAGTGAATTTGCAGCGGTTCCCATTCGCGATGATCAGCTCGTCGCCTGGCCTCGCGTCGCCGCCATCTCGGCCATGGTTGGGTTTTCACTTGTAACCTTTGTTACGGGGCTAGAGATTTACGCCGGCATGTCCCCCAGCGATGCGCTCTGGGCCGTGCTAGGCGGCTCTCTGATCGCGGCCGTCATAGGTGCTTTGACCGGTTATATCGGCGCGTCCAACCGCATGAGTTCTTATCTTTTGGCCCGTGTGGCTTTTGGCGATAAAGGCGCGGCCTTTATCAATATCGCCTTTGCCGTCTCGCTTATTGGCTGGTTCGGCGTGCAGATAAATCTATTTACGGAAACCGTCGCGCAACTCTCAAATGACCTTTGGGGCATCAACCCGCCCAAGCTCCTGCTGGCAATTATGGCCAGTTTCGTCATGACCTTGACGACCTTTCTAGGCTTTAACGCCATTAACAAGCTCTCGACAGCCTTAGTGCCCATCATGGTCATTGTGACTTTCCTCTTCGCCAAGGCCGCATTCAGTGACAATTCGTTTGGCGAATTTATGGCACAAGGCCCGCCGCCCACCGCTGCCGGAGACGGGGCCATGTCCATTGGTACGGGCATGTCGATTATTGTTGGACTTGTGATTGTTGGCGCCATTGTCCTGCCGGATATCACACGCTTTGCCCGCCAGAAATCAGGCGCCGTCTACACGGCCATCCTGACCTATTTCGTCATCCAAGTTCTGGTATTGGTTGTTGCGGGTTTGGCCGCACTGGCGACCGGAACATTTGACGCCATGGCTTTGCAGGACAATCCGGACCCGACACAGACACTGTTAAAGCTGATGTTTGATGTCAATCTGGGGATTGGCGCGTTTTTGATAGTGGTGGCCAGCACCTGGATTCTCAACGCCTTTAATCTCTATAGTGCCGTGCTTAGTACAAAAGCGACCTTTCCAAAACTCAACGCCAAAGTTCTGACCATTGTTTTAGGGGCGGTCGGCGTTGGCGCGGCCCTGATGAATATTCTCAGCTATTTCGAGACCTTCCTCTGGTATCTCTCTATTTTGTTTATTCCCATGGCAGGCGTGTTGATTATTGACCGCTTTTTTATTCGCTCTGACGCTTATAATCTCGGGACGCTGGATGACAATAATCACCTCAATCTGACCGCTATCGGCGCATGGGCGATTGCGGCCATTATCGCCATTATGATGGAACGAAAAGCTGTTCCTACAGCGACCGGAATCGGGACATTGGATGCACTGTTACTCAGTGTCATCCTCTATTTTGGATTTGCCAAAATCTTTGGGCGGAAGCTCGTCTAATGCGTATCGGGATTGATGTCGGCGGCACCCATACGGATGCGGTTATCCTCGATGGGGATAAGATTATAGCCGCAACCAAAGCTCTGACATCGGCCGATGTGGTATCCGGCGTATCCAATGCGCTGGACGAAATCCTGTCTTCGGGCGGTGTCGTGCCCAAAGCCATCAAGACCGTGATGATCGGTACCACACAATTCACCAATGCGATCGTCGAGCGCCGCGAGCTCTCCCCCATGGCGGCCATCCGCATCGCCCTGCCCTCAGGTCAAGGCATGCCGCCCATGATAGACTGGCCGGCGGATATGGTCAGCGCCATCGGCGCGGATGTCTATGAACTCCACGGTGGCTATCTTTATGATGGCTATCCGCTGGCGGAATTGCGCCAGGATGAGGTCAATGCACTGGTGAAGGACCTTCAGAAAAAAGGCACAAAGAATATCGCCATCGCCTCTGCTTTTGCGCCCATGAATGCGGAGCCCGAGATCACAGTCGCCAAAGCTATTCGCAACGCCATCCCCGACGCGCGTATCACCCTGTCCCATACATTTGGGCGGCTAGGTTTAATGGAGCGCGAAAACGCCACCATTATGAATACGACCCTCCTGCCCTTTGCGGAAAAAGTCGTCGACGCCTTTCTGGACGCCCTCAAAGCACGCGGGCTGAACTGTCCGGCCTATATCAGCCAGAATGACGGGACGCTGATGAACAGCAAATTCGTCCGCACTTTTCCAGCGCTGACCTTCTCTTCCGGGCCCACCAACTCGCTGCGCGGCGCTTATAAGCTGACGGGTCTTGAGGACGCCATTGTTGTCGACATCGGCGGCACCACATCAGATGTGGGTGTGCTGCAGGGTGGCTTTCCGCGCGAGTCTAATGTGGTCGTGGATGTGGGGGGTATTCGCACCAATTTTCGCATGCCGGATATATTGGCCATCGGGCTTGGTGGTGGTAGTCTCGTCAGTGAAGACGGCCGAACCATAGGCCCCAAATCCGTGGGCCATAATCTGGTCAAAGAGGGTCTGGTGTTTGGCGGCGACACGCTGACCACGACGGATATCATAGTTGCCGCCGGAGACGCCGAGATCGGCGACAAATCCCGCACAGACCACTTATCCCAAGCCACAATTAAAACAGCGCAGCAGACCATGCGAACGATGCTCGACCGGGCCATCGATATGATGAAACCGGGCGGACGGGACCTGCCTGTCATCCTTGTAGGCGGCGGTTCTGTTTTGGTGACCGAAGCGCTGACGGCGGCGTCGCAAATTCACCGTCCGGAAAATGCAGGCGTGGCCAACGCCATCGGCGCGGCCATTGCGCAAGTGGGCGGCGAGTCGGAACGCATGCTCTCCTATCGGGACACCTCCCGCGAAGACGCCATTAAAATGGTCACCGAAGAGGCCACCCAAAACGCGGTCTCGGCCGGGGCGGACCGTGCCACAGTCAATGCGGTCGATATCGAAGAAACCGCCATTCCCTATATGGATGAAGGCGCGACCAAAGTCCGGGTCAAAGTCATCGGAGACCTGGCCCTATGAGCAAACCAATTTCTCATATCGGTCTGGAACATTTGGACGATCTGGCTCTGGGATCTGTGTTTCTGGCTACCGGCGGCGGTGGCGATCCTTATGTGCCTAAACTCATCACGGCAGAAGCCATTAAGCGCTTCGGCCCTGTGGAATTGCTGCCCCCAAATGAAGTGGATGATGACGCCTTTATTGCGACCATAGGCAGTGTCGGCGCGCCGACCGTGAGCCTTGAATTATTACCCTCCGTCGAAGAGGCCGCGCGCACATTGGACGCGTTTGAAAAATTTGTGGGCCGAAAAATCGATGCGGTTGCCTCTTTTGAAATTGGCGGTGGAAACTCCGTCATTCCCATTTGCGCCGCCGCGGCCAAAGGCGTGCCCGTCATTGACGGCGACGGAATGGGGCGCGCCCTGCCCGAAGCACAGATGATGTCATATCCCATTGGCGGCGTGAAGCCGACACCGGCTCTGGCTTACGATTATGCGGGCAATGTCTCAACCTTTCGGACCGATACCACGGAAACTTATGAACGCCATATCCGCGCCTTTTCCATGGCCGCAGGCGGCATGATTACGGCGGCGGAACATCCCATGACGGGCCGGCAGCTGAAGGACACCGTCATTCCCGGCACGGTCAGTTTCTCTGTCGCACTGGGGCGATTATTGCGAGAGAAGCGCGGTCAGGCCGATACGCTGGAAGCCCCGTTAAAAGCCTTGTTTGGCGGCTCCATTTATGGCGACTGCCAGCTCATCTATATGGGCAAGGTGACCGACAAGACCACACGAATCATTGGCGGGTTTGATGTGGGCGAAGCCACCATTGAGGATTTCAACGGCCAGGCCGAACCGCTTTTGGTGAATATCAAAAACGAATATCTATTGGCCCGACAAGGTGAGCGCATCCGCGCTACAGTCCCGGACCTGATTACGATTGTGGATTATGAAACTGGAACGCCTATCAATGCCGAGCGCTTGCGTTATGGCCAAAGGGTCGCTGTCTTTGCCACCGGCTGCCCCGAGTTTTACCGCTCTGACGCCGCCCTGAAAGTGGTCGCGCCGCGGGTCTTTGGTTTTGATGTGGATTACGTTCCGCTCGAAGAACTATAGGGCAAGCTCACGCTCAAACCGGGCGAGGGTCTCTGCGCCCAAAGCCTGTTTCAATGGCTCCAACGCCGCCTCTACTTGACGCCAGACACCAATGCCTTTGCGGTTGATGGGTTGTCGCACTTGTTCACTACTGGCCGTACGAACAGCGCGCTTATTTTCGTAAAACCGCAGACAGGCCTCTTCGAAGTCCAACCCAATGTGGTCCAGCAAGCCCCTCACCTGCGCTTCCGGGTCATCGATCATATCTTCATATTGCACGCGGTAGACCTTGCCTGGCAGCACCGCGTCCCAATGATCCATCAGCTTGAGATAACCTTTATAATAGGCCCCGATATGAGAGAGGTCGTAGGCATAGTGCGAGCCAGCGGCGAAGAATTGTTTATAAATGCTCAGCCCGCAATCCAACGGGTTGCGGCGCGCATCGATAATGATAGCGTTAGGGAGTATTTTATGGATGAGCCCCGTATTTTCGAAATTGGGCGGGAGTTTATCGGTGAAAAAAGAACGTCCCTCTTCGCGGAACATGTCTGTTTTGTCGATATATGCTCTGCCGAAACTTCTCAATTCATCCTCACTCAATCGCCCGAGGCTAGCCAGAAAATGAGTTCTGAAAGTCTTGGCACAATAGGTCTGAATCTGCCGCTTGATGCGTGGTAAGATGGGCAGTTCAATTGTGCCTTCGATTTGGGAATGGCTTGCCAGTATTTGCTCGATCAGGGTCGAGCCGGAACGCGGCATGCCGACAATGAATATGGGCGTCGGCTTTTGCACTCGCCCTTGAGTATTCAAAGCCTGCTGACCAAAACCCGCCATCACTTTTTCGACGGCCATATTATACCCCCGCGCGTCAAAGCGAATACCGGGCATCATCCCATTGGCTTTGGCATAGAAGGGCATAGCTCCCGGCAGATCGCCTTCGAGCTCCAGCGCTTTGCCCAAGGCAAATCCGGCCATGGATTTCTGTAAAGGATCTCCTTGCGGCGCATTGATAATTTTGCTGAGCGCGCCCTGTTCCTCTTTGGAAAAGGAAAAATTTTTCATATCGGCCAAGGCTGACCAGGCCGTGGCATTCTCAGGTTTATTATTAATGCATTGTCGCAGCGCTCGAATGCTATCTTCGCGCCGCCCAGTGATTTTATAAACCTGTCCCCGAATAAGATCGACTTCGCTTTGTTTAGCTTTGTCGGCACCGCAAAATTGTTCGGCTCTATCGGCGGCATCCAGAGCTTCTTGGTTTAGCCCATAACGCAGACAAATCCCCATATGGATCCAGAGACTGTCAAAAGACGGTTGTATCTCGACGATTTTTCGGGAGGTCGTGAGCGCCTCTTCAATGTCCGCATTATCTTCGAGGGTGCCAATCAACATATGCCGCAAAATCAAATTGGCCGGTGAATGCGACAGGCCCTCTTTCAGGACGGCGATACGTTCACCGATATCCCCGCGCGCTCCGTGAATTTCAGCCAAAGCAAAAACGGCACGCGGATGGCCGGGTGCCTTCGCCAGCATGGCGAGAGAAAGCTGATGAGCATTGGCCAGATCACGGGACTGCATGGCCCTTTGCACAAGTCCGAATTCAGCCATGAGCGGGTCATGCCGCTCGGCCTCTCTAACCGATTGTACGGCTACTTCAAATTGCCCAGTATGATATTGATAGCGACCAAGAGCGAGCCGGGCGCGAAAAGAGGGCGCTGTTTCAAGGGCTTTCTGCGCGCTTTTCACGGCGTCCGCATATTGGCCGTCACGCGCATATTTTTCAGCCTGTGCCAGATAATCCATGGCCGCTACTATGACCAAAAAAAAACGGAGGCCAAGGCCTCCGCTCCAATTTTTTTCTTAAAAGAACCTAACGTCTATAAGTGATACCCGCGAAGACGTAACGCCCTCGAGGACCAACCGGCCAGGCTGTCTCAATAGAAAACGGCTCTTCGTCGGCGATATTGTTGACGCCGCCATAAATGCTCAAGCTTTCGCTGATTTCATAGCTGCCGTTCACATCAAAAATGAAGGTTTCATCGTAGAAACCGGCGTTGCCGTAATCACCCGCCAAAACATCCTCAATTTCATCAACAGCTTGCTTACTTTGATAGCTTGTTTGGAAACCCAATGCAGCGGGACCTCTCTCCCATGACAGGAGCAAGTTGCCAGACAACTCTGGAGATTGAATCTCTTGAAGTTCAGGGTTGACGGCCGTTAAATCATTTGGATCAAAGAAGCGATCCAGACGATCTTGATAAGAGCCAACCAGTCTTGCACCAAATGTGTTCTCACCCATATCGAAACTATAGTTAGCTGCGAAATCAACACCTTTGGCTTCCAATTTGGCAAAGTTTTGCTCGCCACTTCTTAGGAAATTCAAGCCACCGTCTGCACGCCGTGTAAATTGATTGCAAAACGGCAGATTGGGGAAGCTTGTTGAGTCGTGACAGCCTCGTAAAATCTCATTTGATCCAACGGCCGAAATCGCGTCCTCAATTTTGATATCCCAATAATCAACAGTTAAAGACAGTCCGTCAACAAACCTTGGCCGAATGACAGCACCTACAGTGAATGTATCGGCGGTTTCCGGTTCCAGATTTGGGTTACCCCCGGAAACACCGGAAAAACGACCCGTCAACGGGTTGTTCCAGATGTAGTTTCCGGATCCATCCAATATGTCGCTTAATGCGACGCCTGCAGCTTGAAGTCCTGCAACACAGTTGGCCTGTCTTGTGGCTGGGTCTGGTCCAGTACCAACATTACCAGGATCACAAGGGTCAGCAGTCGCCGCAATCTGAATAGGAAGCTCAGGGTCAAACAGCTCTGTGATGTTCGCCGCTCTGACAGCCTTTGAAAGCGTTGAGCGAACACTCAAATCTTCGACCGGAGCCCAAGTACCACCAACTTTCCATGTAGTCGCACCACCTGATGTGGAATAGTCTGCATAACGTACAGCCGCATCCAAAGTCAGTTCGTTAAAGAATGTTTGGTCTTTAAAAACTGGGACACGCACCTCACCGAATACTTCGCGTACATCATAACTTCCGCCAGTGTTAAATTGCCGGTCATTATCGATACTGGTGAAGGAGTTCAACCAAGGATCAATATCTCCAACAAATGCACCCGGTGTCAAAGACGACCCTTGTGGCAAGATACCCAGTGTGAGTGGGTCCAACTGATTATCACTGCTTTCGCGGCGATACTCGAAGCCCGCCGCATAACCGATTCCGCCGTCCAGCATATCACCCATAAAACCAAGTTCACCGGAAGAAATAAGTGAAACTACTGTTTGCTTGAGCTTGAGCTGGTTCTGCAAATCAGCCGTCATGAAGTCCTGTGCTTCGGCGCTGACAGAATAAGTCCCGAACGGGTTAGCCGGTCGACACTGACCGTCCCCAGGCGTAAAGGAGTAATAGCGGTTAGAGAAATAATCCCCGTTCGCGTATCCATTTCCACCAGAGAAATAGTCGATTTCATAGAAGGCATTCGGATCCAGATCCGAGCGACAAACGATTTCTCCTGATATTGGGTCACGTACAGCATCAAGCGCCGCAAACTGTCGGTCTAGAAGTAATGTCGACGTGTCCTGAGTGTTTTTAAATTCGCCGTGGTTTACGGAGAATTCGAAATTATGCCCACTGTCAGTTTGCCATTCCAATCCACCGACAAAACGCATGGTTTCACGTTCATTCACCGTCGGATTATTATCACTAAAGTCCAGAGGATCTTGTGTTAACAGAAGATAGCCTACCTGGTTGGCAACTGGTTGCAGTGCTGTCGGAATGTAGGGGTTATCCGCCTGAATCCATAAGGTGTCATAGAATGTGTCCTGTTCGCCAAATGTCGACGACTCTGCATTCACATATTTACCTTCGAAGAAAGCCGTCACATTGGGCGAGAGCTCATACTTACCGTTGAGGTTTATATTATAGGTGTCAGTTTCCGGAAATAATGTGTCACGATCAAAGTTGAGACGACCACCGTCACCACCAGTGCCCCAAAGACCACCCGAAGCAATCAGGCCTTCTTGGAAGACACGGGCATTTCCGTTAGCGTCAGTAACCCAACATCCAGCCAGAAAGCCTGTTTGTCCACCGCGAGATTCCTGACAATCCGGCACGCCGTTATTATTGAGATCTACATAAGCAACGCCTCGACCCCCAAATCCAGGCGCAACAGAACCTTCTTGCGATGTCAGCCAGAAACGCGGATCTTCGAGGACAATTCGAGATGGTGCATTAGTGGCGCGATCTACCAAAGCTTGTTCAGCAGCTGTTAGGGTAAGCCCCGTGAAATCTCCGCTTAGAATTAGACCACCAAACGTGCCGAAAATATTATTGAAATTTGGCGTATCAGCGCCCAGCTCTCCGGGTTGGATACGCAATGCCGGGTTAGCCTGTGTAACGGCGATACCATTATTGCGTGACCAGTCACGGTCACCATAGGTGATGTTACTGTCATCCGTATAGGATGCTGACAACACAATATTACCGCGACCATTATCGAAATTCTTGCCCCATGTCGCGTCAATGGAATAATTCTCGGCATCGCCTTGGGTTGAGATACCCGTGCTGGCATTAACTTCGAGTCCTTCGAAATCGTCCTTGAGGATAAAGTTGACAACACCTGTCACAGCATCGGCACCGTAAACGGCCGAGGCACCACCGGTTGACACTTCTACGTTTTTAACCAGCGCTCTCGGAATAGACCCCGTGTCAACGGAAGCAGAGCCACGGAAACCCGCAACATGCCGACGACCGTTTACGAGGGTCAATGTTCGTTCAGCGTCAAGTCCGCGTAAGTTTAAGGCATTGGCTCCGGTCACTGAGTTCTCTGCCGTCAGTGAGGACACCAGAGCTGGAATATCATTGACGATGTCGGCCAGATTAACTTCACCGGACAATCTGATCGTGTCTTCGTCAATGGATTGTACCGGTACAGATGCGGTCAAATTCGGATCCTGCGGGATCCGCGATCCGGTTACGACGATTTCGTCGTCTCCGGCGTCTTGTGCTTCGACCTGGTTAAATGTGCCAATAGCCAGAAAGGCTGTCGTGCCCATGCATAGGGCTTTGATAGAACGCGCAGAGCGCCCACCCCAAAAATTGGATGTCTTCATGAGATCCCCTTCTCTATAACTCTGTATTTTAACTCTGTATTTTGCTGATTCACTTCGCAACAATACCAAAAGTTAATATGACAAAGAGATGTCTTGTCAATGGTTGGCAGAGCAACGCGACCAAAAGATGCAAGGCGATGAATAATTGAGCAAAGACGCCCAAAGCCCGATAATATGCTTAAATATTGGTCAAAACCTGTAAAGACGTCCTCTATATTGGTTTCAGAAGAAAATCCAAAGAATGACAGATAAGTCACTTGGCGCGCCCATGTTTTTTGGTTAAACAGGCGCCGAAATGACAGGAGTCGCAAGATGAAAATTCGCAATGCCATCGTTCTTTCCGGTGTTTTGGCCGGGGGCGTTATTTTATCGGGATGCTCGTCTGCAACCAAAGCTCTGGGCCTGAAGCAGTCAGCACCGAACGAGTTTAATATTGTGACTAAAGCACCACTGGTTGTACCGCCGGAATATAATCTGCGTCCGCCTCAAGTCGGTGAATCGTCCTATGAAAATAACTATACCCAACAGGCAGCCCGAGAAGCCTTGGTGGGTAACATTGACTCTGCCGAGCCTTCCAATGGCGAACAATATCTATTGGTGAAGGCCGGCGTGCCGCGCTCCAATCAGGAAATTCGCGTTGAAATAGACGGACAAAACAGTGTCGAGAGAAAAACAGAAAGTTTCTCCGATCGTGTGCTGCGCGGTGCCAATGTTGCTCTTGACCCTGAAGCCGAGGCGGCGCGTTTGAAGCAGATCGAAGCGGCAACAGGTGGCGGACAGATCACGATTACACGTCGACCGGGTTCACCTAAACTGCCTGGTCTCTAGGCGCTATCAACCCGCTTTTCTAAACACAGCTACATTACTCAGATCGTCGGCTCTGGCGATCTGCTCGGCCACGTCATCTGGATTGTTTTTGCGGCGGTCTTTGACCGGAACCACAATTTCAAAGAAAAATGTAGAACCCACGCCAAACTCGCTGACCACATCAATACGGCCATTCATAAATTCAATGATTTCCTTGCACAATGAAAGGCCCAACCCTGTCCCCTCATGTTCACGGGTAAGGCGGTTATCTAATTGATGAAATGGTCGGTAGATCTCTCTTAAATCTTCCTGACGAATGCCGACGCCCGTATCGCGTATATATACACTCAGCCGGAACACTCCGCTGTCTTCCATAACGCCATCAAGCAAAAGGTTCACCGAACCTGAGGGCGTAAAATGGATAGCATTTCGCAGCAAATGATTCACGACAATCTCAATACGTTTGGAGTCTGCGACAAGGAATTGCGGGACTTGCGGCGCAATATGCAGGCCAATTATCACATCGGATTTGTGATCGAGGCGAGCAGCATGTCTTTGAACTAAATCATGGGCGAGTTTATGAATATCAAAGCGTTCAGACTTCAGAGCGATACGTTGATTATTGACCTGCGAGAACTCCATAACCGTTGCCATAACTTCCATGAGGTCATCACTGCATTTCGTGACAATCTCCGCATATTGACGCTGCCGACTGTCTAAATCGGTCTTAGCCAGAAGTTTGCTCATTCCCACGATCCCGTTCAAAGGGGTCCTGATTTCGTGACTGAGGGAGGATAAAAAAGCCGTTCTTTGACGCTCAACTTGCTGGATTTTGTCAACGTTTTTTGAGTCCCGCTCAAACAAACGATGCATGGACAGACTCAAACTCACAGATATTAAGCATGCCATCAGACAAGCCAGAATAAGCTGCAATAGTTTGTTAAAGATAACGATGTCGCCAAGACCCGCTAAAAGCGTTCCGGCCCCGCTCGTGGTTGCGGTTTGCCAAAACAACGCCCCGACAACGCTGAGCGTCAGGCAAGTTGCGAATAGAGCTGACTTCCAGCCGCTGATAAAACCTGATACCACAATAATTAGCGGTAATAGCGGTAAAAGCGCACTGTTAAGACCTGAACTTCCTAAATATGCGCCGGCAAAAACCACGGCTGAGATGATCATTGAAAGACCAATAGCACCGATTTGATATTTGTGGTGATAGCGAAAACTCAGGACGAGGAGACACGTCAAAACCGTCGAGACAGCTATGAGTGTGCCGTAATGGTTCCAGCTGTCAAATGCTTTCAAATAGACCGCAATACTTCCCAGCATAACCAATAGATAAGCGATGCCCGCGACAATAATGGCTTTCATGCGCACAATATCGCTGGAACGATCAAAACGCTGTATTCTAAAAATTTTATCAATTAAACGCACGAGCGCCTCTGACATATGAGCTTAAACGGCTGTTCTAGAGGCTAAATGCAAACAGGTTGTTAACTATAATTTTTGTGGCGTTTAAAACGTCAGACTATACGCTGGCTTTTTTATCCCATATTTGTGAAAACGGAACAGAACGCCCATTGGGCTGCACGATCAAAACATGATCCCGGGTCAGGTCTCTTGGATGGTCCACACCACAGCTATGAGCCATCATTTCCACATCATGCCTCATAGACTTGCAGTAATTGCTGACCCGAACCGATTTATCCTCTGGGTTCAGACCTTTTTGCAACCGTCTGTCATGAGTGGTAATGCCCGTCGGACAGGTATTCTTATTGCATTTCAGCGCCTGTATACATCCTAGCGCAAACATAAAACCTCTGGCGGAGTTGACGAAATCCGCACCGGCACAAAATGCCCAGGTTACTTCGGCCGGCGTCACCAACTTGCCTGTGGCGATCAATGCTATCCGATCTCTTAGCCCCGTTTCCCGAAGCAGATCATCAACGGCCGGTAGGCTTTCACGGATGGTCAGCCCCATATTATCGATGAGCGGCATGGGCGCAGCTCCGGTTCCGCCATCGCCGCCATCCAGAGTTATAAAATCAGGTGCCGAAGCAAGGCCGCGCATTTTAATCGCTGTCAGAAAATCTTCGAACATAGCCAGGTTACCGATGACGAGCTTTATACCCGTCGGACGCCCCGATACACGTCTTATGCGCTCTATCAGATCGAGTAGCTCTTCATGATTTGACACTTCTACATGGCGGTTAGGAGAAATAGCGGCTTCCCCGACTTTGATGCCTCGGATCTGCGCAATTTCTTCGGTGACTTTACTGGCAGGAAGTATGCCGCCTTTACCCGGCTTGGCGCCCTGGCTGAGTTTAATCTCGATCATTTTGATTTGCGGGTGCTCGCAGAGTTCTTTCAAACGCGCTTCATCCAGCGTCATATCTTCATTTCGAACTCCAAACTTGCCGGTGCCTATTTGAAAAACCAGATCACAATCACCCTCAAGGTGATAGGGCGAAACGCCTCCCTCGCCCGTATTCAGCCAGCACCCCGCGAGCTGCGCACCATGCGATAAAGCCTGAACGGCGGGTCTGGATAATGAGCCGTAGCTCATGGCCGAGATATTAAAAAAGCTATTCGGCTCATAAGGGTGTTGCGCGCCTTCGCCGATGATAAAGGCTTTCTTGGGAATATGCTCACCTTCTTGTTTGGGAAACATGCCATTGGCAAAAATAGCCGCACCCGGCGACAGATGACGCGTTGACCCAAATGGAACGGTTCCGGATCCGTGTTCGCCAACCTCCGCAATCCAGTCACGCTCAGCCCGGTTAAAGGGCATTTCTTCCCGGTCCATGGCAAAGAAATATTGCCGGAAGAACTCACCTAAAGTGGAAAATAGTTTTCGAAACCGACCAATGACCGGATAATTACGCCGAATAGCGTCTTTGGTCTGCGTTACATCGATAATGAACAGGATTAAAAGGATGAGAAAAAGAACACCAATAATAAACAAGAAGATCGAACCTAAAAGGCTAATACCCTCGACTGTCATATCTTTCATGTTATTCATGACCGTGTTCCCTGCTCTGAATCATCTTTGTTCTTACTGCGTCCGACCCCGAACCGCAATTAACTGTTGAAGACTTGTTCTTCCAGACTCGCTATTATGACTTAAACATCCTACATTACGCGCATGCGGTTTGGTGAGCACTTCATGGATGAGCTGAAAGCCCGCATCCGGCCCTCGGATGTGATAGGTCGGCATGTCAAACTGAAGCGTCAGGGCCGGGAATTTGCCGGCCTTTCCCCTTTCACCAATGAAAAAACGCCCAGTTTTTTTGTCAATGATGACAAGGGGTTTTATCACTGCTTTTCGTCCGGAAAACACGGAGATGTCGTCTCTTTCCTCATGGAGGTGGAAGGCCTGTCATTTCCCGAAGCCGTAGAGAAGCTGGCCTCCGAAGCGGGTCTGGAATTACCCAAAGCCGATCCAGAAGCAGAAAAACGCGCGGCCCGTAACAAGGTCGCCGTCAATTGGATGGACGCCGCGCAGACATTTTTCATGAAATGCCTGAGACGGGATGTTGGTGCTGACGCCCGTGACTATCTGAAATCCAGAGGTCTGACGGGCGAAGACGCACAGCGCTTTGGTATCGGCTTTGCACCCGATAGTTTCAGCGCTCTCAAAGATGAGCTGGTCCAGCAAGGCGCCGAGCAGAAGGTTCTGATTGAAGCAGGTCTTTTGATTGAGCCGGATGACAGATCTCGCCAACCCTGGGACCGCTTTCGCAACCGGATTATGTTCCCCATTCATGACCCCCGTGGTCGCCTGGTGGCCTTTGGCGGTCGTGCTATGGAAAAAGGTGCCAAGGCGAAGTATCTCAATTCACCTGAAACCAATATCTTTCACAAAGGCCGCGTACTTTACCGCTACCCGGAAGCCCGTAAAGCTCTCGCTAATCCTCAAAACGGGGCACGGGGCATGATCGTCGCCGAGGGCTATATGGATGTCATCGCTCTGGCCAAATACGGTTTCGAACACGCTGTAGCCCCCTTGGGAACGGCGCTAACCGAGGACCAATTGGGACTTTTATGGCGCGCGGGGCCGGAACCCATCCTCTGTTTTGACGGAGATAAGGCCGGTCTGAGGGCTGCCTTCCGTTCAGTTGAAAGGGCTCTCCCGCTCATTACTCCGGGGCAGTCTTTGAGATTTGCTATGCTCCCCGAAGGTCAGGATCCAGATGACCTGCTGCGGGCGGAGGGTCGTCAGGCTATGGAACGTGTGCTGGAACAGGCCGTACCCTTGGTCGATATGCTTTGGCAAAGAGAGATCAATGCAGCGCCCCTTTCGACCCCGGAAGATAAAGCGGGACTGAAAGACAGAATTTATGGCGCCCTTCGCGAAATCAAACATGATACGGTGAGGGATCTCTACAAAACCACTCTGATTGAACGCTTCAATGCAGCTTACGGTTATCAAAAACGCCAAAGCGGCAATTACCGACCCAAGAAAAGCTTCGTGCCCGCTCAGCAAAAGAGCGCCATGAATGCCAATGCCATGATCTCGGCCCGGGAACGCCGTATAATAGGCGCCATACTGGAGTGGCCCAACCTGCTTTCCCGGCTCGATGACAGCCTCTTTGCTGTTAATTTCTCCGATCCAAAGCTCTCGAACCTGCTGACGGCCATTTTGTCTTACTGGCAACGTACAAATACGGTTGAAAAGTCAGAACTTTATAGCCATATAGAGGCCGAAGGATTGGGAACGACTTTAAAGTCTCTGAAAAAAGATCGGCGCCTTATTATGGCTGCGATGGGAGGCTCTGACGCGACCCTGGACGAGAGATTGGCACTCTGGAATGCAGAAGCCGAAGCCCTGTTGGGTATGAGCCAGGAAGACGAAGCGCTAGAAGACACCCGGTCCCGTATGGCGGAGTCGATCCGCGAGGACAATGCTGAGCGCTTGAAAAAGCTGATGCGCGCCTCGCAACGTCAACGTCAATAGAGAATTCACCGGCCGTGGATTAGCCTCCGCGAGCCGGCATATACGCATTTTTAAGGCTCGGTCGATATGACCGCCTTTTTCTGGAGTGATACTACATGGCAGAAACCGCCAATACGACAGATGAGAAAACATCTGAGGCCGCTCAGGCCGCACCCGGCACAAACCGCCTCGATTTGGAAAACAAGGACGTAAAGCTCATGCTGGCCAAGGCCAAGCAAAGCGGCCTTTTATCCACGACCGAGTTGAACATGCATATCGATCTGAACGGTATAACCCCTGACGATATCGAAGTTACTCTGGCGCAACTCTCCGATATGGGGATTTCGGTCATTGACGACAAAGAAGAAGAAACCATTGGGTCAAAAACGCTGGCCCGGGCGAAAACAACGACAGTCAAAGGCGGCAATTCCAAAGAGAGCCATGACCGGACAGATGATCCGGTTCGCATGTATCTGCGCGAAATGGGTACGGTTGAACTGCTGTCCCGCGAAGGCGAAATATCTATTGCGAAACGGATTGAAGCCGGTCGCTATACGATGATCAAAGGCCTGTGTGAAAGTGCTCTGACCTTTGAAGCGATTATGGTCTGGCGCGAAGAACTGGCCGAGGGCCGCATTCTGCTGCGCGATATTATCGACCTCGACACCACTTACAACCGCTCCATCGGTAATGTTCAAGTGGATCGCTCCGGCGAAGCTGTCCGTCGTGAAAAAATCGAAAAAGGTGAGATTGAGGCCACTGAAGAAGACATTAAAAAAGCCCGCTCTTTCAATGACCGTACGATTAAGATCGAACGCAACTATAAAGAAGGCGAAAAACCTCTCGACGATGATGAAGAGGAAGAAGAAGATAAGACAAATCTCTCCATGGCCGCCATGGAGGCTGCGCTCCGCGAAGATGTCATGCATACGCTGGACGCTATTGGCGCTGATTTTGCCCGCTTTCGTAAACTTCAAGACATGCTCATCCGCGCACGCCTATCAGGCCGCAAAATGCGCAAACCTCAACATGACGAATATGAAGAAATACAAAACCGGATCATTCACGAGATTAAATCTCTGCAGCTCAATAATGCCCGTATTGATGCGCTGATTGAGCAGCTCTATGCCATTAATAAGCGGTTTATCTCGCTCGAAGGACGTCTCATGCGCCTGGCCGATGGTAATGGTGTCCCGCGTCACGAATTCCTCGAAGCCTATCTGGGATCAGAATTGAATCCGAAATGGCTGGAAGAAATGGGCGGTAAGTCTGATGCCTGGGATCGGTTTATCAAACGTGAAACTAAGTCTATCGAACGAATTCGCGCTGAAATCGGTGAGCTGGCTCAGGAAACCGGTGTACCGGTCGATGAGTTCCGCCGCATCGTACAAACTGTACAAAAAGGTGAACGCGAGGCCCGTCAGGCCAAAAAGGAAATGGTCGAGGCTAATCTGCGTCTCGTCATTTCTATCGCCAAGAAATATACGAACCGTGGTCTACAATTCCTTGACCTCATTCAGGAAGGCAATATCGGCCTGATGAAAGCGGTTGATAAGTTCGAATACCGCCGCGGTTATAAGTTTTCGACCTATGCCACCTGGTGGATCCGTCAGGCCATTACCCGCTCCATTGCGGACCAGGCGCGCACCATCCGTATTCCGGTCCATATGATCGAGACCATCAACAAGATCGTTCGGACGTCCCGCCAAATTTTACATGAAATTGGCCGTGAACCGACGCCGGAAGAACTGGCCGCCAAACTGAATATGCCGCTCGAGAAAGTTCGAAAGGTCATGAAAATCGCCAAAGAGCCTATCTCTCTGGAAACGCCTATCGGGGACGAAGAAGACAGTCAGCTCGGCGACTTTATCGAGGACAGCAATGCTATCCTGCCAATCGATGCGGCCATTCAGTCTAATCTGCGCGAAACCACAACGCGGGTTCTAGCCTCTCTCACCCCGCGCGAAGAACGCGTTCTGCGTATGCGGTTCGGGATTGGAATGAATACGGACCATACACTCGAAGAAGTTGGTCAACAGTTCTCGGTTACGCGGGAACGTATCCGCCAGATTGAGGCTAAAGCGCTCCGAAAGCTCAAACATCCGAGCCGGTCGCGGAAACTGCGCAGTTTCCTGGATCAGTAATTATGAAAGCCTGCTCTTTGCAGGCTTTTTTATTCACCCTATTTACGACACATGTCGTTACCAATTTATTACAAATACGACATATGTCGTTTTACCACTTGAATCCAAGTCATATTCCATGACATGTCTGTCCCATCACTTTATGGAGACAAGCATGACATTCACCAAATCAGCAAAACTCATCGGCGCCTCTGTGTTGATGGCGGGTTTTATGAGCGGCTCAGCTTTTGCTGGCGACAAAAAAGACTGTAAAAACAAAGACCACACATCAGCCTATAGCACCCAAACTCAATCAGGCGTGACCACAGTGGTCCTGCCGGCCCGCACGGAAATCAACACTTATACACCAACGCCGCAAGCCAGCACTATGGCTCAGGACGCCACTGCTAAAACTCAGGAGATGAAAGTCCTGACTTTTGATGAGGCACTGGCCAAATGTCAAAAATACGGCGCGACAGACCTGCAGGCCTGTATCGACAAAAAAACGGGTCAAGCCCCGAAAAGCTAATCAACTATTCACTGTTGATCCCACTAACTGGCCCGCGATCTATTCGCGGGTTTTTTCATGACAATATGGGCTCTGCCGTTTATGAGGCGCCATGATTGTTCATCCTGTCACTTTCGAAAAATATGACACTTTGCCTCCGGCCATGCCCATAAGGGTTTTAATTCTGGATTGGATCATGGACACCTTCCTGGATCCATCCCGCCACAAGCGGGTTGTTGATTTGGGCTGTGGTGCCATGAACCTATCCGTCCGTTATTAGGAAAAAGGCTTTGATGTGACGGGAGTGGACGCCCGTACGGTGCGTAATCTGGACCAGGGCGAAACGCTGGTGCCCTTTATTCAACAAGACGTGCGCGAAACCGACCTCTCGGGTTATGACGTCATTTCCCATCTGGGCCTGCTCTATCATATGACCCTGGAGGACCAGCTGGATATGTTTTCGCGTATCCCCAAAGGCAGTGTTACGGTTCTGGAAACCCAAATTTATGAACCCCACACCGTCACACCCAAAGGCAAGCCCCGGCTGAACGCGTATAAACAGGACGGCTATTGGGGCGCCTTATGGGAAGAACCGGGCAATCATATGCCGACCGCTTCATGGAATAACGAGACATCCTTTTGGCACACACCTAAATCTCTTTATAGAATGTGCCGCCAGACGGGGTTTAAAACGGTCTTGCCGGTTGAACCGAAATTTATGTCCATGTTTGCGTCTCGCGGCTATTGGGTGTTGTTCAAGTAATTCCAGCTTTGTCATGACACGTATGACAGGCCGTACGACACGGTTTTCCTTGCAAATTCAAATCGCCTCTCGCAATTCTTATACATGTGGAGGACATGATGAAGAAAACTGAAAAGATTGAAATACGCCTGTCTCATGAGGATAAAGAACGGCTCAACACAATAGCCGAACGTGAAGGCCGAACGATTAGCCAGATCGTGCGGGGCCTAATTGATCGTTATATGGATTTGAATTCGGCAAGCGATATTCGACAAACGCCATTAAAGGTAAAACTGATTTGGGGACTATTGGGCGCCGTGTTTGCAACCCCGCTAATTTGGGGGATCATGCAATTTTATTCTCCTCAAAAAATGCCCACGTCATCACACCAGTTCGCAGCTACTATATGGTTCGAGGAAGGCGGGGTACATACGGGCGGAATCGGTGTCCCTCTCATTGATGGCTTTTCAGACTCATTTGAAATGCATTCAGAGGCAACGAAGGTAAAAATTGAACTCAAACTCGAAGAGACAGACTTTCAACAATATAAATTGCGGGTCGATTTCTGCCGCATAGAGGAGCGATCTTGCCAGGCCTTGACTGGCACTTCTCTGAGTTTCGATTCCGATTCCGCCGCCGAAACGACTATACATGATGAATATGGAAACAGTTTTTATGTTTCCATAAATTAAGAACCGGAATCCCGGTTGCGCAAAGCGGGATTTGATCTATTGTTTGCGCGATGACTTTGACATTTGATGCTTCTCCCCAGATTTTACTAAATGTTGTTGGGAAGATGGAGGCCTTCCCAGTTCGCCGTATTTACTGTGTGGGCCGGAATTACGCCGAACATGTGCGGGAAATGGGCGGCGACGTTGCGCGCTCGGAACCCACATTTTTTACCAAAGATGCTACCACCATCGTTCAGAGCGATACGGAAATTCTCTACCCCCCCAATACGGAAAACCTCCATTACGAGGTGGAACTGATCGTAGCCATGGGGCCGGACGGCATATTCGGTTACGGTGTGGGGATCGACATGACCCGGCGGGACCTGCAGGCTCTTGCCAAACAAACAGGCGGGCCGTGGGACCGGGCCAAGAACTTTACGCAATCGGCCCCCTGTTCAGCGATTACGCCGGCCGCGGATTGGGATATCGAAAATAAGCGCATCGTCCTTCGAAAAAACGGCGATATTGTGCAAAGTTCGAGCCTTGATAATATGATCTGGTCTGTGCCCGAGATCATTGAGCGTCTTTCGGCTGATATGGACCTGCAACCAGGCGATCTTATATTCACAGGGACCCCCGAAGGCGTCGGCCCGGTTATTCCGGGGGATGAGCTGGAAGGCGGTGTCGAAGGCTTGGCCCCCATACGCGTGAGATTTGTCGGATGAGTGATTTGAAACTTCACAACTATTTTCGCAGTTCTACCTCTGTACGGGTGCGCATTGCGCTGAACCTTAAGGGATTGGATTATGACTATATCCCTTATGCGCTTTTGCCCGATGAGCATAAGAGCGAAACATTCCTCAATCTCAATCCGCAGGGCCTGGTCCCGGCACTCGAGATCGAAGAACTGGCCGTTCTCACACAATCCATGGCCATTATCGAATATTTGGAAGACGCCTATCCGGAGCCCGCTATCATGCCGCCCGACGCCCTCGGCAAAGCCCGGGTGAGAAGCCTGGCGCAAATTGTCGGCTGTGACATTCATCCGGTGAACAACCTCCGTATCCTACGCTATATTACGGATGAGTTCGGTGCAAATGCAGACGCCAAAAAGGCCTGGTTTACGCGCTGGGCCTCGGAAGGCTTCGCGGCACTGGAAACCCGTTTGTCCAGCGAACCGGAAACGGCCGAGTTTTGTCACGGCAGCGCGCCAAGTCTTGCCGATATCTGCCTCTATGCGCAGGTGCTCAACAATAAGCGTTTCGACGTGGACCCGTCTGCCTTTCCGACCATTATGCGCATATTCACCAGTTGCGACGCCCTGCCCGCTTTCCAGGACGCCAGGCCAGAGTTTCAACCGGACGCGTTTTAGGATAGGGTTTTTCATCCACCAACCCATCCCGTCATCCTGAAATCCCTGACTGTCAAGCAAAGAATTATGCTTTTATTCCTATATTGTGCTTGTGAGTT
>JAHDEZ010000003.1 GCA_020628425.1 Hellea sp. | reverse complement strand
TTTGGGGGTTTTCGAAATGAAACGTACTCTATTACTGGCCGCAAGTGCCGTGGTGTTAACCGCACCAACCATCGCCCAGGAGTTACCACCAGGTAATCCGCTGCCGGGCGAATGTTTTGCCCGGGTGATTGTCCCGGCAACTTATGAAACGACAACCGAGCGGATTGTCATCAAACCGGAATCCACCGAGCTGAGAAAAATCCCAGCCCGATATGAAACAGTTCCAGAGCGTGTCCTCGTAAAAGAAGAATCTTACGAGCTCGTTCCAGTTGGCGTTGGCGGATATCGTTATCCTTCAACAGTAACAATTGGCGGTGTACTGTTTAATATTTCCCCAGACGGAACAGTTACAACTGCAGGCGGCGGCGCTGGTGGCGCTCCAATCGGCAGCGTGAATGCCAATGGTGATATCGTTGGCGCAAACGGTTCAGTCATCGCACGTGGCGTTGCTCGACTGGCAAGCGGTGGTTATCCTTCAGCAGTTGCAGTCGGCGGCACCATTTACACTATCGATTCTAGCGGCGCGGCTCGCCTTGCTTCTGCGAGTGCCGGCGGCATGGTTGTCGGACGTGTCGACTCAAGTGGAAATGTTGTTAGCACTGGCGGCTCTATTCTGGCATCCAATGCGGTTCGCGTAACGGCAACCGGCGGAAGCACAGCAGGCTCAATGGCCTCTACCTTCCGAACAGTCACAGAGACTGTCGTTGTGCAAGAAGCCTCCACAGAAATGGTTACAATCCCACCAGTCTACGAGACCGTAACGGAAACCGTAACCGTGAAGCCACAGACAGTAGAGTATGTCACCGTACCTGCCACTTACGAAACATACAGCGAAACAGTCGTTGTTCAGGAAGCCTCAACCGAGCTCGTAACCGTACCCCCTGTTTACGACACGGTCACGGAGACTGTTGTTGTTAAAGATGCAACGACAGAGCTCGTAACAATCCCTGCTACTTACGAAACAGTTAGCGAAACCGTTGTGGTTCAGCCGCAGAGTGTCGACTATGTCACTGTGCCGCCTACTTATGAAACGGTTACTGAAACTGTTGTTGTCCAAGACGCCTCAACTGAGTTGGTTACTGTGCCAGCTACTTATGAGACGGTTACCGAGACAATGGTTGTTCAGGAAGCAACTACTGAGCTGGTCACAATTCCACCAGTTTTCGAAACTGTCACAGAGACTGTTGTTGTTAAGGATGCCTCAACTGAGTTGGTCACCGTACCTGCTACGTTCGAGACCGTAACAGAAACAGTCGTTGTGCAGCCGCAATCTGTAACTTATGAGACAATTCCAGCAACTTTTGAAACTGTTCAAGAGACTGTTGTCGTTCAGGAAGCTACTACTGAGTTGGTAACAATTCCTGCAACATTCGAAACTGTTTCTGAAACAGTTGTTATTCAACCGGCGACAACCGAGTTGATTACTGTTCCGGCCGAATTCGAAACAGTGACTGAAACAGTTGTCGTTAAGGATGCTGCTACAGAATTGGTGACTATCCCTGCAACGTTTGAGACCGTTGCTGAGACGGTTGTTGTTCAACCGCAGTCAGTAGAATATGTTGTCGTGCCGGCACAGTACGAAACATACACAGAAACTGTTGTTGTTCAGGAAGCATCTACTGAGTTGGTTACAGTACCACCAGTATACGACACTGTAACTGAGACAGTTGTCGTGCAGCCGGCATCAACCGAGTATATCTCTGTTCCTGCTACATTTGAAACCGTTCAGGAGCCTGTCATTGTACAAGCGGCTTCTACGGAACTAATTACAGTTCCGCCGGTATTCGAAACTGTCACGGAAACTGTTGTTGTGCAGCCTCAATCTGTTGAGTACGTTGTTGTACCGCCAGTATATGAGACTGTTAGTGAAACCGTTGTTGTCCAAGAAGCGTCTACCGAATTGGTAACGATTCCGGCTACGTTCGAAACAGTTACTGAAACTGTTGTTGTTCAGCCTCAGTCTGTTGCTTATGAGACAATCCCGGCGACTTATGAAACACAGCAAATTCCTGTTGTTGTTCAAGAGGCTTCAACTGAACTGGTTACCGTTCCACCGGTATTCGAAACAGTTACTGAAACGGTTGTTGTTCAGCCTCAGAGTGTCACATATGAGGTCATTCCTCCGACATATGAAACTGTCGAAGAACCGGTTGTTATTCAACCGGCCACAACAGAACTTATCACTGTTCCAGCCACTTATGAGACTGTAACAGAGACAATCGTTGTTCAGCCACAATCCGTTGACTACGTCACCATTCCTGCTGAGTACGAAACTTATACAGAAACAATCGTCGTTCAGGATGCGTCTACTGAATTGGTAACAATTCCGGCTACATTCGAAACTGTTACTGAAACTGTTGTTGTTCAGCCACAATCTGTGACTTACGAAACCGTTCCACCGGTTTACGAAAACGTCACCGAGACAATTGTTGTTCAGGAAGCCTCAACTGAGCTGGTAACTGTTCCAGCCACATATGAGACCGTCACCGAGACAATCGTTGTTCAGCCTGCTACGACTGAATATGTTAGCATCCCAGCAACATATGAAACTGTGCAGGAGACTGTAGTTGTTCAGGACGCTTCTACTGAGTTGGTAACCATCCCGGCAACGTTTGAAACCGTTACTGAAACCGTTGTTGTTCAGCCGCAGTCTGTTACATACGAAACCGTTCCACCGGTTTACGAAACTGTGACAGAAACTGTTGTCGTTCAGGAAGCATCTACCGAGCTGGTTACTGTTCCAGCCACATACAACACAGTTACTGAAACTGTTGTCGTTCAGGAAGCTTCAACTGAGTTGGTGACAATCCCACCAGTCTTTGAAACTGTTGAAGAGCCTGTCGTTGTACAAGCAGCCTCAACTGAGCTAGTAACTGTTCCAGCCACATTCGAGACTGTAACAGAAACAATCGTTGTTCAGCCGCAATCTGTGGACTATGTGACTGTTCCTGCTGAGTATGAAACATACACAGAAACTGTTGTTGTCCAGGAAGCTACGACCGAGTTGGTCACTATCCCGGCTGTTTACGAAACTGTGAATGAAACAGTTGTTGTCCAGGAAGCTTCGACTGAGCTCGTTACTGTACCTGCTGTCTACGACACAGTTACTGAAACAGTCGTTGTTCGTGACGCTTCAACTGAACTGGTTACAATTCCGCCAACATTTAAGACTGTTACGGAAACCGTTGTTGTTCAGCCGCAGTCTGTAACTTATGAGACAGTTCCTGCGACATATGAGACTTACAATGAAACAATCGTTGTTCAGGAAGCATCAAGCGAACTGATTGCAGTTCCAGCGACTTATGCGACAGTCACAGAAACCGTTGTTGTTCAGGAAGCTACAACTGAGTTGGTCACCATTCCGGCTGAGTTTGAAACTGTCACTGAGACCGTTGTTGTTCAACCGCAGACTGTCGAGTACGTTACTGTACCCGCTAAGATGCAGTCCAGCCAACGCACATATATCGCCAAAGATGCAGCCGAAGAACTGGTTGTTATTCCGGCTACATATGAGACCGTTACTGAGACAATTGTTGTTCAGGAAGCCTCAACCCGCTTGGAAGTTGTACCTGCGACCTACAGAACTGTCACTGAGACAGTCGTTGTACGTCCAGAGTCAGTCGACATCGACGTTATTCCAGCGACATATGAGACTCGCACTGAGCGCGTTCTGATTTCACCTGCTCGCGAAGAGTGGAAATCAGCCTCTCAGGCTGTAAACGCCGGTCAGTTTAGTGCCTCTGGTACAGTGAACACAAACACACGTGGTCAGTTTACAGTGTTTGACGGTGTAAATGAGCGTATCGTGGAATCAACACAGACATCTGTTTCACCAACTGGTGAAATTATCTGTCGTGTTCTTATCCCGGCTCAGTATAAAACTATCACCAAGCAGGTCGTTAAGACTGAAGCTCGGACCGTCGAAAAGCGTATCCCGGCTGTCACCAAGACACTCACACGTCGTGTGGTTGACCGTGAAGCTACAACTCGCGAAATCGCTGTTCCAGCCGTAACAGATACCATCACACGCCGCGTCGTTAAGACACCGGCCCGTGTTGTGTCTCGTTCTGACGCTGGTGGTTTCGGCGGGTCTATCTCAGGGTTTGTTGACGGAAATGGCGATGGTCGTGATGACCGTGACGGCCTGACTCGTTCAGCGGCTTCTGCTGCTGACGCCGACGCCAACAATGCCGGCACAGGTCGCCGTTCTTATGGCGGTTCGTCGTCCGGTCAGTTTGGCCAGCGCATGGGTACATACCAGGTGACTGAAGTTGCTGAGGAAGCGAAAGTTGTCGAGCGCGTTGTTCCAGCTGTGACCAAGCAGGTCTCTCGCCGTGTTGTTAAGACACCGGCACGGACTGTTGAAAAGGTTATCCCAGCTGTCACTAAGCAAATCACACGCCGTGTGGTTGACAAGCCAGCGACAACGACAGAACGCGTTATCCCTGCTGTTACGAAGACAGAAACACGTCGTCGCGTTAAGACGCCGGCCCGTACGGTTGAGAAGGTTATTCCAGCTGTAACGAAGCAGGTAACTCGTCGCGTCGTTGATACTCCGGCTCAGACCCGTGAAAAGGTCATTCCGGCTGTCACCAAACAGGAAACACGCCGTGTTGTTAAAACACCGGCCCGTACAGTAGAAAAGGTCATTCCGGCCGTCACGCAAACTGTTCAGCGTCGTGTCGTCAAGACACCGGCTGCCACGACAGAGCGCGTCATTCCAGCCGTCACAAAGCAGGAAACACGCCGTCGCATCAAGAACCCGGCCCGTACAGTTGAGAAGGTTATCCCAGCTGTAACAAAAACGGTTTCTCGCCGCGTCGTTAAAGAGCCAGCTCGCACCGTCGAGAAGGTCATTCCGGCCGTCACGCAAATGCGTCAGCGTCGTGTTGTTAAGACACCGGCTCAGACACGTGAGCGGACTATTCCGGCCGTCACGAAGCAAATCACGCGTCGTGTCGTTGACCAGCCAGCTCGCACTGTCGAGAAAGTCATCCCAGCTGTTACCAAGCAGGAAACCCGCCGCGTCGTGAAGACACCGGCTCGCACTGTCGAGCGCGTTGTCCCAGCGGTCACCAAGCAGGTCTCCCGCCGTGTCGTAAAGACACCGGCTGCTACGACAGAGCGTGTTATACCGGCTGTTACTAAGGTAGAAACCCGCCGCGTTATTAAAACGCCAGCGGCTACTACTGAACGTACAGTTCCGGCCGTGACAAAGCAGGTTAGCCGTCGCGTCGTTAAGACACCGGCTTCAACTGTTGAGAAAGTCAATCCGGCTATCACGAAGCAGGAAACGCGTCGTGTTGTTAAGACACCAGCTCGCACTGTCGAGAAAGTCATCCCAGCTGTAACTAAGCAGGTTTCACGTCGCGTCGTGAAGACCCCTGCTCGGACAACTGAGCGGACAATCCCGGCTGTCACCAAGCAGGAAACACGTCGTCGGATCAAGACACCAGCTCGTACTGTCGAGAAGGTCATCCCAGCTGTCACCAAGCAGGTTTCACGCCGTGTCGTGAAGACGCCAGCTTCAACAGTTGAGAAGGTCATCCCGGCCGTCACAAGAATGGAGCAGCGTCGCGTCATCAAGACACCAGCTCGTACCGTTGAGAAAGTTATCCCAGCGATTACGAAGCAGGTTTCTCGCCGCATCGTTAAGTCTCCGGCTGCAACGACCGAGCGTGTCATCCCGGCCGTGACCAAAATGGAAACTCAGCGTGTCATCAAGACGCCAGCCAGAACAGTCGAAAAGGTTGTTCCAGCGGTTACCAAACAGGTCTCTCGTCGCGTGGTGAAAACTCCGGCTGCTACACAAGAGCGTGTTGTACCGGCCATCACAAAAGTTGAGCAGCGTCGTGTTGTTAAGACACCCGCCTCTACGGTGGAGAGGGTCATCCCAGCTGTGACTAAGCAGGTTTCCCGCCGCGTCGTTAAGACACCGGCTCGGACAACTGAGCGCGTCATTCCGGCAGTGACCAAGATGGAAACCCGTCGTGTTGTTAAAACACCAGCGGCGACAACTGAACGCGTCATCCCTGCTGTGACTAAGCAGGTTTCACGTCGCGTTGTTAAGACGCCGGCGCGTACTGTCGAGAAGGTCATTCCGGCTATCACCAAGCAGGAAACACGTCGTCGGATTAAGACTCCGGCTGCAACAACAGAGCGTGTCATTCCAGCTGTCACAAAGCAGCTGACTCGCCGTGTTGTTAAGACGCCTGCGTCGACTACCGAGCGTGTCATTCCAGCTGTTACTCAGCAAGTCTCTCGCCGCGTCGTCAAGACACCGGCCCGGACTGTTGAGAAGGTTGTACCGGCTGTGACAAAGGTTGAGACCCGCCGTGTTGTCAAGACACCAGCGTCTACAACTGAGCGTGTCATCCCAGCTGTGACCAAGATGGAAACTCGCCGTGTCGTTAAGACACCTGCTCGCACTGTCGAGAAGGTTGTCCCAGCCGTCACAAAGCAGGTTAGCCGTCGTGTTGTTAAGGACGCCGCTCGCACCGTCGAGAAGGTTGTTCCAGCAGTGACAAAAACGGTCAGCCGTCGTGTTGTTCGGACACCAGCTCAAACACAAGAGCGTGTCATCCCAGCGGTCACCAAGCAGGTTTCACGTCAAGTTGTGAAGACCCCTGCCCGGACTGTTGAGAAGGTCATTCCGGCCGTCACACAGCAGGTTCAGCGTCGTGTCGTTAAGACACCAGCTGCTACGACAGAGCGCGTCATTCCGGCCGTCACTAAGACAGTCAGTCGCCGCGTTGTGAAGGATCCGGCTCGTACGACAGAGCGCGTTATCCCAGCTGTTACACAGCAGGTATCCCGTCGGGTCGTTAAGACCCCGGCTCGTACAGTCGAGAAGGTCATTCCGGCCGTCACTAAGACTGAGACACGCCGTCGGATTAAGACACCGGCTACGACACAAGAGCGTGTCATTCCAGCCGTGACTAAGCAGGTTTCACGTCAAGTCGTGAAAACGCCAGCACGGACAGAAGAGCGCGTCATTCCAGCGGTTACCAAACAGGTCACACGTCGTGTGGTCGATGGAACACCTCGGATGGAACGCCGTGTCATCCCAGCTGTTTATGATACAATCGAAGTTACACGTCTGGCTGAGCCAGCACGTACTGAAGCGATTGTTATCCCGGCTGAGTTCGGTGAGATCGTGAAGCGGACACCTCTGTCTCAAGAGAAAGTCGAATGGCGTCAGGTTCTTTGTGAGGCTAACGCAACGACAACCGTTATCTCTGCTATCCAGCGTGCGCTGAAGACAGAGGGCTACTACACAGGCGCCATTGATGGACGCTTGGGTCAGCAGACTTACTCTGCGGTTGAACGTTACCAGGCAGCTAACGGTCTTTCGACCGGTGGTCTGACACTAACAACAGTTGAAAGACTGGGTGTAAACTGGCGTTCAATGGTTAGCGGTTCTTCCGGTTCCTTCTCAGGTACCGTAGGCTCTAGCGGCTTTACAACGACAACCGGTTCGCAAACTGTCACTATCAGTGGCGCAACCTACACAATCACTAGCTCTGGTCAGGTTATGAACAGCTCTGGTGCCGTGATTGGTTCCGTCGATGGAAGCGGCAATATTGTGACATCTTCCGGTCAGGTTTTGGGCCGCGTTTCAAGCTTCAGCACAGGCTCAATGTCTACTGGTGGTATGACTTCCGGCGGCAGCATGTCCACAGGTGGAATGACCTCTGGCGGTGCAATGAGCATGGGTTCAGCCGGCGGTTATTCGCTGCGCGCTGACGGTATGATTGTTGACGCGGCAGGTGCTGTTATCGGTCGCTTGGATGCGAACGGAAATATCATCAACTCAGCTGGTCAAATCATCGGCCGCTGGGTTCGCTAGAACCAACACCATATAGTATTTGGCCCGCGCTCTCAGGCGCGGGTTTTTTCTTGGAAAAACTATTTTCGAGAAGTTATACAGGGACGTTGACTTTAGTTCGGCTCACTGTATATAGACCGTCGAATTGGCCGCCATGACTCGCGAGTGCGACTCTACCGGGCGGCCTCAAATATTTTAAAGCGCTCGGCACTGGGACGCAAAAAAGTAAGGATAAACAAATGTTTGCAGTCATTCAGACAGGCGGTAAACAGTATAAAGTTGCTAAAGACGATGTAATTATCGTTGAAAAGCTCGATGCCGAAGAGGGCAAAACTGTTTCGTTTAAAGATGTTTTAGCATGTGGCGAAGGCGCCAAAGTTAAAATTGGTGAGCCCTTGGTAAAAGGAGCTGAAGTCAAAGGCGAAGTTCTTGAGCAGCGTAAAGGTGACAAGGTCGTAGTGTTTAAAAAGAAACGCCGTCAGACTTATCGCCGTAAGCGCGGTCATCGTCAAAACGAGACCGTTATTAAAATCACGTCTATCAAGGCCTAATCAGGACAGGTAGGAGATTAGATATGGCACATAAAAAAGCAGGTGGTTCATCCAATAACGGTCGCGATAGTGCTGGCCGTCGGCTGGGTGTAAAGAAATTTGGCGGCGAGGCCGTCATTCCGGGCAATATTATTGTACGTCAGCGCGGAACAAAATTCTTCCCAGGAAATAATGTTGGGATGGGTAAGGATCACACACTATTTGCACTGACAGAAGGTAAGGTCGAGTTTGCCACGAAACGCAATAAGCGAACTTACGTGTCTGTGGCACCGCTCGCAAACGCAGCAGAATAGCGACCCCCATATAGACAGGTCGCAAAGGCGATCTGATACAGCAGGGAAATCGGATTGCCGGTTTCCCTTCTTTTTTCCCTGCCCTTCGGAGGCAGAAATGCGGAACATTATTGAAACTGAAAGACTGACATTACGACCATTGTCTCTTTCCGATGCACCGCTTTTTTCACGTTACGCGAGCGAATGGGATATCTGCCGAATGACTGGCAGTATACCCTATCCTTTTCCGGTAATATCTGCTGAATTTAAAATTATGCATATGATGTCCCAAAAGCGGCGCGGCCTCGCATTGCCATATGCCATTACCTTGGACGGCGGCGACATCATTGGAATTATGGATCTATTTCGTCGACATAGAAATGCTGATTATGAGCTCGGCTATTGGGTTGGCCGTCCTTTTTGGGGGCAAGGCTATGCCTCCGAGGCCGCAAGAACTTTGATGCTGGAAGCCCAATCCTCTCTTGGAGTGGATCAATTTATTGCGGGCGTTTATGTAGACAATCCAGCGTCTATGCGCGTCCTGGAAAAACTGGGTTTTACAAGCACCGGTTCTGAAGGGCCATATTTCTCAATGGCCCGCCTGAAACATATAGAAAGTATTGGCTTTATACGGAAGGTTTCAAAAGCAAGTGTAAATTGCTTGCAAAGACAACCTGCCATGCTCATAGAGGCCACCTAAGGCAAAACAATGAAGTTTTTAGATCAGGCAAAAATTTATGTTCGTTCCGGTAATGGCGGTGCAGGCTGCGTCTCATTTCGCCGGGAGAAATATATTGCTCATGGCGGCCCCAATGGCGGAGATGGCGGTAAAGGCGGTGATATCTGGGCAATAGCCACCCGCGACCTCAATACGCTTATTGATTACCGTTATAAACAACACTTCAAAGCGGGTACAGGACTTCACGGCATGGGAAGAGACAGAACCGGCGCCGGCGGTGATGATGTCAACATAATGGTACCCGTTGGAACTCAGATTATCGATGCGGATACCGACATTGTTCTGGTTGACCTTGTTGAAGACGGACAAAAGGCACTTTTGGCCAAAGGTGGTAACGGCGGTTGGGGCAATGCGCGGTTTAAATCATCGACAAACCAGGCTCCACGAAATGCCAACCCTGGCGAACCTGGCGAAGAAAGATGGATCTGGCTCAGGCTGAAATTATTGGCAGATGCCGGCCTTGTTGGCCTGCCCAATGCCGGTAAGTCGACCTTTTTATCTTCCGTGTCCGCGGCAAAACCGAAGACGGCCGATTACGCGTTTACGACATTGCATCCACATCTAGGTGTGGTGAGCTTGGGTACATCAGAGCGGTTTGTTATCGCAGACTTACCAGGCTTAATCGAAGGCGCCAGTGACGGCGCCGGTCTTGGGCATCGCTTTCTAGGACATGTTGAACGATGTGCCGCCGTGTTGCACCTTGTGGATGGGACAGCCATGGATCCGGTCGAAGACTATCGTATAATTCGCAAGGAATTAATCGATTATGGAGCTGGAATAGAGGAAAAACCAGAAATTGTCGCACTCACAAAATGTGATGCCATGCCGCAGGATCTGATTGCAGATGTATGCGAACTCCTGGAAACAGAATGCGGTCAACGTCCGCTTCCAATTTCAAGTGTTTCTCATATTGGTCTAAAACCACTCCTCTCGGCGGCCTTCCGCCATGTAGAACAAAGACGAGCCAATGAGGCTGCGGAGCGTGAACTCAAAGAAAAACGAGACGCCGTTGAGCGCGGTGAAATTGATGAAATCGGATCATGGTCTCCTTAAACCCGTTTAAAGACACAAAACGGGTTGTGATTAAAATTGGCTCTGCTCTGCTAGTAGACCCAGAATCCGGAGACCTTCGAAAAAGCTGGTTGGAAAGCCTTAGCGTCGACATAGTGCGCTTGACATCGGCTGGCGAAAACGTGGTCCTAGTCTCGTCCGGTGCCATTGCCATTGGAAGAACCCGCCTAAATCAGTGGGATAAAAAGCTTTCTTTATCTGAAAAACAAGCTTGTGCCGCGGCTGGTCAGGCCCTTCTAACCCAGGCTTATGAAGAAGTCCTGTCGCCGCACGGACTTGTTACTGCTCAAGTTCTTCTAACGCTCTACGATACGGAGGATCGACGTCGCTGGTTAAACGCCCGTGGTACACTGCAATCACTCTTGGCCATGAAAGTCATTCCTATCATTAATGAAAATGATACAGTTGCTACTGATGAGATACGCTATGGTGACAATGATCGTCTCGCGGCGCGAACAGCCCAGATGATTTCAGCAGGCACTTTGGTACTTTTATCTGATATTGACGGTCTATATACTGCCGACCCGCGCATTCATGATGACGCCGAGCACATTCCCGTCGTGGAGAGCATGTCTTCCGAAATAATGAACATGGCCGGAGACGAAAACAAACTGGCGGGAATGGGCAGTGGGGGTATGAAAACCAAACTTGCGGCGGCTCAAATTGCAACAAAAGCCGGTTGCGACATGTGTATTATGGATGGCAATGCGCCAAAACCGATCTCACGGCTTCTCGACGGAGAACCTTGCACCTGGTTCAAGGCCACTCAAAACCCCCGTGACGCCAGGCGTCAATGGATTAGCGGCCATCTCAATGCCAAAGGTCATCTAACTATCGACGAAGGGGCGCACGCAGCCCTTAAAAAGGGAAAAAGCCTATTGGCGGTCGGGATTATGGACATTACAGGTGCTTTTGAAAAGGGCGACGCCATTATAATCAAGACACCCAATAAAACAGAAGTCGCTCGCGGGATAATCTCCTATAGCTCAAAAGACGCTATGCGAATTATTGGAAAGACGACGGCTGAAATTGCAGACATTCTCGGCTATGATTACGGAACCCCTATTATTCACAGGGACAACCTGGTTTTGAGCGACAAATGACTGAAACTCTAGAGCAAAAACTTTTTAATATCGGGACCCACGCCCGTTCATCCGCACATGCGTTGGGGCTTATCTCAGCGGTCAAGAAGTCCGCGGCTCTCGATAAAATTAGTCTCAGTATCCTTAGGTCAAAAAATCAAATTCTTGAAGCTAATCAGTCCGACATGGATAAGGCCCGAGACAAAGGCCTGTCGGGTGCTATGTTGGATAGGCTTGAGCTTACCCCTGCCCGCATCACCGCTATCGCAAATAGCGTCTCTGAAATTGCTAAAATGGATGACCCAGTCGGCAAAATTTTAAAATCTTGGGAGCGCCCTAATGGTTTGCGCTTTTCCAAGGTTAGCATTCCGATTGGAGTGATTGGTATGATTTATGAAAGCCGTCCCAATGTTACGGCTGACGCTGCCGCTTTATGCCTGAAATCTGGAAACGCCTGTATTTTACGAGGCGGTTCGGAAAGCTTTCACTCAAATCAAGCCATATACGCTGCGATAAGATTAGCTTTGCATGATTCCGAACTACCAGAACAGTCGGTCCAATTAATTCCGACGACAGACCGTGCTGCAGTGGGACATCTCTTGGGTGGTCTTCATGGCAATGTCGACATGATTATTCCACGCGGCGGAAAAAGCTTGATAGCCCGGGTTCAAAGCGATGCCCGTATTCCTGTCCTCGCCCACTTAGAAGGACTATGTCACACCTATGTTCATGAAAAGGCTGATTTAGCTATGGCAGCAAAGGTCGTCCTGAATGCTAAATTGCGCAGGACCGGTGTTTGTGGATCCACGGAAACCTTGTTAGTTGATGACATTATCGCCGCGAAATTTTTGCCACAAATCACCGATATTCTTGTGGAAAATGGCTGTGAAATCAGGGGCGACGCGAAATCCAAATCCATCAACGAGAACATTACTTTAGCAGTCGAAGACGACTACTTCACTGAACACCTTGCACCTATTCTAAATCTCAAGATAGTCGAAAATACGAGCGAAGCTATAGAGCATATCAATCATTATGGAAGCGGCCACACAGATGCCATAATAACATCCGATCAATTGGTAGCAGACCACTTTCAATGTGCCGTGGATAGTGCAATCGTTATGCATAACGCTTCAACGCAATTTGCGGACGGAGGCGAGTTTGGTTTTGGTGCTGAGATCGGAATTTCAACGGGACGTCTGCACGCCCGCGGTCCGGTTGGCGCAGAACATCTAACTACCTATAAATATCTTGTTCATGGCCAAGGTCATACGCGTCCAAAATGAGCTTTGAAGGTCTCTCCATAGGGCTATTTGGCGGTTCATTTAATCCAGCACATGCGGGGCATATGCATGTTGCAACTCAAGGATTACAAGCATTCCAGCTGGATCAAATCTGGTGGATGGTTAGCCCACAAAACCCGCTAAAACCAAAACAACCAAGCTATTCGACTCGTGTTGCCACAGTAGAGAAACTCGGGCTACCCTACCGAATGCGTATTTCTCATATGGAGTCGAACTTTGGCACGCAATATACTATCGATACACTCAAGGCCGCTCGTAAAAAATTTCCATCGACCCGATTCGTATTTTTGATGGGGGCGGATAATCTCCTGCAATTCCCTAAATGGCGTGACTGGAAAGGTATTATGAACACGGTCCCCGTAGGGGTAATTGCACGCCCAGGCAAAAACAATACAGCCTTGAGAGCCCGCCTCGGAAAAACGGCCAGCGTGTTTCGATATGCCCGCATTTCAGAATATGAAGCCGGGAGCCTGCAACATTACGAAGCCCCTGCCTGGTGTTACGTCACCCCTCCTCTTAATAAGCTTTCTTCATCAGCTATCAGAACTAAAAATGTTTAGCCGTAAGAATTGCCTTAGAGAGCTAGTGGATTTTAAGGAAATACCATGTTATGCTTGGCCCGTCAGGTAACAATGGAGACAAAACTGACTGAAACAAAAACTGCGAGTTCGACTGCCGAACTTCCCGAAGATGCCCTGACAAAGGAAATCAAGGAAATCGTTTTAAACACTCTAAACGAACACTCAGCACAAGATACAATTACTATCGACATCAAGGGAAAGTCTTCGGTGGCTGATATAATGATCGTGACGTGTGGACGCTCCAATCGACATGTTGGAGCTTTAGCAGATTACGTAGTCAATGAGCTCAAAGAAAAAGGCCACCGCCCTCTGGGTATTGAAGGGCAGACAGGTAACGATTGGGTTCTAGTCGACCTCGGAGATGTTATTGTCCATATTTTCCGACCTGAGGTCCGAGCCTTTTATAACCTTGAAAAAATTTGGTCAGTCCCTCTACCAGAAGCCGTTCAAAAGGCCGGTGAAGCCCCCTATTTTGCTGAATGAAGCTGATAATCCGTGCCGCTGGGACTGTCCGAATCGGACCAGAACGCACGCTCGTTGATGACTACCTGAAACGAGCGAATGGTCTGACGTCGAGGTGTGGCTTTCATTCTGTTAGCGAACAGGAAATTGACCTCAGAAAGTGTAAGAGCCGCAGTGAAGAAACGCAAAAGCTATTTTATGATCATCACCGCTCGGTCCGGTACATTGCTCTGGATGAACGTGGAGAAAACCTCACCTCACGACAAATAGCCAAAACATTGTCTGTCTGGCAAATGGACGGAACAGACATCTGCCTGGTTATCGGGGGCGCTGACGGATTTGAACCGTCTGATTTGCCAAATATGGTGCATAAATGGTCTTTCGGTTCCCAAACCTGGCCCCACAAACTTGTCCGCGTTATGGCTGCTGAGCAAATGTATCGAGCCTTGTCGATTTTGGCAAATACACCCTATCATCGTGACTGATTCAATATGAAACGGTTCATCAGGATATCAGCTGTAAGCGTGCTGCTTATATTGTACTCGCCAACAATGGGGTATGGGCAAGATCTGGATCCGGACAAACTCGAAGAAATTCAAAAACAAACCGAAGCCGAAGCCCAAATTGAAAATGAGATAAAGGCCAAGCGAGACCAAGTCCTGTCTGAGATTAAGTCGCTTAAGACAAACATCAATCAGACCTCCAGTCAGATATCGCGGTTATCTCAGCAAGAAAGCGAGATGTCTCAAGAATTGTCACAGCTGGAAATTCAAAAGTCAGAACTAGAGGCAATCATCACTAAAGATAAGGCATCGATGACGAGGATAATGGCGGCATTACAACGTATTGAAAATAATCCGCCGCCCTCTTTTGCGGTCCGCCCTAATGACGCTGCTGATTCAGTAAGGGCCGGGCTTTTAATGCGTAATGTTAATTCACAGCTAGGACTGCGGGTAACCAGACTGAAAACATCATTGGATGAATTAGAATTATTGCGCGCTGATATTGCTAACAAGAAAGCTGCACAAAATAGCAACCGGCAAAAATTGCAAGCAAAGCAATCTATTTTACAAAACCAGGTAACTGAAAAAAACCAATTAGAGCGCAGTCTCACCGCAGACTACGGCGAAGCTCAAGCGCGGCGGCAAGCTCTGGCTGCCGAAGCTCAGAACCTCCAGGAGTTGATTAATCGACTAGAGTATAGCTCGCGTGAAGTCATTCCTCGAATCAAGCCAGATCCTAACGCGCCCAAATCGGAACAACCGGCCATATCCAATCGGCGTGAAACACGTCCAGTCAATCTTTCTTCGGACGACATTAGGTTCTCCAGATCTAAAGGAAACCTTTTTTCTCCAGTCACCGGAACTCTCGTTAAGGGGTATTCATCGGCCCATCCCGGTATAACAATCGAAACGGAAGGCTCAACTGAGGTGTTTGCTCCGGCGGCTGGGCGGATTGATTTTGCAGGTGCTTTTAAGAACTACGGGAATGTCGTCATTATCAACGCTGGAGACGGGTATTTCATCCTCTTGACTGGGTTGGGGCAATTGCACATTCAAGGGGGTTCTGACGTTTCGGCTGGCGATAGTCTTGCATTAATGCCTGTTAATTCGGCATCTAACGAAAAATTGTATATAGAAGTGAGGAAAAATGGGTCTACCTTGGATCCTGTGCCGTGGTTCGGCACTACATTTGCACATAGGTAATTTGGCTAACATTTTTGCTGGAATGGAACAGCGATGACGGATAAGCTGACAGTAAGGAGAACGCGATGAAATATATTCTACCCACATTAGGCGCAGTGACTGCAACAGCTCTTTTTGCTTTTTCCAGCGTCTCACATACGGCCAATGCCAAAGACACATCTCGGACTGACACATTCCGTCAGCTTGAGTTGTTTGCTGATGTTATGGCGCGTGTACGTGGTGAATATGTTATCGATGTCGAAGATAGTGAACTCATCGAAGGCGCTATGAATGGCATGCTGCAGTCACTGGATCCGCACTCCAGTTACATCAACCCGGAACAATGGAAACGCATGCAGACAACAACTGCTGGCGAATATGGTGGACTTGGGATGGAAGTGACGTCTCAATCTGGAGTCGTCAAAGTTGTTGCCCCTATTGATGACAGTCCCGCCAAGGACGCCGGCATCAAAGCCGGAGATTATATCACAGAAATTGACGGTGAAAACATAATCGGCGTTTCTTTGGACGAAGCGGTTGAACGTATGCGCGGTAAACCAGGTGAGCCGATTACAATCACTATCATTCGTGGTGATAACGATCCCATGGAATTTGACTTGGTTCGCGCCGTTATTAAATCCCGAGCAACAAAGTGGGAGATAAAAGATGGTGTCGGATATCTCCGAATTCCTCAGTTCAACGAAAAAACAACAGATACGTTGAAAGATGCTGTTTCAGCTATGAAAAAAGAATTCGGCGGCAATATTCCTGGAGTCGTATTAGATCTGCGTGGCAACCCGGGCGGTTTACTTGACCAGTCTGTCAAAGTCAGCAGTGCGTTTCTTGATGGCGGTGAAGTGGTTTCCACTCGAGGGCGGCAGGCCAAAGACGTCAACAGTTACTCAGCTGAAAAAGGACAGTTACTTAAAGACGTCCCTTTGGTCGTGCTCATCGATAGTGCTTCAGCTTCAGCCTCTGAAATTGTAGCCGGCGCTGTCCAAGACCGCGATAGAGGTCTCGTTGTCGGAATGACATCATTCGGGAAAGGGTCGGTTCAGGCCGTTATTCCATTGAGAGGCGGTCGTGACGGCGCCCTGCGCCTTACAACACAGCGTTATTATACACCAGCAGGTCGCTCCATTCAGGCCACAGGTATCACGCCAGACATTGCGATTGCCGCGACGTCTGAGGAAGAAACCAACAACCGTATGTCAGAGTCTGACTTACCAAATTCCATTCAAAACGAGTTGGACTCCGACTCAGATGAAGTGGAAATCCAAATTGAATACCCACCTGCAGGCTTTGATGAAAAAGACGATTATCAGCTTAAGCGGGCTATTGAAATTTTAAAGGATGGTAGCTACAGCACGAAGCTAGCCCAGGCGAGTCAGGAATAACATCGCCATCTTATCTGACTGGAAGACACAGGATCCATGCATCTAAAATTGCGCGCTTTTTTTATTATACTCATCATTTCTTTGATGAGTTTTTCTCATCCGGTGTTAGCGCAGGACAATCAAAAAGCCGAAGATGTAGAAATGATCAGACAGCTCGAGCTTTTCGCCGAAGTGTTTTCAGTAGTCAGAGACAACTACGTTGAAGATACAGCCGACGAGGACTTGATTGAGGGCGCCTTAAACGGGGCGCTTGAATCACTTGATCCGCATTCAAGTTATGTCCCTCAGGAAGAACACTCCGAACGCCAAAAAAGCGCCCGAAGAGAATATGGCGGACTGGGGATAGAAATAACTGCAGAGGCCGGACTTGTACTTGTAAATTACGCTTTGCCAGGCGGTCCTGCTGATAAGGCGGGTATCAAAAGGGGTGACTACATAACTGCCGTCGAAGGCGAAAAGGTCTTGGGGAAATCATTAGATGATGCAGTAGAAGGCATGCGAGGTTTGGCTGGCGATCCCATTACTGTCACAGTATTATCTCCCGATAACACCTCTCGGGACGTCACTGTTATTCGTGAAATCATTTATGGTCGCGCCGTCCGACACAGAATTGAAGAAGGTGTTGGATATATCTATATTGAGTCCTTTAATCATCCTCGTCTCACCGAAGATGTGGAAGCGGCCGTTGAAGATTTGAAGTCTGAAGCAGGCGGAACCCTACCCGGCTTAATCATTGATGTTCGCAGCAATGGTGGCGGCCGAGTTGACCAAGTCGTCAATGTTACGGGCTATTTCCTAGACGGGGGTGAAGTTTTTTCATCTCGAGGACGTACGGCAGATATGACGCGAAGATACCATGCAGAAGCCGGAGAGCTTTTACCAAGTGTACCACTTGTTGTGATGATTAACAGCCAATCAGCGTCAGCATCAGAAATCATTGCAGGTGCGTTACAGGACAGAAATCGAGCTCTAGTTGTAGGTCGTCGGTCTTTCGGGAAAGGATCTGTGCAATCCATTCTTCAAATTGGCAATGAAGGCGCTCTGCGCTTAACTACAGAACGCTACTACACGCCTTCAGGCCGCTCTATTCAGGGACTGGGCATAATGCCTGATGTCTTGGTATCACAAACGCCCGATAGCGAAGAAACACGACGCCGTTTTCGTGAGTCAGACTTGCAGAACGCTCTTGGTAACGCTGAAACCGATGTAGAGGAGAACTTCTCCGAAATGCTATTCCCACCAGACAGTCATCCTGATGATGAGGATTATCAATTACAGCAAGCCATTCGTCTGGTCAAAAGCCCTGACCACAAACAGCGCCTGACAAGCCGTAATAAGTTTCCATTTTAACTCGATTTAACAAATCCGATTGAGTTTCCGGTATGTGGCCCGAAACATGCATTTACACCCTGTTAGGGATAATAATTTACTATAAATTATAGGAATCGGTACGAATAAAGGTCGACCAAAGTATGTCGGACAAACATCAAGAAGGCTCTATTACCCACGTTAGGAGGCGCGAAACAAACCTGCCCTCTGTAAGGCGTCACGCCATTCATGCGTCCATTTTTTCATTGGCTCTGATAGCCTGTCTCGGCATCGGATATTCCGTCATGGGAAATCAACACGATGCTATTGCTGAAGGAAAAATCGGTATTGAGCGCGCCCCTTTGCCGGTTGCGTCAGACAATTTAGCAGGCAATGGTACAGATCTGCCTGATTTACTGGTTGGCGTTGTTGCCGAAGGCGAAAATCCAACGGAACAAATAGACGCTTTAGGTAACCCGACCGGTCAAAACATTCTGGCAGGAGCGGACCCTGTACCACCCGTTGAACAAATTGCTTCTGTGCGGCCAATAGAGACTGGTCCCCGCACAATTATGATTGACGGAAAACCCATTGACGGCGGCGACTATTATTCGGGCGCCGCATTACCGCGCGCACCCTTTGCAGATATAGTTCGAAATAGCCCATATGGACCTGTCCCAATTATGTCCGCTACAGGTAATTCTGCGGTTAAAAGTTATGCACGGCCCTTCACACCGACAGTAGGTAAAACGCAAGTCTCGGTTATCATTGGCGGCTTGGGGATTGACCGGAATTTGACTAATCGGATTATTCGAGAACTTCCACCTGAAGTCACGCTATCATTCGCTGCACATGCCAATGGCCTGCAGACTTGGGTGCAACAAGCTCGTGACCGGGGACATGAAGTTCTTATCGAGCTACCTATGGAAGGTCATAATTTTAATCCCACTGAACCCGGTGCAGGACGCGCTTTGAAAGTGGAAGCAAGTCCAGCTGTGAACGTACGAAATCTGGATTGGCTGATGAGTCGAGCTCAAGGCTACTTTGCCGTTACTAATTATAATGGCGGCCGGTTAGTCGCCGATCAAAATGCTATGGCCCCAATATTGATGCACATCGGAAATGCGGGTGTTGGATTCATTTATGATGGGTCTCAGGATAGTCCAACTCTTTCGCAGATGTCTGCTGACGCGGGCGTTCGTTTTAATAGTGCTTATACAATTATCGATAAGGCTTCTGAGTTTGGACAAATTCAAACTGAACTTTCCCGTTTGGAAGCGGCCTCATCCACGGGAAATCCTCAAATAGGTGTAGGCTTCGCTCTGCCCGAAACTGTACTCGCGGTAAAAAGCTGGATCGCCTCGCTGGATGCCAAAGGCATGGAAATCGCACCCGCCAGCTATGTTTTAAATAGATAAATATGCCATCGTCAAACGATCTGCGGCCTTACCGCCCTTGTGTGGGCATGGCTATTTTTAATTCGAAAGGTCAAGTCTGGCTCGGTCATCGCAACCAGCCTAACTCGAACAACCCTTATGTATGGCAATTTCCTCAAGGCGGAATCGATCCGGGGGAAGATGCTGAATTAGCCGCAATAAGAGAGACTGAAGAAGAAACAGGTATTTCGGTTCAACACTTGGCGCCATTGGGGCGCGCCCAAAAACCGCTTTACTATGACTACCCGCCGGATGTTCAGAAAAACCCCCGAACCGTAAAATTTAAAGGACAAAAGCAATTCTGGTTCGCCGTTCGTTTTACGGGCACTGACCAAGAGATAAATTTACGCGCTCATCTCCCTCAAGAGTTTTCAGAGTGGAAATGGGGAGAGCTTAGCTCTACACCAAACCTCATCGTCCCTTTTAAACGCAAAGTCTATGAACAACTGGTCATCGAATTTAGCCCCTATGCAAAACCAGTGAAATAGCCTAGGCGCCCGACATGGCGAAATCCGCAACCAACATTAGAGCCATGAGCTTCGTCCTGATTGCCGTGATGATCAATGCTATTGGTTTTGGCATTATCATACCTGTGCTACCAGACCTTGTACGTGAACTTATTCCCGGACTGCCTGAGCATCAGCTAGGTCGCTATATGGCTGGCATGACCCTGATATTTGCGGTCATGCAATTTATTTTCATGCCAATTATCGGGGCTCTGTCTGATGCCTATGGGCGGCGTCCAGTGATGTTATTGTCACTCTTTGGCCTGGGCATAGATTATTTTATTATGGCTTTTGCACCTGTAATAGCGATCGTGTTTTTGGGGCGGGCTGTAGCAGGGGCGTTTGGCGCTACATTTTCGACGGCCAATGCCTATATGGCCGATGTTAGCCCGCCGGAAACACGGGCGCAGAACTTCGCGCTTGTGGGCGCGGCTTTTGGCGTCGGGTTTATGATTGGCCCGGCTATCGGCGGTATACTGGGAGACCCGGATAAATTCCTGGGTGAACTGGCCAATCCACGGCTGCCTTTTATCGTGGCGGGTGTTCTTTCATTGTTGAATGTGGCTTTTGGACTATTGGTTCTGCCAGAAACCCTAAAGCCAATGAATAGGCGCCCATTCAAATGGTCGCGCGCAACCCCTCTTGGCGCTGTGAGGGCTCTTAGAAACATCAAAAATGCAAAGGGATTGATATTCGTTCTGTTTCTATTGGCCGCGGCTCACACAGTTTATCCAACCACATATACAATTTCGACTGAAACAAAGTTGGGATGGACGTCCGGAGATGTAGGCTATTCCCTTTTGGCATTCGGTATTGCGAGCTTTTTCGTCCAGGGGTTTCTCATCCGCCTAATCTTGCCCAAAACCGGGTTATTCTGGGGCGCAATTATTGGCATGGTCGCAACCATAATTGCTTATTCAGGCATGGGATTAGCTACGACCGGACCCATGATATATGCCATGGGACCATTTGCAGCTTTGGCAGGGTTTTATAATCCGGCACTCAATAATATGATGTCGAGTAGAGTATCGGACAGCGAACAAGGTGAACTTCAAGGTGCGATTGGGGCCGCCCAAGGCCTTGCACTAATGGCAGGCCCTGTCATTATGGGCCCCGTCTTTGAGGTATTCGCCGAGAAAAATACCCCCTATTATGAACCCGGCGCACCGTTTTTTGCTGCAATGTTCATTTCTGTGCTCGCGATTGTCAGTTTCTTCATGGTTACCGACAAGGCAGACAGGACGAGCAAACTCCCTACGGCGAAAAACGATTCTAATACTTGAGGAAGACAGCGCTACCTCGCAAATCCTTCGGGGTTTTCATCCGCCGAGAGGTTACGTGACTGTCACTCATCTTTGTGCCCTTGTCGTTTTCGCCTTTCATGTAGTTCTTCTGCCAGCCATCGGCCACCGCAGTTTTTTCGTTTAAGTTCAATCTTTTTAGGAATTCTGCTCGGTTATGATTCCAGGCATCATAATCGGCTTTGAGCTGCTTATTAGCCGCCAGCGTTTTAAGTTTGGGCTCTATTTGCTCCAACCGGTTGTGTTCGGTCAGCGCAATAAAACAATAGGGCTCCCCTTTTTCAAAAGTCACCTTACCTGCCTTGGTCATTTGCCAATTCATAGTGAAAGGAAACGGTAACCAATCGGTTTCAACCAATCCGGATAAAGGATAGACCCCGTGTTTGGGCCAATTAGGTGGACCTCCGCATTGAACCGCCCAACCTGGCGGCGTACGGAATACATAATTCGTGTGAAAAGTTACGATCCCCTCGCGGAAATGACTTTGGGCGAAAGCATGTGGATCAGAGACATCTGGCGAACTTATTATGAGGTCTTCCGCCCGTTTTCCGCCATTCCACTTAATATCAACCCGGTAAGGACACAGCAATTGCCAACCCGTTGAGTTAGCCATAGTCAGGGGCAAACAGCGATAAGGATGCCGGTCTTGAAATATGTCCATCCAGTCGCGTCTGGGGACGCCAGGTACAATTTCAGGCGCATCGTCCGAGACCTGATAAGCTTCCAAGTAAGGTTCAATGGATTCTGAATTCATTAGGTTTTAATGCCATGAATCAAAATCATGTCAAATATTGCGTATCAAAAAGGTGTTACTGAAGCACCTTTAAGTTCTGAATCATTCCTCGTCTTCCTCTTCGAGAAGATATCGCGTTGTACTGGTACGGTCGCTCTTGGGTCGCTTCTCGCGAATGGATTCTGCCGTCACAACATAATGGGTTGCTGAAGCTATCCGTGTGGCATGGTCCCCCATGCGTTCCAGATTTTTGGCGATAAATGTCATCTGCGTACAGGCATTCACATTACTGTTGTCGACCATCATGCCAGTTAAAATAGTTTCAAAAACCGCGTTGCAAAAATCATCTATCGCTTCGTCTCCAAACCATACATCCAGAGCCTGTTCTACATCTCGGTTTTCAAAAGCTGACATAGCCATGGCTACATTGGCCGAGACCTGTTTACCCATTTTGACGATTTTTTTTATGCCTTTGACCTTGTCATCCTCAACGATAACACTGACGCGCATGGCGCAGTTTTTAGCCAGATCTCCGATCCGTTCCAACTCGCGCGCAACCTTTAGAGCAGCAATGGTTTCACGCAAGTCAACAGCAAAGGGGTGACGCAGTGCTAGGATTGCCATGACCCGCTCCTCAATATCGTCATTAATAGCATCCACCTGTTTATCGTTCAGGTTAACACGATTTGCCATTTGTGTATCTCGGGCTTTTAATGACTTAACAGCGCTGTCGATTTGATCTACGACCAGATGTCCCATGCGGATTAGCTCGCCCTTCAGGCCATCCATATCCTCGCTAAAAGAACTGACAATATGTTCACTCATGACACTATCCTGTTCGTCCCGTGATATAATCCTGCGTCCGACTGTCCCTCGGATTAGTAAAAATATTACTCGTTAAATCATATTCGACAAGGTTACCCATATGGAAAAAGGCGGTACGTTGCGATATACGCGCCGCTTGTGCCATGGAATGAGTGACTATGACGATACAGTATTTTTGAGAAAGTTCGTCAATTAACTCCTCAAGTTTGGCCGTTGCAATTGGGTCGAGTGCCGAGGCAGGCTCATCCATCAGAATGACTTCTGGGCTCACGGCTATAGCGCGAGCTATAACCAAACGTTGCTGTTGTCCCCCTGACAAGCCCGTTCCAGATTCCTTCAGGCGGTCTTTAACCTCATCCCAAAGACCAGCCTTGGTCAAGCTGCTTTCAACGATTTCATCGAGCTCGGTTCGATTGGCTGATAGACCATGAATTCGCGGGCCGTAGGCAACATTGTCATAAATTGATTTCGGGAATGGGTTTGGCTTTTGAAAAACCATGCCTACCCGGGCCCGCAACAAAACCGGATCCAGATTAGGTGCATAAATATCCTGCCCGTCCATTTCCACCAGTCCGGAAACCGTACACCCCGGTATCGTGTCATTCATACGATTAAACACTCGCAAGAATGAGGACTTTCCACATCCAGAGGGTCCAATAAAAGCAGTTACACCCCGGTCTTCAATCTCGATATCAATGCCGTGCAATGCCTCCTTGCCTGAATAAGCGACCCGGACGTCACGACAGCTGAACTTAATTTTTGACATAGTTCTCTACCTACCAGCGTTTTTCCAGACGGTTTCTGAGCCAAATGGCAAACCCGTTCATTAATATTAGCACTAACAATAACACCATAATGGCCGCCGAAGTTTTTTCGACCCAAGCCCGTTCAGCATTTCCGGACCACAAATATATTTGGACCGGCAGGACAGTGGCCGGCTCGGTTATGCCTTTGGGAGTTTCCGTCAAGAAAGCGACCATACCAATCATCAAGAGCGGCGCTGTTTCGCCCAATGCCTGTGCCATCGCAATAATCGACCCAGTCAAAATCCCCGGCCCTGCCTGCGGCAGTTTGTGATGAAAAACGGCTTGGACGTGAGACGCACCGACACTTAATGCTCCATCACGAATTGATTGCGGCACAGCCATTAATGTCGCTCGGGTTGCGATAATTATGGTCGGCAGTGCGCGCAGTCCCAAAACCAGTCCGCCAACAATTGGTGCTGACCGTGGCATACCCACGAAATTTATAAAAATCGCCAACCCTAATACGCCGAAAATAATCGACGGAACTGCTGCGAGGTTATTGATATTGATCTCAATGAAATCAACAAACCTATTTTTGGGCGCAAACTCATCTAGCCAAATAGCTGCTCCAATACCGACAGGAATCGCCAAAAGCGCGGTTACAAACAAGGTCATAAGAGATCCAATAAAAGCCCCACCTATCCCGGCTAATTCTGCGTCACGACTATCTGTATTCGTAAAAAAGCCCGTATTAAAAGCCGAGCGGATTTCTCCGCTCTCGACCAGTTCATCAATCCACATGATTTGTTGATTGGAAATCTTACGACGGCTCTCATCAACATTTCTGTCAATGTTACCTTTCAACAACTGATCCACATCATCAGAAGTGGGAACCCGCAATATCAGGGAACTTCCAACAAGATCCGGATTTTGAAACACCATTTGTCTGATTTGATTGGGCGCGCCGGACGTTGAAACCACATCAAAAAGCTCTCGCTTAGCCTTACGGTCTGTCACACTTGGAAAGCGTTTATAGAGTGAGTCTTGAACAATTTTACGATAGTTTGCCCGCCGCAGTGCTTCGGGATCTCGCGCGCCTGTTGGATCAAGAACGGATTCGGTCAATTCGACATCAATGGTCATATCATACTGATAAAACGCCTTATAACCTGTACCGACAACGCTGTAGAGTAACCAGATGAGCGCTAATACGGCTACGGCGATAGCTGATAGCCCCATTAGCTTGAAGCGGCGTTCTCGCGCATGACGTTTCTTCAGGCGCTTAAGCGCGAATTCGCTGGCGTGTATTGAAGTTTCAGAAGACATCATTCATACCTCGCACGGTAACGCCGAACGATCATTAATGCGATAAAATTTAACATGAGCGTTATAAGGAAAAGCATCAGTCCCAGTGCAAAGGCCGCCAGTGTTTTTGGACTATCAAATTCTTGATCACCAGTCAGTAAAGCAACAATTTGAACCGTAACCGTTGTAACGGCCTCAAAGGGATTACCCGTCAGATTGGCAGCTTTACCAGCAGCCATAACCACAATCATAGTCTCACCGATAGCTCGGCTAATGGCCAGCAATAAGGCGCCTATAATACCGGGCAGCGCACCGGCAAAGACCACCTTTGTCATAGTTTCCGATTTGGTTGCCCCCAAAGCATAAGACCCGTCGCGCATGCTTTGCGGCACGGCATTGATAACGTCATCTGATAAGGACGAAACAAACGGTATAATCATAATCCCCATCACTAGACCTGCTGTGATGGCGCTTTGTGTTGGTACGGAATAGCCCAAACTTTCTGCGAAAGCCCTAATCACCGGGCCGACCGTCAATAAAGCGAAAAACCCATATACAACCGTAGGGACACCCGCCAGAATTTCGATTATTGGCTTAATGACCTTTCGGGTACGTTTGCTGGCATATTCCGAGAGATAGACAGCAATTAAAAGACCTATGGGGGCGGCCACAAAGATAGCGATAGCCATAATCAGGAAGGTACCGGTAAAAACTGGTATGGCGCCAAATGCCCCTTCCGAGGCCACTTGGTCATCTCTCATAGCCATTTGAGGGGACCATTGCAGCCCTGTCAAAAAGTCGACAAAAGAGACCTTGTTAAAAAAGCGCATGCTCTCAAACAAGAGCGACAGAATAATCCCTAATGTCGTGAAAACTGCAATAATCGAGCACAACACCAGAATGGACTTGATAAAATATTCCACATAGGTGCGGGCTTTAAAATCTTTGGATATGCGCGTGGTTGCCAGATAGCTACCGATAAGGGCAAGCACTACCATGCCGATTAAGATGATTGGTAATCTAAGACCGGCGCTCACACCGACTATAAGAACGAGAAAAGCGCTGAGTCCCGTTATAATGGCTGAAAACCAGCCGTGATAACCGGGCTGGGAATGAAAACCAAGACCAGCACCCTTCCCGATTCCTTCTATCTGGGCCGCAGCTTTGCGGCGCCCAAAATAGAATGACGCTGCCGTTAAGGCAGCGACAACTAATACTAAAATCGGTATCGTATTCACCTAATACCCCAGTGAGACTTAGGCGTCATTTATCCGCCTAATGCTCCATTATGCAAGTCGCTTATTGCGAATATGAGGTTAGCTTTTCCACAGCCGCGCGATAGCTAGCACGGTCAGCATCCGGAAGCGGAACCAACCCGATCTCTTCTAGATATCCGCCTGGCCCCCAAGCTTCCTCTGACGTAAATTCAAGAGCGAATTCCTGAATACCTGGATTATCTGCTACATGGGCTGACTTTATATAGAAAAACAAAGACCGGGAAATTGCATAGTCACCTGCAGCAATGTTTTCAAAAGTTGGCTCGATGCCATCAACATTGGCGCCTTTGATTTTGTCACCATTCTGGTCTAGGAACGAATATCCGAAAATGCCGACCGCCGTCGGTGTATTCACCAGAGTATTGACAATCGCATTGTCGTTTTCACCCGAGTCAATCCATTTTCCGTCTTCGCGGACCGAATGCGCTATGCCTTTAAACGCGGATTTATCCGAACCTCGCAAATCTGCCAGGCATGCGAACTTTTTCGCGCCGCCTTCCATAGCGATTTCCACGAATGCATCCCGAGTACCAGAAGTAGGCGGCGGACCATAGGCCTCGATCTTTGCTGCTGGCAAAGAGGCATCAATCTCAGACCATTTTGTATAAGGATTAGCTATCATCGTACAGTCAGTGTCACTTGTTGGGACCTCTTTCGCAAAAGCCATAAAAATCTGCTTGCTGGTCAAATCTAACTGAGTGGCATCCAGGGCGTTACCCAGAACAATACCGTCAAAACCAATCTTGACCTCGACGATATCGTTGACACCATTGGAACCGCATTTATCAAACTCGCTCTTTTTTTGGCGACGAGATGAGTTCGTCATATTAGGGGTTGATGCACCGGCGCCTTCACAGAACAACTTGTGGCCGCCTCCAGAACCCGTAGATTCCACGACAACATTTTGCCCGGTCTTGTTTTTATATTCTTGAGCCACTTTGGTAGAAAACGGGTAAACGGTCGAAGAGCCGACAATGCGGATTTCCGATAGTTTAGCAGGTGTCGTTGTTTTAGTTTTCTCCGTAGACGACGTTGTGTTTTCGGCCGGCTTATCGCCGCCGCCACAACCGCCTGCCGCCAAAGCGAGTGCCGCCATTCCTGTCATTAAAATCTTTTTCATGACATTTCCTTCTCTTGTAACTGGGGCATTGGCCCCATTGATTGAATTAAAAATCAAAACCAACCCGCATATTAAAGCCGCTAACATTTTCATCAGTAACACTGCCTGACACCAAAGCAGAAAACGCTGAGTCTAAACCTGAAGTGCTTGTCCCCAAATCTGCGTCCGTATCGAAATAATTGATCCCAACGCGGGTGTTTTTGGTTGGCCACCAATCAACCCCTAACACGACGCTATCGATTGCCCCACCATTTACGGACGTGTCCGTCAAATCCAAAGTATCATAACGGGCAAAAATAGAGAAAGCGCCCATACCGCCATCCGTGATAGGATTATCGACCTTCGGACGATTAAACTTGCCACCTTTATAGGTACGACTTCCGCCCAGGAAAGCACCAGCTTCGACATACATGCCGTTAAAGCTAGGATCGGATGCACAAGTTGTGCAGTCAGCATCCGTTACACCGTACTCGCCTGCAGCCCAGAAATTTCCCGCGATAGCAGCAGCTTCAACACCGTAAAATGTATCTTTTTCCGCGATCCGTCCCGTGCTGATTATACGGCTCGGGATATGAGAAACTGGACGCTGACGATAGCGAATATCGCTCTGTGTATCGCCGATATTTCGCAAACGTAAAGACGCCCCCAAATGAACCAGGATGTCGTCATCATTGATGGGCGTAAAAGTGCCTCGAACCGAAGCAGCACGTCCCTCTTCCGGAGATGTCGTAGACAGATTATCCCCGAAAACACCCGCGGACAAAGTGTAATTATCACCACTGGTATTCACTGCAATACCTATACGGCGATTAAATTCAAATGCGTCTGTAAAAGCAGAGCGCTCTAATGCCGTGATAAAACGCGATGACGTTAGTTCGTCTAAAGAGTTATGGGTTTTAAACTGGCCGACCTTTACGTTGAAGCTGCCGCCATTAGGGGCCCATTGTAGGTAGGCATCCTCGACATTTACATCTTCGCTACTGTTTGTGTTAAGTTCTACTTTGTATTTGACTGTATCGCCTATTTTACCGGAAACGCCCAAGCGTAGTCGACGGAGCTCCGTCGCATTCCACTCCATATTCGCATTTTCAGCATCTACAATCGACCAATCGAGCATTACTCGACCGCTGACTTTAGTTGTCACTTCTTGTGCTTGTGCAGTTTCTGCCGCCATCAAAGCCATTATTACAACGGCAGGAACCGCTGTTCTCTCTAATTTTTTAAACATTCTACCCTCAAAATGTTTGGAATCACCGCGATTCCAATTCATCTATGAAGCGGCATATGGGCCTGAAATGTGACAGCTATTTTGACCTTTGATGATATTTTTGCTTACTTTTCGTGACGGTTTGATGACAAAATTCAACAAGGCATAAAAAAACACGGCTTAATAAACCGTGGTTTTTATTATCTGAAGGCCTGAGTTAAGGGCCAATCAAATTACTTCATCATTTATTCAGAGCGAGATTATCATAGCCAATATGAGACAAAAAAAGGATAAACCCGCTATAATCAGAGACTTACTGTTAAAATCCGTACGATATGGAAAGGGTTTTCTCCGCTCATTCAGAGAGGTGGATATCATTGATTTGTAGACGATCATAACGACCTCCTTCCTTTTATGACAAATATATTACATCAAATGTCATAAAACTGTCAAATTAATTACACATTAATAAGAGTTCTTTCATTTTCTTCCATTCAAGATATATGCCGGGTTATGGATTTTGAGACAATTATCATAGGTGCCGGCGCGGCTGGAATGATGTGCGGCGCGACGGCTGGTCAACGCGATAAAACAGTATTGATAATCGATCATGCCGATAAGGCCGGAGAAAAAATCCGTATCTCAGGTGGCGGGCGTTGCAATTTTACAAATATGCATTGCACATATGAAAATTTCATTTCACAAAATCCACATTTTTGTAAGTCGGCCCTCTCTCGCTACACCCCTTATGACTTCATAGATCTGGTCGAAAGCTATGGTATTGCCTGGCATGAGAAGACTTTAGGACAACTTTTCTGTGATGGTCGTTCCCAGCAGGTTATTGATATGCTGCTGTCGGAATGCGAAAAAGTTGGCAATCAGATATGGCTGGGAACGGAAATACTTGATGTAAGAAAAGGCGAGACCGGGTTTATCGCTACGACCAATCGGCAATCCGTGACTTGCGAAAAATTGATTATTGCGACGGGTGGTGCTTCTATCCCGAAAATGGGCGCGACCCGGCTTGGCTATAAATTGGCCGAGCAATTTGATTTAAAATTGATTGAACCGAAACCTGCTCTTGTCCCCTTCACATTCACAGATGAGCTCAAAGCGCCCTTAAAGACTTTGTCCGGTCTGAGTGTACCAGCCCGAGTCAGCAATCTCAATGCAAGTTTCGAAGAGGACTTATTATTCACACATCGTGGATTATCCGGCCCATCCATATTACAAATATCTTCTTATTGGGAACTCGGAACGCAAATCACAGTCGATATGCAAGCAGGTCTGGACATACTTGATATACTGAAGACTGCCCGGACCGAAACACCGCGACAGAACATCAAAACAATCATATCAAAACTGTTGCCAGACAGGCTCGCGGAACAAATCTGTAAAGATGTCAAGAAGTTACGGATTGCTGATATGAGTGACCCAGAGCTCATTAATATCGCACTGCAAATAAATGGCTGGCAGGTGAAACCCGCAGGCACCGAAGGGTTTCGAACCGCAGAAGTTACCAAAGGCGGTGTGGATACGGATGAATTGTCATCGAAAACTATGGAAACCAAGAAAGTCCCGGGGCTTTATTTCATCGGCGAAGTGGTGGATGTAACGGGTCATTTAGGTGGACATAACTTCCAATGGGCGTGGGCCAGTGGCTACGCTGCAGGATCAGCGGTTTAAAATAAGGTTCGTCCAGCCTATGTTATTTCCGTTTTGATCGTAAACATACCCATCGCCTAAATCGATGTGACCGATCTTCGCCCCGGCAAGGTTAACAATTTCGGCGCTTTGAGTTATACGTCCCAGAACCTTACCATCAGGGAGAACCAACGTTCCGTCTGCACGTAGCGTGAAAATTAGACCGTTCGGGATGTCATTATAGCTGCGCCACTCACTTATTTCTTCCTGGGTCGCAGAGAAGCTGACGACCACACTTCTATCGGACGGACAATTCTCCCAACAATGGGAAGTTTGTACATCTAAAATACTATTGATGCGTCCAATGTAAGGAGCATTTCGTTCTTGAAGCGCTGACCGAACTGTATTCCCGAGACTAGCAAAAATCCCTGACCCCAAATAGGATTGGGATAACCAGAGATTTTCAACGTTTTCTTCCCAGGAAAATTTGAAAGCACAAGCCCAGCCAGTATGAGGAAGATTGACGTCATCGGTCGACTTGTCTTCTTTTAATTTGAAAGATATTGGAAGTCCGGCGAAATTCCGGTTGACATAAATCACGCTTTTATATTCGTGAGAGTCAAACAAATCCTCACGCTTCTCATAAACTTGACCAGACTTTCGATAACCCAATTCTCCCAGCGTCTCATGTTCATCCATGTGCCAATCGCTCTGGGTCATCTCATCCATATAGACCTCACTGCAAATGGAAACAAAATCATCGATAGTTTTTTGAAATTCCGTCTCAAACTCTTTGCCCTTTTTTGGATCGTCTGGATTTGGAAATTCGTCATACCCACCCGGCAATGATTGCGTATGAGCAGTAGAAGCCAAGCCGAACGCGACGCCAAGTGTCATAAGAATTATAAATTTCTTTCTCAACATGCGCCTATCACTACTACATTATTGTAGAATAACCAATATGAAAAAACCGGGCTTGGCCCGGTTTATACAGTGGATTAAGACGGTAGTCTAACCCGCAATTAGAGCGGACAAACCATCTATATTTTGTTGCGCTGCCAGAGCCGCTTCGCCCTCAAGCTCTTCGATGGCTGCCGTCGCAGCTTCCAGCTGAACGCGAAGTTCATCTTTGTCTAGCTCCGTCATAGCAATTGCTTTTTCGGCTAATACGGTCAATCCATCTGGCGTTACGTCCGCAAACCCACCTTGAACAAAAAAGTATGTTTGTGTTCCGTCTTCATAAACCGATAACGCGCCTGTTCGAATAGCCGCCATGAGTGGCGAATGGTCAGGCAGAATGCCCAAATCGCCCTCTGTACCTGGGAGGTCAACTTGATCGACTTCTCCGGAATAAAGTTCGGCTTCCGGTGAGACCAAAGAGAAATTTAGCTTATCAGCCATTGTCGCTTACGCAGCCTCCGCAGCCATCTTGGCAGCTTTTTCAATGACATCATCGATACCGCCGACCATGTAGAAGGCTTGCTCTGGCAGGTGATCATATTCACCGTCGACCAAGCCCTTAAAGGACCGCACTGTTTCTTCGAGCGGTACCTGAATGCCCGGCGAACCAGTAAAGATTTCAGCCACGTCAAAAGGCTGAGACAGGAACTTTTCAACCTTACGGGCGCGGGCCACAGTCGTTTTGTCCTCTTCTGACAATTCGTCCATACCCAAAATTGCAATGATGTCTTGCAGTGATTTGTAGCGCTGCAGAATTTCCTGCGTCTTACGAGCAACTTCATAGTGCTCGGCACCAACAGTTTTTGGCTCAAGAATACGTGACGTAGAGTCGAGCGGATCCACAGCCGGATAAATACCCTTTTCAGAAATGGCCCGGTTAAGAACGGTTGTGGCGTCCAAATGGGCAAAAGATGTGGCCGGCGCCGGGTCGGTCAAGTCATCCGCTGGAACGTAAATGGCTTGCACAGATGTAATGGACCCTTTGGTAGTGGAGGTAATCCGTTCCTGCATCTGACCCATTTCGGTGGCCAGTGTTGGCTGATAACCCACGGCAGAAGGAATACGACCCAGAAGGGCGGACACTTCAGAACCAGCTTGTGTGAAGCGGAAGATGTTGTCCACGAAGAACAGAACGTCTTTGCCTTCTTCGTCACGGAAATATTCAGCTTGAGACAGACCTGTCAAAGCAACACGGGCGCGGGCTCCTGGAGGCTCATTCATTTGGCCGTAAACCAGTGTGGCGCGGCTTTCGCCTTCCAAGTCGATAACCTTAGATTCCATCATTTCGTGGTAAAGGTCGTTCCCTTCACGGGTCCGTTCACCCACTCCTGCAAAAACAGAATAACCACCAAACAGCTTGGCGATATTGTTGATGAGTTCCATAATCAGCACGGTTTTGCCAACCCCGGCACCACCGAACAGGCCAATCTTACCACCTTTGGCGTATGGGCACAGCAGGTCGATAACTTTAATACCGGTCGCAAGGACTTCGGTTTCAGTCGCCTGATCCACAAATGGCGGGGCATCTTTGTGAATGGGCGCCATGACCTTAGTCTTAACTGGGCCACGCTCGTCAATCGGCTCACCAATCACGTTCATGATGCGTCCCAGTGTTTCTGGGCCAACGGGAACTGTAATCGGGCTACCTAAGTCAGTCACTGGTTGCCCGCGAACAAGACCTTCGGTCGAGTCCATGGCGATGGTCCGAACGGAATTTTGACCCAGGTGCTGAGCGACTTCCAGAACCAGACGGTTCCCTTGGTTATCGGTCTCAAGCGCGTTCAAAATCGCTGGCAATTCGCCTTCAAATTCCACGTCAACAACGGCACCGATGACCTGTGAGATCCGGCCTGTTGCTTTAGACGCCTTCTTTGTTGTTTTCTTAGCTGCTGCTTTCGCCATCTTTAGGTCCTCTCAGCGTTAAAGCGCTTCTGCGCCTGAAATAATTTCAATGAGTTCAGATGTAATTTGTGCCTGACGTGTCCGGTTAAATGTCAGCGTCAGCTTGTCGATCATATCACCCGCATTACGTGTTGCGTTGTCCATGGCCGTCATTTTAGAGCCCATCTCGCCCGCAACATTCTCTAGAAGTGCAGAAAAGATTTGGGTGTTGATATTGCGTGGTAGAAGTACGCGCAAAATTCCTGCCTCATCAGGCTCATAAGTATAAATCGCGCCTTTAAGATCCGGGCCTGAAACCTCTTCGTCTTCATTGACTTCGATACCGGCGGCAGCCGGTATAATAGTTTTGGCAACAGGTTCCTGCGTCATGACGTTTTTAAACTGAGAAAAAATCAGCTTACATACATCAAATTCGCCCGCTTCAAACATTTCAGTAATTTTGTTACCAATACCCTGGGCGATACCCGCTGTGATGTTTTTCTCTTCTTTCAAGGAGATGTATTCAACCACATCACTACCGTACAGACGATCGAGTTGTTCATGGCCTTTTTTACCAATAAGGAACAGCTTGACGGTCTTTCCGGCATTCTTCAGAGCGACGATTTCTTCGCGGGCTTTGCGCACGATATTTGTATTAAAGCCGCCACATAACCCCCTATCAGCTGTTGCTACAACCAATAGGACTGTATCCTCTTTGCCATTACCAACCAAAAGTTCCGGAGCGTCGCCAGCACCTTGCATCGATCCAGCAAGATTGGTGATCACATTGCCAATACGGTCCGAATACGGACGTGATTTCTCAGCTGCCTCTTGTGCTTTACGGAGCTTTGCCGCCGCGACCATTTGCATAGCGCGCGTGATTTTCTGCGTATTCTTAACGCTTCCAATCCGGTTTTTGAGATCCTTCAATGACGGCATTGCCGTTCTCCTATCCCGCTATCTACGCCGAAAAGCCTTCAGTGAACTTGTCGAGAGCACCTTTCAGGCGGTCTTCGATTTCGTCCGTCAGCTTCTTCTCAGTGGCGATATCAGACAGGATTGAACTGTGTTCACCATGTAGGTGCGATAAAAGCTCTTTCTCGTAACGGCCAACGTCTTTGACGGCGATCCCGTCAAGATAGCCTCGTGTACCAGCATAAATCACACAAACCTGCTCTTCCACTTGCAGCGGAGAGTACTGGTCCTGCTTGAGCAGCTCAGTCAGACGCTCACCACGCGCAAGGAGCTTTTGAGTAGATGCGTCCAAATCAGAACCGAACTGTGCGAAGGCCGCCATTTCTCGGTACTGTGCAAGCTCACCTTTAATAGGGCCCGCAACCTGCTTCATGGCCTTAATCTGAGCCGATGACCCCACACGAGAAACGGACAGACCCACGTTCAGAGCAGGACGGATACCTTGGTAGAACAAGTCCGTTTCCAAGAAAATCTGACCATCTGTAATGGAAATCACGTTTGTCGGAATAAAGGCCGAAACGTCGTTGCCCTGCGTCTCGATGATTGGCAGAGCGGTCAAAGAACCCGCGCCTTCGTCATCGTTCATTTTCGCAGCACGTTCCAGCAGACGGGAGTGCAAATAGAACACGTCACCCGGGTAAGCTTCACGACCCGGAGGACGACGTAGCAATAGTGACATCTGGCGGTAGGCAACCGCCTGTTTTGACAAATCATCATAAATAATCAAAGCGTGCATGCCGTTATCACGGAAATATTCACCCATGGCGCAGCCTGCAAATGGAGCCAAGTACTGAAGTGGCGCAGGCTCGGAAGCGGTTGCAGAAACAATAATGGAATATTCCATGGCGCCGTTTTCTTCCAGCGTCTTCACCAGCTGAGCGACAGTAGAACGCTTTTGACCCACAACAACGTAAACGCAGTAAAGTTTGTCATTGTCTCGATCTTCGTCAAATGCGGCCTTCTGGTTCAGGATGGCGTCCACAGCAACAGCAGTTTTGCCTGTCTGACGGTCTCCAATAATTAACTCGCGCTGTCCGCGTCCAATTGGAATAAGTGCGTCAATCGCCTTGATGCCAGTTTGCACGGGCTCATGCACAGATTTACGTGGGATAATACCCGGCGCTTTCACGTCAACACGGCGACGTTCTTTAGTTTTGATGGCACCTTTGCCGTCAATAGCCTCACCCAACGGGTTTACAACGCGACCGAGAAGCTCTTTACCAACAGGGACGTCAACGATTTCACCAAGACGTTTAACTGTGTCGCCTTCTTTAATGCCGCGGTCATCACCAAAGATAACCACACCGACATTATCGCTCTCCAGGTTTAGGGCCATGCCCTTAATGCCACCCGGGAACTCAACCATCTCACCGGCGCGAACATTGTCCAGCCCGTAAATCCGGGCAATACCGTCACCAACGGAGAGAACTTGACCGACGTCAGAGACTTTAGCTTGTGATCCGAAGCCTTTGATTTGCTTCTTGAGAATATTGGAAATTTCTGCAGCACGAATATCCATGTTTTAAACCTCTTTCAGGGCTAATTTCAGATCCTCAAGCTTGGTCTTGAGGGAGCTATCATAAAGTTGGGATCCGATTTTCACGACAAAACCGCCGAGAAGAGCCGGGTCAACAGATGTTTCCACATCGACCGTGCGGCCGAGTGATTTCTTAAGTTCAGACTTGATTTTTGTCAGCTCAGCAGCCGTGAGCTTTTTAGCGCTAACAACCTTGGCAGTCTCTGAGCCTCGTTTCAATGCCAACATTTTTTCAAACGCTGTGAACATGGCCGGAATTTCTTCGGCACGCCGATTCTGCGCAGCCGTTCCGACGAATTGGGTCATTAATTTGCTCACCTTGGCTTTCATGGCCACATTTCGAACTACCGCAACTTTGTCTTCAGTAGCAAAAACCGGGTTCGCCAAAGCATCACGAAGAGGTCCACTTCCCGCGAATATCTTCTTGAGCTTGGAAACGTCTTTTTCTATTGATTTCAAGGACTTGGTATCTTCAGCCAGCTCCAAGAGTGCCTGAGCATAACGTCCGGGGGCTTCGCCGGTTATGAGGTCTAATTCTGACACAAATCCGTATCCGTTTTAACGCGTTTGGGTCCAAAATTATGTTTTCAAACCCGATTGATAGGGCGTCTAAATGACCTGAGAGATCACCTGTCAAACCCCTGACTCGAGCGGGCTGTTAGCATGGTTGTTTTTATAAGTGAACCCGTAGCCCCCTGCGACAGAATAGCACCGCTTTTTAGCCCTAACTAATGGTAAAAATTAACGCGCCAAAACCCGCATGGGCATAGAATTTTCTGCCTGTAAGGTTATGCGCATCCGCGGCCATGGTGGCTCATTGCCAATATACTCGAACCGATAGTTTTTAAACAGGAGTACAGCCATGATTACGGCTTCCTGTTTGGCAAAGCGCTGCCCAATACAGTTTCTCGGACCAATCCCGAACGGCAGGTATTGGAACGGGTTTATCTTCTTTCGATTTTCACCCACGAAACGCCCCGGTACAAAGCTGTCAGGGTCTTCCCAGAGCTCATAATGTCTATGTAGCGCCCAGAGGTTTAGCAGCACCTGATCCCCTGCTTTGAATTGACGGTCTTTCCAAGGTAAATCCTCCTTGAGTTCGCGCGAAACAAAAGGCGCTGGCGGATAGAGCCGCAAGGCTTCATCAAAACACGCCATGGTCCAAGGCAAATGCTCGGGCCACTTATCTATCGGGACACTATCGATATCTAGCGCATCGACCTCGGCTTCCACCTTCTCACGGGCTGATTGGTCCTGACTAAGGAGATAGGTCAACCAGGTGATGCCGTGAGAGGTCGTTTCATGTCCGGCCCCGATAAAGGTCACTGCCTGATCTTGAATTTCGTCAGGCGTCAATTCGGCATGCTCGTCATCCCCCGCTTCAAGTAACATGGTCAGGAAATCTGTTGGGACAGACTCGCCCCGATCCATACGGGCTTTCCGTTGCTTTTGCGCGTCGCCGACCCGGTTCCAAATGCGCTTCAAGGCCCTTATGCCCTGCAGCTTGGTCGGGCGTGGCAGGAAATCCGGCATGCGCAGCACATCCATGGGATCTGGACGCCCCGCCGTCATCAAGACCCGTTCGAAATCCTTAACCTGGGCTGCCCGGTTGCCATCAATCTCGCCAGAAAACAGCGCGTCCGATAAAATCTGATAAGTCAGATCCAGCATAACGCGGGTAAACCGGATATCGTCGCCCGGTTTGAAACTATTGGGAATTTCCCGTTCCATAGTCGCGCGCATGCCTTCACTAAAGGTGCGAATATGGCGCGGCGTAAACATGGGCGTTAAGAGATGGCGAATGCGTTTCCACTGCTCACCTTCGGCCGCAACAAGTCCGCTACGGATAAGTGGACGGAGAATTCGCTGACGCATATGGTTCATCGCTAGCGCATTGTGATTTTGCACAAAAAGAAATTTGATCAAGTCCGGCCCGGCAACCGTAAAGAACTCTTGATTAAATAGTTTCCCCTGAACGCATTCCTGCGAGCGGGAGAGAATGCCTGTTGTCTCGATTGGGTTACGGATTAACGCCCGCATCAAAGCCATGTTGTCACCAAAGGACCACTTTTCCATATCTGCATCGACAGGGCGCGGCGCGGAAGGCTTAAACACCCCGTCATTAAACTCGGGATCAGGTCGGAAGGAATAGTTATGCTGGCCCATACGCGCTCTCTTACATTTTATATAGTGCAGGGTAAATGAGATTTAAACCGACAAAGGCGCATAGCTTACATAAAACTCTGCGGATCAATATCGATATGCAGGCGGTATTTAGACGGCAGCTTTATGCGCTTACGCCAGCTCGACATATAGGCGGACAGGTTCACTGATGGCTCTGCCTGAACCAGGATGCGTCGGCGAAAGCGACCTCGAAGGCGCCCGATTGGAGGTTCCGACGGGCCCAGAATTTCTATGCCAACTGCCTTAGGGGCGAGAGATACGAATTTTTTGGCAAGGGTCTCGGTTATGGCAAGTTCCGGGCCCGACACGATTACCCCCGATAAACGCCCGAAAGGCGGTAAGCCTAAAATCTCGCGCATGGAAAGTTCAGCTGAGATGAAGCGTTCCCGGTCGCCGTCGGCCAAAGCCAACAAGGCTTCGTGCTCCGGTTGGTGAGTCTGTATTAAAGCCCTGCCCGGTTTGTGGGCGCGTCCCGCCCGTCCGGCTACTTGCACCAAAGTCTGATAAGTGCGTTCACCTGCTCTTGGGTCACCGCCTACCAAACTCAAATCACCATCGACGACTCCTACAAAAGTCAGGCCCGGAAAGTTATGTCCTTTGACAACCATTTGCGTGCCGACCAGAATGTCAATCTCGCCCCGCTCCATTCTCTGCATGCGAGCTAGAATATTATCTGCGCTTCCGGATGTGTCAGATGAGAGAATTTCGATGCGTGCGTTAGGAAAATGCCGGGCAGCCTCCTCAGCCACACGTTCGACGCCGGGGCCAACCGAGGTGAGACTGTCTTCCGCGTGGCAGTTCGGGCATTCCTTTGGCATGCGCATGGAAAATCCCGTATGATGACAAATCGCACGTCCCGTTTCCCTGTGTTCGACCAGCCAGCTATCTGTATCCGGGCTTTTCAGTTTTTCCCCGCAGGCTCGACAGATGATGAGTGGCGCATAGCCGCGGCGATTCAGATAGAGCATAGCTTGTTCGCCGCGTTCCAAAACCTCGGAAGTGGCCTCAATGAGAGGCGCAGAAATATAGTCGCCCTTCTCGGGCACATTATCCTTAAGATCGACCAACTCCACTTCGGGGAGTGTAATACTACCTGGGCGCTCGGGCAGGACAACGTGATGATACCGCCCCGTCCGCGCATTTACGAGACTTTCGAGTGACGGCGTAGCAGACGCCAGGATGACATTAGCTTCTGTCAGCTTGGCCCGCACGACCGACATATCGCGGGCATTATAGATGACGCCTTCTTCTTGTTTATAGGAGGTGTCATGCTCTTCATCGACGACGATGAGGCCCAGTTTGGGAAATGGTAAAAACAACGAAGAGCGCGCGCCTACGATGAGCCGCGCTCGACCATTGATCACTTCACGCCAGACCCGGCGCCGTTCCGCCTCACCCAATTGAGAATGCCAAGCGGCTGGTTCCGCGCCAAATCTTTTGGCAAAGCGTTTTAGCCCCGCTTGTGTTAGCGCAATTTCGGGCACCAAGATCAGCGCCTGATGACCTAATTGCAAAGCTTCAGCGACGGCCTCAAAATAAACCTCCGTTTTGCCTGACCCTGTCACCCCATCCAGCAAGGTTACAGAAAAACCAGGTGCCCGGACATATTCCTTTAGTTTTTTAGCTGCATCCATTTGTCCTGGCGACAATTCAAGACCAGCCTGCTCCGGATCCGGCTCTCCGAATGGCTGATCCACTGGCAGGCTTTCAGTAACTAATCCGCCCGCATCAGCGAAACTGCGCACCACACCCGCACTGACACCGGCTCGCTCTGCAATGATGCTGGCCCGGGCTGGGAACGGCCCCCCTCTGTCGAGGATAAGCCGCCGCGATGGGGTTATCCGGGGCTGTATTTCAGACTTGGGCGTGAATTGGGTCACTACAGGACTCGGGTCGAGCGCCTTTCGCGCACTTAAGACCATACGCAACACCATGCCCGGAGACGCACAATTATATTTTGCTACCCAGTCGACAAATTTCAAAACATGTCCGGGAAGTCGCGGACAGTGTTTCTTCTCAGCGATAGATTTAAGCTCTCGACCAGCCTCTGCCACCCCGAGGTCCCAAACAACACCCAATTTGAATTGCTGGCCAATGGGGGCAAAAACAAAATTGCCCACTGAGATATCCACGTCAAAAGGCACGAGATAGTCAAAAGGACCATCTACATTGACTGGAAACAGGACTTGTGCGTTTTTCGCGGGCATATTCTGTGTTAGGTTTCGGGCTTAAAGGCGACTCAGCTGAACTCTCGGAGTACATTATGAAATTTTTTGTCGATAGTGCAGATTTAGAACAAATTGCAGAACTGAATGACATTGGCCTCGTTGACGGGGTAACAACTAATCCTTCCATTATCGCGAAATCAGGACGGGTTTTTAAAGAAGTAATCGCTGAAATCTGCAATCTGGTTGACGGACCTGTCAGCGCAGAGGTTACAGCCACTGAAGCTGGTGCCATGATTGCAGAAGGCAAGGAACTTCGCAAAATCGCGGAGAATGTTTGCGTAAAGCTCCCTTTGACCATGGACGGTTTAAAGGCCTGTTCTGCCCTTTCCAAGGTGGGCATTCCAACCAATGTCACACTATGCTTTTCACCTAATCAGGCTCTATTGGCTGCTAAATGCGGCGCAACCTTTATCTCACCTTTTATCGGGCGACTGGACGACATCACACTGGACGGCCTTCAACTTATCGAAGATATCCGCGTGATTTATGACAATTACGGATATGAGACAGAAATCCTGGCGGCCTCTATTCGCAGTGTTAATCACGTTAAAGATTGTGCTTTGATTGGCGCTGATGTTATGACCGCACCGCCAGGTGTTATCAAAAACTTAGCCAACCATCCGCTTACAGATAAAGGCCTTGCTGCATTCCTAAAGGACTGGGAAAAAACAGGGCAATCAATCTTGTAAACGGCCTCCCTAGATGGACCGGTCCAAAAAATTATTTGAACAAAAAAAAGACCCCGCTCGGACTAACCCGGCGGGGCATTTTTTTACTCGGACGTGAGTAAACTATTTTAGCTTGTTTTCTTAATCCGGGTGATGTTCTCGCTCTCATCAACCGCTTTATCTGTTGAGAAAATCTCTGACTGTACGATGGATTGGCCGGAGCTGATGCCAGTGATAGAAGCATATTTCTCAAGCTTTTCACGCATTTGTTGGTTAATTTTACGCAGTGTATCAAAGTCTTCCAGCGTCGTGGCAAATTTACCATTGAGCTTCTCGAACTCTTTCTTGGACTTGGAAAGTGCCTTTGCTGACCGCTCATACTCCTCAGACTTTTGACGCAAACGATCTTCGAGATTTTCGGCTCGGTCACGCTCATTGACAAGAGCATTACGAAGGCTGATAAACTCCTGATCCAGATGTGTGGCCATATTCTCTTTGATGCGAATTTGCGTATCAAGCTGATCGATACGGGTCTTAAGCGCCATATTCTCTTCGTCTCGGCGTTTAATGGTGTCTTCATAAACATTTTTCTGGGTCGACAGATCGTATTTCACGTTCTCCAATTGACCCGTCATTTCTACATGCTTTCCACGTAAGTCGGCGTGGTCAGCACGCAAATTCTTCAGTTCCACGGTTGTTTGGTCGCTATGTGCAGCTTTGTGAGCGTATTTCTCATTGAGTTCTTCAAGGGTATTTCGCAACTCAACAATATGCCGTTCGCGTTGGGCAAGCTCCGCAGTTTGACCATCCAGGCGGTCCTGCATCTTATCAATTGTACTATCGTTGTGATTAATCTTGTCTTCGGCTGTTTGAAACTTCGCGGTAAGAGCACGGATTGTCCGCTCATGATTTGCATTCTGTGCCGTTATTTGACTTTCGGTGTCTCGGGCCGCCGCTAAAGTTGCTTTCGCCTCCTCTAGATGTGACCGAGTTTCGGCATGCCGTTTTTCTAATTCGCTTAGTTTGCTGTCCAGCTCATTCGCCCAGCTTGTCTTTTGGGATAATTTCGATTCCAACTCAGCAACATTTTTACCCAATGCTTTGTTGTCGGCCTGGACGCGACGAAGCGCCTTGAGGTCCAATTCCATTTTTGAAATTGCACTATTGAGCGTCGAAATCCGCTTAATCGCTGATTGCTGCTTTGCTGCACTCTCACGTAGTTCATCTGCAAAGTTCTCCATAGCCGTTCGAGCATAATCCAGATCATCAATATCTGGTAAGACAGGGTCTATTCTGGGTTCAATTTCTGCCCTGATGGGCTCTTCCGCCTTATAAGAGGTCAGGATGTCAAAATCCCGCTCGTCTTTATTTCTACCAAAAAGTCCCATTTGAACCTCCCAATCACCTAAAATATCGCTGTGCGACTCGTTTTATTGATTAACGCTTACTTAGATTCGCAAAGAGCACAAAGACAGTTTTACTTCCAAACCGTTCTTATAGTGAAAATTTTGATAAATTTTCTGATGGACTTCTATCGCGACTCACACCGCTTACAACCCGTGCCTGTAATTCTGACATTTTTGCTGGCTGCAGCTATTACGAGCTGCATATCCGGTATATTTGGCATGGCCGGCGGTATGATTTTCATGGCGGTTGTCACGCTTTACCTCGGTGTGGCAGAGTCCATGATCGTTCATGGTGCGGTTCAAAGTGTATCAAACCTGTCACGCGCATATTTTCTTCGACAAGATATACGATGGGATGTGCTACAAAACCACTTGATAGGGGCACTGCCTGTCATTCTTGTTTTCGCATTCGTTTCTTTTATCCCAAACAAACGGCTTTTATTCATTGCTTTGGGGTTGCTGCCTTTCCTTCTTTGGTTGCCACGTGGTTGGTTGACAGGAGACGCCGAGAAACCCTCCCACGCAGTCATATGCGGGGCGGTCGTCATAGCGCTCAATCTATTAGCTGGCGTTGCCGGCCCTGCTCTGGATTTCTTTTACGTAAAAACAGCTATGACGCGGCAGCAAATTGTGGCCACCAAAGCCATCACAATGTTTTTTTCTCACATCGTTAAGATCGTCTATTACGGGATGGCCGTCTATTATGCGACCGATACAATGGCGACGACTAGCTTGAAAAACCTCCCCGCCTGGTGGTTTTTTGTTTCGGTTGTCCCTTGTGTGTTCGTGGGAACATTTGTTGGAACTCGAATCCTGAGGCACATTCCAGACATTAACTTCAAGAGCTATACGAAATATCTCGTCACCATAATCGGGATTTATTATTTACTCAGAGCAGTCGGGTTCTTCGGCGGTATAACTTGAGAACTTTGTTGCTCACGGCGTGAATACCAGCTGTAAAAACCAATTCCCAGTAAGGTCATGGCCGTCCCAAGAGCGTCGTATATTCCAAAAGGTTCACCCAACCATATAATCGCAAAAAACACGGTAGCGACCGGAGAGAGCAGTCCCAGCGTTGCAGTAGCTTGTGCACCTATCCTGTTTATTGCGATATTGACGAGAAATGAAGGAATCAGTGTCGAAAAAACCGCTAGTATCAAACCTAATGTCCATATCCGACCTGGTAGGTTTGAAAATTCGCTTTCTCCTGTCCATATAGTCTGCGTAATCAAGTGCGTGAATATAATGACGCCCGCCATAAACATGGCACAACAGGTGAAAACGGTACTGCCTAATCGCGAAATCAATGGTTTCGCAAAGAGTTGAAAACATGCAAACAATATAGCGCAAGCAAGGATCATAACCGTTCCAAGCCAAAGGTTCTCGCCTATTGTAATATCACCGCGCGCGAAGATCACCAGAATGCCTGCATATCCAAAAAATATGGATAAAACAGACAGCAATTTTGGTCGATACCCGAGGAAAATAACACTCATTAAAAGAACAAAAACAGGGTACGTAAACAGCAATAGGCGCTCTAATTGCGCTGTGACATATTTCAGTCCCTGAATGTCCAAGAAGGCACAAACGTAATAGCCTAATATACCCAATAGCCCGGCCAATAGCATATGGATAGGTCGCGGCAGCTCTCCACCTCCGTTCCTTATTTTTGAAAGAGTGAATAAAAATATACCGAGATATACAGGCATTGAAAATCCAAGCCTGAGGGCCATGAGCGTTATAGCGTCCACCTGATTTGCAACCATCCCATCAACAGGCTGATAAGCCAGTTTGACGAATATCGCTTTCATCGAAAACAGGACAGCTCCTAAAGCACCAAAAACATATCCCCAATTTTGACCGTCCATAAATTGGATTTTGGAAGGTTGCGAAGCAACATATTCCCTGAGTGTTGGCCTCACTTGCGACGAGCCTTGAAAAACGACTTAAGTAATTCTCCGCATATCTTTGATAAAACGCCTTTTTTTACAGATGGCTTGTGATGACAGGTTGCTTGCTCAAAGAAACGAATGCCATTTTTTACAGCCCCGCCTTTAACATCATCGGCCCCGTAGACTACCCGCCCGATCCGCGCATGCGAAATTGCACCCGCACACATTGTACAAGGCTCTAAGGTCACGTAGAGCGTAAGCCCTGACAGCCTGTAATTTCCTGTTTCGTATCCTCCGTCACGCAAACACAAAATCTCAGCATGGGCAGTTGGGTCGTCCAAAGCAATCGGGGCATTGCCTGCGCGTCCGATAATTTCACCGCTCTTTGGATTGACCAATACGGCCCCAACAGGTACCTCGCCGCGACGAGCTGCTGCTTTGGCCTCAAGAATTGCTTCGCGCATGTAATCTTCATCGGTCATAATGTCAGTTTGACGTATAAGTGAGCCGGGTCAAGTCATGACGGATATGCAAAAAAAGAAAACTTTCGAAGGTGAACGTATCGCCAAATATCTAGCGCGTGCTGGTATCGCCTCACGCCGCGAAGCAGAGAAACTGATCGAAGCCGGACGGGTATCGGTCAACGGCAAAACGTTGACAACACCAGCTTTTAAAGTAGGCCCCAACGATAAAGTAACCCATGATGGCAAACCTGTTTTTAAGGAACCGCCACGTTTATGGCGTTATCACAAACCAACCGGATTTCTAACAACGAATAAGGATCCTGAAGGGCGCCCTACAGTTTTTGAAAACTTACCAAAAGAACTCCCTCGCGTAATATCCGTTGGACGATTGGATATGAATTCAGAAGGATTATTATTGCTGACCAATGATGGAGAACTGGCCCGCGCTCTCGAATTGCCTGCCACGGGGTTCTCTCGGCGATACAGAGCTCGCGCATATGGAAAAGTTGACCAGGAAACACTCGATAGCCTCAGAGGCGGTATAATTATCGACGGCATTCCTTCAGGTCCCATCGAAGCTGTATTGGAACGTCAGCAAAGGGATAATGCCTGGATCCAGGTCTCTATACGAGAAGGCAAAAATCGGGAGGTCCGACGTGCATTGGAGACCATTGGATTGAAGGTCAATCGGCTTATCCGCCTGTCGTATGGGCCTTTTCAGTTACTCAAACTGGAAAAAGGAAAGGTGGAAGAGGTCAAGTCCCGAGTACTGAGAGATCAGTTAGGTCATTTGATTGACTTCCCAGAACCCGTACAAAAGACAGCTAAAAAAGCAAATTTCAAGAAAAGAACCCCGCACAAAACCCGTCAGTCCGGAGGTAAGCCATCAAGTAAACAGCCAGCTAAATGGCCAGCTAACTCATTAGGAAAACAATCAGTAAAGCAATCGGGCAAGCAAAACAGGCGACGTAAATGAGAATTGTATCAGGTCGTCTCCGTGGGCGAAACATCGAGACCCCTTCAGGGCGCAATACACGCCCCACTAGCGACCAAACCAGAGAGTCTTTGTTCAATATTCTCTCTCATGCAGATTGGTCACCTGATTTAGAGGGGGCCATAGTCGCGGATATCTTTGCCGGTTCGGGGGCACTGGGTCTTGAAGCAATTTCCCGGGGGGCGGAGTTTTGTTTATTTGTCGAAACAGAGCCCAAAGCGCGGGCGGCAATCCGGAAAAACATAGAAGATATGGGACTTTTTGGATGCACCCGTCTTCACCGTCAAGATGCAACAAAACTGAGAATTGCACCAGGTAATCTGCGGGGAACCTTCTCCCATATTTTTATGGATCCGCCCTACAATAAAAACCTTTGGCAACCTGTTTTACGAAAACTGTCAGAGTTAAACTTGATAGATAGGTCGAGCTTGATCATTCTGGAAATATCCAGTGATGAAATAGCCGAGATAACCGATTACGAAGTTATGGATGAACGAGTCTGGGGCGCCGCAAAAGTTCTGTTTATGCGTCTTAAGGATAGCTGATCTAGGCAACCTTCATTAATCGTCCGGTTTCGGGCTGATAAGGAGGCTCCGGAAAATCTATGGTTATCGTCGTCCCTATATTGACTTTGCTATCTATTTCTAATTTGGCACCCAATTGTTCGCAGTATTTTTGCACCACAGCTAATCCGAGGCCCGCGCCCTCGTAAGCGCGTCCTAAGTCCATTTCCGCCTGCTGAAACGGCTCAACCAATTCATCGATTTTCTTGGGCTCCATCCCTGCTCCAGTGTCACGAATAATGAACACAAAACCATTACCGTTTTTTCTACGTCGGAGCTCGATAGCGATTTCACCGTCTCGGGTAAATTTCAAAGCATTGTCAAACAAATTTCTGACAATGGTTCGGTAAATAACCTTGTTATTGAAATATTTTTCATCAAGATTCGAGTCCTTCAAAATATTGACCTTTAGGTTCTCGCCGGTTCGCCTAAGCTCCGTCACTTTGCTTTGGATTTCTGACTTAAACTCACGTAATATTGTCGTGGTGTTTTCCACGACATCCATGGGCTCGACATATACTTTGGTCGACTCATCATTGGCCGAGATTGCGAGCATATTTTCAACGATAATATGCAAACGTTTCCCCGCATTCTTGATAGCCTTCAGCAAGGCTCTGTCTCTTAGATTTTCTGTTTTATCCTCAAGCACGCCAGCAAGATTAATAATAGGATTGAGTGGCGTACGCAGTTCATGACCTATCACGCCGATAAATTTCTCTTTGGCTTCTTGCCCAGCAAGGGCCTGTTTGTGGGCAACCTTCAAATCATCAAAGGTACGCTGTAATCGGTCATTGGCACCTTCTAATTGTTGATTCGATTCTTCCAACTCATCATTCTTGACTTTGATAACTTTGTTAAGTTTTTGCTCCCGTAGGTAGCTTCGGTAAACCCAAGATGCCAACACTAGAACAAAAAAGAGTGCAATGAGTGTTAGCAGGAATTGTCGACGGCTGGCGGCGGCCTCTTGCTCACTCAGTTGAGCCTCATAGGAGAGACGGTCGGTTTCTCTTTTTTGGCGCTCTCCTACGATTTGAAGATTCTTCGAGAGCCGATTCCTGTTGGAAGAAATAGCTCTTTCCTCCAAAAGATCATCTATTTTGTCTATATTGGCGTCGATATCCAAAGCATCCATCAATCGATTTTCTGAGATTGCGATATTTTTTTCTGCCAACAACATGTTCATACCGTGAGCTGAATTTAAATCTCCCTCGAATAATGGTTTAGCCCTTTTCAAAGCATCTTTAGACTCGTCCCATCTTTCAAGCTCTGAGAAAATTAGCGCAAGATTTGCTAATGCAGCGCGCTCCAAATCTCCCCTGGACTTAACAGAGTCAAATTTTTCATAGTATCTCAACGCAATTAGGTTTTGATCATTCGCAGAGTAATTTTTTGCCAGTGCATAATAAAGGACTTCCTGATTTTCCTTCGAAATTTCATCTACATTTGCTTCGGCAACCCGCAAAATATCAAGAGCGGCCTCTGGTCCAATTTCATTTCGCGCAAGGTACGAAATGTTATTGATGAGAAAAAAGGATTCTAAATGCACTTCGGCTTTAAGAGCTGCATCAACATAACGTTTGCCTGAATCTGAGGCCTCTTCAATGTTTCCGTCATATATAAAGGCAATCAAAAGGAAGGCATTATTTTGATACTGCATATACCAATATCGAGGATGCGTATTTGGAAATTCCTCAGTAATTTTATTTGCACGATAGGCCCAGTCTAAAGCAGCAATATGATTGTTCTCCAAGACAGATATGGACGACAAAGAAATAGCACATTTATGTGACATTTCTTTGTCAGGACCGTCGACACATCTCTCCAACCAAAGCCGAGAATCCATCTCAACATTGTCAACCTCCTTGGCCAAGAAAGCACCAGTCTTGCTGTAAACCTCACGAAACTTCGTACCATCCGTTTCAGATAATATTCGGTCAATTTCCTGCCAATTATATTGGGAAATGTGTTTATCCAATTCAGTTTCAAGAGTTGTTTTCGTTCCACCAGAAGACTGGAAAAAATGAGCATCTATGGCATGTTGCGCGAGTTCTTTTAAGCCCTTAACATCCTGCGCGTCCGCTTCATTCCACGTACAAAGAGTGATGAGTACAAAAATCTTCAATGCGCGAAAGAGAATCATATGGACTTGTTAGTGGTTAAGTCCAAGGATTTGGTTAAAAAAACAGCCCGTTAAAACGGGCTGCTAATTCGTTATTCTGTGATAGGTGGCATTCCACCAGTAACTACTTCTACTTCATCCATTGTGAGTTCACGCATTGAACAACTCCATAAAAGGATAAATTCGGGCAATATCACCCCGTCCAGATGTTTATGAAATACGGCATTGTTGTCAATTCATTAACCATGAAATTCCCACGATAAATCAATTAAATAACTGATTTCATGCGCATTTTTACCCTAGAAAGAGAATTTACACTTTCTTTACAACTGTTAATTTTAAAATTAACCATAATAAAATTGTGGCATACTTTATTATTCAACTACCTGCGGCCGAATAGGCGTTCAATATCGGCTAATTTGAGCTCTACATAGGTTGGGCGACCATGATTACACTGTCCGCTATGGGGGGTTGCCTCCATATCTCGCAGTAAAGCGTTCATTTCTGTCGCATTTAACCGCCTCCCGGCCCGAACAGAACCGTGACAAGCCATGGTTCCACAAACATCTTCGAATCGTTCTTTCAACGATAAGGTCTCGTCATAGGCACTCAAATCATCTGCTAGGTCTTGTAAAAGCCCTTTTACATTCATTTCACCCAGTATTGCCGGCGTTTCCCTGACTGCAATGGCCCCATTGCCGAAAGGTTCAATCAATAGCCCCATTTCAGCTAATTCATCTTGACGTGATAACACCCGGGCAGCGTCCGCCTCTCCAAGTTCGACAATATCAGGAATAAGCAAAGTCTGCCGTTCAACGCCCTGACCAGCCATAGCGTCTTTCATGCGTTCATAGACAAGTCTTTCATGGGCCGCATGCTGATCAACAATGACGATACCGTCGGATGTTTGCGCCACAATATAGGTTTCATGAACTTGTGCTCGCGCTGCGCCGAGCGGATTTGACACCATATTCTGTGACGTCTCAGAAGTATAATGAGATTGAGTTTCTTCAACTTTAGCCGAAAACCCATCGACCAGAGGTTGGTAACTCGGATCTGGTCTATGGTCTGATTGGAGCTGCGGACGATATAGGGGGGGGCGAGATGAATAATTCCCTTGTAGTGGCAGGGTGCTGGTACCGGACTGGATTTTTCCTAGGGCATAATCTGAAACTGTTGTACTGGCTCTGTGACCCGCGCCAGCTAAAGCATGTCGAATAGCGGACACTATGAGCCCTCTCACAAGATTGGGATCGCGAAATCTAACCTCGGTTTTGGCTGGATGAACGTTTACATCGACATGGGTCATTGGCATATCGACGAATAGAGCCGCTACCGGATAACGGTTTCGGGCGAGAAAGTCCTGATAGGCCCCTTTGATAGCTCCGTGTAAAAGCCGATCTTTGACCGGACGACCATTCACAAACAAATATTGATGAAGGCTGTTACCCCTTGAATAGGTTGGCAAGCCGGTAAATCCACTTAGGCGAATGCCTTCACGCTCGGCGTCAATGGCCAAAGCATTGTCTCCAAATTCTCGGCCGAGAACCGCCGCTAACCTGTTGAGATGGCCTTCATCCGAATTTTCTTGCGGCGTAACTCGAAAACTCATGCGCGCGGACGTACCTAACGTAAAGCCTATCGTCGGGTTAGCCATAGCTAATCGCTTAACCGTATCTGAGATAGCTAGACTTTCACTGCGTTCGGATTTCAGAAATTTTAAACGGGCCGGCGTGGCGTAGAACAAATCGTTCACTTCAACTTTTGTCCCGGATAATCCAAACCTGGGGGCGGGCTTAATGGGTTTAATATCACCACCTTCTATTAGAATTTGCCATGCGGAATCGTCATTGGCTGTCTGTGAGGTGATAGATAAACGTGCGACTGAGCCAATAGACGGCAAGGCCTCTCCGCGGAACCCCATGGTTCCGATGTTTAAAAGATCCCATTCCCCTTCATCATTTGGCCTTAATTTTGAAGTGGCATGACGTTCAATGGCGATAGGCAGTTCTTCCGCTGACATGCCCTTCCCGTCATCAGTAACGGATATATAAGTCCGCCCTCCATCCTCGAAACGAATATCTATCTGTCGGGCGTTGGCATCAATAGAATTTTCAGCCAATTCCTTGATCACACTTGCGGGACGTTCGACAACTTCACCAGCCGCAATGCGATTGATCGTTTCCGCCGGCAATCTTCGTATTGAGGGAATCTCTGACATTACGCCTATTTAAAGCAAAACTGCGCACAGCATAATAGCTGAATGATGTTTATCTGGGACTCAATCTGACAATTTTGGACGGTAAAGCGACATAAATCGCTCCGTCTGGCCCGTTCGTCACGTCGCGGATACGGCCTTTGTTTTTTAGGATTTCAACCTCGCCTTTATAGCTCGAACCCTCCACATCAATCAATCGCAAGGACTCAAATGCTAAAGACCCTGCTAATAAACGACCATTCCATTCCGGAAATAAATCACCTGTGTAAACATCCAAACCACAGACCGCTATGGAAGGTGTCCATTGACTAATGGGTTGAGCCATGTCTGGCAAAGACTGATGCTCTGTTAGCACGGTTCCATTATAATTAATGCCATAGGAAATAGCAGGCCAACCGAAGTTCGTACCGGCAGTAATTGCATTGAGCTCATCTCCGCCCTTTGGGCCATGTTCGGTTTCCCATAACACACCAGTTCTCGGATGCCAAATTAGCCCCTGCGGGTTTCGATTACCATAGCTGTAGGTTGAGGGATAACGCTCTCCTAAAAATGGATTGTCATTAGGAGTAGACCCATCGAGATTAATACGGTGAATTTTCCCATTTGGACGATTGCGATCTTGGGCTTGCTCTTTGGGACCACGATCTCCGATGGAAAAAAACAAATGCCCCTTATCATCAAAAGTAATCCGACTTCCGTAGTGGTACCCTGTATCCAGATAATCTTCACTGTGCGCCTGAAACAAGGTTTCTTCTTCGACCCATTGGTTATTGACTATTTTTCCGCGAATAAGTTTTGTCATAGACGGGCCACTTGAACCCTCAAGCGCATGCGAGAATGTTATATAGACCCAGCCATTCGACTTAAATTCCGGGTCGGTGGCAATATCTAATAGTCCACCCTGTCTTGCATTATTAACGACAGGAATACCGGAAACCTTAGAAACCTCCCAGCCAGCTCCCTGTTTGGTCTTGACGGCCCGTTTCAACACACCTTTTTTCTCAGTGATTAAAATCGAGTTTTCTGTAAAGTGAATGCCCCATGGTTCATCCAGGCCTGTAATATAATCATCTACCTGAATTTGGATTTCAATACTCTCAACCTGATCGACCGCCGGCACCAAAATCGGCAAAACGGGTGTCTCTCCATCAGCGTTTAAATCTGTCGATTGCGAAGGCTTTCCAGATTTAACATACGCTACCAGAGCATCAATTTCCGCCTCACTCAAACCGCCGGAAAATCCAGGCATGCCCGCACCTGGAATGCCGTCTGCAATATTTTTGCGAATTAATTCTAACTCAGCCCCGTGGCTCCAATCATCATCAAACAATGTTGGGGCACTTCCACCCTCACCATTATTTCCGTGGCAAGATGCACAAAAATCCTGATAAATGACAGGCGCATTTTGAGCTTTGCTTTCATTGCAACCAGCTAACAGGATTAACGCCAAAGCGGATAAGGGATAGATTCTCATGTAACTTCCTTACGCGAATGTGATTATCCTGTCACGCGTAGGAAATTGACTAAATTGTGATAAACCCCCATCAAACAGGTATAAAAATCGGGACATATCGCATGAAAAAACTTTTGCTCGCTACCACTATTATCCTTGGCACTACATTTCCGGGATCAGCACAGTCACACGACATACCGCCACCTGCGGAAGTTCCAATTCTTTATGAAATCGCCGAAGCGCCCTCTGCCGATCGTATCTATAGCGATATAGAAACATTGGTGGGTTTTGGGACGCGCCATACATTATCAGAAACAAAGAGCGATACCCAAGGTATAGGCGCTGCACGCCGTTGGATATTTGCTGAATTTAAGAAAATTTCTGAAGACTGCGGAGGTTGCTTGGAAGTTGTCTACGTCTCTGATGTCATCGAAGGAGAGCCGCGCATTCCCGACCCAACCAATGTCGTCAGTGTAATCGCCATTCAAAAGGGCACGATTGACCCAAACCGTTATGTTATGATGAGCGGTGATATTGACAGCAGAGTTACCGACCCCCTCGATGGAACGTCTGATAGCCCCGGTGCCAATGATAATGCATCTGGCATGGCTGGGGTTCTCGAGGCAGCACGTATTTTGTCCAAACAGAAATTTGCAGGCTCGATTATATATGCAGGATTATCTGGTGAGGAGCAGGGATTATTTGGCGGTAAAATAGTTGCCGTCCATGCACAAAACCAAGGATGGGAAATCAAAGGTGTCCTCAACAACGACATGATTTCCAATATTGCAGGAATTGACGGCGTTGTGGACAATTCTACCGTCCGTGTTTTTTCAGAAGGAACCCGCGCGACTGAAACACCTGAAGAGGCGCGTCTTAGACGATTTACCGGAGGCGAAGTCGATAGTCCGTCGCGAAACCTAGCACGGTATGTTAAAACCATGGCCGACCAATATATGGTCAATCTGGATGTTATGATGGTGTATCGTCTCGACCGATATCGTCGTGGCGGCCATCACCGTCCTTTCAATGAAGTCGGCATCCCCGGGGTCCGCATAATGGAAACCCATGAACATTACGATCGCCAGCACCAAGACCTGCGATCGGAGAACGGAATTGAATTCGGCGATACGATGGATGGTGTTGACAAGGTTTACGCAGCAAAACTCACAGCGCTGAATGCGATCACTCTGGCAGGCATGGCGGGTGCCCCGCCCTTTCCGACCGACGTTGAAGCCAGCGGCGCAGTTACACCATCGGCCAAGCTTGAGTGGAAACCACCAGAGAATGCTGACAACCTGGCCGGTTACCGTGTACATTGGCGGTTGACCACTGAACCAGAATGGACCCACTCCAGATTTATCGGCAAAGTCAATGAATGGACTTTCAAAAATCTGGTTATTGATAACTATTATTTCGGTGTTTCTGCCGTATCTCATGACGGATATGAAACTCCGGTTGTGTTTCCCGGGCCTGCCGGGCGTTTCTAAGAAACCATTCAATAAGTGAATTCGCCTCTCAGGCGAACTCACATGACAATATTAAAGACCTTGATAAACCCAAATCAAAGGGAGAGTTTCCATGACATCTACACGCAAATTAATCTTAGGCGGCACAACCGCCCTGGCCTTGGCGTTTTCGCTCGGAATGTATACAGCTTCAAAGGATAGCCCGTTCCAAACTCAGGCGGCTTCCGCACACCCCCATAAAAACTGGCCACCCAAAGACAAAAAGGAAGACAAGGACGCCGAAGCAACCAGCTATGGTAGTGATACGGCGACGGAGCATCCTCCCAAATCCACTGATAAGGAAAAAGCTGACGCAGCGCCTACTCTCGAAGATTTCAAAACTCAGAAACCAAAGTCTCTGAAAGAAGTTGCCGACGCCGTTGCAGCTGCGGATGCCAAAGATGGCAAAACCCCAGAAAAGTGGGATGTCAACAACCCTCCCGGCGAAAAGCGTGCTGTAAAAATTGACGTTGATGAAGGGACTTGGATGAGTCTTGATGTCAGTCCCGACGGAAAGACAATCGCTTTTGATCTTTTGGGCGACATATATACTATGCCGTCCAATGGCGGAGCCGCGACTAATCTGACATCGGATATGGCCTGGGATATGCAGCCTCGCTTTTCACCGGACGGAAAACAAATTGCGTTTACTTCTGATCGTGCCGGCGGTGACAATATCTGGGTCATGGACCTCGATGGTGAAAACATGCGGCAAGTCACCAAAGAGTCATTTCGCCTCACAAACAACGCAACCTGGAGCCCAGACGGAAGATTCATCGCTGCTAAAAAGCACTTCACGACATCACGTTCTTTGGGAACTGGAGAGATATGGCTCTACCATCCAGATGGCGGTTCGGGCGTGAAGCTCGTCGCAAAACCATCGGAAAGTCACCAGAAAGAATTGGGCGAACCTATTTTCTCTCCGGACGGAAAGTTTGTTTATTACACTATGAATACAACGCCGGGCAGCACATTCATTTATGCCCAGGACTCTAACACCGAGCTATTCCAGATCAAACGCTACGATATGGAAACAGGTGATATCATAACCGCCGTAGGTGGAGCTGGCGGTGCCGTCCGCCCAACCCCGTCCCCGGATGGTAAGTATCTGGCTTTTGTAAAGCGGGAACGCATGCAGTCCATGCTGTATCTGAAAGACTTGGAAAGCGGAAAAGAAACCCGTATTTATGATAATCTCGATCGCGATATGCAGGAAACTTGGGGTGTTCAAGGCATGTATCCGAATATGGATTGGTCACCCGATTCCCGTCATCTGTATTTTTGGGCCAGCGGTAAAATCAATCGTATCAATATAAGTTCTGGAGACGTCGATATCATAGAATTTCGCGTGAAAGACAGTCGGGACGTTCTCAGTGTACCGCGACCAAACGTAGAGGTCGCTCCGAATGAATTCACAACCAGCATGCCCCGATATTCACAGGTGTCACCTGATGGTAAGAAGGTAGTTTTTGAAAGCCTTGGAAAACTCTATGTTCAAAACATAGCAGGTGGAAGCCCGAAAAGACTAACACGTCTTCCAGAAAACATTCGAGAACTTGATCCGAGTTGGACACGTGACGGCCGTTCACTTGTATTCGTATCTTGGAGTGACGAGGGATTGGGAACCATTCATAAAATTGGAGCTAATGGCGGAGGCATTCGTGACCTTACCCGCTCGCCCGGTCATTATCGGCGACCTTCGATTACACCGGATGGTGACTATGTTGTATTTGAGAAGTCCTCAGGAGGTTTCCTGACTTCCGACGAATGGTCAAACGAGACAGGTATGCATATACTGGCTATAGGCGATACAGATTCAAAGCTCATTCGAAAGTCGGGATTTGGTGCGCATTTTGGCCCTGATAGTAACCGTATCTATTTCACAGGCAATAAAGACGGAAACGCAGCGCTGTTAAGCACAAATTTACTGGGTGACGACGAGCGCGTTCATGCCTCATCCAAACTAGCGCAAAACTTTTACATTTCACCGGACGGTAAAACTTTTGCTTTCCGGGAAAATTACAACCTGTATGCCATGCCAGCCTTGCTAGGTCCCCAAAATATTGCCGCTGGACCAAAGTCAAACGCAATGCCGGTCAAAAAAATGTCAACAGATGGATCTACCTATCCAAGTTGGAATAACGACGGCAGCTCTATCTATTGGACATTAGGACCGGACTTGTTTGAAGGATATTTACCTGAAGCCTTTAGTGACGAAAATTACGAACAAAAAGTTATCGCCAGCTTGTCCCGAACCGTTACGGCTAACAAACCTGAAGGGGGGATAGCTCTTACAAACGCCCGAATAATTACGATGACGGACGATGAAGGTGGTGTCATTGAAAACGGAACCATTGTAATTGAAAATGATCGCATTCGTTCGATTGGTGAAGATATCTCAATTCCTGCCGGTTTGGAGGTCGTTGACCTCGAAGGTCGGACAATTATCCCGGGCCTTATCGATGCTCATGCACATGGACCTCAAGGCGTTGGTGATATGACGCCAGAACAAAACTGGAAAGCCGTAGCGCATCTCGCCCTGGGTGTAACGACTGTGTTTGATCCATCTTCTCGCGCGAGTGCCATATTCCCCGCAGCCGAAATGCAAAGAGCAGGTCTCCTGTTATCTCCACGCATCTATTCCACAGGCGAAGTAATTTACGGCGCTAAAGCTCCCGGCTTTTTTGCTTCTATCGATAATGAAGACGACGCATCGGAGCACGTAACTCGCCTCCATATGCAAGGTGCTCACGGGGTCAAGAACTACAACCAACCTCGCCGCGATCAGCGCCAACAAGTGACTCACGCCGCTCGGGAACAAAATATTCTCGTCGTACCTGAGGGCGGCTCTCTTTACCACATGGATATGTCCTTAGTGATGGACGGAAACTCCTCCATCGAGCACAATCTCCCGGTCGGAGAGATTTATGATGACGTCATTCAGTTGATGAGCCAGACAGAAACAGCCTATGTGCCGACACTGGTAGTGACTTACGGTGGCATTCGCGGGAAGAACTACTATCTTCAACAAAGCAATGTCTGGGAACACCCAATCCTGTCACAGCATGCACCACCTCGTCAACTTCAAGCTGACACCATTCGTCGTCAAATGGCTCCAGATGAGGATTACGCTGACGATGATGCTGCGGCCGTCGCCAAGAAACTCATGGAGAGCGGAGTACTGGTAACGATTGGCGCTCACGGTGAACGCGAAGGTTTGGCAGCACACTGGGAAATGTGGTCCTTTGCACGAGGCGGAATGAGCCCGGTTCAAGCACTTCAAACAGCAACAGTCGACCCAGCCAAACACCTTGGGTTTTTCAACGACCTCGGGTCTCTTGAGAAAGGTAAACTTGCTGACCTGGTTATCCTGAACGCTAATCCGCTGGACGACATCTATAATACAGATGAGATCGAAATGGTTATGCAAGGCGGCCGTCTATATGATGCGAAAACCATGGATGAACAATATACCGGTGACGCCAAACGAATTCCGTACTGGTGGGAAGAGTAACGCTCAACCTCTTAAAAAAGTAAAAAGCGGTCTAATGACCGCTTTTTTTATGAGGCGTTTTTTACGTTAAAATTTAAAGTTTTTGATAGCGTCCAAACTCGTCTTTATAGCTTTAGAATAAGGCTTCTTTGGGTTGTCATGTTCGGCGATAAAGTATTCCATGCCTGACAAATCATTGTAAGAGAACAACTCTTCAAATGGGATAACACCCTCCCCCACATTCAGCATCAGCTCAGAATTTAGCTTTTCATAAGATGCGTCAACGAAGTCCTGTTTGTTTGGCCCCATATCTTTGATATGGCAAAGTTTGAAGCGACCTGGATTGTCCTTAAACAGTTGAGGAATGTCTGCGTCGGCCAAAAATGCCCAAAAAAGGTCGAGCTGAATGGCCAGGTTAGCAGGGTCACAATCTCCGAAGATAATATCCATGGCATTTGTACCACCACCTAAATCCTCAAACTCAAACTGATGATTATGATAGGCCAAAGTAATACCCTCACTTGCTAGGTCTTTTCCCTTCGCATTCATCAAAGCAGCATGGGATTTCCAATCATCATAAGAACGGGCATCATCCGCAATATAGGGTACAACCAAATATTTCATACTAAATGTTTTAGCGATACCAACTAATGGGCTAAGATCACCTCTGATAGCATCCAAAGATATGTGAGAGGACGGCGCAGCAAGGCCTGTATCATCCATCATTGATTTAAGCTCAGCTATATCAAGTTTCTCGAAATTACGGCCGTTAAGTTCAACATAGTCATAGCCTGCATCCTTAATCATTTCGAACATGGCCAACGGATTTTGCTCGAATAAAAACCTAAGTGTGTAGGTCTGAATGCCGACCTTGGAGATTGTTTTCGTCGACGTTGTTTCTCCGCCTGTACAACCTGTAGCTAGTATCGATGCACCGGCCATTGCGCCCAATCCAAATTCGCGTCTGTTCACAATCTTTCCTCCCAAACTCTATTGATAGAATAAGACAAAAAACACATAAAAATCAATCGGAAAGGCAAGGCAATTCGTCCCAACAATTTCTATTGTTTTTCCTTGAAACCGCCTATCCACCCGTGAGATAAACTGACCAAGGACATCGCAAAACATACCCATGAAACTCAAGAAAATTTGTATATTAGGAGGTGGCACGGCGGGCTGGATGACGGCGGCAGCGCTCGCGCAAAAATTTACCCCTAGCGATATGGAAATCGTCCTCATTGAGTCTGAACAAATTGGGACTGTTGGAGTAGGAGAAGCTACCCTGCCCCACATCCGTTATTTCAATAATTCATTGGGTTTCGATGAAGCAGAGTTCATGCGCGCCACCAAAGCCACTTTTAAAATGGGCATCGAGTTTTGTGATTGGGGCAAAATCGGCGACAGATATATTCATCCGTTTGGGGATTACGGCAAACCTATCAACGGTATCCCTTTTTATCACTTCTGGAATCGCCAGAGACTTCAAGGCGACGACACCCGTCTCGACACATATTCGTATCCAATTATCGCGTCAGAAATGGGGCGTTTTCGCATGCCGGACGAAGACCATTCCAAAATAGAGTCCACATTTGGCTATGCTTATCAATTTGACAGCAGTCTTTATGCGAAATTCCTCAGAACTTTCGCCGAAGGTAAAGGTGTAATGCGCATTGAAGGCAAAGTTACGAATGTAGAATTCGCCCCTGAAAGTGGCCATATCAGCTCACTTACAACCGAAGCCGGCGACGTTATTTCAGCAGAATTGTTCATCGATTGTTCCGGATTTCGGGGGATATTGATCGAACAAGCGCTGAAATCTGGATATGATGACTGGAGCGGATGGTTACCTTGCAACCGGGCAATCGCCATTCCAACCCGTTCATCCGGACCACTCATGCCATTTACGCGTGCTACGGCCCGCAAAGCTGGATGGCAATGGCACATTCCATTACAACATAGAACCGGTAATGGAATTGTATATTGCAATGAATATATCTCTGATGACGAAGCCAGGCATGAATTAATTCAAAATCTGGACGGTGAAGCTTTGGCAGAACCCAATCAACTTTACTTTCTAACCGGAAAGCGTCGAAAACTTTGGAATAAAAATGTGATTGCTATTGGATTGTCCGCCGGCTTTTTAGAACCCTTGGAGTCAACATCCATATACCTCATTCAAGAAGGCATTACAGCATTACTAGAGCTGTTCCCGGATAAGTCGTTCCAACAGACTGACGCTGATGAATATAATGCAAAAATGGATCTCTATTTCGAAAGGGTAAGAGATTTTCTGTTATTGCACTATGTAGCGACGGAACGAGATGACAGTCCCATGTGGAAATATTTCCGCAACATGGAGCTACCTGAATCCTTGACCGAAAAAATTAATACCTGGGAGACGCGTGGTCATATCATCAAATATGAGTTTGGCGCATTCCTCCCACCGAGCTGGGTAGCAGTTATGGTGGGACAAAGACTCCTACCAGCAAGATATGACTGCCGCGTGGATAAAATGTCTGAAACCGAGCTTGCCAAAACCCTTTTAGATATGCGCGCGGAAGTAATGACTGCCGCTGAAAACACGAAAAATCATCAGAGCTTTATTGCTGAGTTTGGAGCCGCAATCCCAGCGAGCGCTCAGCGATGACAGGAACCGACGTAAAATCTGTATTGGTCTGTGGTTCTGGACTGGCTTTCGAGCTGACACTCGCAGCCTTGCGCAACGCCCTCCCCGAAAAAATTACGATTATAGCCATGGAGTTGGACCGCGATAAGAATACCGATGATTTCTACGGCCACGTTACAGCACCGACGGCCTATAATTTTTTGGTCCAAATCGGTCTTGATGAGCCAACATTACTTCGAGGTACTCAAACAAATTTTGCCTATGGAACAGCTTTTGAAGGTTGGGCCGGGCGACTAAATTGGGTTCAGGGCTATCAACAACCTTTTCCTGTTTGGAACAATGTGCTTTTTCACCATTATGCGGCGTGTGTTGGAGCACCGTTGGCCCCATTTTTAATTAGCAGTTCTGCGGGGCTGAACGGGCGCTTTGCCCATCCTCCGCAGGAAAAAGACAACCCACTTTCTAGGGCAGAATATGGTTATGTTTTTATGCCGGACGAGATTTCGAGCCTCCTAAAGTCCGCTTCGAAGCTCAGGCGCTCAAAAGGAACTGTCCAATCTATTCAATCCAAGTCAGACCAAGTTAAGTCTATAACAACCTCCGAAGGAGAAATCTTAGAGGCTGATTTCTTTATCGATTGCTCTGGTACACAGCGACAACTCTCATCATCTCTTGATGCTGAATTTGATGCTGAAATTCGATTAGCTGTTAAGGCCAATCATGTGCCGGTTACACCGGGCTTTACACTTAAACACATAAAAGCCGCCGCTATGGGATGGCAATCTACAGTTCGCTTGCAAGAAGAACAAATCCATTTGTCCGTTGGCTTACCTCAATATATAAAAGACCCTGATTTTTATATAGAAACCGGGCATTTGGAAAAGGCCTGGAATAGGAACACGGTAGCTATTGGACATTCCGCATGTGTAATGGAGCCCCTAACCCCGGCTCCAATGATCCTTTTACAGCGGGATATTGAAAGGCTCTTATCTTTATTCCCTGTAACAACGGATATGAGTGTAGAGGCGCGTGAATACAATCGACTGTTTGAAGATGACCGCAATCATTGCGCCCTATTCACTAGAAACCTTTTCGAAATTGAGCCTATTCCAGAGTGTCCCTACTGGGAAGCCGTTCTTACATCACCGTGCCCGGAAAAACTCGCTCGTAAAATAAAGCAATTCGAAAGCCGGGGTTATCTGACACAATATGATCTTGAGCCCTTCACAATAGAAGATTGGGCCATTCAACATTTCGGTCTGGGACGACGCCCACAAAGACAGGACGTGTTCCTTAATCAAATTTCAGACGATGATATAAAGAAGATGCTTTTGACACTTAAAACAAATATCGAAACCATGGTGCAAAAAATGCCTCCCGGTGATAGATATATCAGTAAGTTCAAAGCTTATCTGGATAACAAACATGGGGCCTAACCAAGCAAACAACATTCGGTCTATTGTGATCTTAGGCGGCGGGTCCGCGGGATGGATGACAGCAGCCGCATTGTCATCTCTCCTTCACCCGGATGATGTGGAAATCACCTTGGTAGAATCAGAGCAGATCGGAACCGTAGGCGTTGGCGAAGCGACGATTCCGGATATCATTAACTTCAATCGCATTCTGGGTATCCCGGAAGATGAGTTTATGAGAGCCACCAATGCAACTTTCAAACTTGGCATTGAGTTTAACAATTGGGGAAAACTGGGTGACAGTTACTTCCATCCTTTTGGCGGCCATGGGGCCGACATGCAAGGCATAGACTTCCATCAATACTGGCTACGCCTTAAACAATCCGGGCAAGAACACCGATATCACGATTACAGTCTGTGCGCACGAAGTGCTTATCAGAATAAGTTCACATTACCGGTACAGGATCCGCGCTCTGTCATGTCCCAGATAAGCTATGCCTATCATTTCGACGCAACACTATATGCGCAATATCTCAGGAACTATTCTGAAAAGCGGGGAGTCAAGCGCGTTGAGGGTCGCGTCGAAACGGTACATCAGGCCACAGAAACTGGAAATATCACCGACCTGATACTTGAAAACGGTAAAGCAATTTCGGGAGAGTTTTTCTTTGACTGTACAGGCTTTCGTTCTCTTTTATTGTCAAAAACACTGGGCGTAGGATTTACAGACTGGACCCACTGGCTCCCTTGCGACTCGGCTCAGGCCGTAGCTTGTGAAGCGCAAGGGCCCTCGCGACCCTACACAATTGCAACAGCAAAATCAGCCGGCTGGCAGTGGAGAATTCCAACCCAAAAACGAACGGGCAATGGCCATATCTATTCCAGTGAGTTTCTTTCAGATAGCGACGCCCATGATTCTCTCCTAGAGGATCTTGATGGGCCGGCCTTGGGAACGCCCAAACAGTTGCGCTTCAAAACCGGTTGCCAACAATCATTCTGGGAAAAAAATTGCATATCCATTGGGCTTTCTGCTGGCTTTTTGGAACCGCTTGAATCAACGTCGATCTATCTCATTCAAATGGGTATCAGCAAATTTATATCATTATTTCCGGACGGGTCTAATTCTCCGGTCATTCGTGACGAATATAATAGACAGATGCAGCTACTCTTTGCGCAGGTCCGCGATTTCATCATTCTTCATTACTGTGCAACTGAACGCGACGATACGCCGTTTTGGACATATTGCAAGAACATGGAAATACCAGATAGCCTGAAACATAAGCTCGAACTATTTAAGGCAGCTGGACGGATTTTCAGATATGAAGACGAGTTGTTCTCCAAAAATAGTTGGACGGCCGTCCTTTTTGGTCAAAACATTCATCCTAAATCTGTCGACCCAATCGTATCGAACTTACCCATCAGCTCGGTCGACCGGAGTTTGACATCTATGCGTAACGCTATGAGTAAAGCCGTGCCGCAAATGCCAACTCACGCTGACTTCATTAATAAATACTGCAAGGCAAACTAAACAAATGCTCTCAGAACATAACATTAAAAAAATCGTGATTGTCGGCGGCGGAACTGCCGGATGGATGACGGCAGCAGCCTGCGCTCGGGTCCTAGTTCACCCGGATATACAAATCGAACTCATCGAGTCGGAAGCTATTGGAACTGTAGGAGTCGGCGAAGCCACTATACCGCACATCCGGTATTTTAATGATTTACTTGGGCTCAATGAAGACGATTTCGTTCGAAAAACCAATGCAACGTTTAAGCTCGGCATCGAATTCGTGAACTGGGATAAAATCGGAAAGGCCTATATTCACCCATTTGGTGAATATGGACTGCACATGGAAGGCATGCGGTTTCATCATTTCTATTTACGGCACAAGGAAATGGGCCACCCATACCACATAGATGATTACAACCTGCAAATTATGGCTGCAAGAGAAGGTCGTTTCCAAAGACCCGACAAATCCATTCGAAACTCTCCATTGTCAAAAATCGAGTATGCCTTTCATTTTGACGCGACCCTTTATGCTCGCTTCATGCGCTCCTTTGCAGAAAGTCGTGGCGTCAAGCGACGAGAGGGACGGGTAACGGAAGTAAAGCAAAATTCGGAAACTGGATTTGTAGAACAACTCGTTATGGAAAATGGCGATTTGGTCAATGGTGAGTTTTTCATTGATTGCACAGGCTTTTATGGTCTCTTGATCGAACAAACCCTAAAATCGGGATATGATGATTGGTCAAATTATTTGCCATGCAACAGTGCCGTCACAGTTGCCAGTGAAAAAATCGCCGACCCTATTCCTTATACGAAATCCACAGCTAAAGCTGCTGGCTGGCAATGGCGTATTCCTTTACAAAACCGAACCGGAAACGGGCACGTTTACTCTAAAGACTTCACATCAGACCAGAAAGCTACCGAAACTTTACTAGACGGGTTGGATAGTGCCCCCTTAGGTAGCCCTCGCGCCTTAAAATTTACAACGGGTATTCGTAGGAAAACCTGGAATAAGAATGTACTAGCGATCGGCCTGTCCGCTGGCTTTATGGAACCATTGGAGTCAACATCAATCCATCTTATTCAAACTGCCATAGCGCGACTGATGACAAATTTTCCCGACAAACTTTTTAATCAGTCGGACATAGACTATTTTAATCAACGCACCGCTGCTGAGTTTGAACAGGTTAGAGATTTTTTGATTTTGCACTACAAGGCAACTGAGAGAGAGGACACCGAATTTTGGAAATATTGCAAATATATGGATATTCCAGACAGTCTGTCACAGCGGTTTGAAATTTATCAGGAAAATGCTCGCTTATATCGACATGATAATGAATTATTCGGTGAAACCAGCTGGTTCGCGGTTATGCATGGTCAAGGGATTTACCCAAAACGCATCCATCCTAATGCCTATATGATGCCAGACGCGGAACTTGAACGGCGCATGGATGACTTACGCCTTACCTGGAAAAAGTGCCTCGAAACAATGCCGACACATCAGGCATTTATAGATCGTTATTGCCGAGCATAAACGGCATCCGCTCTCCCCTATAAATGTAAATTCACAGAAAACCTAAGCGAACCCAATAAGGCCATAAAAAAAGGAGGGGTTTCCCCCTCCTAAACGAGTTGCGTTCTAAGCACTCAATTAGTCAAAAGCGTATCTAAGACCAAACTTGACGCGGCGGTCACCAACGAAACTTGTTCGACCAAATCTCTGACCATCAGCGTCAATTTGCTGCTCAGCCTTTGCTTTCGTATCCAGAATGTTTGCTACCTGAAGACGGAACTGCAGGGCATCATTAACATCAAACTTGAATGAACCATCCAAGTATCCGCGATCGGTTTGGAATATCGGGTTACCCGTGACAAAGTCACGATATGAACTCAAATATTCTGACCGCCAGTTATACGCTAGGCGTGCTTCCATACGGTCGTCCTGATAGATACCAATTACGTTCGCAGCATGTTCGGACAATCCTAAGAAGTTGTCCACGCCGTAACGGAAGTTTCTTTCGAAGCTATCAGGTGTTCCATCACCATCAGCATCCACAACCTCAGGTGGCGGAGCGGCTTCCGCATCAATATATGTATAGTTGGCCTGCACACCCAGGTTAGAAAGGACGCCTGGAAGCTCGTCGAAGAAATGTGTGTAAGCTATTTCAACACCATTTAGCTCCGCCTTGTCCTGATTAAGAAGACCGTTAAACGAAATCGGAATTGTACGACCGTCTAACACTGTCTCTCCGCGAACTTCACTGGAATAAATGATATTATTCTCAATTTCTTTCCTGAAAGCAGCAATAGAGAAAGAGTTCTCATCACCAAAATACCATTCAAATGAAGCATCAAAATTAGTTGATTCAATCGCCTTCAAGTCAGGATTACCACCATAGACATTCATTTGTGTTGGAATGACATCAGCAGTTACCGGATTGGTCGGGTCGGTCAGATCTGTAACGAAGTTGAAGTTAATGTTTCTGAACTGATTTGCATTCAGATCAGCAATATTTGGTCGTGTAATATCTCTACTCGCACCAAATCTAAATAACATGTCTTCGTTGAGGTTCCATTTCAAATTGAAAGACGGTAACCAGTGTTCATCAGAGTCCTCAACGGACTGGAGCTCTGTGGCCTGGCTTAAGAATGCGAAAGACTCCGGAGCAAACTGTTGAACGAACCCAGAATTCGTTTCGCCAAAATCTAACTGACCTCGGCTCGTGATATTCGTATCGGAATATCTGATACCAACATTGCCCTCGATCGACATACCGTTATCTAACTCGTTACCGAAATTTAAACGCGCATAGAAATTGGTTGTTTTTTCCTCAATGTCACCAATAGCTCCGCGATTTAAGTAATCAACTGTACCATTGACACGCAAAGGCTGCCAGTCACCGCCCAAGAGTGGATCTGTAGCACGCAATTCAGAGAAAAGATCATAATCGCTCAACACTTCACGATTTACGAAAATTACTGAGTCAGCCCCAGAAACAACCCCACCACGTTGGAAATCAGAGAAGTCAACAACTTCATATCCTATTTGTGACTGAGAAACAGGAAGATATGACAGCTGACCGTTAAAGCCCTCCCAAACCGGGGCAAGAGCTGCCCAGTTCAGGCCTGCCGAACGATTGATTTGTTCTCTATCGGCGATACGAGCACCGACTTGAATTCCGTCGAACCACCCATCATTGTCAAATTCATACTCAACATCCAGTCGAGCAGCAACCATCTCGCCTTCATTGTCTTGGAACTCATCTGCAGCAAATAACAGAAACGAGTTATCAGGATTAGACAGGTCACCATCGAGGGACGGGCCACCTAACCATGCACCAGTAGCCGAGCCATCCTGGAACCGACGCAACGGATTGTTACCGGCATCGCCAAATCCACCTGTGTTAAAGGTCGAAGGGATAAGGTCTACAGTCGGGTTATCTAGATCGGCATTGATCGAGAAGTCAGAGAAGAAGCGCGTACCGCCCCACAGTCTTTCCCGCTCAAATTCCGCAGTAGTGCGGTGAATATCGGCATTAACATACCAATTATCAGACGGGCTCCACTGAACATTCAGGCTCAAGTCCTGCGTCATGGATTCGTCTTCTTGATGAATCCCCAGATTGGTGAAGTTTGCGCCCGCTGCACCTGTCCAATCACGGAGTTCATTGGAAATGACACCACCAGAGTACAAACCGGTTACAGCCGTTGTTTGGTCGCAGCCTCTATTGGCCGCATCCGGGTCATTATTACCGTTACAATGCGCGAGACCAGATGAAGAGAATGGTGTTGTTGAAAAATCGCCAACAAGGTTAGTTTGGAACCACTGTTCACCATCTGTGAACCACTCCAGTGTACGCTCGTCACTATCGACAGAGTTCTCAATTCGCGCGTATTTCAAGGTAGCCTGAAAATCGCCTTCATTGTTTTTCCACTGGCCGACGCCGTAGTAACTTTGGCGCTCACGGTCAACGTCATTGGTACGGAGCTGAAACCCCCCTGGAATAGCAATCGTCTCCCCCGTAGAAACGGTAATTGGTGTCAATTGCCCGATCTGGAAGCCATTTAAATCTGATTTCAGTTCGGAGTGCGAGAAAGAGCCGAGAATACCAAACTCACCACGCTTTCCGTCCCATCGATCACCCGCTACAACACTAACGTCGGGTGCAATTTCTTCCCGCAAATCCGTATAGGTCCCGTCAACCGTTAGCACTGCAAAACCGTCGGGTCGGTCAAACGGCTCTAGAGTGCGCAGGTTAATTCCGCCGCCGATACCACCTTCTACGCGATCAGCTGTTGTCTGCTTGTAGACATCCACAGCCCCGATAAGCTCAGGGGGAATTGTACCAAAGTCCAATGAGCGACCGCCACTTGCTGAGAAAGCATCCCGGCCGTTAAACTCAGTCTTCACCAGCGTCAGACCTCGAATCAGGTTACCGCCGCCTTCTGGGGATGGGAAATCGCCTGCATTATTATCGCTCAGGTCAAAACGTTGAACAACAACACCAGGCACACGAGCCAAGGCTTCTGCAACTGACAAATCAGGCAGTGTAGAAACGTCCGAAGCCGTAATTGAATCGATTGCTGTGTCCGCATCCCTTTTCAGTTCACGCGCATCCTTAATAGCCTGACGAATGCCAGTGACAACAATTTCATCGCCGTCTTCGTCAGTATTATCCTGCGCCGTGGCAACAGGTGTCATCAGTGCCGCTACCATAGCTGTCGACATGACCAATTTAAACTTGTGAGATATTCTCTCATAAGGACTTGATGTAGAGTTCAAGACTTCCTCCCCTTGTGGTTCACCGCCATATTGTGGCGGCAATTTTAAACTTGTTTGTCCGAAATACTTCCGAACCTAAGATCAACTTCCCAACGTCATCTCAGAGCAACCCGAAATAGAATGATAAAAAGGGATTCGCGATTCCCCTTGTCTTACGTTGTCAAAACCTCAATCACCGTATTTGTCCAACGTTGTCAATCTATTTTTGACGCGTATTTGTATATTTTTTTCTTAAGTGTTTTTTTTACAACAGTTCAAAAGCCCCCGGTATGAAAAGCTCTATGAAACTTAAAGTATTCACTGAACCTAAATAACACCCTCTTTAATCAAATTAGCCGCGTGGTCTGCGGCCCTGGCTGAGAATGCCATATAGGTAATAGATGGATTTTGACACCCGCCAGACGTCATAAAAGAGCCATCGGTGATAAAGAGATTTGGAATATCCCAGCTCTGGTTAAACTTGTTCAAAACGGATGTTTTTGGATCTTGCCCCATCCGCGCAGTTCCCATCTCATGAATACCATTACCGGGTGCACCGATATGCGGATCTTCGGGATCATCATACTCCTGAAACAATATACCTGCTGCGTCCATCATAGCCTTGGCGTCACGAGACGCCTGCTTTATCAGGTTAATCTCATTTTTTCGCATTTTGGCATCTAGAATTGGCACGGGAAAGCCCCACTTGTCCGTCTTTGTGGCATGCAACCTGACCTGATTTCGTTCATCGGGTAGGATTTCGGCAAATGCAACCAAAGAGAACCACCATGGGCTGGGCTCTTGATTAAATTTCTTGTATTCAACTCCGATACCCGGTTTATCTTGGTTCCAACCAGCGTAGCGAAATATTCGCCCCTGATAACCATAACCACGAATGAAATCTTCCCCGTCTTCGGTATGATTTCTAAAACGTGGAATATAAAAACCGTTAGGCCGGCGGCCTTTATGATATTTGTCCATCATACCTGGCATGACCCCGCCACCCCTGCCACAAGCAACATGATCCATCAGGTTCTTACCTAATTGACCGGAACTATTGGCCAGACCATTCGGAAATTGCTCATTCGCCGAATTCAACAAAATCATAGTCGACGGAATTGTGCCCGCATTTAAAAACACGACCCGAGCCGTATAAGTTTTTTTGGCATTAGTCTTGGTATTAACGGTGTGAACTCCGGAGATACGTTTATTTTTTGCATCATATTCAAGTTTATGAACAGCGGTGTCCGTCAACACTGTTAAATTACCGGTTTTCTCGGCGGCCGGCAATGTTGCCGTAACGGAGCTAAAATAAGCACCAAAAATACAGCCTCGCTCACACAGCGCTCGATTTTGACATTTACCGCGGCCCAGAGACATTTGCTCTTCCGTTGGGTCTGTCAAATGGGCCGCCCGCCCCGGAATAACCTTCCGGCCGGGAAATTTTTCTTCTACCTTCTTTTTGAATTCAAGTTCTGCGCATGTGAATTCCATGGGCGGCTGAAATACACCATCTGGTAAAATATCAAGCCCCTCTATGGACCCAGACACCCCGACAAAACGCTCAACATAATCATACCATGGCTTTATATCTGCGTATCGCACCGGCCAATCAATCCCGATGCCATCTTTCTTATTGGCTTCAAAGTCGATTTCCGACATCCGGTAGGTCTGGCGACCCCACATAATTGATCTACCGCCTTTATGATATCCTCGGCGCCAAATATAATCCTGACCGTCAGGAACAATATAAGGGTGCTCATTGTCATCGACCCAATATTGCTTTGTATTTTGGTTATAGGCGTAAACCGTGGACTGAATTGGATGTTTGGCAATGTCCTCAGGTGTTTTGCGATTTAAATTTGGCGTATCCCAAGGATCCACGTGATCCGTGAAATCCTCTGCAGGCTCTATGTTTCTTCCTTTCTCAATCACGGCTACTTTCAGGCCGCGCTCGCACATTTCCTTGGCAACCCAGCCTCCAGACATTCCGGACCCAACAACAATTACATCAAAATCAACCATTATGTTGCCCACGCCTTTCCGACTTCACTAAAGTCAATACATCCTTTGAAATCACCAGGTACAGGATCATATTCAAGCTCTTCGGTCGCCCCTGGCTCTGACATGTAATAGGCAGACGCAATCGTTGTTTTCAGGTCCTTGTAGAATGGAAGTTCAATTGTTTTCTTATAAACACCTGTATCTAATGCGCTCAGTAATAAGACCTGCTGATCATTCGATAACTCCGCGAAAACTCCGCCTCCTTCGGCCGACTTGAAATGCTCCGAAACAGAACTCAAGCCGGCCCGCCAATGTTCCCGAAGGTCATCAGCCCCCCAGTTCGACACCAAGTCTTGAATGGTCTCAGGAACGCCGGCCTCGACAGCACCTGGCGTATCTGTTTGCGGTATAATCAATCCTGCAACAGATGTCAGCAAGGCCATTTCGGCGGGGTTGAGAAATTTGCCCCAGGCCTTAGAGGGTGTTTCACCGCTAACTGCTGCTTCCGTTACCTCATTATCCCGACAGGCAACCATTCCAGCGGCCGCAACGGCCAACAAAGATTGCATGGCTGTGCGGCGATTAAGTTCGAATGATTTAGTCATTTGCAGGCCCTATCGTGAATTTCTTCCGCATTGCAAAAATCACCAAAAAAGCCACAACTAGAACAACGGGGAAATAGAGGATTTTCCCGATGGTCGCTTGCCCAGCCGCCAGATTTACGGCTTGTTCCGTCATTCCAGGCTCCGACAGTTCGGTCTTTGCAGCGTCCAGCCACCGACCAATAACTGGCTGCCACATACCTGCTCCCATCATTCCGATTCCCCCGATGACGGATAAGCCTAGCGCGCCTGTTTGAGGCAGATATTCGCTTACGAAACCAACCATTGTTGGCCAGAAATAACAAACACCAATCGCGAAAACGATGGCGGCCAAATAAACCATATTTCCGCTTGCAATGCTCAGAAGATATATACCAATCGCCGAGAAGATTGCTGAAAACAATAGAACGCCGGTTGGGTTTATAGCATGCACTAGTGGACCTGCAAAATATCTACCGACAGCCATAATTACAGAAACCATAGCCAAAACTATCAATGCACTTGCGCCAGTGTTTTCAAGTAACGGACCTACCCACTGATTAGTGCCCAACTCAGTCGTCGCGGTAATTGTCATTAAGACACACATGATGATAAATAATGGTGCAAAAAGCGCCTTCAAATTCTCAATTGTATCAGTTTTTAGAGTTGTATCACTTTGAATGTCCGGAAACTTCGTCGTGAATATCATGTAACCATAGATTAGAGTAGGAATAAGCATTATCGCTATTTCCAACTGCCAAGTCGAAGCCATATTTACATAATTCTGAATAAGGTAGCCCGCCAACGCACCGATTGCGAGCCCCCCCGGAAACCATACATGAAATTTGTTAAGCATCGTCGTTCGATTATCCGGATACATGTCAGCGATCATTGGATTTGCACCGGCTTCAACAGACCCATTAGCGAATCCGACAAGGAATGTTGAAATCATCAACCCCCAAAAGCCGCCAGCAAATATTGTCAAAAGCAATCCAGCGACATGACCTAAGAAAGCTAAAATCATAATTTTCTTTGGGCCAATCGAGTTATAGAGCAACCCGCCCAATACGGTTGCTGCCGGGAAACCAAAAAACGCCATTGAAGCAATCCAGCCGAGCGGTTCATTTTCCAGCCCAAATTCTGAACCTAAATCTTCCATCATTCCTGCCCGCAAGGCAAATGTCATAGACGTCACGATCAGCGCGATACAACTCAGCCAAAATAGACGATTTCTGTTAATGCCTACATGAGCGCCTGTCATAGCTTCAGCCATAGTGTCCTCCCCTTATTTAATACCCATCATGGTTCGCAGGCTGTCAGTATCGACTCCCCCCCCCGCGAAATCATCAAAGGCTTTATCTGTTACTCTAATTATGTGGTCGGCAACGAATTTTGCACCTTCTCGCGCGCCGTCCTCTGGATGTTTTAAAGCACATTCCCACTCAACGACGGCCCAACCATCAAAGTCATAGCCCGCTAGTTTGGCAAAAATTGCGCCAAAATCGATTTGCCCGTCACCAAGAGATCTGAAGCGTCCTGGACGATCCACCCAACCTTGATACCCGCCATAAGCACCTGATTTCCCGTTAGGACGGAATTCTGCGTCCTTCACATGAAACATGCGAATACGCTCGTGATAGTGGTCAATGAAACTGAGATAGTCGAGCGCCTGAAGCACAAAATGGCTTGGGTCGTACAGGATATTACAGCGCGGATGATCATCAACCTCCGCCAGAAAACGTTCAAAAGTCACACCGTCATGTAGATCTTCGCCCGGATGAATCTCATAACAAATATCTACGCCATTGTCTTCGTAGACATCCAGAATTGGTCGCCATAACCGCGCTAATTCTTTGAAACCTTCTTCAACCAAGCCCGCTGGGCGCTGCGGCCAAGGATACATATAGGGCCAAACCAATGCGCCGGGAAAACTCACCGAACGATCAATGCCCATGTTCCGTGAAGCCATGGCTGCAAACTTCACTTGCTCGATAGCCCATTCCTGACGAGCAGCAGGTTTACCCCGTAAATGCTCCGGCGCAAAACTGTCAAAAGCGATATCGTAAGCTGGATGCACAGCGACGAGCTGCCCTTGAATATGAGTTGACAGCTCTGTGACTTCGACGCCGTATTCTTTCAATCGTCCTTTGAATTCGTCACAATAAGTTTTGCTCTCCGCTGCCAACTTCAAATCGATACATTCTGGATTATCGGAGGGCACTTGGACGCCCTTATAGCCGGCATCTGCCATCCATCGACAGGCATTCTCCATTGTGTCAAATGGTGCATCGCCCATAAACTGAGCCAGGAAAATAGCTGGTCCCTTCATGGTTTTCATGTCTTTATCTCCGTCCAGGCTGAATTGTTATGACTGCTTTCCACAAGCGCCTCTACAAAGGCCATGCCGCGTGTGGCTGCTGTAGCGCCAGCTTTTACGCCGCCTTTGGTTCTGATGACTTCAGCAAATTCCAGATAAATATTAGCAAAGGCTTCTATATATCCTTCGGGATGTCCTGGCGGCGTCCTAAACTGACCCTGTACATTTTCAGACAAATAGCCGTGCCCGGCTCGAATGATTTCTGCTGGCTTGTCCGCATAGGTACGAATTAGGGTGTTTGGTTCTTCCTGACACCATTCCAACCCACCGGTTTCCCCATAAACACGGAGAGACAAAGCGTTTTCCTTGCCCACACATATCTGGGAAGCAGATAGTGTGCCCTTAATCCCATCTTCCATCCGAAATAATGCCGAGCCGTCATCATCCAGTCGGCGACCGTCAACAAAAACTGTTAAATCAGCAGCCACATGTGTCATCTTTTTTCCGATGACATATTCGGCCAGGTTGTGCGCATGGGTTCCAATATCTCCCATACACCCTGAAGCGCCAGAACGTGCCGGATCTGTGCGCCAATCGGCTTGCTTGTTTTCCACCTCTGTCGCGAGCCAACCTTGAATATACTCAGCATAGACCTTTCGAACTTTGCCTATTCCACCGGATGCAACAATCTCTTTGGCGGTCGTGACAAGTGGATACCCCAAATAGGTATGTGTCAATCCATAAGCGAGACCGGAATCAGAAATGATCTGATTGAGCGCTTGCATCTCTGACAGGTTTAACGTCGCAGGCTTATCGGAGAGCACGTGAAAACCAGCTTCAAGCGCGGCTTTCGCAACAGGAAAGTGCACATGATTTGGAGTCACAATCGCCACAAATTGCATACGCTCATTTTCAGGCAGAATTGCTTCTTGTGCCATCATGGATTGATAGTCGGAATAAACACGACCCGGCTCAAGCCCCAATTGCTGACCGGTAACTTTCGAGTTTTCAGAGTCTCGCGAAAACGCCCCACAGACGAGCTCAATTTTATCATCCAGTCTTGCAGCTAACCTGTGAACTTCGCCAATGAAAGCCCCTTGGCCACCTCCAACCATTCCATATCTCACCTTGGGTGAATCTGGCATAATCTCCCCTGTTTTTTGATTATGTTTGTCAAATATTGACATCGTTGTCAACGCCCGTCAAATTGTAAGCATAAAAAACAGGGGAATAAGAATGAAGAAATTGTCCACTTCAATCCTTTTGGCTGCCACAATAAGCGGTATGTCACCAACAACATACGCAGCCGATATTGAGGCTTTTGATATGCAACGCTGTGTGAATATGGGAAATGCTTTTGACGCCCCCCGCGATAAGCCTTGGGGTAAACCAATTGATGTTTCCCACTTTAAGCTCATTAAAGACAAAGGCTTCGACACAGTTCGTATTCCCGTTAGGTGGAGCGACTACGCAGGAAGTGCGCCGGAATACACAATAGAATCTGAATTCACGGCCGACGTAAAAGCAAAGGTCGACGCTGCGCTCGCACAAAACTTAAATGTGATTCTTAACATTCATCACTTTGAAGCGATCATGAAAGATCCCAATGATGAATTGGATAAACTGGTCGCATTGTGGGAACAGATCGGCCAAACATTTAAAGGGTATCCCGACAGTCTTTGGTTCGAGACACTCAATGAACCCAATGACAAGCTTAAAGATGATCTAATGCGAAAAGCTCAAGCACTCTCTATTCGGGCTATTCGCAAAGATCACCCAGAACGTATAGTCATTCTTGGCGGAGAAAATTGGTCGGGAATAAACTCCCTAGATACAAATCTCAAGCCTCCTGATGCGAATATCGTTTACACATTTCATTACTACGATCCCTTTGATTTCACACATCAAAAAGCCCCTTGGGTGGGGGAAAACGGCCCAAAAAAAACAAAAAGCTGGGGTAGCGAACGCGACTACGAGCAACTCGCCATAGACATGGAAAAATCAGTCGCCTTTGAAACCGCGGTGAATCATCCTGTTTTTGTCGGCGAATTTGGGGCTTACGAAATCATAGATAACAAAGAACGTGTACAATATGTACGAGATGTTCGCACCGCCATGGAGGAGGTTCAGCTACCTTGGTGTCTCTGGTCTTTTTCAAACACTTTTGCACTTTATGATGATGAAAAAGGCTGGGATGAAGATATATTGGCAGCGCTCGTCCCTGAGCGTGACGTTTTGAAAACGCAAGTTGTATCGATGTCTAACGTAAAACCGGATGTCCAAAACTGGGGGCAATTCCTACCCTACTATGTTGGCGATACAGATTTTACATCGGGCGCATTGACTGGCGTTGCAGAAATTAAACCCGGTCAGGAAATCCACCCACCTCACAAGCACATAGAAGAAGAATACCTGATGGTTTTAGAGGGCAACGGAACCTGGACAATAGAAGGCGAAGATTTCCCAGCTAAAGCCGGTGACATTCTATATGCGGAACCATGGGTTTCACATGGCATTCGTAATACCGGCGACACAACACTGAAATTTGTTGTTTTTAAATATAACAAACGATAAATGCTGTGAGTGGGGCTGATGTCATCATCGTTTGCGGCGTGTCTGGTTGTGGAAAATCAACCATAGCATCAACGCTCGCTAATAGACTTGATGCGCGTTTCATTGAAGGGGATTCACATCATCCTGAAAGTAACGTAGAAAAAATGTCATCTGGACGCCCTTTAACGGATCAGGATCGCACCGTTTGGCTGGATAGTATCTGTACAGACATCAGTTTAAATGCTGGCAAAATCACGGTGCTCGCCTGTTCAGCACTAACCCCTTATGTCCAAAGCTTTTTGGACGACCGCCTTGGGACACGTATTACCTGGGTAAAACTACAAATCTCAGAGGCGATTGCCCAGTCTCGCATGACATCTCGTGAACACTTCATGCCCCCAGCACTACTTCAGAGTCAGTTCGAGGCCTGGTGCCCTCCGGAAACAGGCCTCGAAATTTCAGCGGAGCTACCCGTTGAAACTATTATCGACAGGATACTGAATTACCTTCGGGAATAAATTCGCTAAGGACAGCTCAACCCATTACCACTTTCCTGCGCCAGCTTTACGTTAGAAACAGCGATATCCATACCGTCCTTCATATCGACGGCAAAAGCGTGGCGGATGTAGTTAAGATTATCCATACACGCCAAGGGAATTCGAATTTCCTGCCATTCGCCCGTTGTTGGCACAGCAACCCGAGTTGAATTTGAACCGATCATAACATCGGACGAACCGCCTAAATTCTTAATATCGAAAGACAATTCTACCTTGCCATTCGCCTCACGTTCGAAATCCAAGGTATAACCCGACATGATGGAGACCATACCGCCACCACCATTCGCAGTAATCCGGAACGAATCCTCCTGCGCTGCCTTATCATATCCAGCGATTTTAATGCCACCCGCGTTAAAGGGCATATTTACATGTGAGTCATTCACGGCGAAGCGCCACGGTTCTAATGTCTGACCCTTTTCAAAGAACACACCTTTCGGAGCGACCATATTCTCAGGCAGCCCGCTTTCCTCTGACAGCTCACCCATATTTTTGCTGGTTTCGAAGGTTAATCCGTATCCAAGCTTGAAAAGTGGGTCGTAGTCAGGATGGATAGCATTAAGCTTATCCTGCATGGCATTTTTCGGCCAAGAGAATGACAAACGACCCGTAAAATCATACTCAGGTTTGGTTTGAAAAAGCAGGTCAGTAATACCCGCTGGCTCAGAACCTGGCAGCCAAGACGCCACAAAAGCGTCGGACGCGTTGATTTCAGGATTGGTCCATAAAGGGCGGCCAGACAGAAATATTGAGACAACAGGCACACCTGCAGATTTATACTCCATCAAACGTTCCGGGTTCAGATCATTAGGTGTAAAATCAACATTGTCACGGTCGCCCATAAATTCAGCATATGGGTCTTCGCCGTAAACAGCGATCACCACGTCTATATTGTCCGGCACCACGTCTCCAACCGCATCATAAGAGAATGTGCCTCCAGCCGCGTCGACCTCACGCTTAACCGCATTGACGAAAGTCTCACCATTTGGAAATTCCGAATTCGGATAAGTACCGCCTTGCCAGTCAAGTGTCCAACCACCAGCAAACTTACCAATATCATTCGCTCCTGCACCAATAACATGAACGCGTGAACCCGCTGACAAAGGTAATGTATTGTCATTATTCTTCAGCAGAACCTGTGACTTGCGCACTGCTTCTCTAGCAAGCGCTCGGTGCTCGGGCGAACCTAATAGCTCGGTCTTACCGGCATAAGCTCGTTCACTTGGTTTAGGCTTCTCAAAGATTCCGGAATTGATCTTAACCCGAAGAATACGCCGCACCGCATCATCCAGTCTTTCCATCGGGATTTCACCAGATTTCACATGACGCAATGTGCTTTCATAAATACCCCTCCAGGTATCCGGGGCCATATACATGTCTAGACCGGCATTTAGGGACTGCGGGCAATCAACATTAGTGCATCCAGGGATTAACGCGTGACCATTCCAGTCACCGATGACAAATCCTTTAAAATCCATTTGTTCCTTGAGAACATCAGTCAGAAGCTCTTTCTGACCATGCATGGGCTGACCTTGCCACGATGAAAAACTGGCCATAACGGACTGCGTACCATCTTCGATAGCGGTAATGTAACCCGCCAGATGGACATCTCGTAATTCTGTTTCAGAGATGTCCGCATTGCCCTGATCGACCCCATTAATGGTTCCGCCGTCACCAAGAAAATGTTTGGCCGTTGACATAACTTTGCCGTCGCCCATAAAATCATCTGCCCCAACTTCGCCTTGCAGACCCACTACAATTTCGCCCCCATATGATTTTACTATCTCAGGGTCTTCGGAGAACCCTTCATATCCCCGGCCCCATCGGTCATTTTGAGGAACAGCCAAGGTCGGCGCAAAAGTCCAATCATGACCAGAAACACTCAGCTCAAGCGCCGTCACTTCAGCAATACGACGAATGAGATCCGGGTCGTTTGCAGCACCCAACCCAACATTATGAGGAAAAACCGTTGCGCCTGACAGGTTGGCATGCCCGTGCACAGCATCAATACCCCAAATAATCGGAATAGCGACCTCGACACCCTCAGAATCTAAAGACGCCTCATAATAAGCATCCGCCGCGTCCAACCAGGTCTGTGTATCAGCATATGGCAAATCTCCAGGCGCAGAATTACCGCCAGACAAAACGGAACCTAGTTTGTATTTGCGCACATCCTCTGGGGTGAGTGAGTTACTGTCTCCCTGCACAACCTGTCCGACTTTTTGCTCTAAGGTCATTTTCGACATCAAAACATCAATACGTTTTTCAACATCGGCGTTGAGTGCGGGCGTTTTAACAGTTGGCCAGATTGACGGATTGATCTCTCCAGGAACAAGTTCTACCTTGGAATCGACTTTAGCATCTTTGTCATTATCCTCGGAAGTCCCACTGCAAGCAGCCAACCCTAGAACCAAAACCGAGGCGCACCCAGCCCAAAATGTTTTACTACTGACCTTCATATTTCCTCCCCGGAATTGATACAAATCAATCAAATTGACAACGTAAGACAATTGCTCCATTAAACATCAAAATTCGACAAGTCAAATCAGACTTGCGGCACAGGGGAAGAATTATGAATTTTACTAGACGTCATTTTTGCGCGACCTCAATGGCAGCACTGGTGGCATGTTCGGACCATAGTTCAGGGACAGATATGACCACCGATGACCTGGTGGAAATCTACGACATGTTTTCGGAAGAACTCTTTGATTTACTTGATAAAACTCAATCCTATGAAGTTTTGGGAACTGGATATGGCTGGGCAGAGGGTCCTGCCTGGGATAAGAAAAACAACCGCCTTTATTTTACAGATGTCCCAGGCAATACGGCCTATAGCTGGAGCCAAAACTCCGGCGTAGAGGTTTTCTTATCACCATCCGGTGCTGGAAATGTTGAAGGATTTAGAGAACCTGGCGCAAATGGACTCCTTTATACTGAGTCTGGCGAGATCCTGCTTTGCAATCATGGACGCCGCGCAATTCAGTCTTTGAACCCGCTTACCAAAGAACGTCGTACGCTCTCCGGTAAATATAGAGGCAAGAAATTCAATAGTCCGAACGATATTATTCAAGCCAGCGATGGAACCATCTATTTCACAGACCCGCCTTACGGGTTAGATGGATTAAATGAGTCGCCACTGAAAGAACTTGATTTTAACGGCGTCTATCGTCTGGACAAAGATGGGAAGGTTACCGTCCTCATCAAGGATATGACCTTTCCAAATGGAATCGCCCTATCCCCTGATGAAAACACACTATATGTGGCACAAAGCGACCCCAATGCTCCGTATCTTTACACGCTCGATTTGGGCGCGCCGCGTCGACCAAAAAGACGATTGGTCGACTTCAAGCAATATATGGGAGACAGCCTACCTGGACTACCAGACGGAATGGCCATCGACAGACTGGGCAATATTTTTGCAACCGGGCCTGGCGGGATATTTGTTATTAAGCCATCTGGCGAAGTCCTCGGCAGGATTTTAACAGGCAAAGGCAGCGCAAATTGTACATTTGGAGAGGACGGAGGCACCCTGTTTATTACAAACCACGATCGATTGTTAAAGCTGAAAACCAAGACACGCGGCCTGATATGATATTCCTGTTTACGCCGTCGACCGAGACTGGCTACGACAAAATCGCGTTGCAGCCCGTCTTAGCCACGTTTGCCGGCATTGCTTTACTGCTCTTATTGATTATTCGCTTCAAAACAAACGCATTTCTTTCGCTTTTAACGGTCGCTATTCTGACGGCGCTTACCGCGGGCCTGGCCCCAAACGCTGCATTTTCGGCTATCGAAAAAGGCATGGGCGGCACACTGGGCTTCATTGCGCCCATCATTGGCCTTGGGGCTATATTTGGGGCCATACTGGAACGCAGTAATGTGCTGGGCGCTTTGGCTGAAAAAGTCGTCAAACTTAAAACCGAAAACTCGAAAACCATGGCGACAGGTTTCATGGGGCTCATCGCGGCGACTCCCGTATTCTTTGATGTGGCCTTGATAATTTTGTTGCCGCTGATCAATAAGATGGCTGCGACCGCCAAGAAAGTTCCGCTATATTTTGGACTGCCTTTATGCGCAGGTCTTGCCATCGGTCATGCCTTCATTCCGCCAACACCCGGGCCTATGCTTATATCAAAAGAGCTAGGTGCAGATGTTGGATATGTTATCATTGTAGGCATCGTTGTGAGTTTTGTGACATTAATTGTTGCCGGACCAGTATTCACAAAATGGCTGGATCGCCGAGGCGCATTACCCGGAAAAGTTCCAGATTTCACGATGCTATCGGCTGCTGGTAAAAAACGGACTGTGAGCTTTACAAAAGCCATTGGTTTGATCACTTTCCCGATTGTTCTAATTCTGCTCGCCAATGCGGCCAAGGCTATCCACTCAGAGCATCAAATTACATCTATCTTACAAGCTATCGGCCACCCGTTTTCCGCTCTAATTTTAGCCTGTCTCGCAAGTTGGATTTTTGTCGGCCCTAAAACACCTGAAGACAAAAAGCTTTTTTCCAACTCCATCGCAAGGTCGTTGGAACCCACTGCCCTAATCATTCTTATTACGGGTGCAGGCGGTGCATTTAAACAAGTATTGATAGAGTCCGGTGCAGGCGGAGAACTATCAACCATCATTGAAAGCCTCGGATTATCTATCATCCTCACAGCCTTCATTTTAGCGTTATTGTTCCGCCTTCTTCAAGGCAGCGCTAATGTTGCGATGATTGGCGCTTCGGGAATATTGGCCAACATGACTATGGTCACGGATTACAATCAGTGGCAATGGGCCATCATAACTATCGCTATTGCAGCGGGCGCATCAGGCTTTTCTCACGTAAACGACTCCGGCTTTTGGCTGGTCAATCGGCTATTTAACCTCACTGAAAAAGAAACACTCAAAACCTGGACTTTAATGACTGGCGTATTGGCCGCAACAGCTCTTATAATCTGCCTGATCTTATTCCCACTCGCCGGATAATTACTGATGGAAAGTCGTTCTGAAAACAGTCGAAAATTAGGGCGCCTCGCTGGTTATGGCGTTGGGGACTTCGGCTTGAATATCTATTGGCAAACGGCGTCATTCTTTTTATTTTTCTGGTACACGGAAGTGGCGGGCATCGACCCTAGAGCCGCAGGTTTGATTATCTCTATTGGACTCGCATGGGATGCCATATCCGATCCCATTGTCGCTTCTTTCTCTGAACGCGTGAACACGTCCATGGGGACTTACAGACCGTTCTTGCTATTTGGCAGTTTAATGATTGCAATTTCTTTTGTTTTCCTTTTTTGGGTCCCACCTTTTGAAGGCAAAACAAAGCTCATTTTTCTTGGGGCTACCTGTTTATTGTTCAGGACGACTTATACCATAGTTGCAATACCCTATTCGGCAATGGCGTCACGCATTTCTTATGACAGTAAAGAGCGCGCCGATTTTTCCGGCGCCCGCATGTTTTTTGGGTTTTCCGCCTTGGTACTTATTTGCATGTGCCTATGGCCATCCGTGAGGTTTTTTGAGGACATCATTGGCTCTGAACCAAAAGCTTTTCAAATCACCGCTGCACTTGGAGGTATCATTGCAACGATTGCGCTTTGGATATGCTACGCTAACACCCGAGAGCTCCCCCTGCCTGCCAAGACAATTCAATCAGAGAAGGTCTGGGTTGGAATCTGGAGAAACATACAATCTAATAAAGCCCTGCGGCGGCTTTTGTTTTTAATTTTACTCAATACTGCTGCAGGCTCCGCATTGAATTTGACGCTGATGTATTTTATCAAAGCTCATTCAGATGTGTACGCACAACGAGAAATACTCCTCACATTTTTCGCGTTATCCGCAGCCCTGACAATTCCTTTCTGGACATATATCATACGCATTTGGGGGAGACGCCGCGTCTGGATCTTAACGAGCGTCATTTATTTCGTGACCGGTATGTTGATGTATTTCGGACCGGACATCGCTATTTTGGGTGTCCCAGTACATATAATGATTTTCATGGCTCTGGGCGCTTCGCACGCCATAATTTTCTGGGCCCTGGTCCCCGACTGTGTTGAATATGGACAAGTCGATAGCGGATATAGGTCCGAAGCTGGGGTTTACGGTTCTGTATTGATCGCTCAAAAACTGACAGGTTCCCTTATGGCTCTGATCGTTGGCTTTGTTTTGGCCTCCTTCGGTATTAGCGAAGAGGCTCACGTTACAGTTTCGCACGCTGATGAATTTAAAACATTTATCGCCTTATGCCCGCCTTTATTAATGCTTTTAACAACCATACCGATAATGATGTTGCCCATGGACAGGGATGCACATAGTCAAATCGTCGGACAACTGGAACAGGAATAATCATGGTTAGAATGATCGATGTCGCAACCCATGCAGGCGTTTCATTGAAAACGGTCTCTCGCGTTCTGAATAATGAACCTCATGTTCAGGCTAAGCTGCGCGAGAAAGTCATGACGTCCGTGAAGGAGCTCGGTTACATCCCAAGCGCATCCGCTCGCAGTCTGCGAAGTCGACGCACCTATACATTTCACCTCATCAGCCGGGTGATTGAGGGCAACTTTGTTAATACCGTACAATCCGGCGCGCTTCGGGCTAGCCAGGCACACGGATATAACTTATTGGTGACCCTGTTGGACGCTGAGATCCTCAAGGACTCCGAAGCCCTCAATAATTGGTGTCAGAACTTTATATCCACCAAGCGGCCTGATGGATTGATACTTGTTCCGCCGCATTCCGACAGTCCCGAAATCAATGAGATTTTCAGCCGGGCCGGTATTCCGATCTCACGCATCGGTCCAAATATGATTGAAGACAAGAACAATGTGAACATTACGATTGATGATACAGATGCCGCCCACAAAGCCACAGAGCACCTATTGTCACTGGGGCATCGCCGTATCGGCTTTATTCGGGGTATTGAAGACCACGGCGCGACCCATGCCCGATACAAAGGTTATAGTTCCGCCTTGTCGGCGGCTGGTGTTGAAATCGATAAAGATTTGGTAAAGCCAGGATTGTTCAGCTTTGAAAGCGGTATGAATGCAGGACTAGAACTTCTAAACATGTCTAGTCCCCCCACTGCTATTTTTGCGGCAAATGACGATATGGCGGCCGGCGTTATTGTAGCGGCCTATCGTAACGGCATTAAAGTCCCCGGCGACCTCTCAGTCATGGGTTTTGACGACTCTGAACTTGCCGAACGCATATGGCCAAGCCTAAGCACGATCAGACAGCCTCTTGTTAAATATGGCGAACGGGCTGTTGAGTATCTTGTGAACAAAGCCGGAAAAAACTCTAAAGGCCATAACGATAAATCCACGCAAACGGATATTCTGGATTATGAAATGATTTTGCGGGCTTCGACTGGCCCACTGAGTTTAGGCGCACTCGGTAATTGACAGCGCTATCATAATGACGCAAATCGTTCATCATCCAGTCAATTAACAACTGATAGGAAAGCCGCACATATGGGCATAAATCAGTATATTAAGTTCGCGAAAGCTGTTTCGGTTTCAATCATAGTATCGAGCACGGCGATGGCTCAGGACACAAGCGCTGTTGAGGCTCCTGAAGAGTCGATTGATGAAATCATTGTCAAAGGCACAACTGCTTGGGAAGGTCACGAAGGCATGGACGCCTTCTGGTCAGGTGATTTCGAAAAGGCCGAATTTGAGTTTGAAAAAGAATTTAAATCACTCCGTAGAGCCGAGAGCGCCAGGTATAATGCTGCTGTTTCAGCACAATTAGGCTATGAGAGGGCGGAAGCAACAGCCCTCGCCGGTGTTGGCGGTGGTGGTTCAGGTGGGCCTGGCGGCGGACCGCCTCCGGATGCAACCGCTAATTTTACGCCAGACGCCGGTGTTAGTGGGAACTTCTCTTCGCGTCGCGTGACGGGCCGAAACATTCTCAATGATGGCATTCTTACCGATCAGGATTTTGCCTTAACGAAATATATGGCGGGTTTATCCGAGTTACAACTCGGGAAATATGAAGAAGCTAAAAGCTCATTCAAAAGGTCCATTGATTACGACGGCGGTAATCACGATGCAAGGATGCGGCTCGGACTGCTATACATCGTGGAACGTAATTATGACAAAGCGGCAGACCAGCTTGAAGCCATAGAGAAATTACGTGCGCGGTGTGAAAAAAAAGAATGCGACACTTACGACGAAATCCTGGAGTCAGCGAAAATTCTGGCGACTAGTTTAACCAATGCGGTCAACGCTCAATAAAGGGAGTTTTTAATGTTTAAGAAGACTTTGCTCGGCCTTGGAACGGCCATGATGATTTGCATTTCGTCCACTACCGTGGTCGAAGCTCAAACCCTCATGCACAACCCTAATGCCATTAAGTGGGAACAACGCGGCCACGATAAGAAAATTGAAATCATTGAAACCGATACGCCCTCTGGAATGGCGATCAGTGCCTACACTAAAAAGCGCAAATCCAATCCTTGGGACATTGCCTTATATTTCGATTTGGAAAAGGGTGTTGAAAAAGGCGATAAAATCTCTGTGACGATGTGGGTCCGGACGGAACGAGCCGCCAAAGGTCAGGAAACAGCAGAGTTTGTCTTGTTCGTCGGACGAAATGAGGAACCTTTCGACTATATCATGAGTGAGGATGTATTGCCGTCCGGCGAATGGGAACTACTGACGTTTGAAGCGGTAGCAGAGTCCGATATGGATGACGACGAAGTGAAAGTAGAATTTCAACTCGGAAAACATAAGCAAACAATCGAATTTGGCCCCATCTTCGTCAATAATCATGGTCCCGTTTCTGAATAATTTAGTCAGAAACATCCAAATGAAAGAAATAGCTCTGGTGTTACCAGAGCTTTTTTTAAATTAACTGCTCCGATCTAATTCGGTGTTTTTAGATCATTTTTTTGCATGCCATTCCCAAGCTGCCTCGAGGTTCGGTCATAAATTTGAACGACAACAACGACCTCAAGACCTGAGCTCAATAATTACCGTGCCTGTAAAATAGCAGATTTTGCGCTTTACTTTAGTTGAAACTCACAAACGAGCGAGTATGGGAATGAGCATACTATTGGGTAAAACAAAGCCCGCCTAATGGCGGGCTTAGCTTAATAATTTGAAAAGAGTCTAACCTCACTGTTTAGGCATAGTTATTATAAGACCAAGCAAGAAAATAACTAATTTCCAATCGAAAAGCCTTACCAATAGGCCACGTATATCGCCGCCAAAAGAAGCGCGATAATCACAGCAGAAATCTTAAATCCTGTAGTTGTCGCCAGGTCTATGCCTTTCAAGTCTACTGGCTGATGCTCCTCGGGCTCTGGCGTCATTAACGAAACAATGATTCCAACGACAATACAAATGAGGAAGATAAACCATATTCTTATTACGAACGGCGTCCCATCCATCATCAGCTTAGCGATAATACTCAAAACAACTGATGAGATCAGCAATGCAAATGCGCCTTGTTTGTTTGTCCGTTTCCAGAAAAACCCGAGCGCAAATACCGCAACAATACCCGGTGCCACAAACCCCGTATATTCCTGAATGGCCTGAAATACACTCTCAGCATTTCCAAGAAGTGGTTTCGCCAAAAGAATTGCAATTACTATGGCAGCCGCCGCAGTAATACGCCCGGTACGAACATAATGCTGCTCGCTACGTTCTTTCGCAATGTAATCACGATAGATATCCATGGTGAAAATCGTTGATATGGAATTCATCATCGATGCTAAAGACGATACAATAGCAGCCACAAGTGCCGCAAACACTAGCCCTTTTAGACCTACTGGCATTTGCTTCATCAACTCACCATATGTTTTATTGGCGTTACCCTTAATCTCTTCTCCAGCTTCATTAACACCGCTTATAACGTTCGGGTCGATAGCGCTGGCATCAAGGATTCCATCCTTTGCCAAAAGCAGTGCTGCAATGCCGGGAATAACAACAATAAAAGGGATAAGGATTTTCAAAAAGGCAGCAAACGTTAGACCTTTTTGAGCTTCTTGCAAACTGTCAGCACCCAGAGCTCGTTGAATAATGTACTGATTAAACCCCCAATAGGAGAAGTGAAGCACCCAAAGCCCTCCGAGTAAAGTCCATATGCCTGGGAGTTTTTCGTAATAAGGGTGATCTGATGCAAAAATCATCTTGAAGTGCCCCGGCGCCTCGGTTGTCATTCTTTTAAGACCTTCCATGGGGCCGCCAGATTCACCCCCTACTAAATCCAAGGAAATCCAGGTCAGAACAAAGCCGCCCATTATCAGAATGATGACCTGAATAATGTCCGTCAGGGCAACGGCTTTGAGGCCGCCATACAGAGAGTACGCTAAAGCGAAACCGCCCATAGCAACCATTATCCAAAGCTCATCGACACCAGTTAAACGCTCAACAGTTACAGCACCCAACCAAAGCAACGCTGTCAGATTTACGGTAACATACAAGAAAATCCAAAACACTGACATAAGCGTTTTCACTTCGGATCCGTAACGCGTTTCAAGGAATTGTGGCATGGTATAGATGCGGCGCTCGAGGAATACGGGAAGGAAAAATTTCGCCACAATAATCAAAACAATGGCAGCCTGCCATTCATAAGCTGCGATAGCTAATCCCATTAAAAATCCGTCAGCAGATTGCCCTGTTATTTGTTCCGCTGAAATGTTTGCGGCAATCAGTGAGGCCCCGATGGCCCACCATGGCAAAGACTTGCCCGCTAGAAAGTAATCCTCTGTATTCTTTGCTGTTCCCTTGGGTTCGCGCGAGACATACTGCGCGATCATGAAAAGCAGCACTGCATATACAGCAACGACGACCAAATCCATGGTATCTAAAAACATAGTCTTCCCCTTATGCAGTGCACTCATTAACGACGCACTTACCCTGATTGACTCGTGGTAAAGTAAAATTGATAACGTTGTCAATTCTCTAATGACAAATTGTTTTTCGCAGCGTATGTTTTCAACGACAAAATAAAATTCAAGACTTTAGGAATAATCCAGACGTGTTTCTCGGAATAGACATCGGTACATCAGGTGTTAAAACAGTCTTGGTTGACCAAAAACAAAATATTATTGATCAAGCTACGGCCCCCTTAACCGTCAATCGCCCTAATCCATTATGGTCGGAACAAAACCCAAATGACTGGTGGACGGCGACCTGTAAGGCTGTTACAGCCCTCAGCCCATCTCAACGGGCTCAAGTCAAAGCGATTGGCCTCTCAGGACAAATGCATGGCGCCACTTGTTTGGGCGCAAATGACAAAATACTACGCCCAGCTATTCTTTGGAATGATGGGCGCAGCAGTGCTCAGTGCGAAAACATGATGCAATCGCTCCCGGAATTGCCGGATATATCCGGCAATCTGGCGATGCCGGGATTTACGGCGCCGAAACTGCAATGGATGCGCGAACATGAAACTGACAACTTTGCCGCGGTAAAAAAAGTACTACTTCCAAAGGATTACGTCCGTTTGCTTATGACAGGAAGCTATGCCTCTGATATGTCAGACAGCGCGGGGACCCTTTGGATGGATGTGGCCCGTCGGGATTGGTCTGATGAAATTTTGGAATTAACCGACCTTTCGCGTGCGCAAATGCCGGAACTTTTTGAAGGGAGCGAAGCAACGGGCAAACTCCTGGCTGATGTAGCCTCAGACTGGGGCGTTCCGGTCGTACCCGTTGCTGGAGGTGGCGGCGATAACGCGGCAGGTGCGATCGGTTCCGGCACTGTCAAACACGGCGAAGGGTTTATTTCACTTGGAACGTCCGGAGTTATCTTTCTGGCGGATAATGGGTATCGGCCAAACCCCGAAGGCGCGGTTCACACCTTTTGTCATGCCCTTCCCGGATTATGGCATCAAATGAGCGTTATGCTATCTGCGGCAAGTGCCGTGGATTTCGTCGCCAAACTTACAGGCTTTTCACAACCATCTGAGCTATACACCGCCGCCGAAGAGGCTAACCAACCCGGAGATAGTGTCTTTTTCCTCCCTTACCTTTCGGGGGAACGAACACCGCATAACGACCCGAATGCCAAAGGCGCTCTATTTGGCCTCAGTCATGAGGACAACCGAAACACAATCGCCCAAGCGGCGCTGGAAGGCGTCGCTTTTGCATTTGCTGACGGACTTGACGCACTCAAAGACACAGGGGCAGATGTAGAAGCGCTGTCGGTTATTGGCGGCGGGGCCCGGTCTCTTTACTGGGGTAAAATCCTGGCCTCTACGCTGGGCATTCCACTTCATTACCGCGGAGGTGCAGCTATCGGGCCAGCTTTCGGAGCAGCACGTTTGGCTCGATTATCAGTAACGGGTGAAGACATCAGCCAAGTATGTGCCCCGCCCGCCATTGAACACACGGTTCATCCGGACCCCTATTTTACCGAGGTCTATCAGGCACGAAGACCCGCATTTCAGAAACTCTACCAGACCACAAAGGAGCTCACATCATGAGCGGATATTTCGACCACATAGCGCCGATTAGATATGAAGGCCCCGACAGCAACAATCCGTTGGCTTTTAAATTTTATGATCCGAAGAAAATGGTAATGGGGAAAACCATTGAGGAACATTTGCGCGTCGCCGTTTGCTATTGGCATAATTTCTGCTGGGACGGCGCAGACGTCTTTGGGGGCGGAACATTTGGTCGGCCATGGTTGTCTGGGGCAAATAATCATCAAGCAGCTGAAGCCAAACTCGACGCCGCCTTCGATTTCTTCGACCGTCTTGGACAGCCCTTTTTCTGCTTTCACGACACCGATGTTATGGCCGAAGCGCAAACTCCAAAAGAGCATGTGGAAAATTTTGCTGAGATAGTCGACAAAACCGAAGCAAAGATGGCCAACTCAAAAACTAAACTTTTGTGGGGAACCGCAAATATGTTCTCCCATCCCCGATACATGGCTGGTGCCTCAACCAACCCGAACCCGGATGTTGTTGAGTTTTGCGCCTTACAAGTCAAACATTGTCTTGAAGCCACTCACCGTCTTGATGGTTCCGGTTACGTTTTATGGGGCGGTCGCGAGGGTTATGACACTATTCTCAATACAGATGTGCGGCATGAAATGGATCAACTGGGCCGCTTTGTATCTATGGTGGTCGAGCACAAACACAAAATAGGTTTCAAAGGCGATATCTGGATTGAACCCAAACCGCACGAACCCACTAAACACCAATATGACCGAGACGTTGCGACAGTTTATGGATTTCTAAAAACCTATGGCCTGGAAAAGGAAGTCGGTGTCAACATTGAACCCAACCATGCAACGCTGGCAGGACACAACTTCGAACATGAAGTGGAAATGGCCAATGCTTTCGGGATTTTTGGCTCTATCGACTTCAATCGCGGCGACCCTCAAAATGGGTGGGATACGGACCAGTTCCCTAACGATCTACGAGAGAATACAATGGCACTTTATTATATCCTCAAGGGCGGTGGCTTTAAAAATGGGGGCGCCAATTTTGACGCCAAGGTCAGACGCCAGTCCTGCGATGCTGAGGACCTCTTCCACGCCCATATTGGCGGCATGGACCTCTTAGCCCGGGCATTTATTAACGCCGCAGAGCTTATAAAAACCGAAAAGCTCTCAAGCTTTGTTGACAATCGCTATGCTGGCTGGACCTCCGGAATGGGCGCGAAAATGATGGCAGGCGAGGCCAGTTTGGACGATATGGCCGAGGCCGCATTTAATAAAGACGTGTCACCAGCACCGCTCTCCGGGCGTCAGGAATATTTGGAAAACATTGTGACCCAATATACAAAGTAAACGCCCTGTCTTTCAAGCCAAAGGAACTGATTTTGCAAAGCTAAGAAAAATATTTTGGCCCACTCTCTAAGTCATCCGAGACAGCAATTGTTCTACCGAGCGGTCAAAGTGGGAAAGTTCTCCGGAGACTCTAGCAATGATTTGTGCGCCCTCAACAGTTGCCAGGCAGGCTGAAGCCTCTGCAGCAGGGTTAGTTATATTTGCAATAGAGCTGTCTGAGCGTCCTTTTTCAAATAAACCTATCAGCCATCTGATATTCGCCTCGCGTACTTTACCTATCTCAGAGAGCACGGTTTTGTTTAAGCTTTCTCCACTTATGGAAAATGACACACACAAACAGAGTGTATCACACCCGGAGAGCGCCCGTCGGTAAACATCAATGTAGGCTTCCAGTTGCCCACTGGCTTTGGTCTTTTGAGCCGCGATGACGTCAAGCGACTTCAATAGGTTTTCACCGTATCGCTCGATCAACCTAAAAGCCAAATCCTCCTTTTTTGGGAAGTGATAATGTATACTGGCTTTTCGGATCCCTACATCCCGAGCAAGGTCTGCAAAGCTAAACCCGTCATATCCTTTGCGGCGAACAGCCGATTCGGCTGAATCCAAAAGTGCAGATTTCGTGTCCATACCTATCAAATGGTAGGCACCATAATTTATGTCAATCAATTATCCAAAGAAATTTTCAAAACCGATATTAGTCGAGTCAGACTACAGGATTCAAGATTAGATAGAAATTCCAATTTTCGCCAAAATTATTCCGCTAAAATCTGCTTTTATAATGTACAGCGCTCTTTTTTTGGTATACCGAGCGCCGGAATTATTGTACACGTGATTTAAAGCAGACTATTGCGAACATACACGTGCAAAGCCGCGGTAGCTCAGTGGTAGAGCGCATCATTGGTAATGATGAGGTCGGGAGTTCAATTCTCCCTCGCGGCACCATTTTATACCAATATTTCAATAACTTATAAGACACCTAAAAACGCGCCGGTCCGACCCCATATTTTATTCAGTAAGCACCGGGTAGAAAATAGACAGAAATCAATCAACACCTGACCTGAGCCCCTAAACTTCCTCCATTTTCTGGTAGAGTCTCCAACA
>JAHDEZ010000046.1:18806-21926 GCA_020628425.1 Hellea sp. | reverse complement strand
TGTAATTGGCCGTACAGACAACCACCTCACCCGGGTCAAGATTGGCATCGCCATTTCCGACGGAAGAGACATTACAAGTGACTGTATCAATCAAGTCATCCGTGACAACCAGATCGGCGATCAATACGTTCCCTGTATTCTCGACAGTGTAAGTATAGTTGATGATGTCACCAACGGTGTTGTAGCTCGTGTCCACACCAACCTTATCCAATGTCATGGCAGGCGTTTGAGTAGCATCCACAGTTTCGGTGGCTGGAGCCGGTGTCAACGTGCCACCGACGGGTGAACCGTCAGCTTCGGCATTATTCGTCACAGAACCCGCATCCAGATCGGCCTGTGTGACCGTATAGCTGGCCGTACAGACTGTGCTTTCTGTTGGCGCCAATGTGGTGACCGGACAAGATACGGAAGCGATTTTGTCATCACTGACCGCGATATCATTGATCGTAACATTGCCGGAATTGGTGACTTCATATTCATAGTTCACAACATCGCCAACAACGGCAAATGTTGTTTCAACAGCCGTTTTGACCATTGAGAGCTCAGGCGACTGAGTCGCCAGAACTGACTCGCTGTCTGTTGGATCTGTCAGCGTACCGCCTGTTGGCGAACCGGTTGCTGAGGCATTATTAGTGACAAAGCCTGCATCCAGATCAGCCTGCGTGACTGTATAAGTGGCTGTACAGGTCGTGCTCTCGCCGGGTGCCAGTGTCGTTACGGGACAGGACACGGAGGCAATCTTGTCATCAGACACTGTGATACCGGAAATGGTCACATTACCCGTGTTCACCACGTCATATGTATAGTCGATCGTGTCGCCGACCATGGTGAAATCTGTCTCAACAGAGACCTTGGCCAGTTCCATTGCCGGCATCGGGTCGGCATTGACAGTCTCGCTGTCTGTTGGAGGTGTGAGCGTGCCGCCCTCTGTTGAAGTACCATCGACAGACACATTATTCGTTACAGAACCACCATCCAGATCTGTCTGTGTGATCGTGTAGCTGGCTGTACAGGTCGTCGAGGCGCCCGGTGCAAGGGTTGTGACCGGACAGCTGACAGAAGCGATCTTGTCATCGTTGACGACAAGGCTTGTGATTTCAGTATTACCTGTATTTTCAACCAGGTAAGTATAGTTCACGACATCACCCACCATGTCATAAGTACCTTCGATAGCGGACTTCGCAACAGTCATGGCCGGGAATGGATCTACGGTGACAGTTTCAGTAACCGTTGAGCAATTGGTTGGGTTCAAATCCTCACAAATCGTGTAAGTCACGCTGTAGGTACCCGCCGTCGTTCCGGCTGGAACTGTGATCAGTCCTGTTGCCGGGTCCAGAGTGATTTCCGGATCTGAGCTGTCGACCGTCAGAGTGACGGCGGCCGGGTCAACGGCCACGCCATTGAGTGTATCAGATGTCAGGACAGATCCGGTGACACCACCGTCTGTTCCGAAGCTTGGGAAAGTTTCAGCAACGGCCTCAATAGGAGGCTCTTCGACAGTTACAGTCTCAGTCACTGTCGAACAGTTAGTTGGGTTGTTATCCTCACAGATTGTGTATTCAACCGTGTATGTGCCCGCTGGCGTACCAGGTGCAACCGTGATCAGACCGGTTGTTGGATCCAGTGTCAGCTCTGGGTCAGATGTGCCCACAGTGATGGTGACTTCTGCCGGATCAACAGGCTGACCGTTCAACGTATCAGAGGTCAGGACAGATCCGGTCACTCCGCCATCAGCACCGTTAATTGGTGGGAAAGTTTCAGCCACAGCCTCAACTGGAGGAGCTTCAACGACAACTTCTACTGTCGTTGTTGAGCAATTGGTTGGGTTATTGTTCTCACAGATTGTGTATTCAATGTAGTAAGTACCGGCAGGTGTGCCCGCAGCAACATCAACTGATCCGTCTGGATTAAGAGTCAGACCTGGGTCAATTGAATCAACTGTTAGCGTGATATCCGCAGGGTCAACCGGATCGCCGTTTAACGTATCATTATCAAAGACATTTAGAACACCTGTCGCACCTTCATATCCGTTAATACCGGCAACACTGTCCGTTGTGGCAGCAATTGGAGGCGCGCCAACAGTCACAGTTTCAGTAACCGTTGAGCAATTTGTCGGGTTCAGGTCTTCACAGATTGTGTACTCGACTGTGTAAGTGCCTTCTGGCGTACCCGGAGCAACAGTAATCAGACCGGTTGTTGGGTCCAGTGTCAGTTCCGGGTCAGATGTGCCCACTGTGATGGTGACTTCAGCCGGGTCAACAGGCTGACCGTTCAACGTATCAGAGGTCAGGACTGAACCGGTTACACCGCCATCAGCGCCATTGATCGGTGGGAAGGTTTCAACGACAGCTTCAATTGGAGGCTCTCCAACCGTTACAGTCTCAGTCACGGTCGCACAGTTTGTCGGGTTATTGTCTTCACAGATTGTGTATTCAACTGTGTAGGTTCCCGCTGGCGTACCAGGAGCCACCGTAATCAGGCCGGTAGCCGGGTCCAGTGTCAGCTCAGGGTCAGATGTACCAACCGTAATGGTCACTTCTGATGGGTCGACGGCAACACCGTTTAAGGTATCAGATGTCAGGACAGAGGTTGTGACACCGCCATCTGCACCATTGATAGGGGCAAATGTTTCCGCCACAGCAGTAATAGGAGGCTCGCCAACCGTGACAGTTTCAGTAACGGTTGAGCAGTTTGTCGGGTTCAGGTCTTCACAGATTGTGTATTCAACTGTGTAGGTTCCCGCTGGCGTACCAGGAGCCACCGTAATCAGGCCGGTAGCCGGGTCCAGTGTCAGCTCAGGGTCAGATGTACCAACCGTAATGGTCACTTCTGATGGGTCGACGGCAACACCGTTTAAGGTATCAGATGTCAGGACAGAGGTTGTGACACCGCCATCTGCACCATTGATAGGGGCAAATGTTTCCGCCACAGCAGTAATAGGAGGCTCGCCAACCGTGACAGTTTCAGTAACGGTTGAGCAGTTTGTCGGGTTCAGGTCTTCACAGATGGTGTACTCAACCGTGTAAGTCCCAGCAGCCGTGCCTGGCGCCACTGTAATAAGACCGGTTGTCGGATCCAATGTCAGCTCAGGGTCAGATGTACCAACCGTAATGGTCACTT
>JAHDEZ010000046.1:0-18706 GCA_020628425.1 Hellea sp. | reverse complement strand
CTGTAATCAGGCCAGTTGTCGGATCCAATGTCAGCTCAGGGTCAGATGTACCAACGGTGATCGTCACTTCAGCCGGGTCAACAGGCTGACCGTTAAGCGTATCGGAGGTCAGAACAGAGCCAGTCACACCACCATCAGCACCATTTATGGGCGGGAAGGTCTCGGCCACAGCTTCGACAACTTTACGGATCTCGGTATCAACTGTGTTTGAATTGGTGGGGCCAGCAACTTCCGTTGAGGTGACTGACGCTGTGTTCGAGATCGTTCCAGCATCAGCTTCGACCTGTGTAACTACATGCGTTCCGGTTAATACGCAGGTTGCCCCCGGCGCTACAGATGCGCAATTTTCAGTGTCAGGTGATAATAAACCGTCCGTTACAACGACATTTGTTAGCGGTATGTTACCTGTATTCGTTACCGTGACTGTATATGTTAACGTGTCGCCAAGCGTTATATCGGTCGAGCTATCTGCATCTGTTGTTAGTGTTGGGGGGTCGCTCTTGACAATAGTCAAATCAGGCATCGGGGTGATGACATTAACCGTCTCCGTCAAGTCATCACCTGTTGTCGTGCTATCATATTGCTCGCTGGTCGCGGCTGTTGTCGTATTTGTGATTGCATTGCCCTCTTGGCCCGCATTGACGGTACCTTCCAATGTCAGAGTGGCACTTGCACCTGCGGCGAGCGTGCCAATATCCCATGTCGTACCATCATAGCTACCCTGGGAAACGCCCCCGTTATTTCCAGTGGCCGTTAACCCGGCTGGCAAAGTATCATTAAGTGTGGTATTGGTAGCGCTATTGGGACCGTTATTCGTTACTGTAATCAGGAATGTAACAATATCCCCGACTTGCGGGGATGGATTAGATGAGGCTAGGGTTTTGACCGTCTGCAAATCCGAGAGACTCGCAAAACTCAATCCGTCGAAGAATAGAGTAAGGTTGCCGTTATGACCCTCGTACTGTTTCCCGGTATCGCGCATAACGATTGTTTTTATGCCGGTACTTAAATCGGAGGTGAAATCAAAAAAGGTTTGTCCTGACGCTGAATCATCAGTTGGGTTATGGACATGTAAACTGCTTCCCGAAACTTCCGCGGTAACTACAGTACCAGTCCCACCAATGTTGGAAGTCGTTAGTGGAATCAGATTCCCAGAGGCATCATAAGCGTCTAGATAAAATCCATCCCAATAGTTTATGTCCCATATTCTAAACTCCAATCCATATACCGGTTCACTAAAGTCAAAAGTATATGTGGCGAAATCGCCATTTTGAACTACCGTATCATCTACCTGCATTCGTAATGTCGTAGCATCGGTGAATGTTAATCCCGATTGCCAATGCGCTGTCATGCCCCCGGCTGCATCATTGACCTCACCCGTAAAATCGAAAGTTACGCCTTGATTTTCACCTAATCCGGTCAGAGTGGAAGTATTTTGGGTATCCGTTGTCGACCCAGCCAGATTTGCTGTTCCGGTCGGATAGGTCCCATTTATTGTGGCAGGCGACGTGGTCTGCGCAAAAGCCTGCCCGCCCGACAGGACAAACAGGCATGAGACCACTAAGGCCATCACTGCGGTCATAAACCGGGATATGGAGGTGGTTCGTCGTTTGACCCCACTCTTGATAATAGCCAAACCAGCAGCGACCCTACCCTGAGCTGCGGCGTTGGTTTGTACTTTATATATATCAGAGGAATGCGTAGACATTTTTCTCACCCAATTACTAATTGTGGGATCAGTCTTACCGGAAACCTATAAATACCTGCTTAAAAATTGGGTAAAAATACAATTAATTCAGTAGTTTATGTTATAGTTTGATTCAGACCTGTTACTCAAAATTAAGCATTGGAGTGCAAATTTTAAGCTTGTAGAAACCATGCTTTATGCCAAATAAAGAAACGTAGTTAATTTCCGTTAGACTTGGTAAACAATGTGCGAATGTTTTTTCGTCGGGATTATTAATTTTCCACCCCTGATTTTATCGACAGCCGAAGCAATGATTGGTAGTTTAAAATGAAGCCAGAAGCTCTCAAAAGATATGCCCGACATCTGGTCTTAAAAGAGATTGGCGGCCCAGGACAACAGGCTCTGGGCGGGGCCAAAATTGTTATTATAGGCGCCGGTGGTCTTGGAGGTCCGGCCGGGCTTTATCTGGCCGCAGCTGGCGCCGGGCATATCTGTTTAATAGATGATGATACGGTCGAGCTATCCAATCTACAGAGGCAGATACAATTCCAGACGTCTCAGATTGGCTTGGCCAAAACCAAAGCCATGTCGAGTACCCTGTCAGAGATCAATCCAGAGGTCCATTTGGAAACCCGTCAGACCCGTCTGATCGAGAGCAACGCTGCATCATTATTAGAGGGTTTTGATATTATCCTTGACGGGACGGATAGTTTCGAAACTCGATTTTTGGTCAATCATATTTCACTCGAAAAATCCATTCCATTGGTATCGGGCGCAATCGGTCGTTTTGATGGTCAGGTCAGTGTCTTCAATACCGCACAAGACCAGCCCTGTTACCAGTGCCTGGTGCCGGTCAAACCACCCCAGTCTGCGACCTGCTCTGACGTCGGTGTTGTCGGGGCGCTCGCCGGCATGGTCGGCAGTTTGATGGCCCTTGAAGCCATCAAGTTGATCACTGGTGCAGGCGTGCCGCTGACCGGTCGGTTATGGATTTTCGACGGGTTGACAGGTGAGAGTCGTACGGTTGGGCTGTTCAAAGATCCGGCCTGCCCCGTTTGCAGTCACCGTTAGAATGCGACACCAACGCTATCGGATCTTCGCCATTTCACCACACAAGGAACCGTGACCTCATCGGCAACGATGTGCAGATTAAAAAGATCCGGGAGGCTTTCCGTTAATGCAACGGTCAAAGTGGCCCCGTAAGCAGTCACGTTTTTAAGAACGGCATCATAAACCGACTTATCATCATTAAAGAGAATTTTCGCATGTTTAAAACTTCGCGTTCGAGCCCGCGCACGCCTTTCTACAGGCGGCGACGCTGAGCCAATTCCATTTTGCGCCAGCATGATTGTCTCCATTTGGGTCATTATCCTATTACGAGAGCAACCGTTGCAACTTTCGCGCCAGACGCATGCGCAGCTGCAAGATTTCAGCCTTTTCTCTGCAAGTTAACCAAGCCTTAAACATGTTTATGCGCTATAGCACCACAGAGGTGCAAAATGACACGAAAACATAAAATCATAGCTGCTTTCCTTGTAATAGCCGTCCCCGGACAAGCCATGGCCGATCCGACCCTTTTGGGACGTTTTGGTGACTGGAGCGTCTATTCCCGTTTTGAAGGCTCTCAGAAAATCTGCTACACAATGGCGGATGCCAAAACCAAAGCGCCCTCTTCTGTCAGACATGGCGACATCCGCTTTTTAATTGCCAGCTGGAAAAAGGGCGAACCAGTTGAACAGCCTAGTTTTTTTGCCGATTTCAGCCTCCGAGACAGTCGCGACCCGTCTATCAGCATATCGGGCAGCGAATTTGACATGTATGTCGACCGCAATGAGGCTTTCATTGCCGAATATAGTGATGAGCGGGATCTCGTGCGGAAAATGCGGGCTGGCGATACCATGAAATTAGAAGCCACGTCGTCCAGAGGAACAAACGTAACCTATTCATTTTCCCTACGCGGAATTTCGGCTGCCTTGGATAAAGCAGCCTCCGCCTGTCAGTAGCGGCGGCGCTTCGATCAGCTAGGGCACGGCTTAGGGAGCATGCGCTTTTTCTGTTTTTTTTAAACAGTCTCCATGATAAGGGCCGCGCCATGAGCGCCGTAATTATCGATAACGTCCCGAAAAAGTCCGCAGAGGAGAAAATCCGCCTGCCAGGCCTGTCGCGCGCACAGATTAAACAACACCTGTCTGATATCGGCATTGAGCCCAAAAAACTCAACATGCGCACCAGTCAGTTGTTTCAATGGATATATAATTTCGGCGTCACAGACTTCGAAGACATGACCAATGTGGCTAAGCCTTTGCGGACGATACTGGCTGAACACTTTACTTTGGCCCGCCCAGAAATTGTGGAGAAACAGGTCAGCGTCGATGGCACACGCAAATATTTGACACGCATGGCCCCGGGTATCGAAGTTGAAAGCGTTTTCATTCCCGATGTTTCCCGCACGGGCGCACTTTGTGTCTCTTCACAGGTCGGCTGCACACTGACTTGTAAATTCTGCCATACGGGCACGCAGAAACTGGTGCGAAACCTGACAGCGCAAGAAATCGTTCTACAGATCATGATGGCCCGTGACGACCTCGGGGAATGGCCGACGACACAGGAAAATCGCAAATTATCCAATATTGTTTTCATGGGCATGGGTGAGCCGCTCTATAATACGGATAATGTAGCGGAAGCCATCGACACGATGGCGGATGATACGGGCATGGCTATTGGCCGTCGCCGTGTAACAGTATCCACATCAGGTGTTGTTCCCGAAATTGTGCCTTTGGGATCGCGTACAAATGCCATGCTGGCTATCTCACTACATGCCGCCAATGATGAGCTGCGCGAGAAAATCATGCCGATTAACCGGAAATATCCACTGTCTGAACTTATGGATGCTTGTCGGAATTATCCCGGGCTCTCCAATGCCCGGCGCATTACCTTCGAATATGTCATGCTCAAAGGTGTGAATGACAGCCCGAAACATGCCCGAGAGCTTATCAAACTCCTGCGCGGCGTGCCGGCTAAGGTCAATCTCATCCCTTTTAATCCTTGGCCCGGAAGTGATTACGAATGCTCCGACTGGGAAACCATCGAGCATTTCGGAGACATGATCAATAAGGCCGGATACGCCGCGCCCATAAGGACACCACGCGGTCGAGATATTCTGGCAGCTTGTGGACAGTTAAAATCAGAAAGCGAAAAGATGCGAGCCTCTGAACTGCGGAAAATGGAAAAACAGCGCTTGGCGCAAGAATAATAATCTCTATAAAGTCCCAAACAAAATCAGCGCGAGACCTGATACGACATGAACGACTACTTACAAACATTGGCCAATGGATTCCCAACCCTTTTGCTGCATTTAGGTGTGCTGACCTTTATCTATGTGCTGGGTGTGACGATTTATGTGAAGCTGACCCCGCACAAAGAACTAGAATTGGTTCAGAACGGCAATGTTGCGGCAGCCGTTTCTTTTAGCGCTCTTATTGTCGGGCTTGTCCTGCCACTTGCGGCCGTTATCTATAGAAATGACGGAGTCTGGGATATCGTTATCTGGGGCACTGTCAGTTTATTTTTACAGCTGTTCCTATTTCGAGTGACGGACTTTGTTTTCAGAGGCATGCCAGAACGTATTGAAAATGATGAGATCGCGCCTGCCATTGTTTTGGCCGCCTTTAAATTGGCCGGTTCGATAGCTCTAGCCAGCGCGCTCGTGGCTCAAGCCCCTTATTGATCGCGCCAAGGTAAGGTCGATATGAGAGTTCCTGACTGGCTGATTTACGGATCCATTGTCCTCCTTATTTACCTTAATGCAACGCGCGCAACACATAACGATATAACAGCGCCTCCCCCACCGCCAAAACTCGGTGACCTTCTGCCCGGCGAAAGTCCCCGGGATCAATCCGTATTAGTGGATATAGCTGAACCAGAATCTGGCGTCGGAACAGCCTTCGCCATTGACGATGAGGGAACCTATATGACGGCCCGCCATGTTGTCGACGGTTGTGATACGGTGGCGCTCCGGCTCGGCAGTTCCAGAGGCATGATCATGGATGTTCTCTTGGCCCCCAACAGCGACTCTGCTATTTTGAAGTCGCCGTGGAACAAAAAGCCACTACCCTCAGATTTGGACGGTCCTCGGACAATCGGAGAACATGGGTTTTTCTTTGGCTTCCCACAAGGACGGCCGGGTGAAGCCGTAGGTGCGCTTTTAGGTCGACACCGGCTTCTTATACGGGGACGTTACCGAACCGAAGAACCCATTCTGGCCTGGTCAGAGCTAAGCCGCACGAAAGGCATGAGCGGATCCCTGGGGGGGCTTTCAGGTGCTCCCGTTCTCGACAAGGACGGCGAGGTCATTGGAATCGTAGCTGCTGAAAGCCCGCGACGCGGTCGCATTTATTCCGTCGCGCCCGTGACCCTTAAAGATTATATCCCGGAAAACGCCGAAGACCGTCCTCAAGAAAAAATCAATCCCCAAGAATATCACATTCACGCAGACACTTATCGACGTGAGCGTCGTATCGCTCAGGTTATCTGCCTCGTGCAATAAGTTCTTGGATTAGATAGTGTTTCGGCGAAGCTATTACAGGGTCAAACGCAGTATTAAGCGCACGCCCTTACGCTGGCTCGTTTTCTTACTGCTGTTGATAGCAGCGATGTTTGTTACAGATCGCTACGTAGCTCATCAACACCTGCCCTGGAGACCTCTAGATATAACCGCCCCGACCGGCTTTGCCACAGACATACAGCTCACACGTCTGGCGTTATCGCCAGCGTCCCGCTGTGCCCGGATGATCGAAAGCGTCACGGACTACCAAACCCGAGTGGCCGAGCCTCACCGCCCGCAAGGCTCTTGCGGCTGGGATATCGCCCGCAATATTGATGGCAGCGAAGCAGCTGACTTGAAACCAACAGATGTAACCATGCAGTGTCCTCTCGCCGTGGGAATGTATATCTGGATGCGAGAAATGGACAAGGTGGCAATGGAGCATTTAGGAACCGGGGTGAAATCTATCCAACATTACGGCGCCTATTCCTGCCGACCAATTGCCGGTACATCCACGCCAAGTGAGCATTCCTATGCCAATGCCTTTGATATTTCTGGATTTGTTTTGGATGATGGCAGGGTTGTGTCTGTACTGAAAGACTGGAACGGTTCTCCGGAACGGCGCAAATTTCTTAGAGCCGCCCGCCGTCAAGCTTGCAAAATTTTTCGAGTGACTTTATCTCCGGACTATAATGATGCCCACGCTGACCATTTTCATATCGATATGGGACCGTCCTCATCTTGCCGATAGGTTGGCTTCCTGATACGCAGGTGGAAACCGTGGGGATAATATATGCATTTGATATTAGGAATTCTGGGCACAGCCGCCGCTATCATTTTCTTTCTAAGCCGTATGAGCGCCGGCGCTCGTGAAGTTGGTCGGGGGGCACAGGATTTGGCAGATGCGGCCAATACGCTGGCCAACCTTCCGCGCAAACTACGTTACCGCAAAGAGTCAGGAAAACGGGGCCTGGATTTGGTCGAAGGCCCCGTTGAAGCCGCGACCGTACTTATGATCGCCATGGGCCGCATGGACGGTATGGGACAAGTATCAGAGGCTCAAAAACGCAAAATCGAAGAACAGCTCATTGACCAGATGCAGCTATCGCCCGAAGATGCAGAGGATTATTTCATTCAGCTCGGCAGTCTAACGGCTGATTTGAAACAGCCTGATACGGCGCTCTTTCCCATGATTGATATTTTACGAAAAACCATCGAACGCCAAGAAGCTCAGCAGCTCTCCTTGATGTTACAAGTCGTCGGCGAAACTGACGGGCCGCTTAACCGGGATCAGGAAAGCTTAATCCAACGTTTTGATGACCGTATGGGTATAGGAGTTTAATCAATGTTACCCCTCGCAGCCCGTGTTCTGATTTTCACGCTTTTTATCTGGGGGGCTTACGTCATTCTCAGACGGGCGCGGGCGAGCCGTTCGAATAATCAGCTTGGCCCAATTCCGTTCCGCTCTGCTATTACAAAGATTTCGGACCCATTGGACGGGGCCATTGCATTAATGGTCGCTGTTGCTCGTATGGATACAGTCGGAAAAGTTTCAGACGCCCAGCTTCAGACCATTCACCAAAATCTGCAGGAGCAAATGCAGCTTAGCCTGACTGATGCGCAAAAGCGTACCCATCGTATTCGCGATTTCTCACGCCATCTTAACCGGGCTCAATCTGTTATTGTCCCTGCTTTACGAACTTTGAAGGAAAAACTGACGCGATCTGAAATTGAAGATCTACTGGCCATGATGACCAAAGTGGCCGAAATTGAAAATCCTGTGAATAAGGACCAGACGGAGTTTATGGCCATTGTCCGCGATGAGTTAACTGGAGCCAAAACTAATCCCGGTTATCATCTGGCCCAGCTCAATATTGCCAGCTTTCGCGAACCAGCCATGAGCACAGTCAATAAAGATTTTCACGGTGCTATCGATAGCGTTAATGCCGTTGCCGAAAGCCAGCCCGGCTTTGTCTGGCGGCTCGTAGATGACGGCCCTGCGCGGGCCGGAATTTCTCTTTTTGAAAACCCTGACATGCTGGTCAATCTGTCAGTCTGGACGGATATGGAAAGCCTGATGAAATTCGTCTACCGCACGCCTGAGCACCGGGCCATAATGCGCCGACGCGAAGAATGGTTCGACCATGTTGATATCAATATGGTGCTCTGGTGGGTAAAGGCCGGGGAGACACCTTCATTGAAGGACGCGGCCGAAAAACTCGACCTTTTAGCGGCCCAAGGTCCATCGGAAGATGCTTTCACTTTTAAACATCATTTCCCGGCGCCGTATTTAGGTACGGAAAAGACCGTGTAATCGCCATTGTAATGTCGGGATGGAGCCATAATTCAACTGCACACAGCCGCAAAATTTATTTGGAAGCATCATGCGTCTGTTAATCGTAAACCCGCCTCACCCAGCAATTGGCAGCCGGATACCCGACGACCATTTACCGCCACTCGGACTTCTATCCATAGGTGGCCCACTGCTTGACGATGGTCACAATGTTAGCCTGTTGGACTGCGAGTTTGGTCCCCTGAATTTAGATGACATTATTGCTCGTATCAGAAACCATGCACCCGAAGCCCTGCTTTTGGGACACTCGGGGTCCACATCCGCTCACCCCATGGCATCAAAGATTGCCCGCAATGCCAAAGCTGAAATACCTGGGCTACAGGTCATCTATGGTGGCGTGTTTCCGACCTATCATTGGAAAGATATCCTTACGAACCAAATTGAATTCGATTTTTGTGTACGCGGCGAAGGCGAAGAGACCTGCCGACAGCTCATTCGGGCATTAGAAGATCAAACACCCTTGTCATCAGTGAAAGGGATTGCCTATCGAAGAGACGGGCGTGTAAAATCCACCCCCCCACAAGCGATGATGCAAGATTGGGAGGCCTATCGCATCGGTTGGGAATTAATAGATTTCAAAGACTATTCCTATTGGGGCCGTAAACGCGCGGTGGTGGTTCAATTTTCTCGAGGATGCCCACATCCCTGCAATTACTGCGGACAAAGAGGGTTTTGGACCAAATGGCGACATCGAGACCCGAAAAAATTTGCCCGTGAAATCGCAGATTTGCACCGTAATCACGGGGTAGAAGTTTTTAACTTTGCGGATGAAAACCCGACCTCCTCCAAACGTCTCTGGAAAGAGTTTCTGGAGGCACTCATCGCTGAAAATGTAGACGTTTCACTTGTCGGTTCAACGCGAGCTGATGACATTGTCCGTGATAAAGAACATTTACATCTTTATAAAAAGGCCGGCGTGGAACGATTCCTGTTCGGCATGGAAAATTACGACGAAGCTATCCTCAAAAAAATAAAAAAGGGCGGAACGACTGCCAAAGACCAAGAAGCCATACAACTCATGCGTCAACATAATATGCTTTCCATGGCTACTTGGGTTGTCGGTTTTGAAGAAGAAACCGATCGGGATTACTGGCGCACACTGAAGCAACTTATTGCATATGACCCAGATCAAATTCAGTCGGTTTATGTAACGCCCCATCGTTGGACGCCCTTCTTTCGAGAAGCAGAAAACAGAAAAGTAATTCAAACCGACCAAAGTAAATGGGATTACAAGCATCAAGTTCTGTCAACCAGACATATGTCACCGTGGCGGGTATTCCTATGGGTGAAAGCCATTGAGTTTATCGTCCAGTCTCGCCCAAAAGCGCTTTGGCGGCTTATTTTCAATCCAGATCCGAAAATCCGCCATGCACAGCGCTGGTACTATAAAATGGGGCGCAGGGTCTGGTTTCACGAAGTATTCGGCTTTCTATTTCGAGATAAGCGGGAGAAGCGAGACCTGATGCGTGTCGGCGATTATTGGGGTGAGCCGCAAGACGCCGAAGAAGAGGCCTTAATAAGGCCGCCGAGACAGCCAAAAACCGCTCAACAAAAAAGTCATGTTTTAAAGATTTAAGACGACCGAACCAATAGGGGTAAGGCGAATAATCCAAGGGAAGCGAGCAGTACGGTTAGAATCACGAGTTTTCGACTACTCATATTTCCGGATAGTCGGGCCTGTTGTACGCCAGTTATTCCAGAATGCGCCCAATGGTCTTCAATGTTTCGCATGAGACGTTCATAATAAAGTTCCTGGCCGTGAATGCGCCATATTATCAACGATAAAAACACGCCGCCTCCGGCCAGCATTTTCAGAATATCTGAATTAAAAGCAATATAGGTTCCCATAATCAGGAAACACAGGCCCGTGCCCATAAGGTATAAAGCGATAGACGCCCAAAACAGCCAACTATAATGCAAGCGTCTTTGATTAAAACACTGATACTGGTTCGTTACAGGATCATTCATCCCAACCCCCAATCTGCTCATTCAGGATTTCATGAAAGAGCTTCAGGCCTACCTCATGTTCAGATAACGGGAAGTGGGTATTGGCCCCCGTTTTCATCCCTAGCTGTGCCTGTTCGCAGACGAAAAAATCCTCTGCCGTAAAGACCTCTTTGTCGATAATGTCAAAGGCCCGCTCAAAATGACCACGGGCTTTCTCAGTCTGCGGGAGCTCATCTAGAAAACAGCTGTGAATGCACAGAGTCTCATCAACGGATACCGGAAACAGGCCGAGCTGGCTGATATAGTCCGGGTGAATAATGATGATAGAATTGGGATAGATATAAAAGGCCAGGCTTAACTGATTGCGCACATCCCAATCTTCTTTTGGACTATGGCGCATAATGTCAAAATCATTACGGGCCACCAAGGCACGAAGATGTTGCTGAACCCGAACAATATCTGCCACATTATCCAGAAAGAGCGGCCCAACACTGTTTCGGTGGAGCCGCACAACATGATAGCCGTCCTGAAAAGCCTCAACGATGAGCTTCCAATTGGACTTGGTCACTCGGGTGGATTGTCGGAAAAATTTCTGTTCGCCCATGCCCAGCGCGTCCATATCGCTTTCAATATCGCCCAGAAAGGTTGGCATATCCATTGTGTTATCGGCGTCCAGACAGGCATAGATAAAGCCGCCTGAAACGGCTGTGGGCAATTCAATAAGATGACGGTTTGAGACCTCTTCCTCTTTAAATGTCTCGAGGCACGGCACATGATTGAGCGCCCCGTCCAGACCATAGGTCCAATTATGATAGGGGCAGACAAAAGACGGCTTGCGGTTTACGCCGTCGCGGCTCACGAGGCGCACGCCCCGGTGACGACAAACATTATAAAACACACGGATCTGTTCGTCCTGCCCCCTCGCAACCAATAGCGGTTGACCCAGATGGTCGAAAGTAAAGTGGTCACCTTTGCGAGGGAGCTGACTCGCATGTCCAATTACGATAGGAGCCTTGGCAAAGATGTTGTCTTGTTCCGCCCTAAATCGATCTTCGTCCGTATATAACGAAACAGGCAACGCCCCAAGATCCGATGTTTGGTTTTTATAGCCTGCCCCATTATGGGCATCGATGAAACCCTGAATTTGTGTCACAAAAGGCGCGCCGGAATTCCCGAGACTCATCTTATCTCCACAGTCACATCTGTTATCCCAAATTCATGGTCGAGATGATGACGGATTTCATGGGTCAATTTAGAAGGGTCAGCGTTGTCGGCCGCGTTTATTACCAAAGTCATCATCGGACGACCATCCGATAAGGACCATATATGCATATTTTCTATAGCCGTAATAGCTACAAATGTCTGGGACAGCCCTGCACGAATGGTGTCTGGGTCCAAACCATTTGGAGTGCCTTCCAAAAGGATATGACTGGAATCCTTGATAAGAAACCAGGCGCTTCGCAATATCAGGACAGCAACAAATACCGATAGAATAGGGTCAATAGGCTTATAACCGGTCTTGAGGATAACCAGCGCTGCAATTATGGCGGCTGCGCTCCCCAGCATGTCTCCAATGACATGCAATAAAGCACCTCTGACATTAAGGTTATCCTTGTCGGCGCCCTGTAAAATGAAAAACACGACGATATTGACGATAAGCCCCGCTACAGCCACCCACAACATTGTTCCGGCCAGAATTTCGTGCTGATCCATCTGGCTAAAGCGCCGGGCGGCTTCGAAAATAATAAAGAGTGATATTACAAACAGCGCCAATCCGTTTACAAAAGCCACTAATACGGGCAATCTGGCATAACCAAATGTCAAACGGTTGGTGGGCGGACGATCCGCTAGAACAAACGCACCCCATGCCATGGAAAGCGCCGCAAAGTCCGTCAGCATGTGGCCTGCATCGGCCAGAAGCGCCAGGGAACCTGAGATCAGACCGCCAATCACCTCGGCAATCATAAACAGGCCTGTGAGTATTGCAGCTAAGCCTAGCCGGCCTCTCCCGGCATTTCCGTGGCAATGATCATGATGGCCATGACCATGATGGTAGTTGTGATGATGATGACCGTGCGTTCCTCCCATGTGATGCAGTTTAAGAGGTTCAAATGAAAAGTATAGTGTTATTTTATATCAATTGTAAAAATTTGGATGGCATTGCCTGAAGCCGTATTAAACCCATCCTAACGAATATCTGCTAGAGACAGACTAATAAAAAACACAGGTGAGTGGGTCATTGACCGATAATCTCGATATTCAGGTAAAACTGCCGCAAGAGCTGAGCGCAGAGGATATGCGCGTCTGGACGTCATTGCGAGCGTCCAATCCTGCATTATACAGCCCCTACTTTCATGTCGATTTCACCCGTCTCATGGGTGAGCTGCGTAAGGATGCTCGCGTGGCTATTGCTTATGATAAAGGTATGCCGGTTTGCTTTCTGCCTTTCCAGGGTAATGGGTTTTCCAGACCTCTCGGCGCCCCGATGAGTGATTATCACGGCTTTATTGAGGCACCGGATAGCGGTATTAATCACTTTCAGTTTATGAAATCAGCCGGAATTGGCGCGCTGCATTATAGCGCTCTGGTCGGCGAACCAACGGATATGAACGCCTTTCATCAAGAGGCCTATCCGCTTTGCCTGATTGATCTGAGCGACAGTGTAGACGCCTGGCGCAATTCGCGCTCCAAATCATACAAGCGTAGCCTAAAGAGTAATCGCCGACGTATTCGACGCACGGAAGAGGAATTCGGCCCGCGCCGGTTTGAGTATAAATCCCGTAATGTGGAGGCCTATGAACAGCTCATGGCCTGGAAAAAGGAACGCTTTGCCGAGACCGGACTCTATGACGTTTTGTCATCAGATTGGACGTCGGGCCTGTTACGTACTTTGTGGGAACGGAAAGACGGCCTGCGCTGTGATATGCATGTGCTCTATTTTGGCGACCAAATGGCGGCTTTGGATATGGGCATGACGGATGGGGAAACCTTCCATAGCTGGATGGTCGCCTATAATCCGGAATTTCATGCACTATCGCCAGGCACACAGCTTCTTGAAGACATGATCGATAAAGCCCCTGAATTGGGTTACCGTCTGATTGACCTTGGCGCAGGTATGGATAGCTATAAATCCGCCTATGCCGTTGAAGGGCACGTGGCCCGCTCTGGTTTCGTACCTGTTGCAGGTGCCGCCGGGACATTGTCAAAGCTTTACGGTGCCGCAGAAAAGTTTGGCGAAAAATCCCTCAAGGGCATCCCGGGGAAACTGCGCCGGCGCTACACCCAAGTGGCTGATTGCGACGCATCTGTTTCCGGGCGTGCGAAAGCCATGTTCGACGCAGTGCGGTCGGGTGGTTCTCGCTAAAGCAATTCACCCATTAATGAATCCGCCACATGAAAAACCCGCCTAAGCGGCGGGTTGAATAATTACCAGATTTTGACCCGCTTCTCGGGTGGTAAATATAAGGCATCGCCGGGCTGCACATCAAAGGCATCATACCAAGCATCGAAATTACGCACGATACCATTGGCTCTATACTGAACGGGACTATGCGGGCCATTTTTGATTTGCGCCCGCATGGCGTCTTCCCGGTACATACCCTTCCAGATTTGCGCATAGGCCAAAAAGAAACGCTGATCTCCGGTCAGACCGTCAATGATTGGCGCTTCTTTGCCACCCAACGAACGCTTATAGGCAGCATAGGCCATGGTCACACCGGTCAGATCACCAATGTTCTCACCCAAAGACAGCTCGCCATTGACGAATTCGCCCGGGAGCGGTTCAAACTCGCTATATTGCGCTGCGAGAGCCGCTGCACGATCCTTGTAGGCGGTCGCATCACCTTCGGTCCACCAGTCGCGTTGCTCACCATTGCCATCGGTTTTGCGCCCTTGGTCATCAAAACCATGTCCCATTTCATGGCCAATCACAGCACCTATGCCACCATAATTAACGGCCGGGTCCGCATTAGGATCAAAGAACGGTGCCTGAAGAATAGCGGCCGGGAATACAATCTCATTGAGTGAAGCACGGTAATATGCATTCACCGTTTGCGGGTTCATGCCCCACTCGCCCCGATCAATAGGTCCACCCAACTTGCTAATCATGTCATTGAACTGCCAGGCATTAGCAGACTTGATCGTTCCGATCAGGTCATCCCGGTCGACCTGCAGCGTTGAGTAATCTGTCCATTCGTCTGGATATCCGATTTTAGGATTGAACTTTCTCAACTTATATTGCGCCTCGACTTTGGTCTCATCGCTCATCCAATCGAGATTATCAATCCCGTCCTTGAAAGCCGCCCGCAGATTTTCCACGAGTTCATCCATTTGACGTTTAGAGTCGAGCGGGAAATGTTTGTCGACATAAACCTTGCCAACCATCTCACCCATATAACCGTCGATCTGACTTACAGCACGTTTCCAGCGCTCGCGCTGTTCTTCCTGCCCGCGCAGAGTTTTCCCGTAAAAGTCAAAAGTAGCCTCATCAATGCGTGCCGGCAAATAATCAGAATTTCCAATGAGCAAATGCACCGTCATATAGTCCCGCAAGACGCTGACCGGCGTCTGGGCATAAAGCCTGGCAGAGTTTTGAATGGCGTCTTTTTCGCGGATAACAAAGGCTGCCTGGTCATCCAGACCTAAGCCCTCAAGCATTACATCCATTGGGAAACCTGACCCAAACTCCAGCATCTCGGCTTTGGTCATTTTGTTATAGGTTAGTTCACGCTGACGACGTTTCTTGGGTTCCCAGTGCACTTCGGCCAGCTTGGTTTCAAAGTCCATTACGGACAGAGCCCGCGCGCGTGCATTTACCACGCCGCTTTCCTTCAACATGGTTTCAAGCAGATCAACATATCCAGCACGGTAGCGATCAAAACTTTCGCCTTCATCACGGTAATTAGCGCGGGCCATTCCCAAACCTGATTGCGTCACATAGAAAATATAATTGTCGATATCTTTGACATCCACATCCACCCAGCCGGACACGATAGAATTCACATCCAAAGTTGGGTCCCCCATCAAGGCCGCTATATCACGGTGAGTTTTGGCCGCTGCAATCCGATCAAGGTCTGGCTGGATTGGTGTCAGTCCCTTGGACTCAATGGTATCCGTATCCAGGAATGCGGCGTAGAAATCACCAATTTTCTGTTCCTCGGATCCTTGAGCCGCATTCTTAGCAGACGCAGCTTCGATGATGGCCCGAACATGGTCATCAGAGCGGTCCCGCAATATATCAAAAGAACCAAAGCGAGATTTATCGGCAGGAATTTCGGTGGTCTTCAACCAACCGCCATTCACATATTCAAAGAAGTCATCGCCGGGTTTAACAGATTTATCCATATCAACAACCGCCACACCAAATGTTCCCAGATCTGGTTGGCTGATTGTGCTCATGGTCGTACAGGCTGAAAAGCCCAGCGCAAAGGCGCTGGCCAATAAAAGGTGTTTTAGAGTCATGCGTTCTCTCCTATTTTTAAGGTTTTGTCCGTATAGTTTTATTCTGCGGGGGCCGGAGGAGCCATAATATCTTTATCACCTTTCAGTGAGTCGACTTCGAAATCTTCCAGTGCAATGGCGATATCCGGATCATAGGTGGATCCGAGCGGTTTTTGTTTGACGCCGGTCGCCAGGCCGCGAACCGTCCGCTTTATATCCACGCCAATTCCGTACATGGCCGGAACCAGCATCAGCGTCAGGAAGAAATCAAACAGAACGCCGAAAGCCAAGGCAACAACCATGGGTTTGAGGAATTGAGCCTGTGACGACGTTTCAAACAGGATTGGCATAATTCCGACAAAGGTTGTCAAAGACGTCAATAGAATTGGCCGGAAGCGGGCTACGCAGGAATCCAGCATAGCTTGATAGGCTCCGACGCCCTGAGCCCGAAGGCGATTGACATAATCAATGAGAACTAGGTTATCATTGATCGCCACACCTGACGCCGCAAAAAATCCGAACAGCGACATTATACCGAAAGGTACGCCTGTAATCCAATTGCCGAAGATCATACCAACCAGTGCAAATGGAATCGCCACCATAATCAACAGAGGTTGCGCATAAGATTTGAAAGCGATTGCTAACAAAGCATACATCATGAAAAGGATGACAAAAGATGAGATGGCCAATTCCCTTATCATCGTACTCCACACCAGATCGTCCCCAACCCGAACCAGAGTGGCTTCGGGGTAGTCCTCCTCCCACTGGGGCAGAAATTCCTCGTTCATTTCTTTTTTGATTTTTGCCACTTCTTCTGGCTGTCCGCGAACAGGTGCACCCACATATTCAATGCGCTCGCGATCTCTTCGGCGAATCCGACTCACGCCTTCTGCGAAGGATATTTCAGCAACAGAGTAAAGAGGCACTTCGACACCGCGCGCCGTCCGAATGTAAAGGTTGTTCAAACTGTCAATGGACTCACGGGCTTCCAAAGGATAGCGCACCATCACTCGAACGTCCTCGCCGAAACGTGGCACGCGTTGAACTTCGCGGCCAAAAAAGGCCTCTCTGACCTGACGGGTTACGTCGCCCAGCTTAAGTCCCAGCGTTTCCGCATCGGGCTTGAGATTGATTTGAATTTCCTGCGCGGATGATTCGAGCGTGTCCCAGGCAAAAGGAACTTTATCGAAACTTTCCAGTTTTTCTTTTATGGCCAACGCCGCCGCTTCCAACTCGATATCACTACCCGACGTCACACCGTAGCGGAAACCGCCGCCCTCACCCATGGCCATGCTGTAGTTGTAATTTGCTCTGAACGCATCTGGGATTTCACCGACATATTCTTCAAGCTTATCGGCGATGGCTTTGGTCGAAGAGTTATTGCGCAAATCAGATGAGTCCATTCCCAGGAAACCCTGGACCTGACGACCGTCAACACCGGTCCCGGCACGCGGAATAATATCACCTTCAACACCAAAATCTTCCATGGCATTAGAATTGAGTTTCTCAAGCCCTGCCTCCACCTGTTGGCGGACTTCTTCAAGCCGTTCAAACGACGTACCTTCCGGGAATGAGGCTTCGAAGAAAATCATATCGCTTTCGACTTCGGGCAATTCGGAGAACGGGATTATCCCTCCGCGGAGCAAGCCGATAAAAAAGATCATTAAACCCAGAAAAACAGCAAATGTGATATAGCGGAATTTGATAACCGTCGCGACAGCAGGCCGGAAAACATTTCTAGCAAAACTGACAAGTGAATTGGCAATTCGGTTTTGCAGTCGCATTAAGGGGTTTGTTTCACCTTCTCTATGCTTCAAATGCCGCAAATGCGCCGGCAAGATGAAAAACGCTTCGATAAGCGAGAAGGTCAGAACCGCGATGACCACCAGGCTGATTTGCCCAAACATAGGCTGGAATGGACCAGAAATCAGCAAAAACGGAATGAACATCAAGATTGTAGTAATGACGGCAAAAAAGACCGGTTTAGCAACCAGATTAGCCCCGCCAATGGCAGCTTTTTCTCCGTAGATGCCGTTTTCTGCGTGGAAGTAAACAGACTCGCCCACAACGATGGCATCGTCAACCACAATACCAATCACCAATAGGAAGGCAAAGAGCGAAATCATGTTCATGGTAATGCCTAAATATGGCGCGACGGCGAGAGCACCTAAAAAAGCAGCCGCAATGCCGACGGTCACCCACATGGCTACACTGGGCCGCAAGAATAACATCAGGAAAATAAGCACGAGTACCATGCCGGATATGGCATTCCATCCGATAAGCGACATCCGACTATCAAACATAGTCGATCCGTCAAACCAGATCGAAAACTTTATCCCCGGCGGCAGTAGCTCGGCGATATCCTCCTCGAATTGTCGAATTTCTTTTCCGGACTTGGTGATGTTCATTGTGTCCGCCGATAGGACCTGAAAGACGGCGGCATTTTGATTCCGGAAAGTCGAACTAAACTTTTCAGAGTCAAAACGATCTATCACGGTTGCAATATCTTTAACCCGTAACGTTCCGCCGTCTGGTGTTTGCCGAACAATAATGTTTTCAAACTCGTCTTGAGTTTCGGCCAACGATCTCGCGCTAAGCTGATAAGTACCGGCCGTGGTTTCAACGCTACCGGCAGATAAGTTAAGCGAAGAGTTGGCGATAGCATTGGCGACTTCGTTAAAGGTAAGATTATATTGGCGCAGTCGGTCTTCGGAAATTTCAATTGTAATTTGCTCGT
>JAHDEZ010000045.1 GCA_020628425.1 Hellea sp. | reverse complement strand
CCTGGGTTGATGCGCATCCGACTGTTACCCATGAGCTGATTGATGACTTGCGGGCGCTCTATCCGGGCGTGGAATTTTATTGCATTCCTTATGGTCAGGTAGCCGGTGAGCTTTATGATGTATCGCAAGTCACCGGTGCGGCCTCGAGCTCGATCTTTACGGATAATCTAGGCCATGCCGGTGATATCCTGAAAGATACCGGTCAATATGTCTGGCTCTATGCTATTTACGGGGAGCGGCCTGTGACCCAGCCTGCCAATGTCAATTATCAGACGGATCTCAGAGCCATCGCCGAAGACGTGATTATGGAGCATGATCCCCATTATGATGCGCGGTAAATATTAGCCGCCCGCCACGCTCTCAATCATGGGTGCATATTGGCTGAGATCATAGCCAGCATCCGCTGCAGCTTTCAGAATGTCTTCCGTTTCCATTGTGCCCGCTTGCGACATTGCCCAGAGAATGGTTGAACGGGTTCCGGACGCACAATAAGCCAGAACCGGTTCTCCGGCATTATCCAGAATTGTGCGCAGCGCAGCCACCTGCTCCGGGGAGATACCCCCCGCCACAGGAATGGGAATATAATTCATATCTTGATTTTGCGCTGCGGCCATAATCACTGCACCCGGAGTTTGAAGCGCTGCTTCGCCGTCGGGGCGGTTGTTAATAATAATTCCAATTCCCGCTTCGGCGAAATCTGGCATTTCCTGCGGGCTGATCTGGCCAGCCACGTAAAATTTATCACTGAGTTTTTTCATGCTCGCATTTTGACCCTAAATTGATAGTAAAGGTCAATGGAAAAAATGCAGACAATCAAACGGACCTTGAACCTGCGCGCCTTTGCCCTGGCCACGCTTGTGCCCGTTGTTATGATGCTGGTGGCCATGTGGATGAAGCCGCTCTGGCGGGATGAGTATTTCAGCCTGTATTATTCGGATCCACAAGAGAGCCTGAGTTTTTTGATGGGGGAGCGCTGGAGCATTGACGCCCATCCGCCCTTTTATAACCCTTTTCTCTGGGCGTGGAGTTTTATCTCGGAGTACCCCTTCTGGCAGAAATGCCTGTCCCTTCTCTTGGCAGGGCTGGGGGCGCTCTTGGCCTTTCGTCTCATACGTCCAGAAGATAAGCGCCACCTTCAGGTCTTTTTACTGACCTGTCTGGGCTCTTACTGGATCATTTATTTCGCCACGGAAATCCGGCCCTATGTTTTGAACTTCACACTAAGCGCACTGCTGAGCCTTATCGGGATGCGACTATATAAAGACGAGAAACCCGGAGTCTGGCTTTGGATCGGCTGGCTCATGATCGGGATAGCCCTGTCCCTGACCCATTATTTCGGCGCGCTGTGGTTTGCCTGCCTGGGCTTTGTCATTGGCATGATGAAACTGCGCGAGAAACAACAAAAAAGCTTTGCGGCCATCGGACTTTTGACAGCACTGGGTCTCATCCCCGTTCTGTTCTGGATCAAATTTGCGCTCGGCCATATGGAGTTTTCCGGCGTGGCCACAGATGCGTCTTTTTGGGAAAAACTCGGGACCGGGATGCATCAGTTTTTACGAGGGCTCCTTATCAAAACATTTGGCTCCAATCCGCTGATAACACTGCTCGGCGCGGGCGGATTATTGGCCGCCATTCTCGGACGCAGACGCGACCATGCAGTATTACTTTGGGCCGCCATATTGACCGTTTTGTGCGCCTTTATCCTGCATACGGTGTACATTGATATGATCAAGGAGCGGGCCTTTATTGTCATCATGCCGGCCATACTCTGGATATTGTCAGGACAGTTGTCCGAGACGCGAAACCCGCTGGCTAAAATAGTGCCTGTTATCACAGCCATTATGCCGTTTCTCTTCATCTCCGAATATTTTAAAAACAAGGAAGAGATCCCCGAGCTATTGGCGGCAATCGACTCTTATGGTCCAGCTTGTGAATCACCTGACCTTTTCTTTTATCTCCGGCCCGATCCGCCGGAGGATTTTTATTATTGGGCGACCCAGAAACTGTTTGACCCGGACGCAGATAGAGAGTTGCAACCTATGGGTCATTTTCAAGACCGGGGCGACCCTTGCCCAGTTTTGGCGGTCGCCATTCTTTTACCAAAATCCGACGTCGCTCCACTAACGCCCGCCGATTTATATGATCTTGAAACGCGGATTTTTGGCAAAGGGCGTTCCGTACTCTGGGTGCGGAAAAATCCACAAATCTCGCGAATAAATCACAGATAAGTCATTTGCGATATCCCGCTTCTGCGCTAGTAAATCGACTGAACTTTTTCTCCATCTATTACAGGACTGCCCCATGGACGATCTCGATTTTCACGCGACCAATGCCGATGTTCGCGACAGCGTACAAGACAGATACGGCGCAGGCGCCCAAGCCGTCGAAGCCGCTCTTTGCTGCCCGATAGATTATGACCCGCAATATTTGAAAATCATTCCTCAGGAAGTCCTTGACCGCGACTATGGCTGCGGTGACCCATCCCGCTATGTTCGCGAAGGAGATGTGGTGCTGGACCTGGGTTCCGGCGGCGGAAAAATTTGTTTTATCGCCTCGCAAATCGTAGGCCCCGAAGGCAAGGTTATCGGCGTGGATATGACGGATGAAATGCTGGAGCTGGCCCGCTCAACAGCGCCGGTCATTGCTGAGCGCGTCGGTTACGCCAATGTAGAATTCCGCCGAGGCCATATCGAAGACTTGAAACTGGACCACGACGACCTCAATAAATGGCTGGCGGAAAATCCGGTCAAAAACGCCTCCGACCTGGAAGCTATGGAAGCAGAAATTCTGCGCCTGAAAACAGAATTGACAATGATCCCGGACAATAGTGTTGATGTGATCGTATCCAATTGCGTTTTGAACCTGGTGTCAGATTCCAAGAAAAAACAAATGTTTTCCGAAATGTTTCGCGTTCTCAAAGTCGGTGGCCGTGTTGCCGTTTCTGACATCGTATCTGATGAGGACAGTCCCGAAGAGCTCAAGCAGGATGCCCGTCTCTGGTCAGGTTGTATTTCCGGCGCCATGACAGAAACGGCCTTTGGTGAAGCCCTCGAAGAGGCCGGTTTCCACGGTGTGACCATTGATAAGTTGGAGTTAGAGCCTTGGCAGATTGTCGACGGTATTGAATACCGCTCCGCCACCTATCTGGCATATAAGGGCAAACAAGGTGAATGTCTCGAGAAAAACCAGGCTCTGATTTACAAAGGCCCTTGGCGAAATGTGCAAGATGATGATGGCCATGTTTTCCGTCGCGGTGAGCGTTCTGCCGTCTGCGAGAAAACCTTCAAACTCCTGCAGCAAGAGCCTTATGCGGATATGTTTATCCCAATTGAGCCCGCCATCGCTGTAACAGATCGCATAGATTGGCCTGCCTCGGATTGCGGGGTTCGCGTACGCGACCCGCAGGAAACCAAACAAGGCAAGCCGAAAGTTACGACGGATCCGTCACAGCGCGAAAGCTGTTGTTAAGTATAACGCTTAGGGCTTTTCTAAAGTCCTTGACCTATCATCTATCCTGTGGGGCGTTACGGTTCACGGGGTATATATGCGGATATTCATTACCGGATCACTGATGGGGCTAGGCGCACTAGGCGTGGCCTATGGCCTGGCCATCCGAACAACCATGAATGATGTGACAGCGCCGGTTATCCTTGGAATCTGTTTGTTTTCACTAGGACTCTTTGCCCTCAGATTTAACGCCGAACCCACATTTGAAATACAGGATGATCTCCCTGAAGAATATATCCGTCCGCCGCGTTCGCTTGGTATGGAAAACCGCTTTTAAAACTCGATCGTTCTCTATAAAGGTCTCGCGCAGGAGATCTTTATGCGCCAGTTATTTATGTTTTTGCTGATCAGTGTAATTCTGTTTGCGATTGCGATGTATTTCATACTGCGCAGTCAGACAGCCAGCGCAAAATTGTTGAACTTCATTACGCCATCCAGCGCCTACACACTTGAGAAAAATTTTATTGTCGGCCCGTCAGAACGAGACCGCGTTGATTTCTATTTCTCCAAAAATGATGACAGTAAAAACCGACCGATTATTGTTTTTGTCCACGGCGGCGGATGGTGGGCCGGGGACAAGTCCATGTATAAATTTGTCGCCGAAGGCCTCGCCCGCGAAGGTTTTGATGTGGCCGTACCCAATTACCGCCTCTATCCGGAGGTTAAATATCCTGAATTCCTCAAGGATAATGCCCGCGCTATTGCCGCCGTAAACAAGCGCTTCCCCGAGCGCTATCAGGTTTTGATGGGCCACTCTGCCGGGGCCTATAATGTGCTGGGCATGGTGTTCAAACCTGAATTCCTGCAAGAACACGGGGTCGAACCCTGCTTTACGGTGAAAGGCGTTGTCAGCCTGGCTGGTCCAACGGGTTTCCTACCTGCTGATAGTGAACCGACAACGATTATCTTTCCGGAGAAGCTACAGGGATCTGATAGCTATTATTTTGGTCCAGATGTGGACGTTCCCCCGCTCTTTCTTATCAATGGCAAAGAGGATACTTCGGTCAATTATCAAAACTCCGTCAAACTCGGCGAGAAGGTCGGTGCAGATGTAGCCAAAGTGAAAATCTATGACGGCATGAACCATGCCGACCCCGTTGTGCATTTCTCAAGCTATGGCTTCCTGGAAGGCCCGACCAAAGCAGACGTTATTGAGTTCATCAACGCTTTACCAGGAGATGACGGTGACGGCTTCTGCCGTTAAGTCTGGCTTTATGGCTTGCTGGGACAAGCCCGCATTGACGAAGCTTAAAACTGCTCCCCCCCTGTCATTACCCGCTTTATGCCGGTAATCCATCGTGACGCTTTATTTTTGGTAGAATTTAGATGATACTCTCCTCAACAAAGGGGAGAGATATGAACACGCTAACATTTACGAAAGTTCTGGCAGGGGCCGGAAGTTTGATCCTGCTGGCGGTCGCTATTCGTCACTTGATGGGAATGGATGTTGTCAGAGATGTGGCAGCAAATGTGGATAATGATCTGGTTCAACATGGTTTGATTACACTATGGGCCATGATTGCCTTTCATCTCATCTTTATCGCTGTTTTAGCCTTTGGTGCATCTTTTTATCGCTCCAAAGCCTGTGCCGCCTTTTTGATGGCCTTTGGCGTCTGGGTAGTTTTAGACGGAGCTGTGGTTTGGACACATGTGGGTTTGGTTGAGTCAGTTCCAATGCTTCTAGGTAGCGGCATACTTTATCTGATTGCCGGAACGGTATTGCGACGTGCTGCCCGGGTGGCCTAAATTTTGACCGAACTGCTCGCGCAAATTTTCGGCATATACATGGTTGTTGCCGGATTCGGCCTTTTGCTGCGCCCAAGGTGGGCGATGGAAATTATGGATTCGCTAGAAGGAAATGCAGCTCTGATTTATGTGTTAGGGGCTTTCATGCTGATCGCCGGTTCCGCTCTAGTACTGACCCATAACATCTGGCGCGGATGGCCTGAAATTCCGATCTCTCTAATTAGCTGGGCGGCTGGCATAGAAGGGGCGATAATGCTTATCTATCCGCCACTGCTTATGGGCTTTTCGAGAAAACTGGCGCCTAATAATCTGTTTATTCGCGCATTTGCTTTAGGGACAATGGCATTTGGTTTGGCACTACTTTGGGTCTAAGAAGAGCATCAATAAATCCCTGACGAATTGATTTGTAAACGTCACCAGGATTACCACGCCCGACAGGCTCACCATCGATTTCGATGACAGGCAAGGCGATAGTTGAAGTCGAGGTACAAAAGGCTTCCCGCGCATTTTGAGCCTCGGTCACGGTAAAGGCACGTTCCTCGACCGTGAAACCCAATGTTTTAGCTATATCGATAACAGCCATGCGGGTTACACCAGCCAGAATTACTGAAGACAAGTCTCGGGTGATAATCACACCCCGATCATCGACGATGAAAGCGTTGTTTGATGTGCCTTCCATGACCCATCCGTCCTTAGTCATCCAGGCATCATCAAACCCGTTTCGATTGACCGTTGTTTTTGTCATTGACTGAGCCGTCAATTGCGTCGTCTTAATGTCACAACGCGCCCAACGTAAATCCGGTGCTGTTTTAATTTTGATACCTGAGCGTGCCTTAGGGTGGTCCAGTATGTCCATCGCCTTGGAAAAAGCAAAAACTGTCGGTGCTAAGCCCTCAAAATAGGTGAAGTTTCGCTCTGCAACGCCGCGGGTCATCTGAAGATAAACAACACCTTCATGCAGATCATTACCCATTATCAGACCCTGATGAATGCCTGAAAATTCAGACTGGGTCATTGGCGCTTCGAAACCCAATTCCTGACAAGACCTGGTAAGGCGTTTAAAATGGTCATCCAGATAAACAGGACGTCCATTAATAATGGCGGTCACCTCATATATACTGTCAGCAAACAGGAAGCCCCGGTCAAAGACGGAAATTTTAGCCTGCGCCTCATCCATCAATTCGCCGTTCAGATAAACCAAAGCCATAATCCATACCCTATGCCAATTGCTGCACTGGCTTGTAGAGTGCAGATACGGAACTGCAATAAATTTTAATTGAGATCCGTCCCTGCAATTGAGACTTGGCAGTCATACCCGCACCCCTTATCAGCATCACATGAAAAAAACTCTGATTAGCCTGTTGGTGCTGGCGGGCACATTTACCCAATCCCTTGCGCATGAACCCCCTCAAGGCGAAGCCCGTTATATCGCCAATGAAGCGGTCATGGTGACATATGGTGATACCAAGATTTTATTTGATCCGTTGCCTCTGACAGGCTTCGGCACATATCCAGATGTCTCTAAGGCCGACCGTAAAGCTATCATCGCCGGTGAAGCTCCTTATGACGGTGTCGATGTGGTCTTTATCAGCCATGCCCATCGCGACCATTTTAGCGCTTCTGAGATGATCACCTATTTGAAGGCCCATCCGGATCTAAAACTGGTTGCGCCCTGGCAGGCCGTCATCATGATGACGGAGGACCCATCCTGGGATGAGGTCTTAACCCCGCAGATCGGTCGTTTTGAAATGGAGATCGGCGCAACGCCCTTAACGGGGGAAATCTCTGATATGGTCGTGACCGCGACACGCATACCCCATGCGGGGTGGCCCGCGCGGGCAGAGGTGGAAAATTTGGTTTATCGGGTAAGCTTCCGGGACGGGCCAACAATTTCCCATATGGGTGATGCTGACATCAACTCGGCGCATTATACCCCCTATCAAGACTATTGGGATATAATTGAGACCGATCTCGCCATGCCGCCCTACTGGATTTATCTGGACCCGGAGGGCGAAGACGTCCTCTCCATTATGAATGTGAAAGACTCGGTCGGCATTCACGTGCCTATTAACGTACCAGCAGATCTCAAAGCCAGCGGTGCAGACTTTTTCAGTGTCTCCGGCGAAACACGCACCATCAGCACATCAGCGAAAAAACCCTGTAACCGCATCACATTTGACGAGGCGGACTTCACGGTCTGCAGCTTCAAGGCCTCCGATGATATCCGCCTGTTCTGGGGCGAAGACGGTAAGCCATTTGGCAGTTTCGACAAGGTAGAAGAGGCGCTGGAAGCGGACGGTAAAGAGCTGGTCATGGCCATGAATGGGGGCATGTATCATTCCGACCGCAAACCCGTGGGATATTATCTAGAGGACGGGGTCAAATCGCAGGAATTGATGACCAAAGCCTCTTCTGGCAATTTTGGTCTTTTGCCCAATGGCGTATTTCACATTGGTGAAACCGGCGTCGGTATTACCGAAACCCTGACGTTTGAGCAAAAGGATCTGGATGTGCATTCCGCTACCCAATCTGGCCCGATGCTGGTGATTAATGGCGCGCTGCATCCTAAGTTCCGTAAAGAGTCAGACTCGCGCAAACGCCGTAACGGTGTAGGCGTTAGCGGCGACAATGTCTATTTCGTCATAAGCGAGGAGCCGGTCAATTTTCATCATTTCGGCCGTCTGTTCAAAGACCATCTGGGCACGCCAAACGCGCTCTATCTGGACGGGGTCGTCTCCCGGCTTCATGACGCTGAGAACGGCCGCAGTGATCGCGGTTTTCGTATGGGCCCGATTGTGGGTGTTGTTCGCTGACAAACTGATCTAAGAGATCGATATGTCAGAAAGCTCACTTGGAGAAAAACCCGTAAGAGATAAGCTGTTATCCGTGCAGGCTCTGCGCGGTGTCGCCGCAATGCTGGTGCTCATTTTTCATATGGAAGCTATGTTTCGCGAAGGCGGACCCTGGCCTCGGGAAATAGGGGCATTTTGGGGACGAGGGTTTGCCGGCGTCGACCTGTTTTTTGTGATTTCTGGATTTATAATGGTCTATGTGACCCGTGATATTGCGCCTTCAGCACGGGCGGCCGGGCGGTTTTTTTATGACCGCATAACACGGATTTATCCGCTCTGGTGGGTCTTTGCCGGATTGATGATGCTCTATTATTTGACCGCCTATGGACAAGCCGCGGCCCCCGACAAAGCGAGCGGCGCTGAAGTCATGTCATATATTGTCAAATCCTTACTGCTCGTGCCCCAGCACGGAGACCCCGTCTTGGGGGTGGGATGGACTTTGATCCACGAAATGCTGTTTTATCTGCTTTTCACAATAGGGCTTTTATTTTCGCGAAAATTTCTGCCGTTATGGCTCGGCGTGTGGGGCCTTTTGATATTGGCCAGTCTTTCTCTGGGCCGCTTGCCTATACATGCAACCAATTTGCTTGAGCTGATCATTTCACCTTTGAATTTAGAGTTTATTCTGGGCGCTGCGGTGGCCATTATTCTAGGAACATTCACACCAAGACAGGGAGGGCTCTGGCTTGGCCTGGGGGTCCTGACGTTTGCAGCCGCCCTTTTGGTATATCCTGATAATAAGCTCCTGCCGTTTAACCTAACCCGGGTCATTTGTTTCGGCCTGCCTGGCGCTGCCATTATTTTGGGAGCGGTCATACTCGAACGACAAGGGCGATTGAAAATTCCCAACGCACTGGTAAAGATTGGCGACTGGTCATATTCGCTTTATCTTTCCCATCTCCTGGTATTGCTGTCCATTAAGCGTATTTGGAATATGCAGATTATAAGCCCTTATATTCCCGAGCCGCTCAAATGGGGCGCGCCCGGTTGGCTGGATAATATAGCCTTTATCGTGATTGCGTTTATAGGCTCGCTCGTCACTGCCTGCATCAGCTATCATCTGATTGAACGCACCAGTTTGAAATTATTGCGGCGTAAATTCAAAACCACATGATCGATCCGGATCTGAAATTTGATGTAGATCTTGAGCCTGATGAAGAGCTGCTATGGGCCGGAAAGGCCAGCGCATTTAATATCAGCATTCCAATCTTGGCTCATATGCTGTTGCTCATAGGTTTTTTTAAACTGATCGAATGGAAATATGACTTCTCTTATACGGCACAAAACGCGCTGAGTCTGGTGGGATGGGTGGTACTTTTTGTTATGGGCGTTTGGGCTATTCTGCCATGTTTTCAACGGCACTATATAACGACACGTTCAATAATTGTTCGCCATGGTTACCGTTTTTATTCAGTAGAACGGATTGGCGCGAAACTCTCACACATACCATTTTTAGGACGCCGTGTGATTTTTGTCCGTAAACGCGTACCGCCCCCTATAGGAGAAGACGAAGGCATGATATCCGTTCACTATAGCCTTTTGTTTATTTATGGTGTCAAGGACATAGAAGGATTCATGAGAACCGCCAGCGCAGGTGAAGCTTTTTTCAGTCCTTGAAAACACCTTCTGACTCCGCCATGTTATATTTATGTGGAAATATTCGGAACAAAATCTGACGACACGCGAGCTCATCGACGATATTCTCGAAGCCGATGAAGCACCGATATATGGGCGATTTCCCACAAGTCAGGAGAAAACATGTTCCGAACAAATCGGTCCTGACAAATATTATATGATCAACAAATTTGCCGTGCCCGCCAGCCTGTTGATTTACTTGGCGTGTCTGATCGCCTCATTGGTTCAATATGATAAGGGTGGGGGTGCGCATCTCATAGGCGGTTTGTTTCTGGCTATTTGTATCGTTTGTTTTAGCCTGGGCATAATTGCCATTTTCACTAAACCGCATTTCGCCAACATTCTGGTGACCGATAAACGCCTGATATTACAGTCCAATATTTATGAACGCCTGACTAAAACTCATATCATTGATGGGGATGAAATCGAACGGGCCTTTTTGGACTATGAAAACGGGGCTCTGGTCATAAAAATCCAACTTGAGTTTGAAACCAAATCCAGGACAATTGCCTGGCAGGACAGCTATAAGGTTTTGACCGCTGTTAAAGTTCTGATGAAAGCAAATTAATGACAACTTTAACCCGACGACTATGCCTTTCATTTTTAGGTTCGGCCCTGTTACTATCAGCTTGCGGTGAGCCCGCCCCGCCGGACGCGGCGACTATTTATCTCATCCGTCACGCCGAGAAAACCAAAGCGGAAAACCCCGGCCTGACCGAAGCAGGAAAGACCCGGGCCCAAGCACTCGTATCCCGCCTCAGTGGCGAGCCTGTGGATTTTATTCACTCCACTGATTTCCGCAGAACGCTGGAGACCGCCCGGCCTTTATCAGAGAACCGCAAAATCGACATACAGATTTATAACGGTGGTAAACCACACGAAATCGCGGATAAAATTAAAATAGAACCCGGCACCCATGTGGTCGTAGGACATTCCAATACTACGCCTGTACTGGCCGGACTGCTCTCAGGTCAGGTCATGGGTGTGATGGAAGAAACCGAGTATAACCGCCTGATCAAAATCCGCCTCAAGCCCAATGGGGAGCTGGAAGACTTCGAAGTTTCGACTTATGGCGCAGATTGAATTGGGCATAAGCTCCCATGCTAGAAATCGATTTGCAAAACAAGATAGCTCCCTATCTAGGACACGATGAGTATATTATATGGGGCTCGCTAACAGATCTGGACAAATACGAAGAATTCAAAAAGACACTAAAAGACGAGAGTCGAAATGAGTTTGAAATCCTCGCCGGTCTGGTCGGATTATACTTGGTTTTACTATATCTCTCGCCAAGACACTGGCCCACATTCACAGGAATACTTATAATTTTTGCGACTCAACATATCTTCTATTTTCTTTCCGGAAAAGATGCCCTCTATAAAAGCAAAAGATTCGATATGGGTGCCTACGCCCTTACAAATTCCCATTTTTATGTTTTGGACAAGAACCTGCAACTCAAAGAAAAATATGATGCCCATAAAGTGCGAACGGTGAAGGAGCGCGCCGGTGGTCCCCTAATCGCACCAATCGGACCATGGTGGAGTGACGGTTATCAATTACAATTTCTGCCAAGAAATGTGACTGTGGAAAAAATTCAACAAGAGATCGGCAAAGCCCGCTCGCAGAGACCTTGACTTCACTTCCCCAAATCATGGGGCTGGAGATTAAATACCTCCATGGCGTCCGTCAGTTGGGCGGCGCGTTCCGGACTGAGGTCAGGGCCCTGATAGGCGTGAATAAATTTCTCCCCGTCATGACGGATAAATATCATGGCCGAGTCCGAGGCGTCGAAATCCGTTGACGCGGCAAAGGGTATTCCAGTGGCCAATAGAGGGAAGTCTCGTAAGGTTGGTAAAACCTCATGGCGCGTGCAAAATAAAGCCACGATGTTTTCACCATTGGCCTGAGTGATGTGTCCGTCCTCTTCGTCATAAACAGAGGCGATAAAATCCGTCGCCGGAAGATAGGTATCTATAAAAGCGCCGCTCTTCTGGTCTTCGACTTTGATGTTTTGCCGGATGAGCACTTCGCAATCCGCAATATTGTCTGCATGAGCCGTTGCTGACACCATCGCCATCATTGCAATAAAAATAGATTGTCTCATAGCCTTGCCTTTATGCAAAATGAGTAGCGATTTTTTCTGCCAGACGCCGCGCCGCATCTTCTTTTTTGAGCCGCGGGAAAATGTCTTCTCCGTCAGCCGTGACGACAATCATGGCATTGTGATCTCCACCCATAACGTCCCCGGAGACATCATTGGCGACAATCCAGTCACAATTCTTTTTATCGCGCTTGGCCTTGGCAAATTCTACCACATCATGGGTCTCGGCAGCAAACCCGATTACCAGTTCCGGGCGGCTTTTAGCAGCTGATAACGTGGCCAGGATGTCCGGGTTCTCAACGAGTTTGAGCGCGGGAATACCTGACGTTCCCTTTTTAATCTTTTTGTTTGCACATCCATCCGGCCGCCAGTCAGCCACGGCGGCGACGGCGACGAAAATTTCCGCGGGCAAGGCTGTTTCACAAGCTGCCAGCATATCCCGCGCGGATTCCACCCGCACAAATTTGGCACAGGCCGGTGGATCAAGGGCTGTGGGCCCTGAAATAAGGGTCACATCCGCACCAAGCCGGGTGAGCGCGGCTGCAATGGCGTAGCCCTGTTTGCCGGACGAGTGGTTGGACAGATAACGCACCGGGTCAATAGCTTCTCGCGTGGGGCCAGCCGTCACCAGAGCCTTTTTGCCTAATAACGGCTTAGGCCCCTTCAATCCGTCGAGTGTGGTATCACCTTCCAGAATTGTCTCTATAGCATCTGCGATAGCCTCAGGTTCCGCCATACGGCCTTCGCCAAATTCACCGCATGCCATTTCGCCTTCATCTGGCCCGAGGAAAAAAGCACCGTCATCTGAGAGCGTTGTGACATTACGCTGTGTGGCCGGGTTCTCCCACATGCGTACATTCATGGCTGGAACGTAAAGCGTACGTTTATCCGTTGCCGACAATGTGGTCGTCGCCAGGTCATTGGCAATGCCGTGGGCCGCCTTGGCCATCAGATCCGCCGTTGCCGGAGCGACCACCACCAGATCGGCGGAACGTGATAATTCGATATGTCCCATCTCAGCCTCAGCCGTCAGGTCAAACAGATCGGTGTAGACTTTTTCGCCGGACAGGCCACCTGCGGACAAAGCCGTCACAAACTCACTGCCGCCATTGGTCAGGATAACAGTCGATTTAATCCCTCGCCGGGCCAAAACCCGAATAAGGAAAAGCGATTTATAGGCGGCAATCCCGCCCCCGATTATCAGCAAAACACGTTTGGTCATCGCGCCTGTTTATCGCGATTAACTGCATAGACGCAATCTCTATCTACGCCTCAGCTTTTCCCATCATTAACGGCACTAGGAATGAAACCAGAATAACCAGATTAATGACGGCATTGAACCAGGCTCCCGCCAGAACAGAGCCCAGACTATCGGTGACAAACCAGGCCAGCAATGCGGTCAGGATTATCTTGCGCCCCAGTCCGGAATTGCCGCGAAAGACATGTTCAGACACCATCCAGATCATGGTTCCGAAGCCAATCAGAATGCCGCCCAAAATAGCGTTGAGCAGAAATCCGGCTTCGCCACTGACTTGGGTTTGTCCATCATAGGGTTGATGGGCAAAATCCAGAAACGCATTGACCGCCGGCATGAACGGCCCCTTGAAACCCAAAATCATCATTAGACCCGGCCCGATAAGCAGAGCAAAGGCCAAGACCTTTAAAAGTAATACGCGTGTATTGATTGTCATAGTGCTCTGCCTTTATCATCCTATGTGATAGCTCAGAAATCAGTTGTCTCAAACCCGAAAAATTGAATGGCGACCATTATGAAATCCATCGATCCTGAACTTCGCAATTTTGCCCGGATGGCGAAAATCCTGACACCGCCAAAGTTATGGGCTCTGAAAATCCATCATAAACTGGCGCTCAAAGCCTGCGGTAAACCTACCGATGGACTAACTTACGATCAGGTCCACATCCCGCGCTCAAGAGTTAATGGTGACATCCGAACGGTCATTTATAGAAACGAGTCTGCGAATTCCAATACACCTTTACCGGTGGTTCTTTACCTCCATGGAGGCGGCTATGCCATTGGCCTGCCGGAACAAGCCGGCGACAATATCAAACGGTGGATAGACATTCGCTCAGCCATTTATGTGGTCCCGCAATATCGACGGTCGCTAGAGGCCCCCTACCCAGCAGCCATTGATGATTGCTACGATACAATGCTTTGGATCCGAGACAACATTGAAAACCTCGGTGGGGATAGCAACAATGTCGGCGTGATGGGGCATAGTGCCGGAGGCGGGCTGACAGCAGCTTTGACGTTACGAAATCGGGACAGGGGAGACATGAAAATAGCCTGGCAAATGCCAATCTACCCTATGATAGATGACCGGTTTGCAACGCCTTCCTCTAAACGCCCCCATTTACCTGTCTGGAATTCCCGCGCCAATAAAATCGGCTGGGATCTTTACCTCAAGGACTTGCATGATCAGGGCGCTGAAATCCCCTATGACGCCGCCCCGGCCCGCTGCGAGGATTTTTCGGGCCTGCCCCCGACCTTTACCTTTGTCGGAGATCAGGATCCTTTCCTGGATGAGACGATTATATATGTCGACGCACTGCGGGCGGCGGGTGTGGCGACCAAGTTCAGAGTTTTTCAAGGCGGGTTTCATGCCTATGAAAATTTCATACCAAAAGCCCAGATCAGCCGGGACACCCACGCCCTTGTTTCGGAGGCCATCGCAGAGGCCATTGACGGACAGTTTGAATCCTGGTGTTAAACCATCTGTTAAACACAAGTCTTGAGTCTCTTTTTACATCGCATTGTTATACTATCGTTTATGAGACTTGCATCGGAACAGGATATTACGGAAATCATTAGTGAGCTTATGGCCAAAACCCATAAGCCCATAGAGGCTGATACCAAATATGTTTTGGAGCTTTTGGCCTTGACCATGTTTGCGGACAAACAGGTTTTGGCTGCAGAAATTCAGACATTTGTCGATATCGTTTTGCGTTTCCAGAGAGAAAACATTCTGACGACAAAGCTGACAGAAGCCGACATTATCCTATGGTATGAAGAGCAAAAAGCAGATCTGGCCAATGTCATCCAGCACGGCGTTTTCGAAAGCTGGATCGAAGAAAGATTACAGAATTTACGGGATTTCCCGGACAAGCATTTACTCTTGCGGGCCATTGACGAAATCGCCAATGCTGACGGTGAAAAACATATCAGTGAAAAAGCACTCGAAGTATTAACAGCTAAGAAATGGGCGGAGTCTCTGCTGAGTCTCTATTCCGGCAAAGTGGCTGTTTAGACACCTTATTTTAAATTCACTCAATTGGACTTTTAACAAAAGGCGTGCCATTGAACGGCCGTGTCGTTTCGCTCCTCATCTATTCGCCCTATTGTTTTCTGGACGCCGTTGATTTTGTTTGGCCTGTTAGTCACGGCCAGCCTGTATAGTCCAGAGACATTCAAAACCTATGCTGACGATTTGAATAACTGGGTGCTGGCCGTGTTTTCTAGCGGTTTTGCCTGGGCGGCTTTTTTGTTTGTGCTGACCTGTATCTGGGCAGCGCTTTCACCTCTTGGGAAAATCCGTATCGGCGGTGAGAACGCCAAGCCGCTGTTATCCCGCTGGAACTGGATGGCCATATCCCTGACCACCACCATTGCCATCGGCATTGTTTTCTGGGGGACCGCTGAACCTATTCATCACCTTTATGATACGGGCGGAACCGGCATAGAGCCGGGCAGTAAGAATGCCGAGCGCTTTGCCATGGTGTCGCTTTATATGCATTGGAGTTATACGCCCTATGCCATTTACACCATTCCCGGGCTGACCTTTGCCTTGGTTTATTATAATTTCAAGACGCCATTTTCCTTGTCCTCGCCCATCGCAGTTCTGACGGGTCGCCCTGTGCCAAAACTGGGCGCGGACCTACTGGATGCTATTGCCTTGCTGGCTTTGCTACTGGGTCTTTCGGCCAGCCTTGGAACAGGGCTTTTATCTATCTCCGGTGGGCTTAATCACCTGGGCGGCCTCCCCAAAGGCCCGTTCATGCTGGCGACCATCGCCATTGCCGTGGTTGCGGCCTTTTTCATTTCATCAGCATCAGGCCTACACAAAGGTATCCGTCTGCTATCAGACATTAATACCAAGGCTTTTCTGATCGTTATTCTCTTTATCCTGATCACAGGTCCTACAGTGGCCACATTTAAACTGGGTGCTGAGTCGGTCGTCCAATATATCAAGGAATTTATCCCGCGCTCCCTCACCTTGGAACCCTTTGATAACCGTAAATGGCTGCACAGCTGGACGGTGTTTTACTTTGCTAACTGGATGGCCTGGGCACCACTGGCGGCCCTGTTTCTAGGACGCATAGCAAGAGGTTATCGTGTGAGGGAATATATCCTCATCAATCTGGTTGTGCCGGCTACATTTTCGCTCATCTGGATGACATTGTTTGCCGGTCTGACCCTGGATATCGAGGCCGCTAATCCGGAACATCTCAAGGCCATTATGGCCGACAAAAACGAAGAGGCGGTCCTTTACGAAGTCCTCAACTATCTCCCCTTACCCCTCTTGCTGGCGGGGATTGTGACTGTGATTTCGTTTATCTCTTATGTAACGGCAGCGGATTCCAATATGGATGTTATATCCAATATCTGTACGACTGAGGACAATACAGATGAGCCGGGGCGTTTTCTGGGACTCAAACTTGTTTTTGCCCTGGCCGTCGGCTTTGCGGCTTTTATTATGGTTTCCTTGTCGGGGGTCGACGGTATTCGCATTCTCTCTAATCTGGGTGGATTACCGGCGCTGTTTATAATTCTGACGTTTAATGTGGTGTTGATTGTTCTGGGCACCGTCAAATTGAAGCAGCTGCGCGGCGGCTAATGACCGGCAAAAGGCGTTCCAAATATACCCACGGCCAGCTCCGCCCAGATCAATCCAAACAAAACTAAAACCAATATTGCGAAACCGAGCCTGTATTTTTGTTCCGGCACTTTGCGCCAAATCCAATCCAACCCGGTAAAGGCGACGAACAAGAGACCGGCCATCACCAGAAAATCGCCAATACCCCAATTCACCTGATTTGATAAAAAAGTCCCGACCAGAGGAACAAACAGTAATAACGGGATCAATAGATATAAAGGTCGTATGGCCACAGCCATAGATAACATTTTTTGAGTTCGCTGAAAAGCCGGGCGCCGGGACAAAACCCTAACCATATGGTCTCATGATATTTTCGGCTTTAATACACGCCAGTTCCAACTCAAGTCCGTGAATGTCTTCGCAAATGGGCTTGGGGATCGGTGCATGCGCGGACGCTTCGTAAAGCCGAGGCCATATTGTGTTTGCCAATAAAGGCTTTCGTACGCGCATTGACAGCGACACAATCCTGTCATCGTCAATGTCAACACTGACCAGCTCATATTGCGGGTAAAGTTCATTTAGGTTTTCGTGAGCCCGCAATCGCAATGCATCTATCGGGTCCGTCATGATCCGAAATCTGTCCTCCGACAATAATGTAAGTGTCATGATGTCGGTCGCGTCTTGCAGTTCTATGCGGTTATCTATCTCGGCCTGATAGAGACTGTTCCCACTCACAGCCAAAGCGGCGACGCAGATTGCTAGTAATCCGGGCCAGATTTTTCGCCTTGCTGGTTTTTTGTTGGGTGTTTTAAATTGTCTTGGCATATGTCCCTCTTTCAAGAGGGAGATTATCACGCCCATTTTTCAGGGCGCTTAAAGTCTATGATTAATGAGGCGTTACCGCCAGGCAGGCTAGGCGTCCTGGATCAGAGCAAGGTTTACCGCCTTGTCGCCTTTGCCGCGGCTGTCGGCTTCAGTGTCATAGCTGACTTTGTCGCCATCATTAAGGCCTGTCAGACCAGATGCCTGAACGGCAGAAATGTGTACGAAAACGTCCTTGCCGCCTTCATCATTCGTGATGAAACCAAAACCTTTGGACTGATTGAAAAATTTAACTGTACCTGTTGCCATAACAGTGTTCCTTTTATTTGCGCAGCCGACAGACTGCGTCGTTAAAATAATCCGCCGCAAGGCGGGGTCGTCGTGTAGTCTGTCGGAAGGCACTTAAAAGGTGGCGCGTAATGGCGCGCCGGGTATTTAAAAAAACTCTCCGGGCAAATTACCCGCACAGGCACATGCCTGTAAGGCGGCCTTTGACTCAATTAGCGGCAGAATGCAACTGCTTTATTCTGTGCATGTGAACCTAATTGGAGGGCAAATGGGCTGGCTGGAAAATATTGCCCGTGCTCGGCGTTATCACCGCGCTCGCAATCATCCTGCCCATTTCCGGCGCTTTTTATGAGATTGCTATCCTGACGGGGTTATGGACTATTACCAGAAATATTTTCCGGGCGTAGGGAAGTTCACAGCAATTCAAGCTGAAACAGAGAGCAACAATGCCGCAATGATTATAATCGTCCGGATCCAGTGCCAGGTCTGCCAGCGCGCCAGCTCGGCGGGCAAGGCGTCATGAGACAGGCTGTGATCGGCGAAAGACTGATTGGCCTTTTTGAAATAGATGAAAAATATAGCCAGCGCCGTCAGGCACAAACCCGCCACCCAAATATGTCGTCCGCCCGAAACAACCGCTGTAACTATGGACAAGATCACAGCTAACACCGTCAGCGGCGCAAAATAACGAAACAGGCTCGGACCCATTTGACCATGCCCCTCGAAAAAATCATCTGCGCTCATGCCCCGCCAGAAAGGCACGAGGATCATGGCCTCGGTTAAAAGGCTCCCAGCATAGAGACCGATAACAGCGGTGGTAAGCGTGGTCAAAATATCGATCATGGCTTTTCTTTTTGGCTTTTGGCTTGAAATATTTATACGCGTATAGTTATCTGCTTTTGCAGAGTCAATATCCGGATAGCCATGACAGATACGAAACCTAAAAAGCCCGCTAGAGGCCGCCCCGAAATGCCCGCGGATCAGCGCGCAGAGATGCAGACCCGGATTACGCGCGTCGCCGAAGCCCTATTCACCCGGGAGGGCTATGGCAAAGTTTCCCTGCGCCGCATCGCCAAGGAAATCGGCTGTACGCCCATGGCGCTCTATAGTTATTACGACAGCAAGCTGGATATCCTGCAATCGCTGTGGAGCGGCGTCTTTGAACAGCTCTTTAATGGGCTTGCGGCGATCCCAAAAACGGGCGACGCGGCCACCCATCTCTCATCGCTCTGCACAGCCTATGTCAGCTTCTGGCTGGAACGGCCCGACGATTACCGACTGGTCTTTATGGCGGAAGGCGTCACCCAGCCTGATGTCAGCCTCTTTCTCGACACGCCGGAGATCATCACTAAATACAGCCTTTTCCAAACAGCCCTCGCCCGGCTCACTGGCGAAGAGGATGCTAAACTCAAACTCGACTTCATCCTGTCGGCCCTGCACGGCATGGCGCATAATCAGATCACCATGAGCGGCTATGACTGGTCCTCACCCGAAGCCCAGGTCAAACTTTTACTGCGCTGTCTATAACCGCAATCAACCTAACGCGCCTTGCATCTTTGAGGCCAGATCATCTTCAAGGGAAAGCGCGGATGATTTTTAGCCCACCACCTCACACACGACCGGGTCGGCGCAGCCACAGGCGGCCAGACGGGAGAGCAGCGCCCGCTGTGTGGCAAGGGCGTCCATGGTCGCGTCGATAACGCTGATCTGTTCGGAGAGTTTTTGGTCGGCCCTCGCCCGGTCGGCAAATAACAGTCCCCGTAGCTTGCGGATTTGGGCGATGCCCATGCCGGTCTTGCGGGCCAGAATGACCAGACGCAAAGCCGCTAGATCTGAGGGCCTGTAAACCCGCCTACCCCCGCGCCGCTCTATGGCCGGGACGAGCCCGGCGCTCTCATAATATCTAAGGGTCGAGGCGCTCACCCCCAGCTTTCGCGCCGCCTCCGAGACTGAAATATCCATAAAAAACCTCTTGTCTTAAAGCGCGCTTTAAGCGCTAGGCCCGGCGCAATGGTTCATCATCATAAGAGATAGGAGCTCCCATGCCAGACATCAATCCCGCCAAAATCCCCTTCAAAGCCCTGCCGTTCTCCGTCAAACTCATGACCTGCGCAAGCATGTTCATGGCATGGGTGCTATTCGCCGAGTTCGTCATCGACCGCTATGGCTGGCACGAATTTCTACCCTTTTACCGTTTTGCCGATATCTGTCCGTATGAGTTTGTCGTGCTGGGTTTGATTGGGGTGTTTTGGTGGCGGAGGCATAAATCCTAAGCATTCCCACATATCCGCTCATCCCCGCGAAGGCGGGGAACCAGTTAGAGTGGGGTTTTTGAAGAACAGGATACGGCCCAACCAAGCCAGCTGTCGGAACTTGCCAACTCCGGTCTCAGACCACCTGGACTGGGTTCCTGCCTTCGCAGGAATGAGCGGAAATTAAAAAATACCCCATCCACCCGCTCATACCGCTGAAAAGCGGTATCCACGCTTAAGTCAGGGCCTCCGTTTCGAGGTGAGTTGTGTGAGCAGCCTGGACTTGGCCCCCGCCCTGCGGCGGGGTGAGCGAATAAAATATGATTTTGTCTATCAAACCGGTGGTGTTAAAGACCGTCCATGACAATGCGCACCTTGTTATATCTGTCGGCACTGGTCGCAACAGCCATAATCCTGGCGCTGATCACCCAAAGGTTTCTGGGTTATTCTTTTAAAGTGGCTTTGTTTGTGGTGGTTTTAGCCATGATGGGAGAGGTGTTGATTACCCAATTTTTCAAAACATTCGATAAAGGAAAATAGGGGGGCAAAGGCTGTAACCCTGTCATCCTGGACAAGGGCGAAGCCCGCTGATCCGGGATGACAGTTATTTTTAAACTCCCCCACAACCCGCCCATTCGCGCGCAGGCGGGAAACGGCTTTTCAAAAGAGATGGGAATCCAAACAAGGTGAGCATAGCCGAAGCCGTAACATGTTCTATAGACTAAAATTGAGCATTCCGGAAACTCCAGTTTCCCGTCGCAGCATCAACGAAATACATCTGACTTAATTTATATTTCGGAGGATCGATAGAGTCGAAAAATACAGCCGCGTCAGGGCAGTTATCATTCATGTGTTTGAAACCAAAAATCGCCAAGCCAATGACAATCAGGGCCGAAAAGGCCTCGATACATGCTCCCAAGGTAGCTTGATTTAGGTTTGCCATTGGATCATGCTTTACTTTGTTGTAACTGGTATAAAAAACTAGATTGTTGAAAGTTGTTCCTGCCCATCTATCAAAGGGTTTAGTAGGATTTAGGCCGCTAATTCTGTCCCCATAAGTGACTTCATAGTCATATAGTTTTAATGGAGCAGAACATTTAAAATAGTCGTTCATTTTCCAATTTCGTGGTGGGCCAGCGTAATTGTTTGCAATAAGGACGGCTTTTAGAGCTCCTTCGATCTCGTTACAGCACAAATTTAGAAACTCACGGGTTACGCTACCATACGCATTCAAATTTGCCGAATCTGGCTCAATATACTCAAGAAGTTGTGTCAGCTTTCTTTCTAGCCTTCGGATAGCGTTTGTGAGGTGATTAGAAAAATTCGCAGGATGAATTCCAGGGGGAACTGGCTTTCGATCAAAACGAATATGGTTCCAAACTGGTCTGAAGACGTTTGGTGTTGCTATTCCTGGCTCAAACTCAGGATCTACTAAACCATATTTCGAGGGATCAATTAACACGGCATCGTCCCACATTCCAAAAATCGAACTTAACTTGGAAGAAAGCGCGGCTTCATCAAGATGTTCCCAATCTTCGATATCAAATTGACGCCAATTTTTAGTTATCCAATTTTTATCATTCGATGCATCATAAAATGTATCGCCATCTACTCGAAACAACCATAGTTCGTTCTCCGAATTTGTCAGAATTTTGAACGGCATAGTTAACTCCATCAAAGGGACAACTATAACGTTGGTCATTTCTAATAGAAAGGATCTCTTTTTCAGGAACCATGCGCTGCAGGAAGAGGGCATGTATTCCGGCTAGAGGCGGGGTGAGCGGGTTAGTTGTAATTCAATATCGGTGCTCCGCCTAACGCTATCCCCGCCTTCGCGGGGACGAGCGGACCAGCAGAGCTAGTAGTTAAGTATAGGAGCCAACCACCTTTCAACATCCCTCAAATCCATATCCTTACGCCGCGCATAATCTTCCACCTGATCTTTCTCTATCTTGCCAACCCCAAAATAGACGCTGTCTTTGTGGGCAATGTAGAGGCCGGAAACGCTGGAGGCCGGGTGCATGGCGAAGCTTTGTGTCAGCGTGACGCCGGCGGCGTCTGTGGCATCCAAAAGCCTAAAGAGCGTGGCTTTTTCTGTGTGGTCGGGCTGGGCCGGGTAGCCGGGGGCCGGGCGGATGCCGTCATATTTTTCTGCGATCAGGTCGTCGCCTTTAAACGCCTCATCGGGGGCGTAGCCCCAGAACTCTTGGCGCACGCGCTGGTGCATATGTTCGGCGAAGGCTTCGGCCAGTCTGTCGGTGAGCGCCTGAAAGAGAATGGCGTTATAATCATCGCCGTCCGCTTTGAACTGCTCGGCGCGGCCATCTTCGCCTAATCCGGCGGTCACGCAGAAACCGCCAATATAGTCTCCATTCGGCGAGACGAAATCGGCGATATTGTAATTGGGTTTGCCGTTTCCGCCCTTGGAAATCTGCTGGCGCAGGCCGTGGAAATTGGCGAGAGTTTCGCTGCGGCTCTCATCGGTGAAGACCTGAATGTCATCGCCATTTTGGGCGCAGGGCCAGAAGCCGATCACGGCCCGGGCTTCGACCCAGTTCTCGGCAATGATTTTATCGAGCATGGCGTTCGCGTCGCGGAAGAGATCGCGGGCGGCTTCGCCATAATGTTCATTCTCGAGGATGGCCGGATAGCGGCCTTTGAGCTCCCAAGTGGCAAAGAAAGGCGTCCAGTCGATGAAATCGCGCAAAGACGCCAGATCGTAATTCACGAAATTTTTCGTGCCGAGAAAGCTCGGCTTGGCGGGGGTGTAAGCATCCCAATCCGTGGACCATTTATTGTCCTGCGCCTCTTTGAGGGTCAGGCGCTCTTTCTTGGACTGGCTGCGGGCATGGGCTTCGCGGGCCTTGACGTAATCGGCGCGGGTCTGCGCTTTCAGCGCGTCCGCGTCATCGCCCATGAGCTTGGAGACAACACCCACAGCGCGCGACGCGTCGAGCACATAATGGACAGAGCCATTATCATAGCCCGGCTCGATCTTGACGGCCGTATGGGTTTTGGAGGTTGTGGCCCCGCCAATCAAGAGCGGCATATTCATACCAAGGCGCTGCATCTCGCTGCCCACATAGACCATCTCATCCAGGCTCGGCGTAATCAGGCCCGACAGGCCGATCATATCTACATTGTGTTTTTGCGCCTCAGAAAGGATGGTCTCGGCCGGGACCATGACGCCCAGATCGATAATGTCATAGCCATTACATTGCAGCACAACGCCGACAATGTTCTTGCCGATATCGTGGACGTCGCCTTTGACCGTGGCCATGAGGATGGTGCCGTTAGAGGTATCGGCCAGACCCATTTCTTCTTTTTCCGCTTCCATAAAGGGCATGAGGTGCGCCACGGCGGCCTTCATGACGCGGGCGGATTTCACCACTTGCGGCAGGAACATTTTACCCGAGCCGAAGAGATCGCCGACCACATTCATGCCGTCCATGAGCGGGCCTTCGATGACGTGGAGCGGGCGTTCGGCGGCCAAGCGGGCTTCTTCTGTGTCTTCGACGATATATTTGGTGATGCCGTGGACCAGCGCGTGTTCCAGGCGCTTGCCCACATCGGCGTCGCGCCATTTCGTGTCGACCACGC
>JAHDEZ010000044.1 GCA_020628425.1 Hellea sp. | reverse complement strand
CCCTGCGCATGCAGGGATCCAGTTATGAGTAATATTCCCGTTGAAATGGGTTTCAATCCTACTCCTCTGCGCCTGGACTGGTTTCCCGCCTCCGCGGGAATGAGCGGAGAGGGGTATTATTATTTCCGCTCATCCCAAACTTGATTTGGGATCCAGGTGTCCAGATGGTTTCATTTCGTAAATGGTAGTGATTTGAATTCCGGAGTCTCCGCCTGGACCCCAGCCTGCGCTGGGGTGAGCGGAAAAAGGGGAATAATCTTCGAATGATGGACAAAAACAAATATTCCCTTCCCGCCACATTCCTCCTAACACCTCCCCATGAAACTCAATCCCGGCTTCCGTGCGGGACAAGCAACCTGGTAACGATGAAACTCAATAACCTATCCCTCTACCTCCTGACGGTCCTTATTTGGGGGACGACTTGGATTGCGGTGGAGTTTCAGATCCCCGCCTCCGCGGGGACAAGTCCCAGCCTCGGTAATGCTGGCGTCGCGGCGGAGGTGTCTATTGTTTACCGCTATCTGATAGCGTCCGCGCTGATCTTTTTGTGGTGCCGGATGAAGGGGCTTTCTTTACGGTTTAGCGGGCGCACCCATCTGATTTTCCTGGCCATGGGCCTGCTCATGTTTTGCTTTAATTATATCTGTGTGTATGTGGGGCAGGGCTATATTGCCTCCGCCTTGATGGCGATTATTTTTTCCACCGTGTCGTGGATGAATATTCTCAATGCTAGGATATTTTTTGGCACAAAGAGCGGCTGGCGCGTGGTGGCCGGGGCCGTGCTGGGCATGGCGGGGCTGTGCCTGATGTTCTGGCCGTCTATTCGGGATTTGTCTCTGACCGACGCCACGGTCATAGGCGGGCTCATCGGTCTGGCCGGGGCCTATTTTGCCTCTCTGGGGAATATGATTTCGCAGGCCGTCCAATCCAGAAAACTCCCGGTCATGGAGACCAATGGCTGGGCCATGTTTTACGGCGCGCTGTGTACGGCGGCCATAGCGCTGGGCCGCGGGCAGAGCTTTACCATGGACTGGTCGCCGGGATATGTGGGCGCGCTTTTATACCTCGCCGTGTTCGGATCGGTGATCGCCTTCTGGGCCTATTTGACCTTGCTCGGGCGGATCGGCGCCAACAGAGCTGGCTATGCCACCATCGCCTTTCCGGTCATCGCCATATTGATCTCGGTCATGTTTGAAGGGCTGGAGGTGACCTGGCCGCTACTCCTCGGTGTGGTCATGGTGCTGGTGGGGAATTTGTCGATACTTAATCGGAAGAAAGTCAGCTAATGCGCTTGGTCGGGAAATAGGCTATACTCTCTTCTACACGGAGGCCACCATGACCCAAAACCTGTTCACAAATTTCATCCATCTTGGCCTCGGGGCGACGGCTGTGCCGCAGCCGGAATTTAACGGCATGGAATTTTACCCGGGTTATATTGAGCGCCATGGCGGCGACGGGCCGGAAGGGCGGTTGGTGTCGCTTTATAGGTTTACCGAGAACTGGGATGTGTGGGAGATGCATCCGCGTGGTGCCGAAGTGGTGGTCTGTACGGCTGGGGAGATGACGCTTGTTCAGGAGACGGACGAGGGCGAGCAGCGGGTTCATCTCAAAGCGGGGGACTACGCCATCAACGCGCCCGGGGTCTGGCATACGGCAGATGTGAGCGGCTCGGCCACAGCCCTGTTCATCACGGCGGGCGAAGGCACGGAGCACCGGCCGCGATAGATAGGCTAGCAATTAAGGGGTGAATGCCGATGACCGACGAAGAGAATCAACAGGACAAGTGGGCTGCAAAATTAGGGCAGTTTGGCTTGTGGCTTGTATTTGTCGCGCTTATCGGCGTTGGGGCTTACATCCTTTTTGGAATCTTCGGAGATCGTTTCGATTGGATGGATAATCCTTATATCCGATATCCATTTTTTATTTTGGCGTTGTTTACCTGTTCGTCGCGAGAGAATTTTTTTATCGGCGCATCGGCGTTGTTTCTGGAAATCATTGTCTACACCGTCTTGTCGACCAGCGGCATGTTAGAGACGCGGCCCATCCTCAGCTATTTTTTAATGGCGGTCATGTTACTACCCGGCGCCATGATCGGGGCTTATGTGAATAAGAAATTTGCCGATTAAAACCGTATGTTTGTTGGTTGTTAAATTGGGCGATGGCACTCGTTAGCTCTTTGTTAACCCCGTTAGCTATTTCTTAACACAGGTTTAGATCTCGTTTACGGGTGCTTAAACCGCTTTTGCTATAGACTGCCCTGAATAACCCAACAGGCTGGGACCTGACGGGAATGGTGAAAGACAGTGTGGGTATGGCCCCGAGAAACGCAGAAACGAGCCAGGCGCTCTCCGTAGAGGATCTCCGCTTAATGGGTGAGGCTATAGACGCCTCACCGTCGCCTTTCACGCTGTATGATCAGAATTTCCAAATCATCTATGCCAATCGGGCATCCCGAGACATATGGCCGGAATTGCATAGGGTTCTAGCCAGCGGCGCCGGGCTAGAAGCAGCAGCGATAGCCGAGTCGCAAGCGATTTTTAAAGGGGCACCAGATGCCACCATCCGCAAGGCCGCGAATTATGTAATCGAACAATTTAACAGTACCGCGCCTCATGACATGATGACGGCGTCAGGGCAGTGGATGAAGGTCACCCATAACAAAATCCTGGACCGTGCTATTGTTGGAGTCGGGTCAAATATTTCCGATTTAAAAAAACGGGAAAGCCAATTGGAACGAGCGCAAAAGGCCCAAAGCGATTTGATAGAGGTTTTGGGTCATGCCGTATTGGTCGTGGATGAAAACGGTGTCATTACAATGTTCAATACGGCCTATCGGGAATATTGTCGTTCTGTCGGATTTGATGTTGAGGTCGGCATGACCGAAAAGGAAGTGACTTGGAAATTCATAGAACGCGAACAATTTAATGTTCCTAAAGCTGGGTTTGATGAGTGGTTCGAAGGGTTTTACAAAAAACGCTTCAACAATGAAATCGCCCGTGAGGAAGAATTTAGTCTGCGCGATGGACGCCATATTTTACGACACCAGCAATATGTAAAAAATGTTGGGAATGTGATTACTTTTACGGATATTACCGATATTAAAAATGCTCAGTTAAGGGCCGAGGCGGCCGAACGCAGCAAATCGGAATTTCTCGCCAATATGAGCCACGAAATTCGTACACCAATGAATGGTGTCTTGGGTATGGCGCACCTTTTGAAGCGTTGTGATTTGGGGCAAAATGAACTCCAATTGGTAGAATTAATCGAGCGCTCAGGGCAAGCTTTGATGACAGTGATTAATGACATATTGGACTTTTCGCGGATCGAGGCGGGGCAAGTCGTACTGGACGAAGAAACGTTTAATATTCGCCATTGTGCAACTGACGTCGCGGCGCTTTTGATGATGGCGGCTGCCGAGAAAGATGTGGAACTGCAAGTCAATATTCAGCCAGATTTGCCCTTGGATTATATTGGCGATGGTGGCCGTTTAAGACAGGTGATCACGAATATTCTGGGGAATGCGGTCAAATTCACCGAGGCTGGATATGTGCGATTGGATATTAGTGGTAAGCGGCGCAAATCGCATTTTGATTTGCTGATCTCCATCAAGGACTCAGGAATCGGGATACCGACCGAAATGATGGATAAGATTTTCAATAAGTTCCAGCAGGCGGACGGCTCGACAACACGTAAGTTCGAGGGCACAGGACTGGGACTTTCTATTGCCAAACGACTCGTGGAATTGATGGAGGGTGACATCATGGTTGATAGCCAATTGGGAAATGGATCACGATTTGACATTCGACTGCCGTTACGTCCGGTAAAATCAATATTTGAAAATAAGAAAATCTTGATCATCAAAGACAATACCATTGCATGCGAAGCTTTGGGAAACGCTTACAAGGATAGAGGTGCGCGCGTTGTGCCTGTGTGTTCTTTGCGGCGGGCATTTATGGCCTTGGACATTGCCAAGCGTGAACATATGACCTTTGACTATGTTTTGATGGACGTAGAAATGACGGTAGTCGAAGAGACGGCTTTGGCCGTGGCTATCAGGGATTTACCGGATTTCGGTCAGGTGCCAATTTATTTGCCCGAAACGTCTGAAAACTATGTCAGAGCTCAAAGGCTCAAAGAACATGGTTTGACTGCGGAACTGGTAAGGCAATTTTCACCTGAAACCTTACGGGAAGTTTTGATGACTGCTGTACCCGGGAAACGGGCCGCCTAAATTTCGTCTACACCCCTGTTTTTAGATCCGACTTGGCCCTATAATGGCTTTGTTATTGATGGAGGACGGAACATGGCTAAAGAAACGGAAATATCATCATTAGGGAATTTTAGTGTCAGCCTGGCAGTTAAGGATATCAAAGCGTCGATGGCGTTTTACGGCGCTCTAGGTTTTAGTGCCATGCATGACAGTTCGGAGCAAGGGTGGGTAATCCTGACCAATGGCAAAGTGGTTATCGGACTGTTTCAGGGTATGTTTGAAAACAATATCCTGACTTTTAATCCTGGTTGGGGTGAAATGGCCCAGCCATTATCAAAGTTCAAAGATATCCGAGACATTCAAAGTGAACTCAAAGAAAAGGGGCTGAACATTTCAACCGAAGTTGCAAGCGATACGGGTCCTGGAAGTTTCATTTTATCCGATCCGGACGGGAATGTGATAATGCTCGACCAGCATGTTTAAGTGACACTATGAGGCGACATCGTTCATTTGAATTTACCCATGCGCTGTGCCGACAACCTGGCCGGTCAGTGACAGATGGTCTGCGTCTGGAAGATATGGGAAACCCCGATTTTGAGACACTTTGTACACAGCACGAAATCTATATAAAAGCCCTCAAAGAGGCAGGCGTCGAGGTCAATATTTTGCCGTCACAGGACCAGTTTCCTGATAGCATATTTGTGGAAGATGCGGCGCTTGTTTTGGACGGAGTAGCCATTCTTTTAAATCCCGGTGCGGCAAGTCGAGCTGGCGAACCGCAGGTCCTGAAAGAAGACGGTGGGACCTTTTTCAAGGACATCATTCAACCAAAATTTTCAGGACCCATCGACGGAGGCGATATCCTCTGTTTTGATAATATCGTTATGGTCGGCATGTCGGCGCGAACTTCCGATGCGGGTGCGGATGATCTTGCAAAGGTCGTCGCGAAATTCGGGTATCACTTGGTAAAGGCACAGACACCGCCAGAAATACTACATTTCAAATCTCATTGTAGTCTGCTCAATGAAACAACGGCGATTTCCACTCAAGCCCTAATGACCTCCGGATGCTTTGAGGGCTTTAATATTGTGGTTGTTCCCCAAGACGAACCGCAAGGTTCAAATGTTATTCGTGTCAATGAAAAAGTCATCATGGCAGAAGAGGCTCCTAAAACGGCCAAGATGTTGCGGGATTTGGGTTTTGATGTTTTGCAGGTACCAACAAGTGAAGTGGCTAAAATTGACGGCGCGGTTTCCTGTTGTTCGCTGCGCTATTCATTATAGTGATTCTCACTATTCAGCCCTGACCATTGCCTATGTGCGCTTTCCCCGTCATAATATGCAAAAAAAGGCATATGCCAAAACACAAATGATGGGGAGTATGATGAGCAATCTAAATACCGTATTTAATACGCAGAAGGCGGCGTTTGATCAGGCGCCCAATAATAGCTGGGCGTACCGCAAAGCCAATTTGAAAAAACTAGGGGCAACAATCAAAGCGCACGAAGAAGATTTTCAGCGCACCATATCTGAAGATTTCGGCAATCGTTCTTATGTGGAGACGACCTTGGCAGAGGTCATGGTTATTCAAGGCGGGATTTCTCATGCACTCAAACATACGCCTAAATGGATGAAGACCCGCAAAGCACCAACAGCCATGCAGTTTAAACCAGGCAGTAATAAAATTGTCCCGCAGCCTTTGGGCGTCGTCGGTATCATCAGCCCTTGGAACTATCCATTGCAACTGGCTGTCATGCCTTTGATTGCCGCGCTAGGTGCGGGCAACCGGGTCATGATCAAACCCAGCGAATATACGCCGAAATTCTCAGATCTTTTTAAAAAGGTTATGGGAGAAATTTTCTCGGAAGATGAGGTCCATGTTGCCGTTGGTGGTGTTGATGTTGCTCAGGAATTTTCCAGCCTGCCATTTGACCATTTGCTGTTCACCGGCTCAACCAATGTAGGTAGGATTGTGGCCCAGGCGGCCGCTAAAAATTTGACGCCTGTGACACTGGAGCTTGGCGGAAAATCGCCAACTATTATCGATGATAGTGCCGATATGTCGTCGACTGTAGCCCGCATCGCCAATGGTAAACTTCTTAACGCTGGCCAGACCTGTGTGGCACCAGATTATGTATTGATGCCAGCCGCAAAGGTCGATGCCTTCTCTGAAGCCATGATTGCTCAAGCCGAAAAGTTTTATCCGGAAGTCGCCGGCAATGAACAATACACATCTATTATCGCGGACAATCATTACGCCCGTCTTCAAGGTCTGCTGGAAGACGCGGAAAACAAAGGTGCCACGATCCGGACGGCCGGTGATGATGACAAACAACAACTGGCGAAAGAGCGGCGCATTCCGCTGACCGTTGTGACTAATACGACACCAGATATGAAAATAATGCAGGAAGAAATCTTTGGCCCGCTCCTGCCTGTTGTCCCCAGCGAAAATCTGGACGATGCTTTGGATTATGTTCAAAAACGCGAACGGCCTTTAGCGCTTTACTGGTTTGGTAAAGACAAGAAAAAAGAAAACCGGGTTCTCAATCAGAGCATATCCGGTGGTGTAACGATTAATGATACCGCGTGGCATGTTATTCAAGAAGACATTCCCTTTGGCGGCGTGGGGCCTTCCGGTATGGGCGCCTATCACGGCGAGCACGGCTTTAATACGTTTAGCCACCTCAAAGGCGTGTTCACACAGAGCCGCTTTTCACAAGGTAAACAGTTGCATCCGCCTTACGGCCCCAAGACCGAGAAGATGCTGAACCTTATGAAAAAGATTATGTAGGCGCAAATGTCCGAAGAATTTGATTATGTAATAGTCGGCGCTGGCAGTGCCGGTTGCGTTTTGGCGGGTCGCTTAACCGAAGACCCTGATGTTTCCGTCTGCCTATTAGAGGCAGGCGGCACTCATAAACATTGGAGTGTCAATGTTCCGGGTATTACGGTCTGGAATATGGTATTTGGTAAGCGTAATTGGCGCTTTGAGACCGAGCCACAAGAGGGCCTCAATGGGCGTCAGGGTTATCAGCCTCGTGGTAAGGTTCTCGGCGGTTCTTCCAGTATCAATGCTATGATTTATATTCGCGGTCATAAGGCGGATTACGATGAATGGGCGAGACTTGGGAATAAAGGCTGGTCTTATGATGAGGTCCTGCCTTATTTCAAAAAAAGCGAAAACCGCTCGGCAGGCGCTGATGAGTTTCATGCTCAAGGCGGGCCATTACACGTTCAGCCCATCAAAGAGCCGGGCTCTATTAGTAAAATTTTCCTCGAAGCCGGGCGACAAAACCAGATGCCGTTTACGGATGATTTTAACGGCGCTCAGCAAGAAGGGCTGGGCATGTATGAGGTCACCCATCGGGACGGCGAACGTTGGAATACGGCCCGCGCCTTTTTGGACGACCATATGGACCGACCCAATTTGACGGTCATCACCCATGCCATGGCCGAGAAAGTTATTATCGAAGACGGCCGCGCCGCGGGTGTGCAGTGTAAGGTCAAGAAAAAGCCTCGCACTATAAAGGCGCGCAATGAGGTGATCTTGTCCGGCGGGGCTTTTGGCTCACCTCAGCTTTTATTGCTCTCTGGTGTTGGCGCTAAAGATAAGCTCGAACCCCATGGTATCGAGCAGGTTCATGACCTGCCGGGTGTGGGCGAAAATCTGCATGATCATATCGATTATGTCATGTCTTATAATGCCAAAATCAAAGACAATCTGGGCTTTTCCGTAATGGGCAGTTTTCGAGCTCTTCGCGACATCATGAAATACCGCAAGAACCGTACTGGCATGTTCTCATCCAATCTGGCTGAGGCGGGCGGTTTTATCTACACGGACCGCTCTGAGCCGTCACCGGATGTGTCACTTGTCATGGTGCGCGCCGCTGTCGATGATCATGGCCGTAAGCTTCATCTTGGACACGGCTATAGTTGTCATGTCTGTGTGTTGCGACCCAAGAGCCGTGGCAGCCTTTGGCTGAAGTCCGCTGACCCGTCAGCGCCGCCGGCTATTGACCCGGCCTTCCTCAAGGATGAACGGGATATGGATACGCTAGTGCGGGGGGCGCTAATGATGACACAGATCATGGAAGCGCCAGCTTTTGACCAAGTGCGCGGTAAACCTTTTTACGTGGCCGGTACGACCGACATAGAAGAGATTAAAGCCGATATTCGCGCGCGGGCCGATACCCAATATCACCCAGTAGGTACCTGTAAAATGGGCCATGACGAATTGGCCGTGGTTGATGACAGGCTTCGGGTGCACGGGCTTAAAGGCCTTCGGGTGATTGATGCGTCGATCATGCCTAATGTAAATTCCGGAAACACCAATGCGCCGACCATTATGATTGCCGAAAAAGGTGCGGATATGATCAAGGAAGACTGGGGACATGCCGGCATGAATGAAGCTGCTGAATAACATTAAGAACAGGCAAAAAATGAGAAAACTGGCTATTTCCCTGGCGGTACTTTTGACGGCTTGTCAGGCTGAGACGGATTCCCAGCCGGACAGTGCTGTTTCCGATAATGTTGCGCCGGTTTTGGAGGCCTCGGAAACAACCAGGTCTGCTAACGCCGCAGTTCGCGACTATCTGAACTTTGAGGACCGCGCTGATTTTGACGCCGCCAGTCGCGGTTTCATTGCCAGCTTGCCCGAGGGCGTCATTCCTGGTTCAACGGATTTGCCGGCTTATCAATATGATGGCCATAATTTCCTGGATGAAGATTATAGCGATACGGTCAATCCATCCCTTTGGCGGCAAGGCCAGCTCAATGCCAAACACGGCCTGTTCGAAGTCGTTCCCGGTATCTATCAGGTGCGCAATTACGATCTGTCCAACGTAACTTTCATTGAGGGCGAGACAGGCTGGATTGTCGTTGATCCGCTCATTACCCGCGAAACAGCAGACTATGCGCTGAAATTGGTCAATCAGGAACTCGGCGAACGTCCTATCTCAGCCGTACTTTATACCCATTCCCACATTGATCATTATGGTGGCGTGCGCGGAATTATTTCCGAGGAAGATGTTGCGGCCGGTACGCAGATAATAGCGCCTATTGGCTTTACCCGGGAAACCGTCAGCGAGAATATTCTGGCCGGCAATGCTATGAGCCGCCGGGCGTCATATATGTTTGGATCACTGCTGCCTAAAAATGCGCAAGGCAATGTCGGGGTAGGATTGGGACAAGGCATATCCTCGGGTATGCCCGGCATGATCCCGCCCACTCTTATTGTCGATCGTACCGGTCAAACGGAAATAATAGACGGCATAGAATTTGAATTCATGCTCACTTTGGGCGCAGAAGCCCCGGCTGAATTCATGTTCTATCTTCCCAAATGGAAGGCCTTCTGCCAGGCGGAGATCATTAACCGAACGCTCCATAATATGTATACACCGCGCGGGGCCAAAGTGCGCGATGGTCGTCTCTGGGCACAATATATTGACGAGGCTATCTACACTTATGCGGAAAAGTCCGATGTTTCTTTTGGATCCCATCACTGGCCGACCTGGGGTTCAGATGACATCACTGAGTTCTGGGAGGGGCAGCGCGACCTCTACCGCTATATTCATGACCGCACGCTTTATCTGGCTAATCAAGGCTATACCATTCACGAAATTCCAGAGCTGATGAACTTGCCGGACGGCATCGCCAAGTCATTCTATAACCGGGATTATTACGGCACGGTCAGCCATAATTCCAAAGCCCAATATCAGCTTTATTTCGGATATTTTGATGGTAACCCGGCCAATCTCAACCCGCTGGGTCCCGTCGAAGCAGGGAAGAAATTTGTCGACTATATGGGCGGCGCAGACAATGTCATCGCCAAGGCTAAAGATGATTACGATAATGGCGAATATCGTTTCGCCGCAACGGCTCTCAATCATGTAGTTTTTGCCGAGCCGGATAATCAGAAGGCGGCGGACCTTCTGGCCAATGTTTATACGCAAATGGGCTATATGGCAGAGTCCGGGTCATGGCGAAATTTCTATCTGACGGGCGCGCAGGAACTTCGCGGCGGCATTGCCGAATTACCGACGCCGCAGACCGGTTCGCCCGATATGGTAAAAGCCTTGCCGTTGGATCTGTTTTTTGACCTTATGGCTGTCCGGCTGAACGCCGAAAAAGCTATCGGAAAAGATATGCGCCTGAATTTTAGAATATCCGATACGGGGGAGACAACGCTCTTGATCCTCAGCAACGGGACACTTCATCACCGTATGGGTCAAAAAGATGACGAGGCGCCAACCTTTAGCATTACAAGCGGGGGATTAATCGCGCTTAATACCAATCAGAAAACGGCTCAGGAGCTTACCGCTGAAGGTTTGATCGAAGTCAGTGGGAGTTTGAGCCAAAAGCTGGCGGTTCGGGACTTTTTCAGCCTGATAGATGTTTTTCCGTTCTGGTTTGAAATTGTTCGGCCTTAATTGATCTGTGGGTCCACAAATCCCGTAAGACTATATAGAATTTAATTTGCTTTGTGATGCATGACTGCTAGCACGGTTCCATTCAACGGGACGTGGGGAAATATGGCTAAAAAACTTATTCTGACCAGCCTTTTGGCAATGGCATTGACGGCGTGTGGCGGTGGAGATGATGCAGGACAAGCCACGCGCGGCGGCTGGGGTGGACCTGGCGGCGGTGGTTCCAGCGGCACGGGCGGTGGTGGCGCTGTTAGCTTGCAAACCGTTGGTGTTATGAAAGGGGATGTGACCCGAGTCATTAACGCTTCAGGCAAAGTTATTCCGCAGGAACAGGTCATGGTTGGTTCCGAAGTATCCGGCCGCGTATTATCTGTGCCGGTTGATTTTAATTCACCCGTCAAAAAAGGCGAAATCCTGGCTGAAATCGACCCGGAGAAATTCAACAACACACTGGAACAATTACGGGGCCGTCTGAAAAGCGCGGAGGCGGATGTCCTTGTTCAGGAAGCCTCTATCAACCGGGCCCGCGTGAGCCTGGAACAGAACCAGCGTGTCCTCTCACGTCAGTCAGATCTCTATGCTCAGGAAGCGGTCTCCAAAGCCCGTCTCGAAGAAGCTGAGCGGGCTGTTGGTGTATCAGAAGCCGATCTCAAACTGGCGGAAGCGCGTCTGGAAAGCGCCCGCGCCACCATTGACCAAACGCAAGCCCAAATTCGTAATGCGCGAACGGATATCAACCGAACGGTTATCCGCAGCCCCATTGATGGCGTCATCATCGAACGTAAAATTGATCCCGGTCAGACCGTTGCCGCCAGCTTTAACTCACCGGAATTATTCGTTATCGCGGCTGACCTCGCCAATATGCGGGTTGAGGTACAAATCGTCGAAAGCGATGTGGCCGGCCTTAATCAGGGCGACCCGGTCAAGTTCACCGTCGATGCCTATCCAGACATTACCTTTGAAGGATCTGTCGAGCAGCTCCGATATATGTCCAAGACACAGAACAATATTGTGACCTATATGGCCATCGTGTCTGTGAGAAATGATGACGGGATTTTGCTCCCAGGTATGACGGCCAATCTGGAAATTACCGCAGACATCCGTCCGGGCGTCGCGCGCCTGCCTATTTCCGCCGAACGTTTCCGTCCGACGCCAGACCAAATCGCCCGCTGGCAGGATCCCGAAACACTGACAGCAGAAGCAGGTCCTCTCGACCCGGTTTATGAGCGGATGAAACGGGCGGGCGTGCCGGATAGTAAAATCGAACAGGCGCGCGGCGTGCTCACGCAGTCCGCCCAGCCGCTTATTGATATCATCAATGACCCGGAAAAATCTTTTATGCATACGCCGATGAAAGTGCAGCTTGCGGATCTGACGACAAATATCCTGAGAAGCCAGCTTTCTCCGGCTGAATTTTCTGAATATAATGGGTTGTTGCAAGCAGAGAAAAATATTCGCCTCGGCGAGTTGTGGGTGATGTCCGGCGCAGACAAAATGAAGAAAGTACCGGTTAAGTTCGGCTTGTCCGATAGTGCCTTTGTGGAACTAGTTTCCGGTCTGTCCGAAGGCGACAAGGTTGTGACGGGGATCGGCGGTGGCCGTTCGGGTGGACGACCCGGTGGCCCACCAAGAGGGCGCTAGAACTGTTAAATGGCAAATGAGCCTGTCATAAATGTGAACAATGCCAACCGTGTTTACGGAAAAGGTGCAGCGCGCGTTGCAGCCTTGGACGGTGTCAGTTTCACTATCGAACGCGGCGAGTTTGTGGCTATTGTCGGAGCTTCCGGATCAGGAAAGTCGACTCTGATGAACTTATTAGGTGCTTTGGACCGGCAGACGTCAGGATTTGTTGAAATTGGTGGTTTTGAAATCAAGCCTCGTCCTCAAACAGAGACTAAGAACTGGTTTTTAAGATTCCTGCTGGGGATTTTATTGGTGCTCGTAAACATCAAAACTGCGATTACCTGGTTTTTGGTAAAGCTTTTACCTTTCAGGGATGTGGAGCTGGAAGCTGAAGCAGACTTTCGTAACAAAATTGTTGGTTTTGTCTTTCAGCAATTTCAACTTATGCCAAGACGCTCTGCTCTGAAAAATGTTATGTTGCCCATGCAGTTTCGTCGTCCAAGGTTTAACGACGAAAAAGAGCGCGCAAAGAAAGCCTTGGAGGCCGTGGGATTAAGTGATCGCATGGATCACAAGCCAACGCAGCTCTCGGGAGGTCAACAACAACGCGTGGCAATAGCCCGTGCGCTTGTCGGCGAACCGGAAATATTATTAGCGGACGAGCCAACGGGCGCGCTCGATTCGGTAACCTCCAAGGATATTATGGCGCTTTTGCATAAGCTCAATCGGGGTGGGTTGACCGTTATAATTATCACACACGACCCGGAAGTGGCCGAAGCGGCTGAACGTGTCATCACGCTGCGAGACGGAAAGATTATCTCTGATGTTCGCACGGAGATGGCAGCATGAGAATTCCGGGATTAGGTATAATCGGGGCTGCTTTCACCTCATTATTTGAGCGCCCTTTTCGTTCCGCATTGACCATGCTTGGGATCATTTTTGGTGTTATCGCTGTATTTGTGAGCCTGTCGCTCGGAGAAGGTGGTAAGGAAAAAATCGCAGAAAGCCTGGACAGTATCGATGCCCGGACGATTTCAGTTTACCAAAATTGGGGTGGTCGCCGGTCCAGTCGTGCAAAACCCTGGCAGCCATTTACTGAAAACGACTTGCTGGAAATTCAGACCTTGCACGGGGTCTACGCGGCAACGGGTGGACTAAATCGAACATATAAAGTTGTCACCGACAGCAGTGACTTTGACGTTGATGTCAGGGGTATTGATACCTCATACATGAAAGCTGAAGATATGGAGTTGGAACGGGGTATCCGTATCGCCGACATCGATATTCAAAACAGCGATACCGTCGCCGTGATCGGTTCCAGTGCCGCCCGTTCATTGTTTTCTACTCAGGACCCCGTGGGACAACGGGTGAAAATTGAAAATATTCCGTTTCGCATTATAGGTCTGGTCAAAGAAACAGAGGGTAACTCGTGGGGTGGTCAAGACGTCAATAACTTCATTCTTATCCCACGGACAACGGCACGTGCCCGTTTAATCGGAGAAAGCCGCCTTGTTCGCCAACAAGTGCGAAACCTGGTGATTGTCGGTGAAACTCAAGACGTGCTTCCGGCTCTGGAGAAAGACATTGAATTTATACTCCGGCGTTCCCGAGGTCTGACACCCAATGCCCCTCCAGACTATCGTATATTGAATTTCTCGGCAAATCGGCAGGCATTTGCGGAAACAATGCGAACCGTGTCGCTTGTCATTCTAGCTTTAGGGGGAGTCTCTTTGGTTGTCGGTGGTGTTGGTGTCATGAATATTATGCTGGCCAATGTTACGGAGCGAACCAGAGAGATTGGTCTACGCAAAGCTCTGGGCGCGCGGCGCTCGGATATTCTTTTGCAGTTTCTGACAGAGTCTGTTGTGTTGACTGTAATTTCCGGCCTTATTGGTTTGGCGCTCGGATATTATATCTCGCAGTTCGTGGCAAATATCGACCAAATGGAAATCAGGTATTCTTGGTCGGTCATTGGCTGGGCTTTCGGCGCGTCTTTTGTTACAGGCATCATATCCGGCTTTATTCCCGCATTTAACGCATCCCGGCTCGACCCGGTGGAGGCGCTTCGAAATGAATAGATATTTGACCTCTCTTCTGGCCGGGACGGCTTTGATGGTATCGGCCTGTCAAACCACGCCTTTTGATAGCGTACTCGCGGAGCAATCAGCCGTAGAGACGCGTTTGCCAAGCGGCTGGCAGCAATCCCTCGGGCAGGGCGAAATCCCCCAGAGCTGGACCACCCTGTTTGAAGACCCGTTACTGGCCGATTATATGCGCAAGGCCGAGGCGCAAAATTCCGATGTGGCGCGCGCCGTTATTCGCGTACGTCAAGCTGAAGCTGGCCTGCGGGACACACGCTCAATATTACTCCCCTTGCTAAGGGCGGATGCGCAGATTTCCGGGGTAACGGGTCTGACGGATTTTGATGTTTCCGATAGCTATAGTGATGGACTATCGGCGTCTTATGACCCCGGTTTGTTCGGCCGAAATAAAATTGAGATCGCTAATTCGGAGGCGCTTTTAAATGTGCAACAGGCCAATCAAGAACGGGTCCGCCGTGTGGTCATGGCGCAAGTGGCTCGAACCTATATTCAAATCATAGAAACCGATTATCAGCTCAGCCTCGCCCGTGAGAATTTTGATTTTATCGGCGAAACCCTGCGCATCTCCGAAGCCCGCTTTAACGCTGGAGACATTGCCCGGGACCAGTTCGCCCTCGCGCAATTTGAAACGGCCAGTGCCGAATCCAATGTTATTTCTTTGGAACAAAGTGCTCGCGCATTGCGGCGTAATCTGGCGGTGCTGATCGGCGAAAACCCGGACGCCGAGCTGGAAGTGGCCAGCCGCTTACCCAATCCGGCCGTTCTGGAAACTTCGCTTCTGCCGGCGGAAGTTCTGGGCCGACGTTTTGATGTGGTCGCCAGCCGCGCTCGCATCGCCAGCAGCTTTACAGGATTACAGCAAGCCGAGCGTCTCAACTGGCCAAGCCTGAGCCTCTCCGGGCGGTTAAACGGCGGTGGGTTCTCCCCGGAAGATATCTTTGACATTGACGGCTATATCGCAAGCCTTGGCGGGTCCCTCGCGGCGACGCTGTTTGACGGTGGTCGGAAAGACGCCCGCATTGAAAGCGCGCGACTGGGTCTCGATGAGGCGCTCATCAATTATGACGAAGTTTTGCGCAATGCTGTACTCGATGTGGAAAACGGCTTTGACCGGATAAAGGCCTCGCGTCGGTCGCTGGAGGCTCTGGAGCGCGGCAGCGCGGCCGCAAATAAGGCACTGGAACTGGAGAAGATCAAATATGATCTAGGTGAGAGCATCATCCTCGATGTGCTGACCGTGCAGCGCCGGGTCAACGGTATATTGGCGTCAAACATCTCTACCCAGCGCCGACTGCTGGAAGCGCAGATTGATACCTATCTGGCTTTGGGGGGTGAAGTTATTACCCCTTAAATAACGTTGTCATTGCCGATAATACGGTAAAATAATCAGCTAGTCATAGGCATTTTACTTTGTTTTGAAGCTTGTGTAATGCTCGTCTAGGTCGGGGCCTGTTTATCGATAAGAGAGCGAAGTATGAAAACTCAAACAATGAAATTGAAGGCAGTGTGCTTTGTCGGCTTGCACTGGCGAAGTCGAAGTAAACCATGAGGAACCATTTAAAACCGCCTGTCAGGAGTACTTTCTTTACGGTATCGAAGACGGCGAATTTCTAAATGAATATAAACCAGAAATCGTCGATCGATGTAACTGTCTTTACACGTCATTTGATGAAAATCTCGAAGATGAAAACATTGTGTTTCTGACAGACAGCTTTAAGTCCAAAGATCCGGAAGTAATGCAAAAACAGCTTACTGAAAAATTTGGTGAAGAAAAATTTGACTCCATTGGAAATATGATAATGGCCTGTCAGAATCCGTAAGCGAAAATTGAAAAATCTTTGGTACTGGGTAATGAGTGGATCTCATACCCGTAATCCGTAATCCGTAATCATAGGCCCGATTTCGAGTATCCGTTCTCAGGCCGTAAAATGCGTTTTGGATCCTAGGGAAAAGCCCTAGGATGACGGAAAAAAATTATTCTATCGGCCTAAGCTTCCCCTCAAGAACAACCCCCCATATGCCGATATCATCCCATTTGGCCGGGTCGGTTTTGAGAGGATTGGCGTCCAAAATGGTAAAATCCGCAGTCTTGCCGATTTCAATGGACCCAATTTTGTCCTCCAGTCCTAATACGGTCGCGGCGTCAATCGTGATGGCTTCAAGGGCATCATAGGGAGGGAGTGCCTGAACGGAAACAAATGAACGACCTTCTCTGGTATCCCGCGTAACATGTTTGGATGCCGCTAATAGCGGATCCGGCGGTGCCAAAGGCGCATCAGAATGTAATGTGATGGCGATAGGTCGTTCCATTTGAATTATTTCCCGATTGGGTAAGACAACTGTGTTCCCATCTTTATCTGTAATAGATATCGCCTGAGAATTTCTTATTTCTTCTTCTGTCGGGTATGTCTTTAACTCGAATTCTGGCTTATTGAGTTCGGCCAAAGGATGAATGCGATCATAATTCTCTCCAAGAGGCGAACTATAGCTAAATCCCATGTAATTCACATAATGGCTGGCCGCAGAAATCATGGCGTCCGTCTCTTTAGCCAGATTGACATCCTGACGTCGGAACAAAGCTGCATGCTCCACCACAAAATCATTCTGCTCAAAACCGGCCTCTCGGGCCTGTTTAAAAGCCTTTAGTGTTTCGCCTTGCGCCGCGTCTCCGTTGGAGTGAACATGAGCCGATAGACCCGCTTCCAGATAGGGTTTCATAGTCGGATAAAGCGCGCCCGGCTGGGTTACCCAAAGGCCCTCTGTGCCTTTGCTCTGCCCCGCCAGATAGCCGGGTGGAGAGAGCCGCATGGTCTGAGAGTAAAACGCCCCGTCCGTGAAAAATTTGACCCGAGGCAGGACAGGTGCAGGGGCCGTCATCTCTCCGCTGACCAGTTTCTTAATGACTTGTGGGGCCTGATCGCCAAACTCAGCCGTAAAGGCTCGGTGTTCGGGAATTAGGTAGAGATTAAACGCGTTTTTATCCTTGGACCAAAACCCGGCAATGGTCAGGTTTTCACGTTGCCGGCCAAAAATGCCGTAACCTAAATCTGCGGTCGTTGTGATTCCATTTTTGCGCATGATTGCAAAGTAGGTGTTTAGTCCCCGGGCAATATCCTGTGGTCTAAAAACTTGATCTGCGACGTTCTCAAAAACGTGCATAGCGGCGTCTTCGTAAATGCGCCCGGTTAGCTCTCCGTCCTTGTCGAGGTCTACACCATGGAACTCTTCTTTAAGGGCCGGGGTTGCTCCGATATAATCAAGAGCCGCTGAATTAAGATAGAAATCATGTCCGGAGTAATGCCAAACTATGAGAGGCCGCTCTGGCGACACTGTATCCAGCGTATGCCGGTCGATATCTCCTTGCACGAGATTATGATAGCCATAGACCAGAACGACTTCCCGTTCTTCAGGCGTTTCTTCTACGATCTCTTCCAGGCGGCGCAGAAATTTAGACCTGTTCTCATAGCCCGGCGACATGCCATCCGGCATCGCCATGGGCCAGGGCGGCGCAAAGGGCTGGGCGTAGAACAACCCACCTAGCAAGACATGCATATGGGGGTCAATTAGTCCCGGCATGATGGTTTTGTCTTTAAAGGTTTCATCTACCTGAGAGCCGGAAAATTCCGTGGTCAAACTCTCAAGATTTCCGACGCCGACGATTTTCCCGTCTTCAACAGCGACGGCGGTTTCGACAGACCGTTCTGAGCCCATAGTTACGACGGACTGAGCAGGATAAATAGTGACATCCGGGTGTTGCTGTCCTGTCTCGCTTTGGCAGGCACCTAGCACCAGCGCTGCCGATAAGAGTAATTTTTTCATAGCCTCCCCTTTAGGTATTAAGGCCTGTTCCGGCCATGTTTGTCATGGCTCTCGACCCATTCATTGGCGACGACCGCAGCCGACAAAGACAGCTCTCCGGCGAGCACGGTTCCGGCAATAATCTCGATGAGTTTCTCGACCTTACCCGAGCCGTAACAATCCATAATCTCGAGACATTCCCTTTGTGTCGCAAGGCCCGTCCCGCCGCCATATGTGGCTGCAATAATAGAGGGCAAAGTGAGCGACCAATAGAGGTCGTCATTGTCTCTTAGCTCCAGATAAGACAATCCAGCATGGCTCTCGGCCACATTGGCTTCGTCTTGGCCTGTGGCCACAAACATGGCCGCAATACCATTGGCGGCATGGACGCCATTATTGACCGTGCCCGCCAGCTGCCCGCCCAGCATGGAAATCTGACGGGTCCGGTACATATCCCGTGTATCGGCGCGGGTTTTGGCCATCATGAGATCGCGCGGGATGACGGCTTCGACCACAACCCTTGCGCCACGTGAGTTGAGCGTATTGAGATGCGAATGTTTCTTGTCGGTGTCGATGGCGCCAGAAAGCGTATAGGTGACCTTGCCCAAATCAGCGGGCAGATTTTTCATGATCCACTGACACCCGGCCTGAGCGGCCTTACCGCACATATTTTGTCCGGCGGCATCGCCCGTGGTGAAGTTAAACCGCGTATACCACATGCGCGAGACGCCATAGTGTTCGATATGGGAGAGCTTGCCCACGGAGGTGGTTGTTTCGCAGGCCCGTTTGATTTGATCGAAATTAGCTTTCATCCATTCCCCGACACCACGCGCTTTGCGGGCGTCTTCGCAGTGGAAGACAGGCGCCCTCTGCATATAGCGTTCAATAATGGTGGTTTTTGGCCCACCCACTTCGGACAGTATCCGCATGCCCCGGGAATAGCTGGCCACTAGCGTGCCTTCGGTCGTCGCCATGGGGATGTAAAACCAGCCTTTAGCGTGTTCACCGTCCATCAATAGTGGTCCGGCCAGACCAATAGGGATTTGCCCGGCGCCGATGGGGTTCTCAATATTGCCAGCAAGTGTTGACGGGTCGATGGTCATGGCCGACAGGTGGGGTATGGCGACACCCGTTTCGCTTTCCACAAAATCCTGCCGGGCTTTGATGACATCGGGATCGAAATTGTTACCAGAAACGCGCGGAATGGATTTAGGTCTGTCTGTCATTCGTAGACTATAGGTGTGCAACCACTGGACCACAAAATAAAAAAACGAAATAATAAGTGCCATGCGTAAATGAAAAACTGTCTGCAAAAATATTACTTTAGTCTGTTGCGCGTGGTCGCTAAAAAATAATCTCGACAATTCACAGAGGACCATATGAAGAGCCCATTTGAAAACGAAGAACGCGCGGCCTTCCGCGAAACCGTTCGCAGCTTTGTGGAAAAAGAAATCACTCCTTGCGCCCAAGACTGGGACGAGGCCGGTCATGTACCTTGGGAGCTCCATGAAAAGCTCGGTGCGCTGGGCTTTTTCGGATTTGGCATAGATGAGGAATATGGTGGGCTCGGATTTGATGACCCGTTCATGCGGGCCATAGCGGCAGAGGAAATGGCCAAGTGTGGTTATGGCGGTATTGGCGCGGCTGTCGGTGGGAGGGGGATTTCACTGGATCCGATCCAAAAGCTGGCTGCACCGGAAATTCGGGATCGGGTTTTAAAAGACATTGTCCTGGGTAAAAAAGGGTCCAGCCTCGGTATCACGGAACCGGGTGGTGGGTCGGATGTGGCGCGGCTTAAAACAACTGCGAAGCGCGACGGCAATCACTTTGTCATCAATGGTTCCAAGACCTTTATCACCGGCGGCATGGAGTCGGATTACTTTGTCATTGGTGCGCGCACAGGCGGCGAAGGGCTTATGGGGATATCGCTCTTTTTTGTCGAAGCCGATACGCCTGGGTTCAGCCGTACGTCTTTGGAGAAGAAAATGGGCTGGTGGGCGTCCAATCAGGCGACGTTGTACTTTGATGATGTTCGTGTTCCAGCCACCAATTTGATGGGGCAGGAAGATTACGGCTTTATCTCCATCATGCATAACTTCAACAATGAGCGCCTGAGCCTGATTGCGGGCAGTCTGGGCATGATGAAGGCGGCTTTCGAGGACGCTGTCGCATGGGCGAAAGAGCGCGAGACCTTTGGCAAGCCGTTGATCAAACATCAGGTCATTCGTCATAAAATCGCCGACATGTCGGCCAAGATTGATGCGGTCGAGAGCTATATGAACATGATTTGCTGGAACATGGAGCAAGGCCATATGCCGGTCGCTGAGCTCTCCAAAGGTAAGTTCTTTGCGACCAAGGCTTTGGAGTTCGTCGCGAGTGAGGCCATGCAGATTTTAGGCGGCGCAGGCTATCTGCGCGGCAATCGTGTCGAAGTTATTTACCGAGAAGTCAAAGTCATGGCCATTGGTGGCGGGTCTGAAGAGATCATGCGCGATCTGGCCGTACGGCAGATGGGGCTTTGATTTGTTTTGACAGTTAAGGTCAAAATCTGTTGTGTTGAATCCAATGATGAAGCGCGGTTAGCTATTGCCGCTGGCGCGGATGTATTGGGATTAGTTGGTAACATGCCCTCGGGTCCAGGCGTTATTTCTGATCAAGACATAAAAGAGATAGCATCAAAGGTATCTCCGCCGGTGTCCACGTTCACTCTGACATCGGAATCCACCGCAGAGGGCATTAAAACCCACATTGATTTCACAAAGACGACAGCGGTTCAGATCGTTTCTCATATCGATCCTTTGGAGTCGAAAAAGCTTTCTGAGATATTAGGAGATAAAGTCCGTGTTCAAGTCATTCATGTTGAGGATGAAACGGCCCTAGACCTGATTGATGTCTATTCAGACTATGTGGATTACTTCCTACTCGACTCGGGGCGTCCGAATGCGGCGGTTGCGGAACTGGGCGGCACGGGTCGGACCCACAATTGGGAAATTAGCCGAGAATTTGTGAAAGTGAGCCCGGTGCCAGTTTTTCTGGCTGGCGGATTAAACGCGGAAAACGTCCGCGACGCGATCAGCTACGTCCAACCTTATGGCGTGGATTTATGTTCCAGCGTTCGGACAAATGGGAAGCTTGACAGAAATAAGTTGCAGTCCTTTATGAGAGCGGCGGTGCAGAAGGAAAATAAATGAGAATATGTCTGATGGTCATCATGGCCGTATTGTTGGGTATAATGTCCGCATGTAGCGAGAGGACGAATATGTCCGAAATGGCAGGATATGTGACCACCTGGGAAGCATCGAGTGGCGAGCCAACGGATGAGCTCGTTGTGTTTAACGGCGAAGATTTTTCCGTGCTCTCCGTTTTGAATACGGATAGTTCTGAACGGCTGACTATTGATGATTATTATATCATTTTTTCAGGCCTGCATTTTGCTCGGTGCGGCGACATTTGGCCGACGCGCAAAGAGCGACTTGCTTTGCAAGTGCTCAGAAATGGCGATCTTGAAATGGTTGAAATCACATCAGGGACCATTCCATCAACATTTAAGACCTTGGAAAACACCGAGGTTGAAATTGGTGGAAAGGTGATATTTGTGAGACGCGTTTTGCGCAGCTATGATTCTCTGGAGCTTGAGCTCTACTTGGACCCTAAAACATCAGAGGTCCTAGGTTGGTCAAATCTGGATAATAATGTACAAGGTCATGCTTCTAATACCCGCAATGCAGGTTTTTCAATCGCCGAGATACAGAGCTTTGTTAAAAAACGTTGTAACCCTGGTTCACTAACGCAATAAGTGAAAATTTCTAATTCAATGTGGAGTTCAGGATATTTTCGCGTCACACCGCATTCTGGAATTGCCAACAACCCCCTCGCGATCACCTTCCCGAACGCCGGGGCCTTCAATCCAATAAAACTCATCGTCTGAAACAAAGCCCCAGTGCCCGCTGACCCGATCAAGCATGTCGGCATTTGACGTTTGAAAAGTTGCGACAGTGATAAATATCGATAAGAAAATTGTTCGCATATTTGCCTCCCACATTATTTAACCTGAGAAAAATAGCAGATTAGGACTTATAGTTCCATATCATTTACGAAACGCTTGAACAGTCCAATACTGTGCGCATCACGCTCCATTTTCCACATTTGTTGGTAACAGGCATCATAATCCAAATCGAGCCATTCCACGCCTTCAACCTTTTCGGCTGTGCAATAGAGCTGGAAATAGTCGCCCAAAAATCCAGCGATTTCTGGATAGCCGTTTTTGCTAAGTGTGTGTTGCACCTGGTAGCAGTCCGAAAGCCTGTCGAGATGAGCAAGCATCCATTCGAAATTGTCATTGACGATGGCATTATGCACCATGTTCAGATGTGTAGCTTCTAAAGCCTCAACCGTTTTTGTGGTTTGGGAGGGTTTAATTGGACGTTGTTTTTTCACCACTCGCATTCGCCGTTTCGACGGGCGGTAAATCCACGCGATTACTAAGACAAAAATAACGATAATCAGAAGGGCGATTAAAAAAGGATGCATGCTTATTGCAAATGCCCTAGTTTTTCACGCATTTCATCCGACAGTTTCACAGGCCGCCTCGTTTTTTCATCTACATAGACATGGACGAAGTGACCCTTGGCGGCGCAAGATTCATCGTCATTGGCAAATAGCCCGATTTCATAGGTGACGGAGCTTGAGCCAATCTTGGACACGCGCAATCCGCCGTGGACTACATCCGGATAGGTAATAGGCGCGAAGAAATTACAACCCGTTTCCACTACCAATCCAATGGTCTCGCTTTTGCCAATCTCGAGGATATCGTTCTCTATGAGCCAGCAATTCACGATGGTATCGAAAAAGAAATAATAGACGGAATTATTCACATGGCCGTAAACGTCATTATCGTTCCAGCGCGTGGGCATGGCCTGAAAGTGTTGATAGGCGCTGCGCGGTTCGGCGGCGGGGCGTGTCATAGATTTACCATATTTCAAATTGTACCGGTTCAAAACCGTCTATAACAGATTCCCGACATTCCAAATCAAAAGGGTTTAAGTCAACATTTTCATTCAACAGTTTTAAGTCTCTTTCGCATCGTAATCGTTCCTGACTTGTTAGAGGATGGGAAGCGATATAGTTGTCGAATAGTTGGCTGTTGTTCCCCGCTAAATCACCGCTAAATCTGTCACGAGATTCAGGTAAGCTGTCGATCAAAATTTCCAAACTAGAATAGATAAGGAAAGGAAGAGCTTCGACGACTTCGTTCTCAAATTCAGGTGATTTCATATTCAACGCATCTAAAACTTGAATGGGGAAAGCAATAGGTGGGATTGTTTCCATAAATTGTGACTCCGTGTTCGGAGGGGGTGCCGGGGAGGCATCCGGATTTTCCATAATATCGCCTAAAGACCTTCGCAATAATTCCGGCGTGGTTTCGAAAGGAACTTTGCCGCGTTCGTGAGCATATTTATAAAGCGGGAAAAATCTTAGAGAAACCGCTGCACAAATTCGTTTCAGATCAAATAATTCAAGTTCACGCAAACTTTTTTCAAGTTCAAACTGAAAGTCAGTAATACTCACAAAATTGTCTCATAGATTTTGATGGTCGCTTCCAGAGTCATTTCTCGGGCATTATTCATCAAAAGCCGTGTCTTGGTCATGGCGTCATCGGCCATCATGGGGATGGCGTCGCCGGGGATATTTACCTCGCTGAGGGTTTGCGGAACTTTGGTGACGTCTTTAATGCGCAGCATTTCGTCCACCAGATCTGTGCCTGTTTGCCCGACACCCAGATCCGCCGCGATTTCCCCGTACCAATGATCCGCTTTGGGCTGATTATATTTCATGACCTCAGTCAGGACGAGCGCGTTTGAGAGCCCGTGGGGCACATGGAAAAACCCGCCCAGCGGATAGGCGAGGGCGTGAACGGCCGCACAAGGCGCGTTTGAAAAAGCCTGCCCGGCCAGCATGGCCCCGATGAGCATATCATTGCGCGCATCCACATCATTGCCATCCTCACAGGCCCGTACAATGGCCCCTCGAAGTTTGCGCAAGGCGGATAGGGCCAGCGCGTCGGAAAGCGGGTTTTTCTGGATGATCGATGTATAGGCCTCAATGGCGTGGACCATGGCGTCGATACCGGTCGCCGCGGTGATGGATTTCGGTAATCCCAGGGTCAGGTTCGCATCGAGTAACACCCGGTCTGCATAGAGGCTGTCCGCGACGACGCCTTTCTTGGC